>NZ_JBVIRI010000022.1:0-103969 GCF_055576225.1 Streptomyces sp. NPDC033845 | reverse complement strand
GCACCGCGCACGCCGTGATCACACCGCCCGCCGTATCCGTGACCCGGTGCGTCATCAGCTCCGCACACGGCTGATCCAGCCGGTCATACGACCACCGCCGACCACACCCGGGAAAACAACACCAGCTCCTCCCACCACCGGTACCCAGAGTGGGACCGTGATCGGGACAGACCCCCCACGGGATCGCACACAGCGGCGCAACATCCGGAACCACACCCGAAACCGACACGAGACCGACCGTAGCGCCCCCCCACCTCCGACGCCAGCGCCGCACGGCCTCCACGCCCCCGGACCGGGTGAACCCGCCCGCCCTACCGACCCGGCCGAACCCCAGCCCCATGCAACGACCGCAAGCCCACCCCTCTACCCCCTCCTACCTATAAGTCTGGAAACTCACCGGCCCGGAAAGGTGGTCTGAGCAGGGACGATGCCGACCGCTCGCCGAAGTCGCTTCCCCCTCAGCTTCCCCTCCAGGTTCCCCCTCAGTTTCCCCCCCAGCTTCCCCCTCAGTTTCCCCCCAGGAGGCCGGCCGTCAGAGGCCGATCTCCAGGTAGTCGATGTCGGTGAACTCCACCACCAGGTCCTCCGCGCGGCGGCCGCCGTCGCGGAAGTAGACGTCCTGCAGGCCCTCGGCGGCGAACCGCTGGAGCTCCGCCTCCGAGGCGCCGGCGTCCTGGGCGGATAGCAGCCGATCCGCGTGCTCCGGCGGCAGGTGCTGGGTGATCCGCCGCATCCGCCCGTCGTCCGTCGACCCCGGCGCCGCCGTGAACCCGAAACGCGCCCGGGTCTCGACCACCAACCCGGACTGCCCGGCCGCCCGCTGCCGGGCCGCCTGCGGACGTGGGGCTGCCACCGGCGGCGGACCTCCCGCTCCATCCGCTCCCCCAGCTCCGGCTTCGGGGTGCGGATCTGGTCCTTCACATACCGCTCCACCGTCCGCTGCGAGATCCCGAGCAGCTGCGCCACCTGCCGGGTCGAGCCGGCGTGCTGCTTGACCAGGTAGCGCATCCGGGCGCCGGCGGATTTCGGGATCGGGCGGGTGAACGCCTGCTGCCCGGCCCGGTCAAGGCTGTCGCCGATGATGCCCATCCGTCTCCCCCTGTTCCGGCACCGTGACCAGCGCCCCTCATCCTCACCTACAGCCGAGGCCGGGTGCTGTCGGGATGCGCGGATAGCGCCTGGCCAGGGGACTGTTCGGCTCCGGGAGGCAGGTCGGGGAGGCCGGAGGGTTTGCCCGTCGTGATCGCGAGCAGGAGGGGGTCACGACCAATCCGGTAACACCACGAGGAGGTCCCGATGTCGGGCACGCAGAAGACCAAGGCACAGGCCGAGCAGGTCAAGGGCAAGGCCAAGGAAGCCCTCGGCCGCGCCGTCGGCAACGAGCGCATGACCGCCGACGGCCAGGCCGACCAGGCCAAGGGCAAGGCCCGGCAGGCCAAGGAAGACGTCAAGGACACCTTCCGCCACTGACCCCCTGCCCGCGGCCCCACAGCCGCAGCCATGGCCGGTGCCCCGACCCACCTCCCCCCAGGGTCGAGGCACCGGCCATGTCCGCCCCCACGGGCGCCGCGCCTTCCGGCCGGCCACCCCTCTGGCCTACGGCGTTGACTCCTGCGGAGCAGGGTGTGGTTCGGCGTGCCACGGTGGGAGGGCACTACGAGGTCCCACGCACGCGGGGCCCGGCCGGCCGGTGAGGGCACGGCCGGGCCCCGCACCGGGACCTGGCACGTTCCGGCTGTGCCCACGAGGACCCGGCCCGGCCGGTCAGGCTGTGCGGGGCTTGCGTGAGGCCGTGGTCTTCCTGGCGGTGGTCTTCTTCGCCGGGGCCTTCTTCGCGGCGGCCTTGCGGGGCTTGGCCGCGGGGTCGGCCGTATCGGGCAGGGAGTGGACGGTGGCGTCCTCGCCCCGGCCAGCCATCGCGCCCCTGACCGACTTCTCCAGCATCGCCATCAGGTCCACGACCTCCGCCGACGGCGGCTCAGTCGGCTCGGCGGGGTGTGGCCGGTCTCCGGTCTGTTTGGCTTCGATGACGGCTTCGAGGGCGGCCCGGTACTCGTCCCGGAGGCCGCTGAGGTCGGTGCCGGTGAGGGATTCGGCGAGGGCGACGGCGGCGTCGACCTCGGCGTCGGTGACCTCCACCTCCGGGACCGGGACCTGCTCCGGTGAGCGGATCTCGTCCGGCCAGCGCAGCGAGTGCAGCATGATCACGCGGTCCTTGACGCGCAGGAGGCCCAGGCGCTCGCGGTCACGCATCGCGAACTTCGCCACCGCCACCCTGCTGCTGCGCTCCAACGCCTGGCGCAAGAGCTCGTACGGCTTGGCCGCGACGCCTTCGGCGGCCAGGTAGTAGGAGGCGCCGATCTGGATCGGGTCGATGCTCGCCGCCGGCACGAACCCGACGATCTCGATCGCCTTCGCCGTCGGCAGCGGCAGCCCGTCCAGGTCCTGGTCCGTCACCGGGAGCAGGGTGCCGGTCGCGGTCTCGTAGCCCCGGCCGATCTCTCCCGCCTCCAGGACCTGGCCGTCCAGCTCGCAGGTCTTCCGATACCGGATCCGGCCCCCGTCCGCGAGATGGACCTGGCGGAAGGCCACCGCGTGGGACTCCGTCGCCGGGTAGACCTTGATCAAAATGGTGACTAGACCGAAGGAGATCGCGCCGGACCACATGGGGCGGGGTTGTTCATGGCGAAGTCGTGGCACAAGTCCGTGCGGCCGCCCTCGCCGAGGTCACCAGCCTGCTCGCCCCCAGCGACCGCTGACTCGAGGATGTAGCGAAGCCCCGGACCGTTCAGTCCAGGGCTTCACCGTGCTAGGACCTCAGAGTGCCCTCCTGGACTGATTTCAGCCGGTCATGGGCCATGCGGGCCCTGCTGACCGCCTCGTTCTCATCAGCCTTGGAGTCGCTCAAGTTCTCGTAGGTGAGCCGCACGATGGTGTTGCCCTCGCGGATGGTGATGACGATGGTCCGCAAGGAGGAATCGGCGTAGGCCAGGGCAGTGCTCTCGTCGCCAAGCTTCATCTTTTCCAGCTTCGTGGGAGTGTTGCCTTGCCCATCAAAGCTTCTCCACTCCTCCAGCCCGGGGCCTGCGGCGCGGGCTGCTGCTTCCGACGGGCAGGCGTAGAGGATAAAGGTGGCGGCTTTCCAGAGTTTGCCCTCTACACCTCCGTCCACTTCGTACTCGACACCGTGAGCGCGACACCCGTCCGGCCTGGTGTGGGTACCGCTGTCGTCCATGACGACCCAGTTCCGGGGGAAGGCCTCCGGCTGGGGCAGGGCCAGAGTGATCTCTTCGTCCGTCAGGACAGACCCATCCCCATCGACGCTGGTGCGCCCAGGTTCCCGCGAGAAGGGATCGCTTCCCGCAGAGCCGGAGTCCCCCACCACCAGCTGGCGGACTCCGTAGAGCGCCAGCACCAGCACGGCGACGGCCAGCACGACGACCACACCGGCCAGGACGCGGCCGCCGGCGGTGTTGTTGACGGTGAGCGGGCCCAGGGAGATGTGACTGCGCGAGACCCGACTGCCCGTGATCACCACCGCGTCGCGGTAGGACCGGTTCGAGGCGTCCACCTGCGTGCTGATCTGAGTGCGCAGGTCGGGGTCGGTGGCGATCTCCCCGGCGAGAACCGTCTCGGCCTCAGTGCGCGCGCCTGTATCCCCGGGGTCGGCTTCGAGCGCCGTCAGTGCCGCCTGCCCCCGCGGACTCCGGGCCAGCCCGCCGCGGACCAGCGCGGCCAGCGCCGTACCCCCACCATCGACGACCGCCGCCGCCGAGGCGCCGGCCAGAGCTGTCAACAGGCTCGTGACGGCCACGGCCGCCAGCTCCGAACTGTCCATCCATACCCCCCTGATGTCTGTCTGCCGAGCCATCCTCACCACACCTGGAGCACTTTTGAACCCGCGCGGCGAGTTCCGGCGGATTCTGGTGACCGCGGCCACCGCCGGGTGAGCCGCGGCGGTGGCCGCGACCTCGGGTACGGCGGCGAAGCAGATGTCGTGCCGGTCGGCGGCAGTGAACCGGGCGGAGAGACCGAGCTGCTGGGACTCTGCGTAGCGCAGGGCGGTCGCCTGCCGGCTGTCGGCCGCGCGGACCGCCAGGGCGAGCACCTCGACCGGGTACCCGGCCTTGTGGTGGGCACCATCCGGGACGCGGTTGTCCCCACAGCCGCCCCCCCCGATAGGAGAAGCCCGGAACGGCCGTTACCGTCGCGCCCGTCCGTAGTTCAGAGAAGTGACCGGGCAGCGGGGAGCACAGGGGGCGGTGGGCGGCGTAGAGGGTTCGGTCGGCGTCGGCGATGGCGGCTTCCAGAGCGGCCAGCGACGCGGCCGGGTGCCAGGTGGCGTCCAGGGCGTCGTCGGCGGCCGTCGCGGTGACGGTGGCGGGCAGGACGTACAGGGCGGAGGTACTTGTAACCCAGAGCGGCTCGTATCCTGACCAAGATCCAGGTAGAGGGCCGCGCGGCCGCCCGCCTGGAGGATCCCTCCTGTCTCTCGCACTGATGGGTCTGATGCAGCGTTGGGTGACAGGTTCAGTCACGCGGCCTGAAGAGCCGGTGTGCTCATGACGGTTTCGTATTCGACGGGGGTCAGTCGGCCGAGGGCGGTTTGTCTGCGGCGTCGGTGGTAGGTCCGTTCGATCCAGGTCACGATCGCGATGCGGAGTTCTTCCCGGGCGCCGCTCCCGCCATCAGGGGGCAGCACGGGAGACCGGCAGGTTGGCGGGCAGGGCTCCCAGCCGTAGCCCGGGGTTGCCTCGGCCGTGATGGCTTGGGGTCATGTGTTGGTGTTGAGGGCTTCGGTGGGTGAGAGGCGTGCGGCGCGGACCGCGGGGTAGAGGCCGGCGGCGGCGCCTATGGCGAGGGTCGCGGCGAGTCCGGTGGCGATCGACCAGGGCGGGACGACGACGGTCCAGCCCTGGGCTGTTGCGAAGGCCGCCGTGCCTGCGGCGCCGAGGAGGGCTCCGGCGGTGCCGCCGAGTGCGGAGAGAAGTAGGGCTTCGGTGAGGAACTGGAGTCGGATCTGTCCGCGGGTGGCGCCGATGGAGCGGCGCAGGCCGATCTCCTGGCGGCGTTCGAGGACGGTGACGACCATGGTGTTGGCGATGCCGACTCCGCCGACGAGCAGGGCGACGGCGCCCAGGCCGAGCATGAGTGAGGTCAGGCCCTTGTCGGTGGCGGCTTGTGCGGCCAGGGCGTCGGAGGGGCGGCTGATCTTGACGTGTTCGGGGTGTTCGGGGTTGGCGGTCCGGGGCAGTACGTCGCGTACGGCGTCGACGGCGGTGTTGGCAGAACGCTCGTAGATGACCGTGGGATGGCCGTCGAAGTTCAGGTACGTGGCGGCGGCTTCCCAGCCGATCAGTGCCGAGCGGTCGATCTCGGGTACGAGTTCGACCGGTTCGAGGACGCCCAGGACGGTGAACCAGCGCTCGCCGATCCAGACGAGCGATCCGGGGCCGGCACCCAGGTGGGCCGCTGTCTTGGCGCCGAGCACGGTGGTGGGGAACTGGCTGGTGGCGCCGGTGAACCAGGTGCCCGAGGCGGGCTTCACCCCGAGGGTTTCTGGGAGGCCGGTGTCGGTGGCCAGGACGCCGATGCCGCCGCTCTCCTCCGCGGGGATCTTCTCGGTGCGGCGCACCGTCGCACCGAGCGACGCGGTCGCCGCGACCGCGTCGACGGGTCCGATGCGGTCGATCATGCCGGGGGCATCGGCCGGGAGCTTGACGGGGTTGCCGTCCAGGGACTGGCCGGGCTGGACGGTGAGTAGCCCTGTGCCGAGGCGGTCGAGTGTGGCCATCAGGTCGGCTCTGCTGGAGCTGGATACGCCGACGACGGCGACCATGGTGGCGATGCCGATGGCGATGCCCAGTACGGACAGGACCACTCGCAGGGGTCGGGTACGCAGCCCTGTGGCGCCTACGCGCAGGGTGTCGCGGGGGCTCAGGCGGGCCGGCCGCAGGGTGGCCAGCCCCTTGCGGCCGCCTCTCGGCCGCGGCCGTGCGTCCGGACCGGGCCCTGTCGCCTGCTCCGGCTGCGTCACCGGCACGGAGGCTTGGACCGGTCGGCTGTCTTGTCCGGGCGGCGGGCCGGCGTCGTCGTCATGCTGGTTCATCGGCGCGGCTCCTGCCCGGTGGCGATCAGGCCGTCGCGGACCCGTATTTGGCGGGGGACGGCTGCGGCGAGGTCGTTGTCGTGGGTGATGATGACGATCGTCGATCCGGCCGCGTGCAGTTCCCGCAGGAGTGAGAGCACTGCTTCGCCGGAGGCGGTGTCGAGGTTGCCGGTGGGTTCGTCGGCCAGGATCAGGTCGGGCTCTCCCACGACCGCTCGGGCGACAGCGACGCGTTGGCGTTCGCCGCCCGACAGTTCGTGGGAGCGGTGGCCGGTCCGGTGGCCGAGGCCCACCCGTTCCAGGGCGGTGCGGGCGCGCTCGCGGCGCTCGGTGCGGGGGAGGCCGGCGTAGAGCAGGCCGTCGGCGACGTTGTCCAGGGCGCTGGTGCCGCGGGCGAGGTGGAACTGCTGGAAGACGAAGCCGATGTGGCGGGCGCGCAGGGCGGACAGTTGCGGGTCGGTGAGGTGGGACACGTCGTGTCCGGCGACCCGTACGGTGCCGCTGGTGGCCCGGTCCAGGGTGCCGACGATGTGCAGCAGCGTGGACTTGCCCGAACCTGAAGGGCCGACCACCGCGGCCAGCTCCCCCCGGTCGATGCGCAGGTCCACCCCGTCGAGCGCGGTCACGCCGCCCGGGTAGGTCTTGCCGACCTGGTGCAGTTCCACGACGGCGTCCGCCGTGGAGGCCGGCGGCTCGGGAGCAGCGGGTGTCACGGGTGTCAGGGTGTTCATTTCGCGGGCACCGCTACCTTCATGCCCTCCTGGAGGGCGTCCGAGGTGACCTGCACCCGGCCCTCGGCGTACATCCCGGTTTCGACCGCGACCGTCCGTAGGGCGCCGTCCTCGGATATCTGTACGCCGTGCCCGCCCTCCCGTAGTGCGAGCAGTGCTTCGACCGGGACGGTCAGGGCGCCGCGGGCCGCTTCGCGCACGAAGCTCACCGTCACACGGGCCTGATCGTCTCCGGACAGGTCCGGCACCGTGATCGTGACCTGTGCCTGGCCGCGGTCGGCCTGGGAACCGGCTGAGCCTCCACCCGATCCGGATCCGGATCCGGGCGACTGGGCCGTGGCCGGGGTGGCGGTGAGGCTGCTGATCGTGCCCTCGGCGCTCTTCCCGTCGGCCAAGGTCACCGTGACCTTGGCGTCCTTCTTAAGGAGTTCCCGGGTGGCGGCGTCGACCTCGGCGGTGACCTGCCGGACGCGTGAGCTGAGGACCAGCACTGGAGCGTCGGCCGCGAGGCGGTCGCCGACGGCGGCCTTGGCCTGTGCGACGCGTACGGCCGAGGGCAGGAACACCACCTGGGAGAGCTTGAGGCTTCCGGTGACCCGGGCCTTGCTGTTCTTCTGCCACCGTTTGACGGCCGCCTCGGTGCCCGCGTCGAACCGGCCCCCGGTGCTCGGCACGCCCACGTATCCGAGGGCGCGCAGGTTTTGCTGGACCTGGGTCACGTCGATGCCCTCGTCACCCTTCTTCAGGTCGCGGTACATGGGCACCTGCCCGTACAGCAGCACCGTGGGGACCCGGTCGATCTCGTACAGGACCTCCCCCCGGGAGACGAGGCTGTCCGCCGGTGGTGGCGGGGCGGTCAGCGTGCCGGCCGCCGCGGTCTTGAGGTCCTTGCTGCCGGCGTAGCCGAGGAGCCCCTCGAAGCCGCCCTTCTGCGTGAGATCGGTGCGGGTCACCTCGCCGGTCGGCCGGGTGTCGTGAGCGGCCGAGGCGGACGGGCGGTCGTCCCCGCCCGGGCCCCCGCTGACCACGACAGCACCCACGGCCGCGGTGGCGACCACCAACGCGGCGACCGCGATCAGTCGCTTGCGCTTGCCCGGGGCCTTCACTGCCCGTACACCTCCTGGCGGCACAGGGGGTCGGCCTTCTTGAACTCGGGCGACTCCATGGCCGCACCGGCGTCCTCGAACAGAGGCTGGCCCGGGCGAGGGTCGGAGACCTTGACACCCTTGGAACGCAGGCACTTCGCGTAGGCGAGCGTCTTGGCCTGGCTCTCCTCTTCGTTGCCGGGCCGCTCGGCCGCGAACTTCTTCTGCCACGCCAGGTTGAGCGGCTTGCAGGCGGCCTCCGCCTTCTCCGCCTTCGCGGTGGGGCGACCGTCGCTCAGCACGCTCGGGTCGTCGGGATACTCGGGAATTCCCTGACCGGGCTTGGGGTCACTCATGTTGATCCCGTTGGAGCGCAAGCACTCCACGTACTTCACCAGTGCCTCGTCCGCCGTCAGGTCCTTACCGCCGCCAGCATCCTTTCCCGTGTCCTTCCCGGCTTCATCGCCGTCGGCGGGCTTGCCCGGGGCCGCACTTTCAGCGGAGGCGACTTCGGCCTTCCCGCCGTCCGGGCTGCTGCCCGAGCAGCCCGCGGTAAGGACGATGAGGGGGACCGCGCACAGCACGGCAAGCTTTGCGATCTTCATGCGCCGACCCTCGCAACGCCACCTCATGCCCCCCTCACGGCGACCTCATGAGCGTGTAACAACCCTCGGAAGGGACCTTCGGCATGTCCCTAATGCCCCGATAGGGGGCCGGATCCTTCGGCCGCGCCGCTCATAATGAACCGCATGCCCCGTGTACTCCTGATCGAGGACGACCCTGCCCTGCGCACCGGTCTCCACCTCGCCCTGCGCCGTCTCGGCCACGAGGTCAGTGCCTGCGAGAGCGGTGAGCAGGGGCTGACGGAGCTGGCGCGTACCCCGGCCGACGTGGTCGTTCTCGACGTCATGCTGCCGGGGATCGACGGATTCACCACCTGCCGCCGCATCCGGGAGCGCTCGTCCGTGCCGATCGTGATGCTGACCGCGCGGGGCGAGGACATCGACGTGATCACCGGGCTGGAGTCGGGTGCCGACGACTACGTGGCCAAACCCGTCCAGCCGCGCGTGCTGGAGACCCGCATACGCACCGTCCTGCGCCGCAGCACGGCGACCGAACATCCGAGCACGGCCGCCACACCGGTGACCGAGAGCCACGGTGACCTGATGATCGATCGTGCGGGGCTGCTCGTCCACAAGGACGGACGTCCGCTGGAGCTTCCCCCCACAGAGCTGCGCCTCCTGCTCACCCTCAGCGCCGAACCGGGCCGGGTCCTCACCCGTGAACAGCTCCTCGAACACGTCTGGGGCCTGGACCGGATGGCCGAGCCCCACCTCGTGGTCGCCGGAGTGCAGCGCCTGCGCCAGAAGATCGAGGACGCTCCCGGAAGCCCGCGCTACGTTCAGACCGTACGGGGCTTCGGCTACCGCTTCGGCCCGCTGTGAGCACGCGACCCCGATGGGCGGCCCGGCTGCCGCGCCCCGGCGGGCTCCGCATCCGCCTGCTGTCCACGTTCGCCGCACTGGCCGTCTTCAGCACGGCGGCCACCGCCGCACTCACCTACCGCCAGACCCGCGAAAGCATCGTCGAACGCGCCCAGAACAGCCTCACGGCCGACTTCCAGCTTCAGGCCGAGCTGCATGCCGCCGACCTCAGCTGGCCGCCCGATCCCCGCCGGCTCGACGCCTTCCTCACCGCCCTGACCCCGCGCGGCCGGCCCGCGCAAGTGCGGCTGGAGCAGAAGACCTCCGCCTCCGAGCCGCACGTGCGCACCACCGCCGGCCCGCACACCGCACCCCCCGTACCGGACTCGCTGCGCCGGGCAGCCACCCGAGCCACTGGAAGCACCACCCTGCGACAGCGCATCCGGTACCAGGACACCCCCTGGCTGGCCGTCGCCGTCCCGCTCACCGTCCACCAGCCGGCCGGCGCACCCCCGGCGCGCACCACCCTTTACCTCATGGCCTCCCTGGACCCCGAGCAGCGGGACACCGACGCCGTCCTGGACGCCGCCCGGACCGCCGTCATACCCGTCGCCCTCCTCACCCTCCTCCTGGCCCTGCTCAGCGCACGCGGGATCCTGCGCCCCGTACACCACCTCGGCACCGCCGCCCGTGCCCTCGCACAAGGCGAACTCGACACCACCGTCCCCGTCCGCGGCCACGACGAACTCGCCGACCTGGCACGCACCTTCAACCACACTGCCCGCGAACTCGAACACGCCATGAACGATCTCCACGCGATGGAGGCCAGGGCACGCCGCTTCGCCGCCGACGTCTCCCACGAACTGCGGACCCCGCTCTCGGTCATGGCATCGGTCACCGACGTGCTCGACGAGGAGGCCCCCCACCTGCACGGCGACGCCGCCACCGCCGCGCAGCTCGTCAGCGCCGAGACCCGCCGCTTGGTGCGCCTCACCGAGGACCTCATGGAGATCTCCCGCTTCGACGCCGGCGCCGCCCACCTGCGCGCACAGGACATCGACGTGGGCCGTCACATCGAGGCCACCCTCCACAACCGCGGCTGGCACCACCATGTGCAGACCGAACTGCCCGACAAACTCCGGTGTCCCCTCGATCCGCGACGGCTCGACGTCATTGTCACCAACCTCGTCGGCAACGCCCTGCGCCACGGCGCCGGGCCCGTCACCCTCACCCTGACCAGCGACCCGGACACCCTGACTATCGAGGTCCGCGACCAGGGCACCGGCATACCCGAGGACGCCCTTCCCCATCTCTTCGACCGCTTCTACAAAGCCGACTCCGCCCGCGCCCGCACCACCGGAAGCGGCCTCGGACTCGCCCTCGCCCTGGAGAACACCCACCTCCACCAAGGCACCCTGACCGCGGCCAACCACCCGCGAGGCGGAGCCGTCTTCACCGTCCGCCTCCCCAGAAACCCGCCCCGACCGTGAAACCCACCCGCACAGCCCTGTACCTGCTGATGCCGCTCCTCGTCACCGGCTGCGCCATCAGCACCACCGCCCCCCAGCCGGCCGGCACCCCGGCCGCCAGCGTCACCGCCCGCCCGCGCCTCTACTGGGTCACCCAGGACGACCACCTGCTCGCCCACGACGACCCGGCAGCGCTCCTGAGCACCGCGAAGCAGCCCGTCCCCGTCCCCCTGGCCCAGCTGACCAAGCACATGCTCAAGCGACTCCTCACCGGCCCCACGGACGCCGCTACAGCCGACCTCCTCGGCACCGATCTGCCGGTACCGGGCTCCCTCCCACCCCGGGTCACCGTCTCGGAGACGGACGGCACACTCACCATCACCCTGCCCCTGAACGTGGCCGCGCTGCACGGCAACGCCATCGGCCAGATCGTCTGCACGGCATGGAGCGCCGAAGCCGTCCGCACCTCCGACCTCACCGAACACCCCGTGATCCTCACCGGAAAGGGCAGTCGCAGCACACCCCCTCAGCGCTGCTCGGACTTCATCACCCCGAAACGTGACTGAGGCGCTGAAACGATCCACCACGGAATGGCCGTTTCACGCGACCGGCCGACAATCACACCTGCATAGGCTGAGATTGAACCCAAGCAGGGCATATCAGAGGCCATCGAAGACAAGCCAAGGAGTCATGCGTGTCCACGCGACGTGAGGTCACTTTCGGGGTGACGATTCCCTTCTTCGATCACCAGCTGGCCTACGAGACGGTCACCGCCTTTGCAGACAAGGCCGAGAAGCTCGGTTTCGACGGGCTCTGGCTGTCGGACCACCTGGTCAAGGGCGCGCAGGACTCACGAACCTGGTACGACGCCCCCACGCTCCTGGCCGGCCTGGCCTCGGCCACACCCAGCATGACGCTCGGCACCGACGTACTGGTGGTTCCCTACCGCAATCCCGTCGCCGCGGCGAAGGCACTCGCCACCCTGGACATCGTCTCCGGTGGCCGTCTGATCGTCGGAGTCGCCCCGGGCGGCGACGAGGACGAGTTCACCGCGCTCGGCGCGGACTTCGTCCACCGCGGCGCCATTACCGACGAATACCTCCAGGTGTGGCAGCACATCTGGAACGACGGCCCCTCCGTCTTCCACGGCACGCACTACACCCTCGACGAGCCGGACCTGCTGCCCAAGCCGCGCCAGCGCCCCCACCCCCCGCTGTGGATCGGCGGCAACGGCAACGCCGCCCTACGCCGGGCCGCGCGATACGGCCAGGGCTGGCACCCCTTCATGATCACACCCGACGACTACGCGACGAAGGTGCCTGCGCTGCGCGAACTCGCCGAGCAGTACCAACGGCCCATGCCGACCCTGTCCTACAGCGGATTCTGGGGCACGATCGGCGACCGCAACGACGACCGTACCGACCGCGTCCCGCTGACCGGGAGCACCGAACAGGTCCTGGACGACATCGGCAGCTTCCTCGACATCGGCGTCACGAACGTCGTCTTCCGCCCGGGCGGCCCGTCCCTGGACAACGCCCAGGTGCTCGAACAACTCGACCGCATCGCCGAGGACATCGTCCCTCGCGTCGCGCAGTAGACGGGAGCGGCCAACCAGGCAATGACCGCCACGAGCCCCCTGTGGTGCTGGCCGCACACCGGAGATGCGGGGCGACGTTGAGTAACAGGCACCACCGGACAACGGACACGAATAGAAGACCCTCATATCATCGGCACCGCATCCTCCTGCACTGACCGTGACCCTTCGTTACCACCGATTACGGGACAGAGCGGTCAGCGTGGATTCAACCACCGCTCGCGCCCATCATGACGCTGCCGGGATGCACCTCGATCCGGGGACGCTGGATGCTCGGGAGAAGGCCGCCGAGAGAGGCCCGGTCAAAGGGAGCTGCCGCGAGGGACAAGTCGGTCGGGACGTCGAAGCCGAGCGGGCCGAACGCCGACGCCTTCGACAGCGCCACAAGCTCCGCCTGAAAGCGGCCCTGCTCGGGCGCTCGCGAGGGGGTCAGACCAGCAAGGTCCACGTCGCGGCCGACCGCAGGTGCCGGCCCCTGGTGCTTGCCCTGACCACCGGGCGGGCCGCTGACAATCCCCGTGCTGGACAAGGTGCGGGTCCGGCTCCCGGTAGGCCGTCCCCGCCCCCGGCCAGACGCGGTCGCCGGGGACAGGGCGTACTCCTCCCGCGGCAACCGTGCCTACCTACGCAGACGTGGCATCAAGGCGGTCATCCCGGAGAAGAAAGACCAGGCCGGCAATCGGAAGATGAGGGGCCGCCTGGGCGGCCGGCCCCTCACCCACGACGCCGGGCTCTACAAGGACCGCAAGACCGTCGAGCGCCTGATCAACAAACTGAAAGGCGTGGCGCGGCATTGCCACCCGCTACGACAAGACCCCAAGAGGTAGCTCGCGGGACTACATCTCCGCGCCTCCATGATCTGGATCAAGGACCTCGCGCGAATCGATCGTTGATCACGACTCGATGGACGCTCCAGCCGGGGTGACGCCGGGGCGGGTGGGTGGGCCGGTGGCCGTCCGGGGTAGTTCAGTGGGCGGCCACCGGTTTGTTGTTCGGAGGGTGGGGTCAGCAGCTGCTGAGGGTATCCCCCGCGTCGGCGGTGCAGGTGTCGGAGCCGAGGCCGCCGTTGGCGGTGTCGCCGCCGGCCCCGTCCTGGACGTTGATGTTGTCGTTGCCCAGGGCGCCGCTCATGGTGTCGGTGCCGGAGGTGTCGACCAGGACGTCGTTGCCGTTCTGCCCGTCGAGGTCGTCGTTCCCGGTGCCGCCGTAGATGTGGTCGTTGCCGTTGTCGAACAGGTAGAGCAGCGAGCCCAGCAGCGTTTCGCCGTAGTTGGTGTCGTTCCCGGCTTCGCCGTAGAGGTAGTCGGCGCCGTTCCCGCCACCCATGACGTCGTCGCCGGAACCCCCATGGAGGGTGTCGTCGGAGTTCCCGCCGTCGACGGTGTCGTTCCCGCTGCCGGCGTAGATGGTGTCGTTGCCGTTCGCGCCGTTGATCGTGTCGTTGCCGCCGAGGCCGCAGATCACGTCGGCTGCGTTCGTCCCGTTGAGCGTGTCCGGGCCCGGGGTGCCGGTGATGGTGCACCCGTTGCCGTTGTTGATGGTGGTGGTCTCGGCGTCGGTGTCGTTGGCGGCCGTCGGGTCGTCCTGGTCGGCACCGGTGGTGGTCGTGGCGGTGATGCTGCCGGTCGCCGCTGGCTCGACCGTGATCGTCACGGTGGCGGAGGCGTTGTCGGCCAGGGACCCCAGGGCGCAGGTGATCGTGGGTGCGCTGATGGTGCACGAGCCCTGCGAGCTCGTGGCCGAGGTGATCGTGCGGGCCGCACCCGACAGGGTCGTCGTCGCGGTGGCGCCGGTGGCGTCGTCGGGCCCGTTGTTCGTGATGGTGGCGGCGTAGGTGTAGGTGCCGCCCAGGACGACCGGGTCCGCGGAGTCGGCCACGCTCACGGCGAGGTCGGCCGTCGGTGCGGGCGCGGTGCCGATCTGGATGACGTCGAGGGTGTCGGGCCCTTGGAAGTCGTTGTTGACCACATAGGCCAGGGTGCCGTCAGGGCTCAGCTTCAGAGTGGTGGGGCTGTCGTTGATCGGGGTCGTCGCGGTGACGGCGTGGGTGCCGGTGTCGATCTCCGCGAGGGTGTCGCCGCCGGCGTTGGTCACATACGCGGTCGCCCCATCGGGAGTGAACGCCACCCCGTTGGGGGAACTTCCGGTGGTGATCGTCGTGGTCTCGGTGAGGGCGGCCAGGTCCACCACCCCGACGGTGGTCCGGTTGGAGTACGAGACGTACGCGGTACCGCTGTCCGGGCTGATGGCGAGGGCGAAAGGGCTCTCGGACAGCGACATGGTCCCGGTCACGGTGTGGGTGGAGGTACTGACAGCAGTCAGCTGGCCGTCGTACTGGGTGACGACGTAGGCGCGGGCCCCGTCAGGGCTCACCTCGACGTTGCGGGGGAAGTCGTCGATAGCGACGGACGCGGTGACGGTGTTGTTCAGGGTGTCGATGACCTTGAGCGAAGCGCCGGGGAAGGTGGAGTCAGCGACGTAGACCTCGCTGCCGTCCGGGGTGATCGCCAGCCCTGTGGGCTCGCCGATGCCGGTGATGGTGGTAGTCGTCGCGCCCGTGGCGGCGTTCACGACGCTCACGGTGCCGTCGTCCCGGTTGGCCACGTACAGGGTGTCGCTGTCGGGGCTGACCGCGATCCCGGTCGGGGAGTTCCCGACCGGGATCGGGGTGCCGAGGGTGTTGGTGGCGGTGTTCAGGACACTGACGGTGGAGCCGGGCGGGTCGAACATGCCGCCGCCGGTGTCGGAGACGTAGACGTGGGCGCCGTCGGGCGCCACGGCCATGTACTCCGGGTTGTCGCCCAGCGTTACCGAGGCGATCACGGTGGGCGCGGCGACCGCGGGCGAGGCGGTGAGTCCGGCCAGCCCCAGGCCAAGGGCTCCGGCCAGCACCGTCACACGGGTACGGAGTCTTCGCTCCGCGGGGCGGGGGCGTGCTATCGCAGACATCAGCGTGTCCCTCTCCGTGTCCTGGCGGCGGGGCCAGACAGCCCCTGGTGATCCGCAGCGACACAGGCCGACGATCCCCACCGGCAGGCCGGCACGACAACGGGACGAAGAGAACGGCCCCCGAGAGGGCCTACGAGGGTGTCCGGGCAACACGGCAACAGCACACCATCCCCCTCCCACGTGCACTATGTCACGCGGCGCCCCGAGCAGGTCGTCGGCGCAAGCATGACAGCGGCAGCCCTTCACAACGAGACGGAACCGAGAAGAACCACAATTCAGGCTGAAAACAGCCATACGTCAGCAGAATGCGATGCGAGCACTGCGGTAGCTGGACGCTCACATACCTTGCGCTGAAACGCTGTTGGCCATATCCGCGCCGGGCCTCCAAGGGCGCTCAGCGGAACCGAGGCGACAGCCTGGGCGGCCGGGGCAGCATGGTCGGTGAGGACGGGGTGGCGATAGGGGAGGGTGCCGGTGACGTGGCGGCCACAGGTGGGAGGGAGCGCGCGGAGGGCCCGCACGCGCTCCGCCGGTTGCTTCCGTGTCATGCACCCTTGGCTACCGGATCCGCCCTCGGAACGAGAGCGGATCCGCAGTTTGATCACGACCCGATACAGGCCCTAGCTGTATTGATCACGAGCGTTGTTAACGCTGGCCAGGTCTTGATCATGACGAAGACCTCCGGTGTGGTGGAGGTGTCTAAGCTGCACCACACACGGAGGTCTTCGTGTCCCACCGTAATGCCCGTCTGACGGTTCACGGCAGGCGGATCCTGGTCGAACGGGTCCTGGCCGGACGTCCCGTCGCTCACGTGGCGGCCGAGATGGGCATATCCAGGCCCACCGCCCACAAGTGGGTCCGCCGGTGGCGGGAGGAGGGCGACGCCGGCCTCGCCGACCGGCCCAGCAGGCCGGGCACGACACCGCACCGCACCCCGGCCCCCAGGGAAGCCGAGGTCTGCCGCCTGCGGACCGAACGCAAACTCGGACCGGCCCGCATCGCACCGATCCTGGGGATCCCCGCCTCGACGGTCCACCGGATCCTGACCCGGCACGGCCTGAACCGCCTGGCCTGGCTCGACCGGACCACCGCAACCGTCATCCGCCGCTACGAACGGGCCCGGCCGGGCGAACTGGTCCACCTCGACATCAAGAAACTCGGCAGTATCCCCGACGGCGGCGGATGGCGCGCGGTCGGCCGGCCGGCCGGCGACCGCAACCGCCAGGCCACCACCACCCTGCGCAGGAGCAGCACCCCCGTGATCGGTTACAGCTACGTCCACTCGGCCGTCGACGACCACTCCCGCCTGGCCTACAGCGAGGTCCTGAACGACGAGCGCAAGGAGACCGCCGCCGGCTTCTGGACCCGGGCGAACGCGTTCTTCACCGCCCACGGGATCACCGTCGAGCGGGTCCTGACCGACAACGGCTCCTGCTACAAGGCCAGGCTGTTCACCCAGACCCTCGCCGCGGCCGGCGTCACCCACAAGCGCACCAGGCCCTACCGGCCCCAGACCAACGGCAAGGTCGAACGCTTCAACCGCACCCTCCTCGACGAGTGGGCCTATCTCCGGACCTACACATCCAACAACGAACGGACAGCGGCACTGGCAGACTTCCTCCACACCTACAACCACCACCGCTGCCACACCGCACTGGGCGGACAGCCACCCATCAGCCGAGTCAACAACCCTGCGGGTCAATACACCTAGCAGGCGTCACCCGGTGACGCCTGCTGAACGCGAAGGCCGCCGCCAGGCCCTCGTACGGCAGCGGGGCGAGCAGTAGCGGCTGTCGGAGCGCTTCGTCTTCCCGAACGCGGTGTCCACCGCGTACCAGGCGCTCCCGCACTCCGGGCACGTGAACTTCGGCCACGGGTGCCGGCGGCCCTCCAGCAGCGCCTTCAGGGCCTCCCCGCCCGCGTCGATCGCCTCACGCCGGGCCTTGTACGCCCGCCACGCCCTTGTCCGGCACACCGCCGAGCAGTAGCTCCGGCTCTTCCCGCACCCCTCCGGCCACGGCCGGCCGCACTGACCGCACCGCGGGGTCTTCCTTCTCACCACCCCTCCAGCCTGCCCCCGCACAGCGCCCCCGGAACACCGGCCGGGCCATGGGGCCCGACGCCGTCAGCCTCACCGAGGGCTCGCTGATCGCGTAGCCCGGACGCGGCCCCGCCGTGTGGCTCCCCGACCCGGGGATCGGCGCTCACCAGCCATCAGTGAGTTTCCCCGGCGCACTCACCAGGAGTCGGTGAGTTTCGTCGGCGAAACTCACCGATGGCTGGTGATTTCACCCCCAGGACCTCACCGAGAACTCCCCAGTGCAGGTCAGTGCACATCCCCCAGGGGGCTGGCCCTCAGAGGCCGATTCCCAGGTAGTCGATGTCGGTGAACTACACCACCAGGTCCTCCGCGCGGCGCCCGCCGTCACGGAAGTAGACCTCCTGCAAGCCCTCGGCCGCGATCCGCCGGAGGTCCGCCTCGGAGGCGCCGGCGTCCTGGGCGGACAGCAGCCGGTCCGCGTGCTCGGGCGGGAGGTGCTGGGTGATCCGCCGCATCCGCCCGTCGTCCGTCGACCCCGGCGCAGCGGTGAACCCGAAACGCGCCCGGGTCTCGATCACCAACCCGGACTGCCCGGCCGCCCGCTGCCGGGCCCGCTTGCGGACGTGGGGCTGCCAGCGCCGGCGGACCTCCCGCTCCATCCGCTGCGCCAGGGCCGGTTTGGGGGTGCGGATCTGGTCCTTCACGTACCGCTCCACCGTCCGCTGCGAGATGCCGAGCAGCGCGGCCACCTGCCGGGTCGAGCCGGCGTGCTGCTTGACCAGGTACCGCACCCGGGCGTCGGCGGATTTCGGGATCGGCCGGGTGAATGCCTGCTGCCCGGCCCGGTCGAGGCTGTCGCCGATGACGCCCATCCGTCTCCCCCTGTTCCGGCGCCGTGACCGGCCCCCCTCATCCTCGCGTACGGCGGTGGTCGGCCGAGGCTCGGACGGAGCTGTCCGTTCTCAACGAACCCAGTCGACGGCAGGCGGCTAACCTGGGCGGACTGACTTCGCTGAGACGGCCGTTCATTGGCGCCGGTCGCAATCCGCTACCCGGGCTCGCGCCGTGAGGCTCGGCTGCGCCCCGCTTGCGCAGGCCGGGGGCCGCGTTCCCCGGCATGGGAACTGCGGCCCCGGGCATAACGCCCAGCTGCTGCCACGCGTGGCCGGGCCAAGTGGGACTGGGATCAGCAGCTCTCGGTTCGGTTGAACGTGCCGAAGGAGACGGACGGGGAGAACCTCACCGTGCCGCCGTAGGCCGGGATCGTCTTGCAGGTCGAGTCGTGGGCGTAGTTCCAGATCACCTTGACCCGCACGGCGCTGTAGCAGCCGTTGGTGACGTCCACCCAATCGTGGCCGAGCCCGCTCTCACCGTGCCGCTCGACGGTGCAGGGCGTACTGGCGGCTGCCGGGGTGGCGGTAACCGCGACACCGCCCATGGCGATCGCCATGCCGACCAGCAGGGTGCCCAGCTTCTTGCTCTTCATCAAAAGAACCCCCTCTGAGGACCGGGGCGGCCTGTTACCGGCCCGGCACAGAGAAGCCTGGCGCCGGACCCCTGACAAGCTGTGTCATACCCAGGCGGGTACTTTTTCCGGATGCGCGCCACCCGCCTGTTGCACCTGCTGCTGCTCCTGCAGACCCGGGGCCCGCTCAACGCCCCGGCACTGGCTCGCGAGTTGAAGGTCTCGCCCCGTACCGTCTACCGCGACATCGACGCCCTCTCGGCAGCCGGGGTGCCGCTGTACGTCGCGGACGGCCCGCGGGGCGGGTACACCCTCCTCGACGGCTGGCAGACCCGGCTGACCGGCCTAACCGGCCAGGAGGCTGACGTGCTCGCGCTGGTCGGCCTCCCAGGTCCGGCCGCCGAGTTGGGACTCGGCGCCGCCTTGGCCGCCACCGAGCTCAAACTGCTCGCCGCCGTGCCCGACGAGGTGGCGGACCGCGCTGGGCGAATCCGCCAGCGCTTCCACTTGGATGCCGTCGCATGGTTCCGCGAGCCCGAACCAGTGCCACACCTCAAGGTCATCGCCGCCGCCGTGTGGCAGGCCACGCCCGTCACCATCCGGTACCGCAGGTGGGCGCCGGCCCCTCCCCGCGATGTGGAGCGCACCCTGGACCCACTCGGGCTGGTCTGCAAAGCCGGCGCCTGGTACCTCGTCGCCCGGCCTCACGACGGCGGCGAGGCCAGGACCTACCGGATCGGGCGCATCCAGCGAATGACGCTCGCACCTGGCTCCTTCGACTGGCCCGAGGGCTTCGACCTGGCCACCTACTGGGCGCAGGCCACCGCCCGCTACCAGGCCGACCTGCGACAAGACGACATGACGCTGCGGATCTCACCCCAGGGCCACGAACGGCTTGTCGACCTCATGGGCCCGGGGTTCCCGGTCTGCGTCCTCTCGGCGCAAGATGCCGACGGGTGGGTGCGGGTCTCCGTCCCCATCGAGTCGGTGGAGGACGCGGTGGAGCGGGCTCTGCAGATCGGTGCCGCCGCCGAGGTACTGGCCCCCGAGGTCGTGCGCCGACGGGTGATCGACACCCTGGCCCTCATGACCGCCCGGTACTGCGAGGGCAGGCCAGCCGACTCCGCCTGACCATCAACGGTGCTTCGCACCGGTCAGTCTCACCCAAGCCAGTCCATGCAGGTCAGCGCAACCCCGGTCGACTGACTTCGCTGAGACAGGTCAGGAGCATCCAGACTTCCCTTGGAAATCGAACACGTGTTTCCCTTGGGGTGTGAGAGCACCACTCCGCTTCCCGCCCGACCTCCTCGCCCTGGAGCGGGCCTGGCAGTCCGCCTACGCCGACCTCGCCGCCTGCGGCCCGGCTGGCACCACCACGGCGCGGCGGCGGCTGATCGCCCTGTCGCTGCGCCTGCACACGCACCCGTACTGGACCGGCCCCGGCGGGGGCGGCCGCGCCGACCTGCACCGTGCCGCCCGCACCGCCCCCGCCGCATCCCGGAGGGCAGCCGCATGACCACCCCCACCCCGGTCGAGAACCTCACCGTGCGGACCGCCGAGACCCCTGCAGGCCCCAGCAGCCCGGCCGTGTGGGCGCCGTCGCAGGCCGGACCGTGCGCCCGGTGCGGCACGGAGTGCGCGCGCTACGGTGCCCCGGCCAACCCCTTGTGTGCCCGCTGCAGGCCGCTGGTGGGGAACTGATCATGACGGTCCTGCCCCCGCACCCACCCCGTCTGGAGGTCCTGGCGATCTACCTCCGCGCTGAGCTCGGCCGAGTCGAGCAGGCACTGGCCGCAGCCCAGACGGCCGCAGCCGCCGCTCCGGCCCGGCCGGCTCCGGAGCCGCCGGCGTTCCTGATCGAGCGGGGCATCGGGGCCGGACGGCCCCCGATCCGGATCCACCTCGGCGACTGCTGGGACGCCGGAAGACACCGCAGCCCCGCCACCGCCCACCCGCCCATAGTCGTCCACCCGCCCGACACCCGGGGCCGACGGCTGGTCCGCGCCCACGGCAACGATCTCGGACGCGCCTCCGGGCCGGGTGACCTGGCGGAGTTCCTCCGCCGAGCCGGCCTGGACCCCGACAACGTCAACCTGCACGACAGGGCGCTGATCGAATGGCGCGGCGGCGGCCCCGCCGTGTGGACACCCGAACCCGGGGCCGGCTAAGGCCGTCTCTTTCGGATGTTGCAGGATCAGGGCCGGGCTATGTTGATCAAATGATACGTAGTCACATCACCATGACAACCGTCCTTTTGGCCTGCCTCGCACTGTGCGCCTGCTCATCGAACGAGGCGCCGGAGGGACCGACGGCAGCACCCACTCGATCCGTCGGCGGAACCGCGGAGCCGCAGCCGTTCAAGGACGACACCGACGTCCCCCTCACCAGGCAGCTCGGCCAGAGCGAACTCTGGCAGGCGATTCCGGAAGCCGAGGAGGTCGTCCCGGGCTACTACCGCGGCAGGCAGCACGAGAGCAGGCCTGGGGAAGCCGACGACTGCGGTCCGCTGGACGGTTCGGCGCCGCCGGCCGGCTGGCAGCGGGCGGGCAGGGGCGCCTATGACTTCCAGGGATCGACCGAGTCGCGCGGGATCGACCTCCAGGTCTGCCAGTTCGACAGCACCGAACACGCGAAGACCGCGTACGACCGGTGGCAGGAGCGGGAAGAGACCGCACCCGTGCAGGTGGCCCGTCGGGTCGGAGACGAATCGGTCTTCCTCGCGGACACCGGATCGGGAGACTCGATCCACGGCTACAGCCGGTCCGGGACCGTCGTCGTCCGAGTCCGCGTCGAGGACACGGGCGGCGACCCCGCTGACGCACGCGACGTGCTGGCCGCCACGATCACACGACTCCAACAGGTCCAGGCGGTCCGCCAGCCCATGACGACGGCAACGGACATCACCGCGAACGAGCGCGCTCGCCGCTAGGCCGCTTCTTTCCGATCATCGGATCATCACGCCGTCACCGTATCCAGGCCGCACAAGACAGGCGAAGATCCACAGGAAATGGCCTAACCCCGGCCGGCGAACTCACCGGCCTCCGGTGAACTTCCCTCGCGCACTCACCGGTGGCCGGTGAGCCTCCGCGGTGACCTCACCGGCCGGTGGTGAGGTCACCCTGGTGACCCTCACCAGGAAACTCACCGGTGCAGGTCAGGGCACATGCGACTACCAACTCACCGGCGTCGACACCCCGCTGCCCCGTCGCCGGGGCCAGTGCGACGGGGCGGCGGGACGCGGGCGGAATCCCCTGCCAGCCCAGAGGCGAAAGCCGTGATGGCCCCGACCGACCCGGGGGGGATAGGCAGGTCGGGGCACTGGCCAGACCAGTCGGGGGGGATGACTGGCCGGGCAACTGCAGTATCACCCTGCACCAGCACCGCCGCATCGCCTGATCCCGCCAGGGTGGCAGCAGGAACGCACGCCGGTACGGCCCGAGCCCGGTCAGTTGCCGGACCACGGCAGCTCACCCGGAAGCAACCCACCAGTGAGCTCCCGGAAGGCCGGGCCGCCGCCAGAGGGGTGCCGCATGTGCGACGGGTTGGTCACCCGTCCGGGGTGGTTCCCCTGGACGCTGGGACGGCTCAGCGGTCGAGGTGGGCGAGGGCGCGGGCGATCAGGGGGCGGTGGGCGGCGTAGAGGGTTCGGCCGGCATCGGTGATAGCGGCTTCCAGAGCGGCCAGCGACGCGGCCGGGTACAAGGTGGCGTCCAGGGCGTCGTCGGCGGCCGTCGCGGTGACGGTGGCGGGCAGGACGTACAGGGCGGAGGTGCTAGTCACCCAGGCGTGGTCGGTCTGGCGCCAGTCGTCCACGAGGTCTCGGCCGATGATGACCGGCTGGTGGCCGCTGAGGTCCACTCCGGTCTCCTCACGGAGTTCCCGGACCAGCGCGGCGGGGGCGGTCTCGCCGAGGTCGACCATGCCGCCGGGGATCGCTTCCTGGTGGATGTCGTCCCGGGTGATCAGCAGGATCCGCCGCCGCGTGCCGGTGCCGGCGATCACGATGGGGTCGGCGGCCTGGTTCTCGCCCCAGCGGCCGAGGTCGCGGCCGGTACGGCCCGTGCGGCCGGCCGGGTGGAGGGGCCAGCCCTGGGCGTTGCGCTGGAAGGGTACGAGTGCGGCGGTCTGGCGCTCCGCCCAGTCGGTCACCGCGTCCGGGGTGGCCGCTGCCTCGGCCCAGGACGGCACCTCCCGCTGGAGCGCGTGGGGCAGGAGTTCGTCCGGGGTGGCGTCCGCCGGGGTGTGCTCCGGCCAGTGCACGGCCCAGTCGCGGAGGCTGGCTGGGGGGTTCATGGTCTCGCTCATGGTGGATCCCTCCTGGTTTGTCGGTGGACTGCGGGGTGGTCTACGGGGTGTTGGCCGGTCCGATGTGGCCGAGGCCGGTGAGGAACTCGCGGCCGCCGGCCGGGGGCCGCAGGTAGGCAGTCAGTTCGACGCCTCCGGCCGGGGCCGGTTCCTCCACCACGGCCATGAGGCGGCCCTGCCGACCCGAGGCGGCATCCAAGACCAGGTGCCCGAGCAGCGGGTGGCTGATGTGGCCGTCGCCTTCACCGTGCCGCCTCCGGGCCGGCCGGGGTGCTGCCCAGGAGGCGGTCCAGGCCCCGGACCGCCCGGCCGAGCAGGGCCGGGGAGGGCATGCCGTACGCGGGGCGCTGCAGCCCCAGGCCGGTGTCCTGGGCGGGGGGGCCAGGGGGTGTGGAGGCGGACGGAGCCCTGGCAGGTGATCTGGGCGGGGCCGGTCAGGGTGAGGGAGCCGCCGGTGGTGATGTCGACCTGAAGGCGGCCGCCGATGGAGTCGACGGTGAAACGGACAGGGTGTCCGGGGCGGGGGCCGCGGTGGAGGGCCGCGACGGCGGCGGCGCAGGCGCCGGTGCCCCAGGAGGGGGTCTCGCCGACGCCGCGTTCGTGGACGCGCGGGACCAGGTGGTGGGAGCGAGGTCGCGGACGAACTCGACGGTGACTCCGTCCGCGCCCAGCCATCCCCCACCAGCCGGATCCACGGTCGAAGGGGAAGGGGCTGCGTGGAGCGAGCCCTACGGAGGCTTCTGGGCCGATAGCCCGGTCCCGTTCCTCGGCTGGCTGGCTCAGTACGTCTTAAGGTCTGGCGCGGCTTCTGTCACCAGGCACGTGGAGGAACTGCTGGGCCGCTGCTCCTGGATGCCGCAGGAGGCTGCCGGAGAATGAGCAGGATGGGGCCGGCCGGATTCGAACCGGCGTCCTCCTACATGCCGTGAAGGCGCGACAGCCACTGCGCTACGAGCCCCATCCTGTCCGGGATCGTACAAGTCCCGACACCCCGTGCCTCCCGAATTTCGAAGGCCGCTTCGGGGTACCGGGTTCCGCCGTCGCGGACCGCCCGTCAGGGGTTGAGGTCCCGGACCCGGACCGGTTCGCCGTCCCAGCACTGCAGGGCGGTCGCGGCGATGATCGCCCCGTCCGGGCGGTTCAGCGGTGGGCTCGGCCGCGTGCCGGCTCTGCGCGGCAGCCAAGGTGGTCTCACGGGCCACGTCCAGGGTGGCGGGGCAGGTCCAGGTCGAGGACCGTGATCCCCAGCAGCGCGGCCAGATGCTCCGCGGTCCTGCGACGGGCCCGGTCGCCTTCCACCAGCGCGCAGGGTGTCAGGTTTCCGGTTTCTGAGCCCCGCGCCCGGTGTGCAGCACGATCGCGTCCGGCGCCGCCACGTCGGGGTGGACCCGTCGGGCGTGGGCCGTCCCCGCTTCGATCCGCGGCGCCGTCGGCCGGTCGGCGAGCACCAGCTCGCTCACAGCGGAGCAGACCCGGCAGCTCACCCACGCCACCGTCACCCGCTCGTCAAACCCGCTGCCGGACGCCGTGGCGGCCGGCCGTTCGCTCCGCATCGTCATGGCCTGGCCAACGGCCCGTCCGCCCCCGGGAACCGGAGCGGCCGTGTCGCCGAACGTCGCGGTGCCGTAGACGCCCAGTCCGACGTTCATGATCGGTGCGCGGCCGGCAAGGCCGGGCGACTCATATGGCGGCCGGCCCGAGTCAGTTCCCGGTGTGGTGGGCGTAGCGGTCCTGGGCGGTTTGGCGGGTGCAGCCCAGGGCCTTGGCGACCGCTTCCCACGTGACCAGGCCGGTGCGGGCAGTGCGGACGGTATCGGCGGTCAAGGCCGGCAGGCGCTGCTGCAGGATTCCGACCGTGCGCAGGGCCGCGACGGGCTGGGTGGTGGCGAGGGTGGTGATGTGGTCGTCGAGGACGCGGAGCATCCGGGCGATGTCCGGGGGGATGAAGCCTTCGACGGTGGTGACGTGGTGTTCCCAGTCGGCGTGAGGGCCGGTGCGCTCCTCGACGGCTTCGGTCTTCTCGATGTCGCTCCAGAAGACGGGGTGGACGTCGGTGGCGCGCCATCCGCAGTCGCATACAGCCCCTACTCCGGCGGCCCGTTCGGAGACGGTGCCGTCGCTGTCCCACCAGTACGTGCTGTCGTCCAGAACCCGGATGGGTGGGGCGTCGCGGCCGCCTGCCAGGACTGCTCGCAGTGATCCCTCGTGCCTGCCGGTTTCGTCGATCCAGCCCATGCCGGATTCCTTTCGCGAACTCATGTCAGGGATCCCTGACGGCTGGGGGTGGAATCCAGGGATGCGTCGGACTGCCACCGCCACGTCACCTCTTGGGGGCCGACTGCCCCGTTTGGGCACCGGGAGGTTCTGCGAATCGGGCCCATGGGTCGGCGGTAGGGGGCACCATCGAGGGCGACGAAGGGAGAGTTTCGTGGGCAAGCACCGCAGTCCGATCGGCGACGATGGGAGCCAGCCCGGCCGCCCCATCCCCCCGCCGCCTCCGCCACCGCCTCCGCCGTCGAAGTAGGAGCCCTGCCGTGAAGGTTGACAGCCTGCTGGCCGAGGTCTGCGCTGCCCTGGGCCGGCCGCCCACCGATCCCTGGCCGGCCGTACTCCGGGCGACACCCCGCCAGGACTTCCTGCCCGATGTCCTGTGGGTGCGGGACGGAGAGGGCGGGTACCGGCAGCTGGACCGGAACGCGGCACCAGAGGAGTGGCTGGCCGCCGCCTACAGCGACCAGCCGCTCGTCACGGCCTTCACCACGCTGGGCGGTGCGCGGGTGCCCTTGTCGTCGGCGTCCGCTCCGAGCACGGTGGTGCGGTTGCTGGAGGACGCGCGGCTGTCGGCGGACAGTACGGTGCTGGAGATCGGGACCGGTACCGGCTTCAACACCGCCCTGCTCGCCCGCCGCTGCGAGAAGGGCGCGGTGGTGTCCCTCGACGACGTCCCCGAGCTCACCGCCCTCGCCGGACGCAACCTGGAGCGTGCCGGAGTCACCGGGCCGGTGGTGGTGACGGCCGACGGCACCGACGGCTTCCCCGCCGAGGCCCCGTACAGCCACGTGGTGGCCACGTGCTCGGTCCGATCCGTCCCTACCGCCTGGATCGCGCAGACCCGGCCCGGCGGCCGGATCGTCACCCCCTGGGACAGCCCGTGGGTCTGCTACGGAACCCTCGCCCTCGACAAGACCGAGGACCCGACCGAGGCCGGGGTCGGCGATGGTGGTGCGGTGTCGGGGCGGTTCGCGGCGCACGGTTCGTACATGCTGATCTCCACCCAGCGTGTGGCCGCCGACCTCGACACCGCGGCCGCGCCCGGCCGGCGGGCGGACACCGGCGAGAGCACCCTCTCGCCGTGGGCGGTCGCCGGGGAGGACCTCGACGCCCAGTTCCACATCGGACTGGCCGTCCCCCGCGCCTGGCACTCCTGGGACACCTCCGGCGAGCACGCACCGGTGCGGCTGTGGGTCGCCGAGACCGGCGGGGACAGCCGGGCCAGTGTCGACTGGGACGGCCGGCAGTCCGACACCTTCACCGTCCGCCAATCCGGCCCCCGCCGCCTCTGGGACGAGATCGAACGCGCCCACCGGTGGTGGCAGACGGCCGGCCGGCCCGCGGTCGCCCGATACGGGATGACCGTCACCGCCGACGGCCACCACACCCCCTGGCTCGACACCCCCACCAAGCAACTTCCCCGCACCCACCCATAAATGGAGCCGTCCGCCCATGGGTAAGCACCGGCGGCCCGGCCCGCCATCGGACGGCCTCGCACCCACCTGGCCCGAACCCGACCCGGCCGATCCCCTCGCCCCGTACGAACGACGCCGCACGCCGCCCGTGGGCGTCGTCCGCCGCCACCTCCCGCAAGGCGGCGGAGCCGCGCACGTACGGCCCGACGAGCCGAGACTGCTCCAGGAATGGAACGGCTTCGCCTTCGCCCCGATCGGCACCGACCCGAACCTGGCCGCGGCCCGGGCATGGGAACTGAGCCGGCACACCGGATAGCCGGCCCGTCGGCGAGGCAGCGGAGGGTACGCCCCCGGAGGGAGCCGCACGGATCAGGGCATGACGGTGCCACCTCGGGCACAGCGCGCCCGCCCAGCGGTTGCCGTCAGCACCCGGTCGAGGTGGTAGCCGAGTCTGATGGCCCTGGGCCGGTCCCCTGGAGCTGGCCGGATGTGCATGGCCGTGGCCCTTCCCGCCCGAAGCCGCCGCCCGGCCCGGGCCGTCCGCCAGCTCTCGCTTGGCGATGACCGCCGGCCGGAGGGAGGCCTGATCGCTCGCGGTGGCCGGGCCCCCCGTCAGGACCGGTCGTGCGCAAGGTAGTCGGACCGCGAAAGGGAACCGGGCTACAGGTGCGGCTCGGAGGGCCCTCGGCGTTTCCGCTGGGC
This sequence comes from Streptomyces sp. NPDC033845, assembly GCF_055576225.1. NCBI lineage: Bacteria > Bacillati > Actinomycetota > Actinomycetes > Kitasatosporales > Streptomycetaceae > Streptomyces > Streptomyces sp. NPDC033845. The sequence goes on along the minus strand of NZ_JBVIRI010000022.1, from coordinate 76,409 downwards.
AGGAAGCCATGCACGTCGCGGGACCTGATCCGTCGGCGGTAGGGCGCACGGTGGGATGTTCGCGCGCTGTAGCGCGGGGGTGGCTGGCCATGGCGTTGGTCACTCGGGCGGCGGGCTTTGGGCAAAGGGCCGTGGTGAGGATGGGGCGCAGTGGCCCCCAGGTTCTGCCACGATCCTTGACAACTGCCGCACTGATTGTCGGTCTGATGCATCATCGGATCGTTGCGAGATCGAACATGACCGCTATTGCGCGGGCGTGGCGGTGGGTCGGGTCAGCGGGGTGAACAGGGGTTTGCGTGCCCGTCTGGGCACATGCGGCCATAACCCTCTGTGCGCGTGGCGCTGCACAGCGCTCGGAGGCTAAGGTCCCGCTCACCGGTAGACACCGGAACGACAAGTGCCCTGGCAAGGGGCGTCCAAACCACAGCCAGGGCACTTGTTCCGCAATGCGATTTTGATCGCGTCTGACAGAGATGTCCCGAAGGAGCACCTCCGTGCCGTACAACCGCAATCGCCGCCAACGCCCTATCCAGGCGCCGGAATCAGGTGCCGAAGGTATCATGGCCTCTTTTACGTCAGGGGAAACCGGCAGGGCTGATGACTTGGCAGTCACGGCGCGAGGGGGGCTGTTCCTCGCCCTGCCAGTGCTGCCCGTCGTGCTCATCAACGGGGTGTCCGACCCCACCGCACTGGGAGCTTTGGCCATAGCTATTTCGGTGATGGCGGCGGGGACCCGGTTCGCCTACAGGCGGGTTCGCCGTTTCTGAAATTCGCCACCCCTGACCCGCCGGCCCGGCTGACGGGCCGGCGGCCTATGCCATCGAGGCATGCCCGACGGAAGAGCCGTCGGTGGGTTTTCTCCCTCCGACGGCCACACAGTCCGCAGCGGGCCGCCAAATTCCCCGGCACGTTCCCCCGAAAGGGGCACCATGGCCCCCTCCGCGCCCAAGCAGCACCTCCGGCGCTGCGCCCACTGCAACACCCCCTACTCCGTCCCCGTCGGTCCCGGTCGCCCCAGGTCGCACTGCTCCGACCGGTGCCGCTACGACTCCAAGTCCGCGGGACCGCCCGACCACTCCCCCCAGGAGGAGGACCTCAAGGCTGTCGGCCACGACCTCCAGCTGGAGGTCACCCGCCTCCTGGTCCAGTTGGAGTCGGGCCCCTCCACCCAGCAGGTCCTGCAGCAGTTACGGGCCATCGAGAGCATGGTGGAGGACACCACCGCCGCGGCCGTGGCCCGCGGCCGTGCCCGGGGCGAGTCCTGGAAGGACATGGCCGAGGGGACGGGATGCAGTCCCGACCGGCTGCGCAAGCGCTGGCACTCCGACCGGGTCAAGCGGCGCCTGGACCGCGCACGGGCGGCCCGGGCCGCCCGCCCCGCCCCGCAGGCCCCGGCCGAGCCGGCACCCCGCGGCACCGAGGACGCCCCCGAGCCGGCCGCCGGGAACGGGGAAGGGCGCAGGGCCGAGCCGGACTTGGAGCCCCTCCCCGTACAGGCGACCCAGACTCCTCGTCAGCAGCTCTCCACCGCGCTGTCCTTCCTCCAGAGGGAGACCGAGCGGACCATCAAGGAGATCGCCCTGGAGATGGGGGTCTCCCCCTCCCACCTGTCGCGCCTCCTCAACGGCAGCCGCGGGCCGTCCTGGACGGTCCTGCGGCAGTTCGCCGATGTCTGCGGGGCGGACCAGAGCGTGCTGCGCGTCCTATGGGAAGCCGCCAAACGGCCCGCCACGCACGCCCCCGCCCCGCCACCCGAGAACCCCTCCGCGGCCGGCCGGCAGTTCAGCCTCTCCCTCAAGAGCCTCCACCTGGCCGCCGACAGCCCCGACCTCTGGACCGTCCAGCGCGTCGCCAGCAACGGCCGACGCCTGTCCATCGGCGAGATCGCCCGCATCCTCAACGGCGGGCAGATCCCCGACTGGGAGACCTCCGCCCGCGTCATCCTCGCCCTGCGCGGCCGGCCCGCCGAGCTCCGGCCGCTGTGGCAGGCCGCCCAGACACCCACCCCGCCGGACGACGACACCAGCCCTGACGCCGCACACGCCCCGGAGCCCACCCGATGACCCACCGCCGCCGCACCACACCGCAGCACGTGGCCTTCGAGGCCTTCCACACCCTGCAGCAGGACCACTACGCCGCCTACGCCAGCGCCCACCTCGACCCCCACGACGCCGCCGACGCCGTCCGCGACGCCTTCCACGCCATCCGCCAGGCCTGGCCGGCCATCATCAACGACCCCGCACCCGCCCAACGCGCCTGGCAGCTCCTGCGCACCCGGGTCCACCGTCATCACCCCTCGGCCGGGCCGGCCAACGCCCCCGCCGACGGCGACGACGTGCGCACCCTGGCGGCGCTCGGGTACACCACCCAGGCCAGCGCCGCCCTCACCGGGCTGGCCACCGGCAAGATCCGCTTCCTCGAACGCGGCCTCCCCTCCCGGCACCGCCCCACCGGCTGACCCCTCCCACCCGCAGGGTGCGGCCCGCAACGTCCACGCGGAGCCCGGCCGGCCCCGGGCACCGCGCGCTTGGACGCCTTTCCGGAGCCCACCGGCCGGCCTTCGCCGGGCACCGCATCACGTGATGCGGTGGGGTCGCTGATAGCGGCGGCTGCCGGCCACAAGGCGCTGAGGAACGGCCGGGCGACCGCCCCAGACCTTCCGGCGGGCCGCCACCAGGCACTCCCCCGTGCAACTGCCGGCCTCAGCGAACTCCGGCCCCCGCCACGACGCGTGCAACCTATGGACAGAAAGACCTATTTGCATGGGTATTGAGCCCTATCGCGTACAGAACCCGGCAGCCGCCGAGCACCTCGACAGCGCCGCGGACCACCCCTACGGTGCCGCCGCCACCCCTGCCGGAGCGGCGCCTTCGGTGCACCAAATGACCGTCTGCGCGTCCAGCTCTGAGCGATTCTGCGCGTTGAGATCTCTTTCCGATCCCGTGTACCCGCAACACCGGTGCGCTGCGCTGTCCTGGATAGAGGCGCCCGCCTCCAGTACCGGAAGAGGGTCCGTACGGTGCTTGATCTCCCTAGGAGGACACGTGCAGCTGCACGCTGCGCTGCCGGTGGCCGCGAGCCCGCCACCGGTGCCACCCCCCGGCCCGGACCGGATGCGCCCGCCCGGCGGCGGGGACATAGCCGTCCGCGCCGTCGCGGGCCGGGACCTGGCCGTCGGCGGGGTGGGCCGGTGAACGAGGTGGGCACCGCCGAACACGGTGACCCCGCCGGCCTGGCCTCCGACGCCTACGGGCAGCGCCTGCCCTCCCCCCGGTCCGCGCAAGCGGACGGCGCGGGCGCGGGTCCGCCGCAGGCGTGGATGGCGCCCCCGGAAGCACCCGGGCACTGGACTCCGGAGCAGGAGGCGAAGTTCCGGCGCTTCCACCACGACGTCGCGGAGAAGTTCCTGCGGTATGCCGAGGGCAAGCTGCCGAGCCGGTTCGACGCGGAGGACGTCCTGCACACCACCTTCGAGGCGGTGGTGCGGAGGTGGCCGGAGGTCACCCAGATGAAGTCGCCGGCCGGGTACACGTTCAACACGCTGAAGCACCGGATCGCCGACTTCTACCGGCAGCGCGGCCGGGTCGCTCCACTGGAGGACGAGCGGCTGTTCGCCGAGATGGACCGGTACCCGGGCGGGGACCCGGGCACCGACCTGGTGGACCTGAGGGCCCTGGAAGCCGCGATCGCCAGCCTGCCCGAGCGGCAGCGCGAAGCGCTCGCCCTCGAAGCCGTCGGGCTGACCGTGGACGAGGCCGCCGCATGGATGGGGATCAAGGAGGAGTCAGCCCGGATGAATCTGAAACGGGCCCGGGCCCGGCTGAACCAGTGCCTGGGCCGGACGGCCGGACGGAGGCGGCGGCGATGAGCCAGACACAGCCGTCTCGGCCGGCGAACCCTGAACTGGAAGACCTGAACCCGTACGACGTCCCGGCCGCCTACGCCCGCCTGATGGCATCAGCCGCCCGGGCCCGCCCCGCGCCCGAAGCCCTCGCAGGATTCGAAGAGGCTGGCCGGCAGCTCGATGCGGTGTGCGCGGCCGTCATCCTGGACCCGCAGTCCAGCAGGGACATCGCCGTCCTGATGGCCGACCGCGGTCTGACGAGCGCGGGAGCGGTGGCCTTCGGCTGCCTCCTGCACCTGGCCGACGAGGAAGCCGCCGGATTCTGGTGGGAGTTCGCCGCCGGCGCCGAGGAGCCGGCAGCCGCGTTCCTGCTGATGCTCGACCACAAGCGGCGCGCTGAGCTCGAAGACGAGGCGCTGTGGCGCGACCGGCTCACGGCCGCCCTCACCACCTCCCCCTCCCCTCGCCCGGCAGGCCCCCGGTGGCAGGAGCTGCCGACCCTGCCAGAAGAGGTGCGAGACGGCCTGCGCAAGATCGCCGGATACGCCGAACGCCACGAACACGAAGAACTCGGCGACATCTGGCTTCCCACAGCCCGCCTGGTCAAAGCCCTGCTCACCCTGACCGACCCCGCCCACCTCGGCGACGCCGCACCACCCAGGGCACACCACCCCACCTTCCCGGCTCCGGCTCCGGCTCCAGCTCCAGCTCCAGCTCCGGCTCCGGCTCCGGCTCCGGCTCCGGCTCAGGAGAACGAGAGCCAGTCCTGGCCCTCCGGTGGGGTGGGGGACCCCGTCCCACCGGTCGCCAACGAGCCGGCCCCGCCGGCCGCCAGCTCGGGCGGTCCCGGGTCGGGCGGTCCCGGGTCGGGGAAGAGTCCCGGGTCGGCGGGATCCGGGCCGCCGGGTGCCGCATCGGATTGGACGTCCCTGGCGCATCCGGGGCGGCCGCGGACACCGTCCGCTCGGCCGGCGCGGCCGCCCGCCGGAGGCGGCGGGCACGCTCCGGCGGAGTGGGAGGACTCCCTGCGGGTCCTGGACGTCCTCCAGTTCGTACGCGAGTCCGGATTCGTCGACGTCGAGACCGTGGCCCGCACCGCCGGCATCACCCAGGCCGGAGCAGCCGGTCTGCTGGCCTGGCTGGACGCCAACAGCCTCACCCGACACCTGGGCAAGGACGTCCACGGCCCCGGAGCCCTGCTCGCGGAGATCTCCCGCGGCAACTCGGTACTGCAAGGCGTCCTGGACCAGCTCCGCGACGACACCGGCGCGGCGGTCTACCTCTCCACCTACACCGACGGGGAGATCGTCATCCCCCACCTCGCCTTCGGCCCCGACGCCCCGCAGGTCACCGTCACCGTCGACTTCAAGGAGACCCCGCACGCCAGCGCGGTGGGCAAGAGCCTGCTGTCCCAGCTCAACCCGGACCAGCGCGCCGACCTGCTCTCCCGGCACCAGCCCAAGCCCCTCACCCGCAGGACCATCACCGACACCGGCCACCTGATCGACACCATCGACCGGCACGGACCGCAGAGCGCCTACTTCGACGTCCTGGAATACAGCGACGCCGAGGTCTGCGCGGCGATCTCGCTGCCGCTGGCCGGCCAGGCCTGCTCCGTCGCCCTGTCCCTGCCCGTCGCCGCGCACCACCGGCTGATCGAGGCCGCACGCGCCCTCAGCGACCGCTCCACCGGTCTCCTCCTCGCCCTGGTACTGGCCACCAACCCGGTCGGCGCCCCCTCCTCGACACCCTCAGCCGAGGCTCCGCCGGGCCGGCTGTGGACCCCCTCACGCGGGCCTCGCCCGCCCGCTCTGACCCCGCACCTCGCCGACTCCGGACCCCGCCTGATCATCACCAGCCGCTGACCCGCGCAACCGCCCGGCCAACCGCAACCGCCCGGCCGGGCACCCAGCCCCCTACCCCGACCACACAAGGAACCCGGTGGACAAGCCCCACAACCCCTCCCTACCCGGCGAACCCTCCTCCGAGCCCCCCTCCCGCACCCAACTCCTCACCAACTGGCTGGTCCCCACCCTCCTCATCCTCGAAATCATCGGTCAAACAATGAAGATCTGGGGCAACTGGAACTGACCCACGAGACCATGTCGCCCCTCCCGGAGGCCCGCGGCCGGGAGGGCACCGCCCACCCAACGGGCCCCTCGCAAGAAGACAAAGGGGCGTCACCCAGACGTCCACGACCACGAACCGACGGCGCCACGCATGCGGATGCAGATCGGCGGCACAGTGCCGTCCAGGGCGACGAAGGCTCTTGGTAGCGTGCTGCGGTCATGGTCGACATCCCCTGGTTCGAGTACGACGAAGACGACCTGGACGTCGCGCAACGCGCGTTCGTGGACGCTCTCGCCGAACGAGCGGGCTCCTGGCCAGCGGAGCCGCTCGACACTGTCGTGCTGCCATCGACGAACACCTCCAACGGCCAGCTGATCGCCTATCTGGACATCGGTGACCCGCAACGCGACCGGGGAGTTCTGACAGTGGGCGCCCACTTCGTCGGCTCCGTGGTCCGTGGCGGCAAACTCCACAACCAGGACTTCACCATCCCGCAGACCCCGAGTGAGTTTGCCTTCGAAGCCGCGGGCGCACGTACAGAGCTGGCGAAAGGGACAGCAGAGTGGTTCGAGTCAGTCCTCGCGCGGCCCCTGATCCGCTGCGAATGGCATCACGCGGGAAGGGTGTACGCGGTCCGCTACGAGTACGCGGATACGGGACGGGGCCTCTGCGAGAGCTTCGAAACCCCTCTGGCACCCGACGCACTGCGGAAACGACTGGCCGAAGACGGCGTGATCCGGGGCCGAGGCCGGATCAACCGTGCCGGCCTGGGCCAACCAGACGTGATCGCACATGTCCGGGGCATCCGCCCCGATCAGTAGTTGCGGGACAACCCTCAGCTATCCACATGCGAATCTCAGGGCCGGCTCGACGTCGTCGCCGAGCTACTGAGCGGTGACCACCTCGACGGTGAACACGGTGCCGGCGGGCGCATGGACGGTGATGTGGACGGTCGGCGCCCGGCCTGGCCCGGGTTCGGTCTCCACAGCGCGCCGGCGCGGCGGCCGGGCCACGGACCGGTGCCGCAGGGTCACAGCCCAGGGCTGGTACCAGATGGCACCCAGCGCGTGGCCCGCGCTCAACACGGCCGAGAGGTTCCCGGCCCACTCCCAGGGCGTCGTCATGCAACTGCTCCCGCTCTACGAAGAACCTGCGCGTAGTGCGCTGGTACTTCAGATACGGAAGCGGGGGCCCTGTCATAAACAGCCGATCGGAATACTTCACAACCGACCACCCGTGACCGTTCGCGGCCATTCCTGCCCATGTTCTTGGAACCAGCTGACCACTGGCGGCCTGAGACCGGGTGGCGCCGAAGACCGGACCGGTCAGCCCAGCGGTGGTACCGGAGGGCGCCGGCCGGTCAGGTCGTGCACGTGGCCGAGGATCAAGGGGCGGAGGGGTCCGCCACGGCCCGGATCCGTGGACGTCAACGAGGGGTTCGGTCGATTCGGTGGGGTTCGATCACGACGCCGGGTGAGGAGGATCGGACGACGCTGGCGGCCGGAACGATCGTGCTGCCCATGCAGACGCCGGACGCGATGGCCGACTGCCTGCCTACGGCGATGCCGGGACCCAGAGTGATCATGCTGCCGGTCTGAGCGCGGTCGCCGATCAGCCCCCCGAACTGCGGTGTGGTGCACCGGTAGGGGGCCTCGCCGTCCTGGCCGTGCAGGACGATCTCCTTGACGGGGACGCGCATGTCGTAGTTCCACAGGCTGATCGCGGCGATGACCAAGTTGGCGGATAGGTGGACGTCGTTGCCGATGAGGGAGTGGCCGATGCCGACCTGGTGGCCCAGGACGGTGCTCTCGCCGATGTAGGAGTGGGTGACCTCGCAGCCGAAGCCGACCGAGGCGCCGGCCGCCAGGATCGAGCGCTTGCGGACGGTTGAGAACTCGTGGACGCGGGCGCGGGGGCCGATGATGACGTCGTCGCCGATGATCGCGGTGCGGTGGATCCGGGCGGTGGGGTGGATTCGGGCGGGCACCACTTGGAGGGCGTCGTCGTGGATGTGGTCCCAGTGGGCGAGGAAATCCGACAGTTCGAACTCGCTGATCTTGGCGTAGCCGGTGGCGTCCAGGCCGGACACCTTGGGGCCGTGGAGGTAGTCGCCGATGAGGATGGACTCGGGCACGGGGCTCGCTCCTGGTCGGTGGGTGCTTCAGGCGGCTTCGGTGGCCTCGCGGCGCAGGAAGTCGGGGAGGGCGGTGGGGGTGTTGTCGAGCCAGGCGACGTAGCGGGCCACGCCTTCGGCGACGGTGATGCGGGGCTCCCAGTCCAGGGCGGCGGTCATGCGGGCGATGCCGGCGGTCCCGCCCAGCGGGTCCCCTTCGGGCAGGGGGCGGTCCTGGAACTCGGCCTCGGGGTAGTGCCGGCGGATGAGGTGTGCGACGTCGGCGATGCAGGTGGCCTTGCCGGTGCCGATGTTGAGGGTCTGGCGGTCCGCGCCCGGGGCGAGCATGGCCTGGATGGTGGCGTCGGCGATGTCCTGGACGTGGACGAAGTCGCGGACCTGGCGGCCGCCGCCGTTCAGGTACAGGGGCAGACCGAGCTTGGCGCGCATCGCCATCCAGGCGATCACCCAGGAGTGTGATCCCTGCTTGACGGTCTGGGGCTCGCCGTAGACGGAGAAGTAGCGGACCGAGGTGTGGGGGACGTTGGCCTTGCCCAGGACCAGCGCGGTCTGGGCCTCTCCCCACGCCTTGGTGTTGGCGTAGACCGACAGCGGGGCCAGGGGCTGGTCCTCGTGCCAGGTCTGCACGTCGTGGCGCTTGGGGTCGCCGTTGCCGTAGACGGCCGCGGAGGAGACGAACACGAACCGGCGGACGCGGGCGTTGGCGCGGCTGACGGCGTCGAGGAGGACCTGGGTGCCGGTGACGTTGGTCTGGATCGCGGCCATGGGGTTGCGGGTGCAGGCGGCCACGTCGGCGACGGCGGCCGCGTGGATGACGTAGTCGGCTTCCCGGACGACGTGGTCCATCAAGGCCACGTCGGCGATGTCGCCCACGACGGTGTCGTGGTCGGTGGTGTGGACGCCGAAGAGGTCGGAGTAGACGGTGGCGGGGTAGGCGTCCAGCTTGCCCACGGCGATCACCCGGGCCCCGGCGGTGCGGAGGCGGGCGGTGATGCGGGAGCCGACCAGTCCGCCTCCCCCGGTGACCACCACGGTGGAGCCGGCGAGGGCTGCGGACAGGTCGGTGTCGTTCAACGGCACGGGGAATCTCCTCGGACTCAGCGACAGGGGGGGTGGGGGGTGGCGGGGAGGTTTGCGACCGGGCCGGCCCGCGGGGCCGACTCCCCGCCACCCGGCAGGCGCCCGGAGCCCCGGGCGTCGTGATGAACAGTGAACTCTCCAGCACGGAAAGTGAGTACGGTGGGGGCGGGGGCAACCCGTTCAACCCGTTCAAGATCCGTTCGCAAGGGGGCCGACATTGGCAGGGGACCGGGTACCGAACAGCGCGTTAGCGGACGTGATCGCCGAGTCCGGGGTCACCTACTACGCGCTGGCCAGGGAGATCCGCTCGGTGGCGGCCGAGGCCGGCCAGCGGCTGGCTACCGGGCCCTCCGCCGTCGCCTACTGGGTCGCCGGAGGCATTCCCTCCGGCCGGACGCCGTTCTACCTCGCCGAGGCTCTGACCCGGCGGACCAGGCGGCGGGTGACGGTCGCCGAAATCGGTCTAGGCTGCGAGGACGGCGAGGCCCTGGGAGCCGATCCCCTGGCCGTCATCGCCGATCTGGGGAGATCCGTCATGCAACGTCGCCGCGACTTCCTCGGCGCCGCGTTCACCGCCGCCGCCGTCGGGCTGCCGCTGGCCTATGACCACGAGGCGGTCGCCGCGACCCTCCGCGCGGCCGAGACCGGCGCCGGCATCGGCACGACCGAGGTGGATACGGTCCGGCAGCTGACCGAGATGTTCCGCAGCGCGGACGAACGCCTGGGCGGCGGCCACGACCTGACCACGGTCACCGCCTACCTCACCGACACCGTCGCCCCCATGCTGACCGCCCGCTTCCCCACCAGCGCGGTCCGGACCGAGGCCTTCGGCGCGGCCGCCCAGCTGGCCTGCCTGGTCGGCTGGAAACACCACGACCTCGGCCGGGAAGGCGCGGCCCAGCGCTACTACCTGCTGGGCTACCAGCTGGCCTGCGAGGCCGACCCGAACGGGCACGCCGCGTGGATGATGCGGGCCATGACGCACCAGGCCCTGGACCTGGGCCACCCCGCCTCCTGCCCCGAGCTGGCCGAAGCCGCCCTCTGCCGGGCGGCAGGGAAAGTCGACCGGCAGACCGAGGCCCTGCTGCTGGTGACCTGCGCCCGCGCCTACGGGGCCGGCGGGCACAGCGGCAAGGCCGCGCGGGCGCTGCTGGCCGCCGAGGACGCCGTCGCCGACACCCGGGACCCGGTCCCCGCCTACGCGGCGGCCTCCGGTCCGGTGGCGGCCACCGTCGCCTCGCACATGGGCAAGACACTGACCGCGATGCGCGACCACGGTGCGGCGGAGCGGCACTACCGGCGGTCGCTGGCGGGCCGGGCGCCGGGTACCTACCTCCTCAAGCACGGGTTGACCATGGCCAACCTGGGCCGGTCGGTGGCCGGGCAGCACCGGCACGAAGAAGCCGTGGGCCTGTGGACCAGGTCCCTGGACTTCGTGGGCGCGGTGGTCTCCGACCGCAACCGCCAGGCCGTCCGGGAGATCCACGCCGCCGCCGCCCGCTACGGCCGACGCGGCGTGACGGGCGCGAGCGGCCTGCACCAGCGCGCGAGCGAACTGCTGAAGAGCTGAAAGGGAACGGACAGCCGTATGCCGAAGATCGGGGTTGTGGTCCTCACCATGGGCGACCGGCCCAACGAACTGGGGGCCCTGCTGGCCTCGGTGGCCGCGCAGGAAGGAGATCCCGCGACCGTCGTGGTCCTGGGCCAGGGCATCAAGCTGCCGCCCCTCCCGGACGCAGTGGTGGGGGTAGAGCTCCCGGAGAACCTGGGGATCCCCGGCGGCCGCAACGCCGGGGTGCGCTGGCTCCGTGAGCAGGGGGGTATCGATGTCCTCGTGGTCCTGGACGACGACGGCCTGCTGCCGCGCACCGACACCTTCCAACTGGTCCGTGAAGCGTTCGCCACAAGCCCCCGCCTGGGCGTCGCGGGCTTCCGGATCGCGGACGAGACCGGGGCCAGCCAGCGCCGGCACGTCCCCCGCCTGGGCGGCAAGAACCCGACGGAGTCCGGACCGGTGACCACCTTCCTCGGCGGCGGACACGCCATCCGCATGAGCGTCATCGACGAAGTCGGCGACTTCCCCGCCCCGTTCTTCTACGCCCACGAGGAGACCGACTTCGCCTGGCGGGCCCTGGACGCCGGCTGGGACATCGACTACCGGGCCGACATGGTCCTCCAGCACCCCCGCACCGAGGCGTCCCGGCACGCGGTCTACTACCGCAACACCGGACGCAACCGGGTCTGGCTCGCCAAACGCCACCTCCCCGCCGTCCTGGTCCCGCTCTACCTCGCCACCTGGGCCGCCTACACCACCGCCCAACGGCCCCCGCTGTCCGGACTGACCGCCTGGTGGGCCGGCTTCTACGAAGGCCTACGCGTACCCTGCCCACCACGACAGCCCATGCGCTGGCGGACCGTGTGGAAGATGACCAAACTAGGCCGGCCCCCAATCATCTGACACCAGACCTCCCTACCCGACGAACCCAGGGGGGACCGGTCAGGTATCGCCGGCGCCGGGCACAGTAGCTGCGGCGCCAGCCGCCACGGCGGCCAGGACCTGTTCGTGAAGACTGGCCAGGCCGGAGCCGGGCAGCGCGGTGGGGCTACCGGTGAGGGTGTACCACTCCTCGGCGCCCGCGTACTGCACGCTCACCGCGGCGGTGCCGTCGCCGAGGTCGCTGGTGGCCACGGTCAGGTCTCCGGTGATCACGCCGACCTCGTCGGTCATCACCCCGCCCGGGCCGGCCTTCACGAACCCCACCAACCGCACCCCCTCCCCCTCCGAGGAAGGGCCAGGGCCCGGCCCCGGAAGAGCGGGAGCCGGGCCGGCGGAAGGATGGGGGCGTGGGGTGTGGTCGGAGGTCATGAGGTGCAGGTGCCCAGCATTTCGGTGAGCTTGCCCTTCTCGGCGGTGGTGACGGTCAGCTGGTAGTGGGACTTCACGTTGGTCCAGGCCGTGGCGTAGGTGCACCAGTAGGCCTTCGCCGGGGGTGTCCACTCCTCCGGTCCCTGGTTTCCCTTGGCCCGGTTGGTCTTCGCGGTGACCGCCAACAGTTGGGGGCGGAAGAGGTCGTTGGCGAACTCCTTGCGCTTCTGCGCCGTCCAGGCATCGGCCCCTGAGCGCCAGCCGTTGGCCAAGGGGACCATGTGGTCGATGTCCAACTTCGCCGCATCCGTGACCTCGACACCGTCGTAAGGCGAGGTCCAGAGGCCGGACACCGCCCGGCACTCCTCATCCCGCTTCACCTCCTTGCCCGTCCGTTCCAGGACGAGTTCGCGGGTGTCGCAGGAGTCACCCTGCCCGGCCCAGTGCGTGAACTTCGCGCGGCTGTAGCCGGTCATCGGCTTCTGCTCGGCCACCGTCAGCCCGGCCAGCTGGGTCTTCGCGGCGGCCGCGGTGGACAGGCCCGGCAAGGCCTGGACCGCGGCCGGGACCCCGGGTCCGCCGGCCGGCGCGGACGGCCCGCCCGAAGACGGCTTCCCTTCACTCACAGGGCTCTGGAGCGGCGGCCGGTCCGAGGTGGTCGGCTCCGGCGAGCAGCCCGCCACTGTAACCATCAGCGAAGCAGCCGTCAGCACGGCCGTGTAGAAGTACCTCTGACGCATCGCAACCCACCCCGAACCTGGCATCCGAACCATCCGTCCGGACCCTACCCGCACTCCTCGATCCCGATACGGCACCGGCTCTTCTGCGCGACCGGGCAGACCTCGGGGAGCACCGGGCTCTTCTCGTCGTTACGGGGCGGGGGTGAACTCCACGTCCGTGCCGCCGCAGCCGGCCGCGATGTCCAGCAGCCGGTCCCGCTCCAGCTCGTCGACCGCCAGACCCCAGCGGAGCTTGGTCGCGGTCCACTCGGCGCCGTACCGGCACAGCACCTCCGCCGAGGACGACGGCGGCAGCCAGTCGGCCGGGTCCTGATCGGCCTTCTGCCGGTTCGACCGCGCGGTCACCGCCACCAGGCTGGCCGCCTGGCCCTGGTCGTTCGCGTACGCCTCCCGGCGGGCCGCCGTCCACGCACTCGCCCCGGAGTCCCAGGCCTCCGCGAGCGGCACCATGTGGTCGATGTCCAGCGCCCCGGCCGGCGTCACCTCCCGCTCGTCGTAGTACGACCACCACGTTCCCCCGGTCAGGGTGCAGCCCGGCCCGATCTCCGGATAGACCACCGCCTCGGCCAGCAGCACCTCGGCGCGGGTGTTGCAGCCATCAGCCAGCTGCTCACCGGCGTTCCAGTGCCTGAAGGAGGTCCGCTGGTACCCGGTCCGGTCCTCCACCGCGAGCTGGAGAGCGGAGACCGCCACCCCGATCGGCACGATCGTCGGCACCGCGGCCGCCGGCTTCCCCACCGTCGGCGGAATGTCGGCCGCGGTGGCGGTGGTCGCGGGCAGGGACAAGGCAAGAGCAGCAAAGGCCGCAACCGCGACCCGCATCATGATCATCATGGGAGGGTTGTACTGGCCCACCACCCGCCAGCGACAGGGCACCGGCGGGCTCTTCACCCGGGAGTGGCAGCAGGTTCACCGCAGAATCGGCACTGCACCTCCCCCTCCGGACAGCATCTGCCGCTACCGAGCGCCGCCCTGCCATGGGAAGCTGCCGGCGATGATCACTCTTGGTCGTCCCCGAGGTGGCGGGCGAATCGCTCCTGGGCCGACTGGCGGGTGCAGCCCAGGGACGAGCCGATGGCCTCCCAGGTCACCAGGCCGGCCCGTGCCGTGCGGACGGTGTCCAGGGCGAGATGCGGGAGAAGATCCTGCAGGAAGGCGACCGCGCGCAGGGCCGCGAGCGGCTGGTCGGGGGCGAGTTCGGTGATGCGGGCCTTGAGGACGGTGATCATCCGGTCGACGTCGGCCGGGACGGCGCCTTCGACGGTGGTGACGTGGAACTCCCAGTCCGCGTAAGGGCCGGTGCGCCGGCCGTGGCCATCGGTCTCCTCGGGGTCCGCGAACACCACCGGGTGGACGTCGCTGCCACGCCATCCGCAAGCGCAGACCGGGCGGACACCGGCCGCGCGCTCGGACACCGTGCCGTCGCTGTCCCACCAGGCGGTGCTGCCCTCCAGAGCGGCCACCGGGGGCGCGTCACAACCGTTCGCCAGGACCGCCACCACGGAGCCCTCGTGCCTACCGCTCTCGTCAGCCCAGCCCATGCCAACCCCTCCCCTCATTCAGATGTCAGGTATTCCTGACACCCCCTCACCATGTCATGAAGTCCTGACAGGAGGAGGGGATTCGAGAACATCCCCTGCTTGGTGGGTGAGGGAGTCGAAGGCGCCCGGGTGTCCGCTCCGAGTGCGCTGGTGGAGCTTGGAGGGTTCGGCAGTGCGGGTTCAGGCAAGACGGCCGCCGGGCGGGACGGCCGGCCAGCCGAACGTCGCGGACAGGGGGTACGGACCTGTCTCGACCCTGTCGAGGGTCATCCGATGGGTACGTTGGTCGTGGAAGAAATGGAAGGTGCGGGCGTCGGCCGGGGCTGGGATGTTCCAGCGGGGGAATCGGGGCCGGTAGCCCTTCTCCCCGCGGGCCCATACCTCCACGGCCAGCTCGGGGACGAGGCCGCTCCCGCGGAAGTCGGCGGCGCACTCGCAGGCGGCGATCCGGTCGGTCTCGCGGCGCCGGGTCCTGCAGGAGCGGGCCCTGACCGGGTGGCCGTCCGAGCTGACGATGAAGGCGCGGATCGCCCACATCGGGTATGGCGGCAGCGGTTGCGGCGCCTCCGGTACGGGCCTGCGGAAGGCTAGGGAGCGGATGGTGCCTTCAAGGGCAACCAGTTCGGTGAGCCACTGGGGCTCTGTCACTAAGACTTCTGGATCGCTCCCCATCAGGCCGGGACGGGGGTGGACCGGCCTGATGGGGCGCTCGCCGATCCTGTCGGCGTCGATCGCGGAGACGGCGGCTGCACGGAGACGGACGGCGCCCCGGGGGCGGATGAGGTCCCCGTGTGCGGTGACCACCGTGGTCGAGCCGGGCCGCGGCGTGGACGAGTCGGTGTCGGTCGGCGGCGGCATGGGTCTCCTGGGGCTCGGCGCGGGGTGGGTGGCGGGGTAGTGGTCGGTTGCCGCTTGGGTGGCGGAGCCGGTGGCGGGGTGTGGGTGGGTGTTCAGGGGGTGGGGCCGGTCAGGGAGAGGGCGGTGAAGACCCGGTCGGGGGTGAGGTCCCAGCGGGTGGAGGTCGTCCAGCCGTGCCGGATCTCCTCGATCAGGCTGCTGGGGTAGCCGCGGCGTAGGCCGGCGGGTTGGTGTTCCCAGGTCTGGACGACGAGGTACAGCGTGCCGGTGCGCGGGCGTAGCCAGGAGCGTGCTCGGGCGAGGAAGTCGCGGGGGTCGAGGTAGGGCAGGGTGAGGCGGCAGGAGACCACGTCGATCGTGTTGGGGGCGAGTTCGGGGGGTGGGGGCTGGGTGGCGAAGTCGTGGATGTGGAAGGTGAGGTGGGGGAGGTGGGACCAGAGGTTTCGGGCATGGGTGATGGCGGTGGGTGACCAGTCGTAGCCGGTGGTGCGGAGTCCTTGGGAGGCGATGGCGGCGCTCATGTGGCCCCAGCCGCTGCCGATGTCGATGGCGGTGTGTTCCCGGCCGGACAGGACGTGGCGGCGGAACTGGCTGAGTTCCCAGGCGGTGAGGGGCAGGTGTTCGTGGGGTTCGGGGCGGCTGTAGAAGCGGTCCCAGGCGGCTTGTTTGCGTCGGGCGTCCTCCGGGTCGGCGGGGATGCGCCGCGGTTCCCTCGTCAGGGTGGTCATGGGCTGCCTCCTGGTGGGTCCGGTTGATGGGGCCTGTTGCGGTGCGAGCGAGGGCGCGCTGGCGGATGGCGTGTGGGCGTCGGGGTCGATGGCGTGCTCTGGTTATTCGGCGAAGGCGTGCTCGACCATCCCCGTCGGCGTGAACTCTTCGTGGTCGACGGCTTCGAGGGCGTGGCGAAGGCGGGCCGGGTCGAGGAAGGGTTCCGCCCGGTCCTCGTGGGGGCGGCTGAGCCAGGCGGCCGCGTAGGCGCCGTGCTGGCCGGCCGGGATCAGCAGTTCGGTACCGCGGGACAGCACGCGCACGCCCTCCAGTGCGGCAAGCGGGGTCCCGGTGCCGTAGGAGATGTAGGCGATGAGCTCGTGCCGGGCGTGGTCGGCGATGACGGTGTAGCCGCCGTCCAGCGGGACGGCCAGGGCGTCCAGCGCGTGGAGGCCCCGGGTCAGGGGGGTGATGGCGACGGCGTCCCAGGAGTGGCCGCAGGCCGCCCACGCGGTGCGGCCGGCGCTGTAGCCGCCCAGGACCTGGGGAGGGGGATCGAGGAGGGCGGCCCATGTGCGGGCCCTGTTCATGGAGTTGGCCATGACCGGACGGTAGGGGGAGTACAACCGTAGGTAGACACGCAGTGTGCGTGCCTGCCCCTCCATCGTCGGGAGACGTGCATGGACAGCCGCCGTATCGGAGCGAACATCGCGTGCTGGCGGGGCCGGCGCCGGCTGACGCAGACGGCGTTCGGGGCGCTGATGGGCAAGAGCAAGCGCTGGGTCCAGGACCTCGAAGCCGGCTCGCGGCAGGCCGACCCCCGTCTGTCCGTCCTGGAGACCGCCGCCCGCGTCCTGAGCGTTCCCCTTGCCGTGCTCCTGGCCGAGACCACCGGGGAGCCCGACGACCACACCGGTGAGATGGAAGCGCTCCGCGCCGTCCTGCACCGGCACGACATCGTGACCGGCAGCCCGATCCCTACCGGCGCCGCCCCGCTCGACGTGGAGACCCTGCGCCGTTCCGTCCAGCACGCCTGGCAGCTCTTCCAGTCGAGCGCCGCCTTCACCAGCCTCGGCCACCGCATGCCCACCCTCCTCACCGACGCCACCCACGCCGCCGCCCTCCACGAAGGCGACGACCGCCTCGCCGCCTACCGGGCCCTGTCCATGGCCCTCCAGCTCACCGAGGCCCTCGCCATCAAGGCCGGCGCCCCCGACATCGCCTCGCTGGCCGCCCACCAAGCGGTCCTGGCCGCCGAACGCTCCGCCGACCCCGTGATCCAGGCCTCCGCCGCCCGCCACCTCGCCGACGCCCTCACCGCCGACGGCCAGCCCCACGCCGCCGCGTCCTTCGCCGAATCCGCGGCAGGCCGCCTCACACCCCACCTCATCCGACGCGGACCCGCGGGCCTGTCCACCCTCGGCATGCTCTACCTCAAAGCCGCCATGGCCCAGGCCACCGCCGCCACCGGGCCCGACCGCCGCGCCCCCGCCGCGGCCCGCACGGTGACCGCCCTCCTCGACCAGGCCGACGAACACGCCGGACAACTCCCCGCCGACGCCGACGGCAACGCCCTCTTCACCGCCTTCAGCACCACGAACGTCTCCCTCTACCGCCTCGCCGCCCACGTCAAGCTCTACGAAGGCGCAGCCGGAGCCGCCGTCGCCGAAGCCATCACCGCAGACCAGCGCGCCGCCCTGCCCCGCGAACGCCGCGCCCACCTCCTCACCGACCTCGCCCACGCCTACAGCCAGGCCGGCTCCCGCCAGCAGGCCGTCGACACCCTGCTGGCCGCCGAACGCGAGGCCCCCGAGGAAGTCATCGGCCGCCCCCGCACCCACCAACTCGTCGAAGACCTCCGCCTGCTGGGCACCGGCACCGCGGAGGGACGCTTGCGCGCGCTCGCCCAGCGCTGTGGACTGTCCGGGTGACCCGAACCCTGTACGTCATCTCCTGCGCCGCACCGCCCGCACGCCACGTCACCACCGGCATCACCGCCGCCCAGGCCCGCGGGTGGGACGTCGCCCTCGTCCTGTCTCCCGCAGCCCACCGATGGTCCGTCGAGGAAGCCGGCGGCGAGAGCGAACTCGACGCCTGGCGCGCGCTGACCGGGCACCCGGTCCGCCACGCCTACAAGCTCCCCTCCCAGTCCGACGTCCTTCCCGACCCCGACGCCCTCCTCGTCGCCCCCGTCACCTTGAACACCACCACGAAGTGGGCCGCCGGCCACGCCGACACCCTCGCCCTCGGCCTCATCACCGAAGCCCTGGGAATGCCCGACCGCCCCGTCGTCGCCCTCCCCTACATCAACGCCGCCCAGGCCCAGCACCCCGCCCTCGCCCCCGCCATCGCGACACTCCGCGGCGCCGGGGTCCACTACCTCCTCGACGACGGCACCGGCACCGGATTCCGTCCCCACCAGCCCAAGCACGGCAACGTCGACACCTACCCCTGGACCCTGGCCCTCGACGTCCTCGACAAAGCCCACCCCGCCTGATCACACGGACATGCCTGGGGCCCCTGGGATGCCGCCCGGGTGCCCCGCGTGCCCGGGACGCACGGGGCCCGGCGGGTGGACCGGTCAGTCCCGGACCGCGTAGTCCAAGCTCTCTTGACCACGCACCGGATCGTCCTCCAGATATGCGTAACCGCCCTCCCCCGCGCGCCGCCGCACGTCCGCGTACACCCGCACCTCGACCTGCTCCTCGCCGGGTGTTCGCCGCAGCCGGCACGGTCCGCTGGACAGGAACAGCTGCGAGATGAGCTGAGCCGCCTCGATCGCGGCCTCTTCCTTGCCCTGGATATCGACAGTGATGAGTCCTTCGTCATCATTCATGCCTGCCGAACCCGGCAGGAGGCTCGACGGTTCCGGCCTCCACCCGGTTCCACCCCAACGAGTACCCGCGCCGCCGGCCCCAGGACCGCCTCACCGACAAGCCCTCCAGCCTGTCAAGGGGGAGGTGCAACACCGCGTAACCGCCGCCCTCAGTGGAAGTTGACGTGCTGATGTGAACCGCACGCCCGGCGCGGCCGGTGTCAGGGAGGTTCACCTTCGGAAGGGGAAGTTGTGGGGCGCATCAAGCCAGGACGGGGACCACGAGCCAGCGAGGCGACGAAGCGGGCACGAAGGACGGGGGGAGAGAACGGGATCACCGCGGTCTACCCCTACGTTCGCGGCGGGCACACCTTCTTCGGTTCCATCGACGCCCGCGCGTACGGACCGGGAATCCAGTTCTTCGCCGCTCCGGTGGACTACGCCTCCTGGCAGGCGGAGGAGTTCTGGCTGCGGTTGCTGCCGGCGGGCCGGGACGGGGCGGAAGGGCCGGCCGATCGCCTCGCCCGCCTGCTGGCCACCTCCACCTCAGGGGAGATCTGCACCTTCGAGAACCGCTCCATCGCCTACGCGGCAACTCCGGAGAACGGGATGGGCGCCCTCTTCGAGGTGGACCACGACCGTATGGCCCAGGCCGGTCAGGACCTGGTGGGGCCATTGGAGGACCTCGGAATCGCCTACCGCGCCCGGTACCCGATGGAGTCCTGGGCGCAGTTCGGGCGGGCCCTGCAAGATCAGGTCCTGCCTCTGGTCGACCCGTACGAGGCGCCCCCGGAACGGGTCATGGACTTCCATCCCTGTTCAGCGTGCCGCCGGCCGGTCTTCGAGAGCTGTCCTTCGTTCATGGTGCCCCTGGCCGGAGAGTCGAAGGTCGCCATGGTGTGCCCGGGGTGTGCGGACGGGTCCTTGCTGCGGGCCTGCAAGGAGCTGGAGGCAGAGGGCATGCCGCCAGTGGACCCCAAGATCCTGGACCTGCTGGAACGGGTGAACTACGCCGTGACCGCGTAGGAGGCCCGGCTCGGCGACCCGGCGGGCGACCGCGTGGACCGTCTTCGGGGCCAGGGCACGCACACTGCGTGCCCGCCAGGGCCTGCACCGGTCATACGGTCGCGCACATGACCGACACCGAGCACGCTCTGCCCGCCCTCACCATCCCGGCCGGCGCCCTCCTCCAGCCGCAGATCCTGGAAGGGCCGTCCTTCGGCCAGGACCTCGTCCGAACCCTCCACCAGGCCAGCAGCATCGTTGGCGGGCTCGCCTTCGCCGACGGCACCGACAGCTCCAGCGACGTCGAGGTGTCCGCCTTCGGCGCCATCGTCTGCACCGGTGACAGCCCCGCAGATGCCCTGCAGGCCGCCGCCACGGTGGCCCGGCAGGCACCTGGCCTGGAGATCCACTCCCTGGCCTGGGCCCGCGTCGACGGGCCCCGCGAGGACACCTTCGAGTACAAGGTCACGATGACCGTCACCGCTCCCGACCCGGTAACCGGGGAGCACGGCGGGAGCACTCACCACGCCGAGCGAAGCCGACGCTGACCGGGCGCGGGAGAGGGGGGTGGGGGCCCAGCCATCGTCGGCTGGGCCCCCACCCCCCTCTCCTGTGCCAGCCGCGGTCGGCGTGCCGATCGGAGGTGAGGTTCCGTCTACGCCACAGTGGGCGGATGCGCCGCCGGACCCTGCCCCTGCTCCTGGCCGCCCTGCTGACGCTGTCCGGGTGCGTCTCCGTCACTCCGGCCGACAGCAAGCCGCCCGCTGTGAGCAGAGCCACGGTCCCGGCACAGGGCGTGTCAGACCCACGCGACCAGTCTCGGCCTGCCGACAGCGTCTTGCCGCTGACCACGCTGCCGACTCCAGCCACAGCACAGGATTCGGCCCCTGCGCGGAAGGCTCCCGTGCCTGACCGGGTGCGGCCGACCGCCCGTCCGACGCAGGCACGGAGCACACTCCCGAAGGCGGGAGAGCGACGCTCCTCCAGGGTGCAGTCGCAGGCGCCGCGGCGGACACCTGCGAAGCCCCCGCGCCGCGCCGCCGCCTCTGCTCCGAAGGCGAAGCCGAAGACCCACAGGGCCCACACCACCCGACCGGTTCCCCCGCGCTACCGGCCTGCCCCCGCCCCGGCGCCTGGCCGAGTGGACATGGCTGAACTGTGCGGGGCTTCTCAGGGAGTCACGAACCCGGCGATCACGCAGCTGTGCCGCGGCACGTACCGGTGAACGCCGCTGGGGCCGGTCTTCATGTTCGTGGTTCCTGCGGTCTCCGCCTCAGACTGGCAGGCTGACCGCGTGACTACCGCCACCGCAATGCAGCGGATCCGTACGGACCGTGCCGCCATGATGCAGTCCCTCCAGGCGTGGAAGAACGCGCACGACGAACTATCCGACTCGATCGCCGCCGCGCTTCCATACGGCTACAGCACCCACGACGTCCAGGAGATCGCGCAGGTTCTGTCGTGGAGCACGGAGGGCGTCGAGAACGCCCGCACGAACTCGTTGTGCCGTCTTGCTGGGCACCCTGAGGAATGTGCTGAGTGCTCGCCCTTGATCCAGAGCGTTTCTATCGAGTGACGCCAGCTGGGCTGACTCAGGAATCCGAGTGAACGGCATAGTCCACAAGACGTCGCCCAACGGACCGGGGCTGAGGGGAGGCCGGCCGGACACTCCCGCCGCCTCTCCCACCCATCAGTGTCATCCCTTTGGGGTTCAGGCCGGTTGCCCGCGCCGTGGCCGCACAGCAGACAAGGGCTTCCCGTAAATGATCTTTGAGTCGCCAGGCCGGGGCCGTCAACGGTGTGCGGGCCGCTTGTCCATCCGGCGAGGGCGAGGTTGTGCAGACGGACGATGCCGAGCATGGCGTGGTGGACTTCGCGCCTTTGTGGCGGTCCGCGCTTCGGGGTCGCGAAGTCGGCAGCGGACCGCATCATCGACCACCTCGGGCCGATGCTCCCCCTGCAGCCCCGCAAGCGGAGCTGGCGCATCCTCAAGTTCGTTCGCCAGTAGGCCGCGACCAGCAGTGCCCGGTCCTCCAGCGGCAGGCTCCAGGGCCGGCCCTTGCGGACCACGTTCGCACCCTCGTGCCGCAGCACGGTGACCAGCTTCCCGAAGACGAGCGGGCTCCGCCCCGGCGAACGGGGCTATTCAGGAGGTCTCCGACGCCGTGATCACACCAGCAATACCAAGATCATCTCACCCCGACCGCCAGCTCCTGGACACCCATTCTTCCGCCCGTAGAGTGTGCGGTCATGGACGAGATCCCCTGGTTCGAGTACGACGAAGACGACCTGGACGTCGCGCAACGCGCGTTCGTGGACGTTCTGGCCGAACGAGCGGGCTCCTGGCTGGTGGACCCGCTCGACACTGTCGTGCTGCCATCCACGAACACCTTCAACGGCCGGCTGATCGTCTATCTGGACATCGATGACCCGCAACGCGACCAGGGGGTTCTGACCGTGGGCGCCCACTTCGACGGCTCCGCGGTCCGCGGTGGCAAGCTCCACAACCAGGACTTCGCCATCCTGCATACCGCGAGCGAGTTCACCTTGGAAGCCGCAGGCGGACCTACAGAGCTGGCGAACCGGGCAGCAGAGTGGTTCGAGTCAGTCCTCGCGCGACCCCTGGTCCGCTGCGAATGGCATCACGCGGGAAGGATGTACGCGATCCGCTACGAGTACGCAGATACGGGGCGAGGACTCAGCGAGGGCTTCGAGACCCCTCTGGCACCCGACGCACTGAGGAAACACCTGGCCGCGGAAGGCGTGATCCGAGGCCGAGGCCGGATCAACCATGCCGGCCTGGGCCAACCAGACGTGATCGTGCACGTCCGGGGCGTCCGCCCCGATCAGTAGTTACGGGACAGCTCTCAGGCGGGCGTACCGATCGAGCTGGCCGAGGACGGGCCGCAGGGCGAGCACACCGTGCGCTCCCGGTCAGGGGAGCGCGGCGAGGTCGAAGTGCTCTGACGGCCACGGTGCGGGCTTCCCCGTCCCGCCGGGAGGAGGATCTGTCTCTCGGGGCCGGGCCGGGCGTTGCCCCTGGGCCCGTTGAGGCCTGCCGGCCGGGGGGGCATGCCCGTCTGAGTCAAGCCACCGTGACGCGCAGGATGTACGGCTCCCCCGTGCTGATGGCCTGGGCCTGCTCGCGCAGGTCCGCGTCCGTGAAGCCGATCAGCGCTTCGTCGGCGGCCCGGCGCAGCAGGGGGAGGATCTCGGGGGCGGGCCGGCCGCGGTGGGCTTCGGCGAGTTCGGCGAAGGCCCGCTGGTAGGGGGCGCCGTAGGCGCTCGCGCTGTCGGCCAGCAGCCGGTCGAGGTGCTTGCGCTCGATGCTGATCTCGCCCATGGCCGGCCCCTTTGGGTGCTCCGGGGCCGTCGGGGTTCGGCCCCTCTCCTTCGACGCTACGAGGGCGGTCTGACATCGGCCCCCGCCCCGGCGCTGGGCGCGTCCCGGTCGATGAGGTCGTTGAGGAGCTCGCGGAGGGGCGGCGCCAGAATGCCCACGGCGGCCAGGAGGTGCCACTGGCAGATGGGAACACCTGCGGTCAGCGGTGATTGGTTCGCTCATCCTCGCGGAATAGCCCGGGGCCCCGGCGGGGGGATACCCGCCGGGGCCACCGGCGTGCGGGACGGTTGCGGTCAGTCCCAGGTGAACTGCCAGGTCCCGGAGCGGGTCCAGCGGTTCGCCCAGGAGGTGGTGTCGTTCCCGTCCGGGCAGTACGCGTACTGCCCGATCGCGGTCCGCGCCACCTCCCGGGACTCCCGGGGCGGCCGGGCCACGTCCAGGATCAGGCTCCGCCGGCCGATGTACATCAGCTCGGCCCCGAACCGGTCGTGCCAGATGTGCAGGAAGGCCGCGTGGTCGGAGTCGAACATCGGGCGGCCGTCCGGGCCGTGCGCCCACGCCGGGGCGTACGGGTATCCGGGCAGCACCTCCGGCACCGACCAGCCCTCCCCCACTCCGTCCCCGGTTCCGGTCTCGACCAGGCAGAGCCAGTCGGGCCGGAGATCGAGGGCCGGGGCCGGGTGTGGTTCCGGGGAGATCTCCCCTGCCAGTCGCTCCGGGTCGAAGTCGGCCCGCCAGCCTTCCGCCTCGTCCTGGTCCTCCGCATACGCGAGGGACTCGGCGAGGGCTGCCGCCGTGATCTCGGCGACGATCTCGCCAGGGACCCGCGCGGCCCGTTCGTCGAAGACGTCCGGGTCGGCGGGCTCTCCGGCCACCAGGAGCGAGGGAGGCAGCTCGGAGAGCACCGGGTGGAAGCCGGTGCTCTCCCGCAGCCCCAGCAGCCCGCGCCACATCGACTCGGCACCGCCTGCCGGGATCGGGCGGCCCAGGACCCGCGCGCCGGAACGCGCCCATGCCTGTTCGACCCCTGCGGACGGGACGGTGAATCCGGCCGTCCGCAGGATCTCGGTGACGCGGTCGCCGCCGCCGTCGATGCCGCTATGACGGTTCATGGTGTGTGCTGCTTCCCTCGGTCGCACATGGTGGTGCGTTGCACCGCGCGGCCCGGCTAAGGCGGATGGGGCCGACGACGCCGGATCTGTGACGAGACTGAGGCCGCCTTCCAGTGGTGGGACGACGAAGGCCGTCCCGCGCATGACCACTTCGGTCTCACCGTGGACTGGTAGGGCCCGCGTGTCTGGCTCGACTCGCCGGACAGGGTAGTGCAGGGCGCCCAGTAGTACCGCGACCACCAGCAGAGCTGCGCCCGCGGGGCGCCGTACAGAGGAGGCTGTGTGACGAAGAACCGCGGCGGGGCAGCTCCGCCGGCCGCGCGGCGTGACCCCGTGGAGCCCACCCCGATCGATGGCTGCCAAGGGTGCCGCCGCCTGGGCCGGCGCCGCGAAGAAGCTCGCGCCGAGGGTGACGAAGGTCGGGTGGCCGCGCTGAACCACCAGAGGGGGGACCGTCCCCCGGGGCCCTGTACGGCGCCCGGGCGTGACCTTGGAGGAGCGCCGAAAGCGCGCATGGGAGAAGTGGGAAAAGGACAAGCGCTCTGGCTGGAACACCTGGGGCACCCCTCCCCAGCGAGCACAGTGCACGACTCGACAGGAACTCGACGCCTTCGCCGCCGAGGGCATGGTCCCGCTTCGGTAAGCGGGCCACGCGAGCGCGCGGAAACCCCGTCGCACATACAGGCCCGCCCGTACCATGAGTCCTGCCAGGCACCATCGGGGGAGGGGACCAGCGCGTGGAGATCAACCTCGCATTGAGCGACGGCACGGGCGGTGCGGCCGGCGGTCGCAGCGCCGGTCCCGCCACCGAATATGTGACGTCGCTGTACCGGTGGTTGGCAGCGGACCCCGAGCTGCGCCGCCACGCGAGCGTTTCGATGAGGTCGGGGCAGAGACCTGACACAGGCCATATGGGCAATGCCCTGGAAATCGTCAACGTCGTGCTCAGCAACAGCATCGCCGTGGCCAACCTGATCGCCGCGGTTGCGGCATGGAGAGGCACGCGTCCGCGCCCACCCCAGGTGCGGCTCGAACGCGATGGTGCAGTGATCACCCTGCAGGACGGCTCGCCCGAGACCGTCGAGGAGATTCTGCGGATCTGGAACGCACACTCCGGGCCCGTATCCGCCCCGGCGGACGGAGACAGTGAGTAGACCGTGGCAGAGCTGTCGGACCCGGCGCGGTCTGAGGCCGTGCTGGTCGGGGTCCACGAGTACGCGCGTATGGAGAACCTGCCCGCGGTCGCCCGCAACCTGGAAGGCCTACAGAGGACGCTCATCGACCCAGAGGTATGGGGCTTGCCGGAAACGGCATGCACCGTGATCTCGCAGCCGCGCAGCGCCGGCGAGGTGATCGATGCGGTCCGGGAGGGAGCCCGCCGGGCCGAGGACACCCTGCTCGTCTACTACGCCGGGCACGGCCTGACAGATCCGTACACGGACGAGCTGTACCTGACCCTCCCGGACTCGGACCGCGACCGCGAATACACCTCGCTGCGGTATGAGTACCTGCGCCGGGCCGTGCTGGACCTACAGTCGCGGGCCTTGCGCACCGTGGTCATCCTGGACTGCTGCTACAGCGGCCGTGCCCTGATCGGTCAGATGAGCGCGAGCGCGCATATCGCCGACCATGCCGTCGTCGAGGGAACCTTCCTGCTCACCGCCTCCTCCGAAACCCGTCCGGCGCTCTCCCCGCCAGGGGAGACGTACACCGCGTTCACCGGCGAGCTGATCCGGACCCTGACCGAGGGGATCCCCGACCAGCCCGATCCGCTCGACATGGACGCCCTCTACCGCCACATGTACCAGCAGCTGGCAGGCCGGTCCCGCCCGCTCCCGCAACAGCGCAACCGCAACACAGGCGGCCAGATCGCGATCGCCCGCAACCGGGCTGTTCGGAAAGAGGACGCCTCGAAGGAGGCCGAAGGCGAATCAGTGGAACCGGTAGAGCGGCGGGACCCCGCACGAAGCCTCGCCAGTGCCGCCGCAGCCACCCCTGAAACAGACCTGGAGGTGTTCTGGTTCGCCGTGCCGGTGCCGCGTCCGCTCATGGGCCTGGACGGCTCGTTGACCCCGATGACGGAGTTGGCCACAGGAGTCTGGTACCTGGGCGTGGAGTGGCTTGGTGAAGCCCTCATCGTGCAAACCGCCGACGGCCGCCGAGGGCTCCTGTTTGAGACTGGCGGCATCCAATACGGATACGCCCACGCAAACGATCCGGTGGCCGAGACACCGGCCTTCGAGCCCTACTGGTTCGCCGTCCCGGAGGCCCGCCAGATCCTGAGCGAGGACGGCACGGCGACGCTGGACATGGAATTGGTGCCGGGGACGTGGTACCTGGCCGTGGATCTGCTTGACGATGTGCTGGTGGTGCAGACCCGAGACGGGATCCGCGGGCTCCTCATCGACACCCGTAGGATCCAGCGGGGCTGAGTCCCCGGTGAGTTGGTGGCGGGCAGGACGGGTTCGGTAGGCGGCACTGCGGGCCTTCCTCGGGGTCGGAGGGCGGTCTGGGCCTCTACAGGACTGGGGGGCGGCCGGCGCGGGTCAGGCGCCAGGCGGTGGCTGCCTGTAGGGCGATACCCAACCAGCCGGGCGTCAGCACCAGGTGACCGAAGTCGGCAGCAGGGGCCAGCCGGATCCACTCTCGCAGGGCGTCTCAGGAACGGTGGCGGATCCGGTCAAGGTCCGCGTCCAGGACGGCCAGGTCCAGGTGGGCGCGCAGTCGCTGTTTCCCCGCCCATTCGGCAAGGTCTGCCGTGTGCGCGGCGTGGACGGCGTCGAAGGACGTCACGCTGAGCAGTGCGAGGGTGGTCTTGTCGGTGTCGGTGAGGCCGTTGTAGCGGTTGGAGGGGGCGCAGACGGCGGCGATGTCGTGGGGGTGGCTGTTGCCGACGGTGGCGAGCTTGTCGGTCAGCCAGTCCCTGAAGGGGGTGTTCTGCTCTTTCCCGGCGGGGTCGTAGTTGTCGAACTCGGAGTCGTCGTGTCCAGGGCCGATGGGCATGGAGGGTGTCCTTCCATGGCCTCGGTTGGGTATTCAGTTCACTGCAGTGGTTTGAGAATCCTGCGGGCTTCCTTCCTTACGTCGCTATCCGCATCCGACATCAACGCTGAGCAGAGTGCCGCGAACCGTTTCCCGTCCTCCGTGGACTGACAGCAGACATTTAGGATCGCAGCATCAAGGTGATCGCCAGCGTCGTCGTCCGCGCTGGCGAATGCGGTCAACACCATGCGCAGACCAAGAACGTCCCAGCGTTCGAGCAGAGCCTCCGCCGTCTCCTGAGTGACGAAAGTGTCGCGGTCATCCAGCAGCAGCCGGTGCAGGACCTCAGCTACTTCGGGAACCTCGGCATGGGGCGCCAGGCTCCGGCCTGAGGCTGCTCTCACGGACCATGAAGGGGAAGTCGAGCCCTCAAGGAACGAGGTGAGCTCGTCTTCACACTGGGAACGGGTCATGGTTCTCACTCTGGCACAGCCCCATTTTCGCCCGCCCATTCGACCATCACGCAATCACGGTCAGAGCCGATTCCGGAGAGCGTCATCAGTGGTGCGTGTCCGTCCGTGACCGTGGCCACCGGTGCGGTGGGTGCGGAGGTCAGGCGCTGGTCTTGGGGGTCGAAGCAGACGGGACCGAGCGTTCGGGCGAGGTCCGCGGCGAACGGTGCGGCCTGCCGGCACTTGCTGAAGACCATGCCGAAGTAGAAGAGCGGGCCGCTGGCGTTGTCGATCAGCGGGCCGTCGGACCAGGGGCTGGCGTCCTCGTTCTCCTCGTCGTCATCGGGGCCCAGGTCAGGCCAGCGGGTCACCAGCGCCTCAACGTACTGCCTGATCAAGGGCGTCGGCAGAGTCTTCCGGCCTCCCTCGTGGCTCATGTGCCTGCCGGCGGTACAGGTCCTCGAAGGTCGCCGTCGCCGCCGCGTCGTCGGCAGGGCGGACGCCTTCCCCTACGGCCACGTCGTAGCACATACAGGGATTGTGCTGGGCGCGGCTGGCAGCCGTGCCGGCCGTTCACCGGCCCGTGGGTGCCTCGGCCCGGGTGCCGTGACGTTTCAGCGCCTGGGGCGTTGGACCGGTCGATGTACCGAGCCGTCCCCCAGCTCCGGGGTGCCGGGCCCTGACTTCCTCCCCTGGGCCCCCGGCACCCCTTCTGGGCTGGACTGTGCGGCCTACGGGGGAACGGGGGGTGAGCTCGCGGTGGCCGCCGTGCGGCCGGGGGCGGGAAGAGTCCGGCCGTTCCGACTGGTATGTCCGTCGGGGCCATCCCTTTCAGCTCATGTACTCGTAGCGCCATCCCGTGCCGATCTTCGTGCGCGCGGCGAAGGTGGCCGTGCCGGGCAGGCCGGTGGCGTTGTAGCGGTATGCGTCACCGGCGGGGGTGACGGCGATCAGGTCGGCGCGGCCGTCGCCGGTCATGTCGCCGGGCACGGCCAGGTGCTCGTAGGCGCCCCATCCCCCACCGATCAGGACGCGGGTGGGGAAGGGGGCCGTCGGGGAGCCGGTGCCGGGGTGGACGTAAAGGCGGTCGCCGTCGCGGGAGATGAGGTCGGGGCGGCCGTCGCCGGTGATGTCCCCGCCGGCGGCCAGTATGTCCGTCGACCAGCGGGTCCCGATCCGCACGGGCCAGCCCACCTTCGGGTAGACCTGGCCCGGCGTCCCGGGGTGCAGGAGCAGCGTTCCCCAGCTGTCGATGCCGATGACGTCGCCCTTGCCGTCGCCGTTGAAGTCTCCCGGCCCGACCATCTCCGCGTAGCTGTAGAACTTGTCGCTCTTGGAGACCTCGACGCCGCACATCAGGCCCGGCAGGAAGGCGTCGAGGAGGCAGCCTTCGTCGCTCTCGTCCAGTGCCGAGCCGAACCTGGTGCTCCAGGCTCTGGTGTTCGAGCCGGTACCGTGCGTCTTGGCCGGGGCCAGCTTGCCGTTGGCGAGGGTGCGGGCGGTGAAGGTCCTGTAGGCCCGGTCGACGAAGTAGAGCTCGTGCCGGCCGTAGTCCGGCACCCCGCCCTCGCCCACCTGGTAGGCGACGCTCTCGCCCCCCTTGGCCTCGTAGGCGCGGGCGGCGAACTTACCGCCGCCCAAGGAGCGGAACCGGTAGTAGGCGCCCTCCAGGGTCCGGGCCCGCAGGTCCGCCTTGCCGTCGTTGTCGAGGTCTTCGGCGGCGATGATCTGGTTGTAGGCGTTCCAGCCCCCGCCCACCTTCACCCGCGCCTTGAAGGGAGCCTTGGGCGAGCCGGTCCCCTTGTAGAATTACAGGTCGCCGGTGACCGTCTTGGCCACCAGGTCGGCGACCTGGTCCCCGTCCAGGTCACCCGTGCCCACCAGCTGGTCGTAGCCCTGCCAGCCGTCACCCACCTTGACCCGCGCCCTGAACGGCACGGTGACGGTGCCCGTCCCCGTGTAGAGGTACAGCGCACCCTCCGGGGTGCGGGCCAGCAGGTCCAGATGCCCGTCCCGGGTCAGGTCACCGGCAGCCACGACCTTGCTGTAGATCTGCCAGCCGTACCCGGTCCAGGAAGCGGGTTTGGCGGTGGCCGTGGAGCTCACGGTGGCGTAGAGGGAGAGGCCGCCGTCGGAGCGCAGGATCAGGATGTCGGGGGCCGCGCTGCCCGCCAGGTTGCCCGCGGGAAGGATCTCCTTCGCCGTGGCATCCTCCGGGCCGGTACCGATCGCGAACGTGGAGGCCGCACCCGACTTGGACTGGGTCACGATCAGCCGCCCCGTGTAGGCCGATCGGTGCAGACGCTCGCTGCGGCCGTCACCGTCGAGATCGAAACGCGCCTTCACCCCCGCGGCCGCCGCACCGGCCACCGCCGACCGGTCCTCCGCTGCCGACACCGGGACCGGCGCGAGAACCGCCCCCGCCACCGAAGCACACACCAGAGCCGCCAACACGGCCCCACCCCTGCTCCCACTCGCCATAGCCATGGCGGCACCCCCCCCTGAGATCCGCATGATCAGACCAGGAGCCTACGACGGCCCCCACCCACCTCCACACCAGGGTCCGCATCCCTCCAGCCCTCGGCCAGTGAGCGATACAAGCCCGGCATCCGCCGGTCACCTGCCCCGCCGGCCACTCCACCGACCACCGCGGTGGCCTGGCCCGGACGGCACCGGGGCGGACGCGCTCCGGCCGCCGGATCCGCGCATCGGGTGCAGCCTGGGAGGGGAGACGAAGGCAGGTGCCCCGAGAACGGGGGTGCGGTGTCGGGGTGGTTCGCGGCGCACGGCTCGTACATGCTGATCTCCACCCAGCGCGTGGCCGCCGCCCTCGACACCGCGGCCGGGCCCGGCCGGCGGGCGGACACCGGCGAGAGCGTCCTCTCGCCGTGGGCGGTCGCCGGGGAGGACCTCGACGCCCAGTTCCACATCGGACAGGCCGTCCCCCGCGCCTGGCACTCCTGGGACACCTCCGGCGAGCACGCACCGGTGCGGCTGTGGGTCGCCGAGACCGGCGGAGACAGCCGGGCCAGTAGCGACTGGGACGGCCGGCAGTCCGACACCTTCACCGTCCGCCAATCCGGCCCCCGCCGCCTCTGGGACGAGATCGAACGCGCCCACCGGTGGTGGCAGACGGCCGGCCGGCCCGCGGTCGCCCGATACGGGATGACCGTCACCGCCGACGGCCACCACACCCCCTGGCTCGACACCCCCGCCACCTCACTCCCCCGCGCCCACCCTCTGAAGGAGCCGTCCGCCCGGGGGTGAGCACCGCCGCCCCGGCCCGCCCGCGGTGTGGCGTCTGGAGCTCGTACCGCGGGGGCGGCAGGAGGGGGGTCGGGCATGACCGGCTACGCCGCCTCGGCAGAAGCCAGCCGGGCCTGCCGCTTGAGGGCCATGCGGGCCGCTACGAGGTCCTGGTCCAGCTCGCGGATCTCGGCCCACAGGGTGTCCGCTGTGGCCTTCTGCTCTTCGGTCCAGCCGGGGCTGTCGGGGACGTCGCCGCGGTGGGAGTACCGCTGGCCGCGCGGCCAGCCCGGCATCGGCTCCACACTCCACGGCAGACCGGCCACATCGGCCCGGTATTCGGCGTGGGCCTGGTGGAGGCGCCCCTGAACGGGTGTGGGCCCAGGTGAGTTCTGCTCATCCCGGGCACCGACACCGCACCGTCATGGGTGCGGTACACGCCTTTACGCCGGGTTCGCTGTGAGGCGCTGGACGGCGGTGATCGTCTTCCCGCCGCCGGCGAGGAGGGTGATGTCGATGTGATCGGCGAGGAGCCGGATGAGGGGCCAGCCGTATCCGCCGGGGTGCCCGTGGCCGGTGGAGCGGGCCGCGGGACATTCGGGGCTGGCGTCGCTGACGGCCAGGCGCAGGGTGTCCCCGTTGAAGGCGGCGTGGAAGGCGGTGATGCCGCCGCCGTGGCGGATCGCGTTGGTGACGAGCTCCGAGGCGACCAGGAGGGCGTCCCCGGCGGCGGTGCTGTCGAGGGCGGCGCCCGCAGCCCGGAGCAGCTCGGTGACCCGGCGGCGGGCGGCCGCCGCGGTGCCGGCCGCCTGCGCGACGGGGCGGCTGTGGTGGGGGCCGGGGGTGCCGTCGACGGCTGCGGTCGGATTCATGCTGTATCGCCTGCCCTGGGATGTGGCGTCCGAATCGGCCGAGGGTGCGGCGTTCGGCAGTTGATCGCCTGCTGCAGACTGTCCGCCCAGCGGAGGGCGGGAGCGGTGTTGGTGACCTTGAACAGGCTGTCGGACCGCTTTCTGTAGCGGGCAGGCGAGGACCGGGATGGTTCCGGCCGCGCCCCCGTACCGTCGGCCGGACCCCGAACGCAGACCCGGGCGGGCGTCGAATTCCCTCCCGCCGCAGTCGGCCGCTGAACAGCCGGCGTGCGGGGGCCGCCCCGGGAGCTCGGGGAAGAAGATCCCGGGGCGGCACGCATTCCCACCCCATGACAAGCCGGCCCCCGCGGGTTCCGGCGGCGCTCCCGGGTGCCACCGGCATGGCCGCAGCCCCGCTACGCCGGCGTTGCAACGGCATGACGCCCCCACGCACACCGGCCCGCCCGATCCGCCGCTGGGCCCGGCCGGTTCGCGGTGTACGAGGCCGCTCTCATCCGCCGCCAGCTCACCGGCACCGAATGGCATGAGCTCCTCAAGGCCCGGCTCCAGCTCGCCGCCGCCCTCACCGCGCATGAACGGGGGCGGCCCGGCGGCGCCGTCCCCGGCCGAAGCGGGCACCGGGCCTGACCCGTGCACGCCGTCGCCGGGTGCCGCGACTACAGGGCGCGGGCCTCTTCCACACTGCCGGCGATCGTGAACAGCTGGCCGGCCAGGGCGATCTCCAGGACCTGGGCCAGGAGGCGGGGCAGCGGGCCGGCCAGGACCAGGCGGCCGCTGCGCTGCAGGTGCAGCATGGCGTCGAGCATGGAGGAGTCGACGAAGGTGACGCGGCTGACGTCGAGGACGATCCGCCGGACCGCCGGGTCGGCGAGGGCTCGTGCGCAGGCCCGCCGCAGCGGGGCCAAGGTGGCCTGGTCGAAGTCTCCGGAGCACGCGATCACGCGGACGCCGTCGCCCTCGTCAGGAAGTACCACGACGTCTTGTCCCACGGGCATTCCTTGATCGGGGTCAGGGGCTTCGGCTGGGCAGGGGGATGGGGAAGAGCCGATGCGGGGGTTCTCCACATCGGCTCGTGAAGGTGCGTGAAGCGGGTGCCGGTCAGGCCGCGGTCCGCTGCCTCGCCGGCGCCGTAGCAGCGGTGGCGGCCTGCTGCTGCTCGGCGTTGATGCGCTGCGCCTCCTGCAGCTGGTCTTCGAGGATGACGATGCCGCAGGCCGCCTCGACGGGGGTGCCCCGGTCGACGAGCTCGCGGGCGCGGGCGGCGATGCGCAGCTGGTAGCGGGAGTACCGCCGGTGGCCGCCCGGGGAGCGGAGCGGGGTGATCAGGCGGGCGTCCCCGATCGCGCGCAGGAAGCTCTGGGTGGTGCCGAGCATCTCGGCGGCCCGGCCCATCGTGTAGGCGGGGAAGTCATCGTCGTCGAGACGGCCGAGCGTGTCGTCTGTGGTCATCACACCTTCGTTCTGGAACACGGAGGGGCCCTGGTGCCTGTGGCACCAGGGCCCCGAAGGAACTGCTACACCATCTGCCGGCCCTGGTACTGCGCCGGCCTCATCAACTCCGCAAGCCCGTCCGGGGGATGGGCAGGTCCTGCTGGGATCGCGGTTGCTCGACCGGAGACCACCTCACAAACGATGTCCTGCGGTACCCGGACTCGCGTGGCGTCCGGGCGATCCTGATGGCGCTCAATCCCTCCGTTCATCCCTCGGATGATCAACTGCATACCACTGGGACTGCTGATACTGCTCCACTCAGAACTGCTGGTACTGCTGGTGATGCGAACTGCTCGTGGCCTGACCGAGCGCCACGCTTCCGGCAGCCAGCCCCGTCGCCCATCCTGCATCTGCTCTGGCTTAGAACCCCACTGCCGAACGTCCCGGTGCGGACGCCTGCCTTCGACGCCTGACCGAGGTACTGCCTACTGCGAACTGCTGGTACTGCGTGTGGTGGCCCCTGATGACCGCGGGCCACCCGGTCCGGTGACCAGTCCCGTCGCCGACCTGCAACCGCTCTGGCTTCGACACTCCACCACCGCACCGCACTGCCGAACTGCAACAACCTGTACTGCTGCCCGGCAGTTCGTCTCTGCCAGGCCCTTCGTTCTTTCTGGGTTACGAGAGAAACCATAACCACCACAGCACCGGATGTCTACTCCGGCCGTCATAGATTTTCGGATAGGTGACAGGGAGGTAATCGAACGCCGGAGGGGCATGATGTCCGCGATGGCGGGTAGATGCGTGCGAACGCCTGCCGCCGCGGAAGACGATCAGGCCAGGTGAGGGCGGGGCGCGAGCACACCACCCCCCAGCGGTTACGGTCGGCGGGGGAAACGGCTACCACGGGGGAACGATGACCGATCACGAACAGCCCACACCCCTGCCCGCGGCCCGGCCACCAGCGGTGCGCATCACCGGGGAGCTCGACATGGACGCCGACCAGACCGCCCGGATCGACGCCACCCTGCAACGCCTCGCCACCGACCCGGACAGCCCGGCGGAGATCACCGTCGACGTCAGCGAGCTCGCGTTCTGCGACTCCACCGGACTCAACATGCTCCTGCGCGCCCAACTGGCAGCCCTCGCCCACGGACGCACCCTCCGCCTGAACGAGCCCCAACCACAACTCCTCCAGTTCCTCGACCGCTGCGGAGCCCTCTCCCTCTTCGACCTCACCCCACCACCAGCCACCCCGGAAGCGTCCGGCTGACGTCGACCTCTGCGGCACGGCCTCTCGTCGCCGGGTGCCAACCCCAAAACGACTGGTCAAAGCCGCTCAAGGCCTGCCAGGGTCGGATGTCATGGACTGTGCCTTCTGTGGACTCATTCATGCTGGCTCGGCCCTGTGGGTTTCTCGCGGGCCGGTGGCTTCTGCCTTCGCCCCGCTCACACCGATAGCCCCCGGCCACACACTGGTCGTCCCGACATCGCACTTCGCCGACATCTTCGACACGCCGCCGGAGGTCCTTGCGGAGACCATGGCGCTGGTGCGGCGGGTGACCGACACCATGCGGTCCGCGCTTCAGGCCGGCGGGATAAACATCCTCCATGCCAGCGGCCCCGGTTCGGAGCAATCCGTGTCCCACCTGCACTTCCACGTGATCCCTCGGTGGGGCAATGACGGCTTCTCCACATGGCCCACCGACCGTTCGAAGCGCCAGGTCCAAGGCAACCCGATCACGCAGCTGGCCTCAGCTATCGCCGAGGGACCGAGACCACAAGCCATCTGAACATCGGGGGGAGGCTTTGTTCACGACTATCGGTGGCCCCGAGTTCCGGCCAGCCCTGGCCCCGGATACGGGCTCTATCGATCGAGGAAGCATCGGTCGGCCGTGAGGAGGTAGTGGCTGAGGAGTTCGCGGTTATGGAAGGCGGAGTGCAGGAGAACGGCCAGCTCCGTGAGGGCCTTGAGATCGAGGCTTGTGACTACGAAGGCGTCGCCCTCTGATCCAAAGTGGAGTTCTTCGACACTTTCGGGCATGTGGGAGTGGACCAGGGACTCCGCCAGGCCTTCCCAGCCGTGACCGTTGCTCTCGGCGTGGTGCTCACCGAAGACGTCGGCGACCTGGTCCATTTCGACGAAGTAGAGGCAGTGGAAGGGATCAGAGTCGCTGCCTTCGTCCAGGCGGAACGGGGCCAGAGCTGATGCATCGGTCATCCGGCGATAGTAGAGATGGCCGTGATCCGAGGCTGGTCCAGGTGGCCTGTCAGGCTGAGCAGGTGTGCGTCCGCTCCTGCCTGGAGGGCGGCGCTCACCGCGCTCGGCAAGGCCGGCCGATCCTGCCTTCGCCGGACCCGGCTCGCCGGCCGGCCGCAGCACCCTGGTGGTGACGTGGCCGGCCCGCAGCATCTTCGCGCCCCTCCTGGAAGCCTGCCGGGTCTTCGCCGAGAACGGCGGAAAGGAAGCCGCCGAAGACGCCGCCCAGGCCGCGCGCACGCTGAAAGCGCTGACGACCGTGCCGCACCTGCGGCACTATCGGCAGCACGCCCCGCCCCCGGGCAGCGACCCCGTGGCCGTGTTCACGCACGAGCGGACCGGGATGGAGGGCAACGGTTCCTCGCGGTCTCGGTGGCCGAGCTGACGGCGACCACCGGGCAGGAACGCACCCGAGGCATCCTCACCCCCGCCGGGGCGGGCGGCCCGGACACCTACGCGGTGGTGTGGGACACCCTCTCCTCCCCCGGCCTGGTCCTCGGCGGAGTCCACACCGCCTACACCGAACCCGAGTCCGGGACCACGCTCCTCCACCACAACCTCCACACCGCCACCCGGGCACTCAACCCCGGCCCCCGCGACATGGAATGGCCGTAGCGGCCCTCCCCCGGCCCCGGTGCAGCTACCGGTTCCAGCAGGTCGGCCATGCAGCCAGCAACCGCACCACCGTGGTCCCGACTACCGACCGCAGGGCCGGGGAGCCTACTCGGGAGCGGCAGGGGACTTGGCGTGCCGGGCGGGTCCAAGCGCCGGGACGAGCGGGAGACAGGCCGGGTGGTAGACCCCGCACCCCCACAGACACAGACCGGACCCGGCTTCACGGGCGCCTCCCCCGCCGGCCGCCGGTGCCGACCCGTCCCCTCACAGTTCACGTGCTGCCCAACAGGAGCAATTGTCAATTCCTGTGGATCACCGCGGGCAGCCTCAAGTGGCCCGCAGCCATTGATCGAGGGCGGCGAAGTCTTCGTTGGTGAGGCCGCGGGACGACGTGATGCGGTGGAGTAGGGCCGGGGTGGGGTGGTGGGTGGACACCCAGTCTCGATCGGCTTCGGTGATCTCGTCGTCGACCCAGATGAACGGGCGTCCGTCCGCCCATGCCGCCAGGGTTCGGGTCTTCCAGTGGAGCCCGTACCACTGGTCCTCGCGTGCATGCGCGTCGGAGGTTTCCGGCCAGTGCACGACCGGCAAGGGTGGCAGGCCGAGCCGCGGCGCGATGTCGATGTTCGCCGCTTCTTCCCAGGTGGTGGCCCAGACCAGCTCGCACGGCAATGCCGCGAGGAGAGGCCCGAGGTGTGGGTCGAGCCGCGTCAGGTGCGCATCTGTCGCGGTGCCTGACGGTTCGCGCTGCGGGCCGTCACCGAACGGCAGGAGAGGTCCGTCGACGTCCAGGAACAGCAGCGGGCGTTGCTTGCGCTCACTCATGCCGCAGCCTCCTGCTCACGCTCGACCAGGGCACCGCGTTCGAACCGGGCGCCGTTGCGGACGAGAAGGACGAGGTGGGGTGCGGTGATCGCGCGCCAGCGGGCCTGGGCGGACTCGGCGAGCTTGAACACCATCGCCAGGGCCGCGGCCGGGCTGCCGGCGCCGCGGGTGACCTTGTTCCGCAGCTTTACCGTGCTGAAGGTCGACTCGATCGGATTCGTCGTGCGCAGGTGGACCCAGTGCTCGGCCGGGAAGTCGTAGAACGCCAGGAGCTCGTCGACGTCGTCGGTGATCTTCTTGACGGCCTTGGGCCACTTCGCGCCGTAGAAGCGTTCGAAGTCCTTCACCGCCTTCTCGGCGTGATCGCGGTCCTCGGCGTTGTAGATCTCCTGCAGCGCCTTCTTCGCGCCGGGCTGGGCCGATTTCGGCAGGGAGTTGACCACGTTCCGGGTTTTGTGAACCCAGCACCTTTGATGTCTGGCCTGCGGAAACACCTCGGCCAGGGCCCGCCACAGTCCCATGGCTCCGTCGCCGACGACGAGCTGGGGATCGCGCATGCCGCGCCGGCGGCAGTCACGCAGGAGGTCGGCCCAGGACTCGGTCGACTCGCGCAGGCCCTCGGCGAGCGCGATCAGCTCCTTACTGCCGTCGGTGCGCACGCCCATGAGGACCAGGACGCAGGAGCGGGCCTGGCCGAGGCGGATCTTGGGGTGGACGCCGTCGGCCCACACGTACACGTAGTCGGATCCGGACAGGTCCCGGTCCTGGAAGGCGGCGTGGTCGTCGATCCACTGCCTGGTCAGCCGGGTCACCGTGGCCGGCGAGAGCCCAGCGGCCGAGCCGAGGAACTGCTCCATCGCGGGCACGAAGTCGCCGGAGGACAGACCGTGCAGGTAGAGGAGGGGCAGGACCTCGCTGATCTTCGGGGACTTCCGGCACCAGGGGGCGAGGATCTTCGACGAGAACCGCTTGCGCTCGCCCGTCTCACCATCGACCCGCTTGTCGTTCACCCGCGGCGCCTTCACCGCAATCGGCCCGGCGGCGGTGGTCACCGTCCGCTCGCGGTGGTGGCCGTTGCGGACCACCAGACGGCGACCGGCCTCGTCCCGCTCGCCCGCCAACTCGGCTATGTACTGGTTGACTTCGGCTTCCAGGGCCGCGGCGAGCATCCGACGGGCGCCCTCACGGACGATGTCGTCCATCAGGGAGCCGCTCTGGGTGGTGCCGTCCTCGTTGACCACGCTCAGCACGGGCGTGCCTTCCCGACCCGCGCTGCAACGCGGGCCTACTCGATGACCAGAAATCGATCACTCGGGAAGGTACGCCCTCCGCGTTCCGTGAGGCACCCCTCCCGAGTCCGATCCACAGGTCTTGAGCATTGCTCCTCTCGATCGCGTTCGTGGTCGAGATGATCTTCCGGATCGGCGGCGGGAAGCTGAGGAAGGGCACGACCTCGCTCCAGGATCTTTCCCAGGCGCGGACCGCGGCGGGGTACTTGGCCTGCCATGTCTCGCTGAACTCGGCGAGCCGGGCGAGAGCCTCGTCCTCGTTGGCGGCGGTGTAGACGGGCTTGAGGTCGCGGGCGGCCTTGTCCCAGTCGGCGCGCGAGATGTACTTCAGGGTGGTGCGGATGAGGTGAACGATGCAGAGCTGGACCACCGTCTGGGGGAAGACGGTGTTGACCGCCTCGGGCAGGCCCTTCAGGCCGTCACATCCGAGCATGAGCACGTCCCTCACCCCGCGGTTCTGCAGCTCGGCAAGGACGTTCTGCCAGTACTTGGCGCCCTCGCCTCCGTCGCCGGCCCACAGTCCGAGGATCTCGCGGTGGCCGTCGCAGGTGACCGCGAGGACCACGTAGAGGGGCCGGTTCGCCACCGCACCGTCTCTGATCTTCACGTTCACGCAGTCCACGAACAGGACCGGGTAGACCGCATCGAGCGGACGCGTGCGCCAGTCGGCCATGGCTTCCAGGGCCTTGTCCGTGATCGTGGAGACCGTCTCCTTCGATGTCTCCATGCCGTAGGTCTCGGCGAGATGCGCGACGATCTCCCCGGTGGTGAGGCCCTTCGCGGTCAGCGAGAGGACCATCTCCTCCAGGCCGCCGGTACGGCGTGCGTACTTCGGCAGCAGGCCGGAGGCGAAGGTGCCCAGCCGGTCGCGTGGGACCTGCACCGTCACGCTGCCGACTTCCGTCATCACCTTCCGGGACCGGTAGCCGTTGCGGGCATTGCCGCCGGACCGGGAGCCCCGGCCGCAGGTGCGGCCGGCCTCCTCGGCCAGGTGCAGGTCCATCTCCGCCTCGACGGCGGCCTGCATCAGATGCCGGGTGAGCTCGACCAGCAGGCCGCCCTCGCCCATCAGCCGCAGCCCGCCGTCGCGGACCTTGCCGGCAGCGAGCTCGGCCAGCTCGTCCAACAGAGCGGGGCTCAGCCCGTGCGCGGCCGCCGCTTCCCGGCTCGCCGCCGTCGTCTTCGATGTCACACCGGCACCGTCGACGCCATCGTCCAGCACCGCAACCGACACGCCGTCAGCGTCCTCGATCAGGTGACCAGTCTTCGCGTCCATCAGGGGTCCCTTCTGAGCAAGTGCCCACCTGATTCATGACACTCCGCCAGCGCGCCCTCGCGGCATAACGATCACGTGTCCGAGATCACGGGGAAACTTCATGGGCGCCAAAGCGAGTCTGCATGTTGATCCGTTTGTATGAACCTCCTCATGGGGGCCGGGCGGGGCTACACGGCGGACGAGGGAGCGGGGTCATGCTTTCGGTTATGCAAGATCCTTTTGATTGCGCTCTGTTCGCTCCTGCCTCGTTGCCCTCTGCCTGGGGCGTACACGGTGCTCCCCGTGCAGGTGGCGGGGTGCTGCCGGATGTGTCAGTGGTGAGCGGCACGGGTCAGGAGCTGGGCTGTGGAGGTGTGGCGGCGGTGGGGGTGCAGCAAACGGCGCATGTTCTGGATCTTTCGTTCCACGAGTGCGGAGTGCAGCGTGGGGCAGTCGTCCAGGAAGGTTTCCCAGTGCGCGAGGGCAGCGTCGAGGCGTCCCTGGGCGAGGAGGATTTCTGCGAGGCGGGCCCGGGTGAGGGCGGTGGCGTGGCGTTCGGTCTGGGTGCGCAGGCGCAGTGAGGTCGTGAATGCGCTGATGGCGCCGGAGGCATCGCCGAGGGTGGTCAGGGCTTGGGCGCGCTGGTAATGCAGGGCTCCGGCGGGGTAGTGCGTGAAGGGGCCGGGGGCGGTGGTGGTGGCTTGTTCATGGAGACGTTCTGAAGTGGCCATTTCGGCCAGGGCCGCGTGCTTGTCGTAGCTGGCCTGGATGACGGCCAGGTGGGCGTGAGCGTAGGCGCGGACCACGGGTGGTGCACTGCGGCTGCTGCGGGCGGCGTGTTCGGCGAGGTGCAGGACGGCTGTGGTGTGGTGGCCGAGGTCGTAGGCGTGGGCGGACATGGTCCGCAGGGTGATGGCGTACGTGGCGGCGTCACCGGCATCGCGGGCGAGTCGGGCGGCGATCAGGTGGTACTGCTGGGCGTGGGCATCGCTTCCGTCGCCGGCGCAGATATTGCCCAGGATGAGGGTCAGTTGGGCCGCGGCGGACAACAGTTGCTCGTGGATGCCCAGGGCGGCGGAGCGGTGTAGATAGCCGGCGACGTTGTGGCGCAGGTAGGCGGCGAGCGTGGTGCGCAGGTGAGCTGAGCCGTGGGCCTGGGAGCTCTGCGCGAAGTTGTGGATCATGGTGTGCATCTGACCCAGTTCCGCTGGCCCGGCCCGACGGTTCTTCCCCGGGTGGGGGGCGGGCGGATGCGGGGGGTCGAGGAGGGGATGCCACAGGGCGGGCGCCGCGAGGGCAGTGAGACTGTAGATGCCGGTGCCCAGTAAATGACGGCGGGTGGGATCGATTTCGGCAGTGGTGAGGTGGGACAGCCGGTGCAAGGGATCAGCCTCCCCGGACAGGTCGACCAGCGTGGACGGGGTCTGGCTGAGCCCCGCCTCCATCGAGGTTACGGGGCGCGCGAGACGCCGTGACAGTGCCTCCAGCAGCAGCGTGGATGCAGGTGGGCGGGGAGTAGTGCCGGAGAGCCAGCGGGAGACTGTCGAACGGTCGTATGCGGCGCAGAGGCCGGATTCGGCGGCCACGCGCCGTAGGGCTGAGGCGAGTTGCGTCCCGTTCCATCCCGCTTCCGTGAGCAGGCTCTTCAGGCGGGTGTTGGGTGTTTTCGGCATGCCCCTACCTCCCAGGTCCGGTCGCGGCGACCACCGCCCTCACCGTTTTTCACAAAGGCGCAATGTTGCAGCGGTTGCAGCACATCCAACGCCCTCGCGTTCTGTGCGGCCCGCAAGCAAGACGCTGTACTGAACAAGTACCCGGGCGGGGCGCGTCCAATGGCCAGTCCCGCCCATGTGCCGCGCATGCCCACTTCTGCCCGCGGCGAAGGAGAGAGTGCCCCTGATACGTGCTGCGACCGACCGGCGGGCCAGCACCCTGTGACGCCCTGGCCTGCGCCGCCGTCCACCAGGCTCACCGCCCAAGGCCTGCCATCGGCCACGTCGCGCAGTGCACGGCCCTGCGCCAGGCTGACGGCGCCTCGTGTGCCGAAACCTGCCGATTACCGTCATGGACTGCGTGGTCGGCGGCTCCGGGCCAAAAGCTCGCGCGGCCGACCTCAACGGCCGGGCTGAGGTCCTCGTTCGCGGTCAGGCCGTACACACCGTCCCTGCGCCCCAGATTGCCGGAGCACTCCTGGCCAAGGAGCTGCGGATGGCTAACCGCACAGCCACCGCAGCGGAAGGCGAAACCTCATGACCTCCCTCTCCACTCACCCCCAGAGCATTGATCTCGCAGCCGTACGAGCCCGCGTCGACAAGACTCTGGACGACTTCCTCGATGCGAAGCATGACCACGCCAAAAGCCGTTCCATGCCCGTGGACGTGACTGAGGCACTGGGTGGATTTCTCGCCTCGGGCGGTAAGCGGCTGCGTCCACTGCTGTGTGTCCTGGGCTGGCACGCCGCCGGAGGGCACGGCGATGACGAAGAGGTCGTCCGCACCGCAGCAGCGGTGGAAATGTTCCACGCCTTCTGCCTCATCCACGACGACATCATGGACAGCAGCTCAACCCGCCGGGGCCGCCCCACCGTGCACCGCGCCATGGCTCACCGGTACGGCCACGACCACATCGGCACCAGCGCCGCGATCCTCATCGGAGACATGGCCCTCGCCTGGTCCGACGAACTCCTCCACTCACCCCACCGTGCACCCCATCTGCAGGCCGCACTGCGCCACGTCATCAGCGCCATGCGCCAAGAGGTCATCTACGGCCAGTACCTGGACCTCATGGCCCCTTTCACACCCCTCACCGACCACCACTCGGCCCTGCAAGTCATCCGATTCAAGACCGCCAAATACACCATCGAACGGCCCCTGCACGCCGGCGCAGCCCTCGCCGGCGCCGACCCGGAACTCCTTGCCGCACTCTCACGCTACGCCCTGCCCC
The DNA here is from genome assembly GCF_055576225.1 of Streptomyces sp. NPDC033845. Classification (NCBI taxonomy): domain Bacteria; kingdom Bacillati; phylum Actinomycetota; class Actinomycetes; order Kitasatosporales; family Streptomycetaceae; genus Streptomyces; species Streptomyces sp. NPDC033845. The sequence goes on along the minus strand of NZ_JBVIRI010000022.1, from coordinate 34,123 downwards.
TTGGCGAAGCCTTCCAACTACGCGACGACATCCTCGGCGTCTACGGCCGGCCCCAGGACACCGGCAAACCCGTCCTGGACGACCTCCGCGAGGGCAAGCACACCGTCCTGATCGCCCTGGCCGCCCAGCACGCAACCGCCGACCAGCACCAGACTCTGCACGATCTGGTGGGCGCCCCCGACCTGGACGAGGACGGTGCCACCCGCATCCGGCAGGTACTCGAAGCAACCGGTGCCCGCCTCCAGGTGGAGCACATGATCACCACTCGCTACGAACAGGCCCTCACCGCCCTCCAGGACGCCCCCTGCCCACCCGCAGCCATCGCCGCCCTGCAACGGATCGCCACGCAGGCTGTGCACCGCACCTCATAGAACACGCTGAGCACCGGCACCGCCCTTCGGGCGGATGCTGCTGCGGAGCAATCGTCGGCACTCCCTTCGTCCCCTCAAAACGGTCGGCAGACGACCGAGCAAGAGGCCCCCCAGAAGCCGAATGGAGCCTGAGATGACCACGATCTCGGAAAACGGACCCGCACAGACACCGCCAGTCGACAGAGCAGCCACTGACCGGACACTCCCGGAAGAACTGGCGGGAACGTACGGATACATCTGGGCAGACTGGCTCTACGGCAAGAAGAAGAACGCCTTCATGGTGTCGGTCTACAACGACTGCCACGCCATCGAACAGTGCCGCAGCCCCGTCCAGAAGGCCGACCTACTGAAGTCGCTGCGCGGCAAGGTCAGGGGCAGCAGTGAACCCTGGGTCGAAGGAATCGAAGACTTCCTCGACTTTGAATCGTCCTACCTCACCCAGGGCACGGCACCCGTTGAGGTACTGGCCGACAGCGACGAGTACCGCGCCCTGGGTGTGCTGGAAGCGGGCTACCGGCACGGCGCATTCCGGGGTCTGTGCAGGACCGACAGCGGAGCCGAGTGGATCGGCCTGCTCGGCGAATTCTGCGCTGCCGCAGTACACCAGGGCTTCAAGTGGGTTCGCACGAGCGGCGGTGTGGACGAGTGGGAGCTTCCCGCCATGGGGGAAGCCTGGTGCAAGGGCGCGGCCCTTTGGGGTCTCGTGTGCACCTATCTGGCTGTGGACGAGGCGGGCCAGCATCCGGCGAACGACGCCGCTCTGGAGCGCATCCACGACGTCATCGCGCCCCATCACATGGCCGGAGCATTGTGGACGCACTACCGGGGCACACACCCGCACCAGGCCTGGAGTCCGCAGGTCCGCGGCAGGGCCCCTGGCGAGGCCGCTATCCGCACGTTCGGCGACGCACACAAGTGGCCTGCCGAAATGGTCGACATTCTGGTGCGCGGAGCCGATCACGTGAACACCTGGGTCAACCCTCCAGCCCCAGCGGCAGCGCACATGGACCGTACGCGCGACCTGCTCATCTCCGACCACACACCCCGGCTCAAAGGCAGGGTCATGCAGATGTGTGACGAACTGCAACGTGCCGTGGGCGACATGAATGAGACCGAAGTCGCCGAATTCCGATGGCGTGGCGCGGCCTGGATGTCCACCCTGACGACCAACTGGCGGGGTCGCGGCAGTCCGCATGACCGGGTGATCGAAGTTTCGTTCGTCGGCGCGCTGACAGGTGTACTGCGCGAGTCGCGGCCGCACATCACAGCAGCTCATGCAGATCGCATCCACGAATGGTGCGCGCAGAGGGCCAGCCATCTTCCTCCCGAGGAGCGCGACCCACTGCTGAAGGCCTCACGGTCCACTTTGGAAATCAGGGGACGGGTGCCCGGGATTCTCAAGGGCTACGGTAGCGCGGGAACTGGTCACACCAGGTGGGTTGACGGCGTGTGGGAACTGGCCACGATGGCTGGCTGCTTGGTGGGCAGGGGCATGGAGGACGCCGTCCCGGAGAACGCACGCGAACTGGCCTGCCGATTCTTCAATGCCTCCCAGGGCAAGCGGCGCAAAGTAGGGATTGACGTCGGCCCCGAAGACGACAGCGGCGGGTGCCTTGTCTGCGTCGGCGACGAACTGTTTCGTCGCCTGGTGGGAAACCGGCCGTCCACCGGCGTCTTGCAGTGCTCCATCTGGGGCGTATTCCACTACGGCAACGGCGGGCTAGGCGAGGTAGCGGACACATCGCTAGGGACCCGAGGGACCTGAGCATCACTGGTCCTCCGGACTCTCCTCCGGCTCTCGGTACCCAGGCTGCACGCGGGGGCGGGCGGAGGCTGGCGTTGCAGGAGGGCATGCGGCATGTGCAGAGCAGCAGCCCACCGGTGAGCGCCCCGCAAGGCCCTTCGCCCCGTGCAACCACCGTCCTTCATCTCCCACCCGTTACAGCGCTGACTGCGCAGTGAAGCACCCCAACCTCGATCGGACACTCTGACCAAAGGAGAGCAGAGATGCGCATCCATGAATACCGCAGCCCGCTCCGCGCCGGGAGCGCAGCGATGGACACACCTCCATTGCCCTATCCGCAGGGCTGGTTCTGCGTGGGGTTCGTCAGCGACTTCAAACCTGGCACCGTGACGACCAGCCTGTTTATGGGCGGAGAGGTCGTCATCTACCGAACGCGGCGCGGCACGATCAAGGTCACCCGCCCCTACTGCCCGCACCTGGGCGCACATCTCGGGGCTGGCGGGCGCGTCGACGGCGAACTCCTGGTCTGCCCGTTCCACAATTTCGCCTTCGGCCCGGACGGCACGTGCGAGCGCACTCCCTACGGGAGCCCGCCCCGCGCCGGCCTGTCGCTGCTGCCCACCCGGGAAGCCTTCGGAATCACCTGGGTCTGGCACTCCCACGACAACCAATCTCCCGCCTGGGAGCTGCCCGACCTGCCTACCAGCGGCCGAATCCCCGCCCACCACGCGACGGACATGTCCGGCCACGCCCAGGACATCATGGAGAACGTCATCGACTACGGCCACCTGCCTGTCGTGCACGGCATCGAACCTACGGTGCTCGCCGAACCCGTGGCCAAGGAGCAGACCTACCACCTGACGTACGAACTGGCGCGTCCCATGCCCCCGCTGGGCACCGTGATCAACACGATCAAGTTCACGTTCATCGGCCTCGCGGGAACACATGCGAAAATCAAGGTCGCCGACGGGCTGCTGACTGCCGACGCCTGGGTACTGGTCACCCCGATCGGACCCTGGCGCGTACGTATTTGGTACGCCTCGTCCGCAACCATCGGATTCGACCGGCTTCCGGCGCCTTGGCACCGCCTTCCACGACGGCCCCTCGAACAGGCGGTCACCTCACTGATGAACCACTGGCTCGTCCGTGACGGTCGGACTGACTTCCCCATCTACCACCACAAGGCCTACCTCACCCACCCCAAGCTCAACAAGGGCGACGGGCCGATCGGCCCCTTCCGCAAATGGGCTCGCCAGTTCTACCCGGGCGGCCTGATCACCAGCCCCGGCCAGCAGCAAATGCCGACCGCGAGCCTGGCCACACCCAGAGACGTAGGGCGAAGGCTCGTTTCTGCGGTGAATCCGGCCGTCCACACGGGTGAGTTGTCCGCTGATGACCTGTCGGGGCGGGTGTCGGGCCCGCTAGACCCGCCTGTGTGATCAAGAACCTGATGCTGCGCGGACTGCCCGCGCTCGCCCTCTGCGCCCTTCCCGTCCTCGCGGCTCCGGCCGCGCACTCCGCGCCCGCTTCTACGGTGGTGCCGGCCGTCAGTGTGGCCGACCCGTCCGGGGTGCGGGCTCCGCTGCCGCTGTTCGAGGCGATCGACCGGCTCCCCGTGGCCGTCGAACACCGCGAGGGCTACAAGCGGGACCTGTACAAGCACTGGAACCGCGGGCTGAACTCCGGGGACGGCTGTGACACCCGCAAGGAGGTCATCCTCGCCGAAACCGTCGAAGGGCCCGCGGTCGCGGCCGGCTGCAAGCTGACGGGCGGCTCCTGGCGCTCCGCCTACGACAACCTGATCGTCACCGACGCTGCCCGCCTGGACGTCGACCACTTCGTCCCGCTCGCCGAGGTGTTCGACTCCGAGCAGGTGCCGTGGTCGGCGGCGCGGCGGGAGGCGTACGCGAACGACCAGAACAGCCCCGACACCCTGATCGCCGTCTCCGCCGCCTCCAACCGGTCCAAGGCCGACAAGGACCCGGCCGAGTGGCTGCCCTCGGACGGCACCTACCACTGCACCTATGCCGCGACGTGGGTCGGCACGAAGCTGCGCTGGGACCTGGCCGCCGACGACGCAGAGGTCCAGGCGCTCCTCGGCCTCGCCGAGGACTGCCCCACCACGACGGTGGCGTACGAGCGGGCGCCATAGCGCTTTCACCGCCCGCCGCGGCCCGCTCACCCCCGATCCGGGACCCCGGCCTACGGGCCCCGACGGGTGTGCCGCTCGCGGCCTCACGTGTGCCCGCGACGCGTTGGCTGAATGCAGCTGCTCGAAAGGGTGCTGGTGAGCCTGTAGACGATCAGCGACGCTCGGGATCCCGGTGAGCCGGCATCCCGAGCCGACCAGAGAGAAGAGGACTGACGACGACCGCGCTGGACTACACCCTGATCCTGAAGGACATCGAGACCCAGGCGCACGCCCTGGCCGCCGGCCTGGAGAAGCTGAAGGACGCGCCCGAGCCGGTCAAGGCACAGGCCCGAACGGTCTCCAGGTTCGTCATCGAGACCTACTCGACGTTCACCGAGGGACGCTGACACGCATCCTCACCAGGCTGGAGCAAGGTGGTGGGGAAGCCGAAGCACACAACTGAGGCCGGCCGATTCCCCTGCGTGCCTCACCCCGGAGGCATCGTGCTGGGCCGACGGGATGGCTCGGGCCTCGACTGATCTTCCTCGCCCGAGGCCCGCGTGCTGGGCTCCACGTTTCCCTCCTCGGGTTTGCACCTGAGCTTGTTCCGCCTACCGTCCGACAGTATTAGGCCAAGTTCCTTCCGGTAGACCCAACCGACCGCGTGCACACGCTCCGCACCAGCATGATCACCACATGACAGAGATCCACCGGATGAAGACTCCGCGCTCCGCGCTCGGTCGCGGCCTCCTCGCTCTGGGCTCCACCCTTGTCTCGGCACTGCTGGTCCTCACGGCATCGCCCCAGGCGCACGCCATCGTCGGCGGGTACGAGGCCAAGCCGCTGCAGTTCCCCTCCGTCCTCGCGCTGCAGAAGAACGGTCAGCTGGTCTGCGGGGCCACCCTCGTCAAGCCCGGCTGGGCAGTGACCGCGGCGGCGTGCACGAGCGGGTCCGCCCCCTCCCAGCTCAAGGTCGTCTCCGGGGCGCTCGCCCTCACCGACCTGACGGTGCCCGGTATCACCACGGTGCAGGTCGCGCAGATCGTCCAGCACCCCGACTACATCCCGGGCATCGGGCAGAACAACATCGCGCTGATCAAGCTCAAGAACCCCCTCGTCGCCCTGCCGGCCGCCCTTCCGGCATCGGGGGCCACGTTCACCGGCGCGGCCACGGCCGTGGGCTGGGGCGCCACCCGTGAAGGAGGCCAGCCCTCCCCCACGCTGCGCTACGTCAACACCCAAGTGATGCCCGGGGCGAAGTGCCGGATCCAGTACGACGATGCGTCGATCGCCGACAGCATGGTCTGTGCCGGAGTACAGGGAGGCGGAAAGGGCACCTGCAAGGGCGACGGTGGGGGCCCGTTGTACAAGAACGGCGCCCTCATCGGCGTTATCTCCCACGGCAGCGGCTGCGCCAGGGCGGGCACGCCCGACATCCTCACCAACGTCGCCTTCTTCCGGACCTGGATCGACAGCAAGATCGCGTAACCACGACCGGGCGGCGTGCGGCGCTCCTGGGACACCGCCCCATCTGGGCAGTCACCCGGCGCTGGCTCACGCACACCAAGACGATGCTTGCGCCACACTCACCGCGCACAGGGAGCTCTACATGACGTTCTACATTCAAAACATCAGCTCGGGACTCGTCCTCGACGTCCAGAAGGGCAGGGCCTTGGTCGAAGAGCTCACCACCCGTGAGGACATCCCGGCCGACGTGCGCGAGCGTGCCGCCGAGTCCAAGCTGGCGCTTGAGCTGATCGAGTCTTCCCTGATGGCCGGCGCGCCGGTGGTCAAGCCGTAGCTCACCGCGCATACCCCGGCCCTGTGTGTGGTGCCGCCCGTCCTGTCTGGTGGCGCCACGCACAGGGTCGCCTCGACCTGCCCACACCCTACTGACGGTACACACCCGACGGGCCAGGCGCCCGTCCTCCCCAACACCGCTGTGGTGCGGGGAGGACGGGCGCTGCTGCGCAGCTCCTCGCGGTCGGTCGCCGGCGGTGCAGCAGGACGCTGCGGAGGGCTTCGGCGCGGGTCGCGGCGGGGCCGAGGTGGCAGCCGCCGATGGCGAGTTCGAGGGTGTCGCGGAACAGCGTGATCTGGGCGACGAAGGTGGGGATGCCGTAGAGGTCGTTCCAGTACAGGCCGGCGTGCGGCCAGGGCAGCAGTTTGAGGTGGTCGTAGGTCTCGACCAGTCCGCCGCTGCCGAGAGTGCCGCGAAGGCCGGCCAGGACGGCGGACCGCAGACCGGCCCACTGCGGGTCGACGGCGCCGGCCAGCGGCGGGACCAGGAGCAGCGGCGGGAGTTCCGCGAGGTCCTCGGTCAGGAGTCGGAGGCCGGCCCGGAGGTGGCCGGGCCCCTCCGGGACGGGGTACGTGGAGTAGAGGGTCTGGCACTCTTGGGCGGCGAGGGACTCCTGCCGGCGCAGGTCGGACTCCAGGTGCCGGAGCTCGAACTGGCGCTGGTGGCGGACGGTTTCGAGCTGAAGCTCACGGTCGAAGCGGGTGGTGGCCTGTTTCCGTTCGTACTCGTGCTGTGCGGCCCGGGCCCGTTCACCGGCTCTGATCTGCTGCTGTGTGTTGACGAGCGAGGCGGCCGCCTGGGCGGCGGCGCCTATACCGAAGGAGACGTTTCCGTCGGACATGCTCCCCCTGGAGTGCGGTGCCGGTCGGTACGTGTCCAGTTCTCTCCGCCCGGCGGGTGGCGAAACCTGCCGGGCCCCGGGCGATCAGCCCGGGCTCGCCGGTGAGCGCGCCGCGTGCGGCGGGTAGTGGCTCTCCCTCTGGCGGGCGGGCCGTCGGTTCCGCTTTCGGCGAGCGCTACCAGGGCGTACGCGGACAGCAGGAGGGACGCGAAGGCGAGGATCAGCGGCCGGACGAGCAGCACCGCGAAGAGGGCGGTGGACATCAGGATCCCGAAGATCCCGCCGACGTCGTAGAAGGCGAGGAGCGCGGCCACGGCGATGCCGAGGGGGGAGGCCGCCGGCACCGGCCTGGTGGCCGTCACCAACACCGCCGCACGTGGCATCGGGCTGAACGCCTCCGCGCTGGTCAAGCAACTCCTCAGCGGACGCGGCGGCGGCTCCGCCGAACTCGCCCAAGGCGGCGGCCCGACCGCTCAGGCGATCACCGACGCCCTGACCGCCCTGACGGCCCTCATCGCCGCCCGGCGACCTGCCGGGGTAGCAGGAGCGTCCCGTCCGGGGGCGGCGCGGTCAGTCGTGTCACGCCGACTGGTCAGCGTCGGGCCGCGGTGGAGACGGCGGTGTGGACGGCGCGGGCCAGGCGGGCTCCCCACAGTGAGCGGGGTCCGGCGAACGGGTGGAGGGGCTCGCCCCGGTTCGGGCTGCGCGCCGCGATACAGACGGCGTCGGTGGGCGTGCCGGAGCAGTCGTAGCCGAGGTCGAGGAGGGCTTGCACCTTGGCCTCGGTCGCGGTGGCGACCGCGTTGACCAGGGCTGCGTCGGTCAGGGCCGCGGGGATCACGGCAATGACGTTGACGGTGCCCGGCGCGGGCGTGCCCGGGAGTCCCGGAGCGGCGGACGCGGCCCAGCCGCGGACCCCGAGCCCGGCGGTGGCGGCGGCTTCGACACCGTCGTCGAGGGCACGGCCGTGCCCCCGTACGTCGGCAGCGGTCATCAGACCGACACCAGGCCCTCGGGCGCCGGATCGACGGGCGAGATCGGCGAGGTGGTGGGCGGGATCGGTGCGGTCGTACCCGTGCGAGACCTGGGCGTTGAGCACCCACTCGCGCTCGCCGATACCGCCGCCCAGCACGGCGCTGCTGATCATCCGCCAGCCGGGACCCGCCTGCCACAGCAGGCTGTGGAGAACCTCCCCGTCCTCGACACGGGACAGCGTCCGAAGCGGTATGCCGCTGGTCGCGGTCGGGGACTGCTGGACGGTGGTCACCGGCGGAACTCCTCACGGCTGGGGGGACCCGCAGATCCTATGCAGAACCCCTCCGTGAAGGTCGAGCCTCCCCTGCCGGCCGCGGTCACGGCACACCGGCGGGACGGTTCGCGATTTCGCCCCCGCTGTGTCCTGCGTCCATCGCCGGCAGCGCCGGCGCGCCCACGAGGAGAGAGGAACGCGGCCAGCCGCACCCGGGGTGCGGGCCCGTGATGTCCCCAGGCAGTTGGACCAGGGCTGGACTGCTCAGGCCGCTCCGTCCGTTCCCGACGGACCGCCCACGCATCCTGTCCACGGCGGTCGCCGTCGCCGACAACAGATGCTGATCCGTCCCCGGGCGGGCGTGGTGGCGGCCGTCGAGGTGCCGCCCATGCAGGCGCCACCACCGCCGCCTCCGTACCAGCCGCCGCCACCGCCGCCGCCCAGGTTGACGCTGGCTCCTCCGGCGCCGCCGGCCCCCGGGGTGCCGGTGCCCCCCGGCAGGTCGCCGGCCTCCGGCGGGACGCAGTTCGCTCCGGTGCCGGTGGTGCCGCCCGCACCGCCGGCCGTCTGGGTGCCGCCACCGCCGAAGCCCGCGCCGCCCGTCTGGGTGGACCCCGGGCTTCCGATGTCTCCGGCATTGCCGCCCGGCGACGGGTTCGTCACGACCGCGAAACCGGGCGCGGAGCCGCCTCCGCCACCCGCGACGATCAGCCTCGGATCGGTGGCCGGTACACCGGTCAGGACGCAGCCGGGCGAAGTGGAATCGCAGGTGAGGATGTCGCTGGAACCGCCTCCGCGCCGCCGTTGCGAAGCGGGAACTGGCCCGTTCCTCCCGCGCCACCGCCAGTGGCGACATTGACCTGCGTTCCGGTTCCGGGCGTGCCGCCGTTGTCGGTCGCCGCGCCCGCCGCGGCTGCGGGCGCGGCGAACACGCGGCCCACCCTGCCGTCGCGGCCCGACCGCACGGACCGTCCCTGGCACCGGCACGGCGGTGAGCGGCAGGACGCACGAGCCAAGACCGACGGCCTGCGACTCCGGACCGGCGCCCAGCCGGCCCACCCGCTACGAACACAGACCTGCTGACCCACCCCCGACACGGGGCGACCACGCGAAAGGGGAACAGCGTGGTGCGGGACGAGGTCGTGAGCGCCTCGCGGTCGGCCTGACGCTCATGGTCGCCGACTCCGAGGACTCAGAGGCTCCTCGGGTCCGGGCTGAACCCTGCGATCCGTCAGCCGGCCCTGCCGGAAGCGGTCGTGGGTCGGGAAGCGGTCGAGGATTCTGCGGTCGCCCTCACCGTGGCCCAGCGGTTCTGATCAGGCCTTCGGCCCATGTAGTACAGCAGTGCGCCGGTCCACTGAGGGGAGTGTTCCTTGCGCCCCGCGCTCCGCCGTACAGGTGGATCTGGAAGTGGCCGTGTTGACCTCTCTGGTGGGATCGAAGCCCGGCGAACACAGCCGGGCATATCCCCTCAGGAGGGCAGTTCGTGTCTCACGGCCAGCACCACCACGTCCGGCTGATCTGTGCGCCGGCAGCAGCCACCCTCGGCACCGTCAGTCATCTTTCCGGGGACCGGCATCTGGCATCGCGCGGGCCCGGACAAGTGTTCATGATGGGCGACAACCCCAGGCTGCCCGCGATGCCTGCCGAGCCGACTCTGGCCGACTTCTTCCAACTCAGGCTCATGCTCGACCCGTTCACCACCCGGCACATGCTGCAAAGCGCCCGCCGAGCCCGCCTGCAGGGCATGGACGACAAAATCGTGCTGGCCTGCCTCCTCCACGACATCTCCGTAGCCGGCCTGCTGCGCAGCCAGCACGGACACTGGGGCGCGCAACTCGTGGAGCCTTATGTGGATCCGGAAGTGGCCTGGGCGATCCGCCAGCACGAGATCCTGCGCTACTTCCCCGACGAAAGCGTCGGCTACGGCTATCCGGAGGCGTACGACGACTTCTTCGGCATCGAGTACCAGCCTCCGGCCCACACCCAGGCCGCCTTCCTCGCGGCCCGCAAACACCGCTGGTACATGTCCGCGCGGATCGTCACCATCAACGACGTCTACACCTTCGACCCCGACGAGGACGTCGACTTCCAGGAGTTCGAGGACGTCGTCGGCCGCCACTTCCGCCAGCCCGCTGACGGCCTCGGCTTCGACGACTCCCCCGTCGCGCACATGTGGCGCACCATGATCTGGCCCAACAACTTCCTGTGACCCGACCGCGTCCCACCTGCGGCAGCGCAACCGTGGCCGCTTGCCCGGGCTCTGCCAGGACTCCACTGCTCCCGTGAGGAAACAGCGGACCCCGGCTGGTCGCCGGGCGCATCGTGCGGCGCTGATGGCCCTGAGCCGCCTGGCGGGGCACTGGCCAGGCGACGACGTGCACCAGCGGGGTCCGGGACGTTTGTCCTTGGCACCGCCCTGCCTGGACACGGGGTTGTACTGGAGGCACTTCCGGACGGCTTACGAGGGCAGGACGGAGTTCAGGTCAAGGCCGCCTCGGGCTTTGTCCACCTTGATGCCCTCGTTGCGGGTGGCCATTGCCTTGTCGAGGCCGATGTTGTCCAGGAGGTGCAGGGCGGCCGGGGCCGCGGTTTCGGGGGTCGTGGTGGTGGCCATGACGCTCACTTGCCCTTCGTGAGGAGGGTGCGGGGGCTCAGCCGCAGTACGGAAGCGGCCAGGATCGCGGTGGCGAGGAGGCCGATGCTCAGGCCGATGCCGCCCACCGCGGCGAGGTCCGGCGGGGCGAGGGCGACGTTGATCTGGCCTGCGCTCTGGGTCAGTTACGGGGCGAACAGGGAACTCACGGCGATGGCGATGGTGGCGACGGCCACGATTTCCAGGGCCTGCTGGGCGATGAGCTCGCTCTTCTTCTCGCCGATGGACAGCAGGACGCCGTACTTCGGACTGGTGCCTTCGGAGCCGAGTGCGAAGAGGCCGCCCACCGATCCGCACAGCATGTTGGCGCGTGGGAGCAGTTGCCCGAGGATGCGCAGCAGGGCGGGCAACTGCTCGGCGGGACCGGCCAGCACGGCGGGACCGGGCTGACGGGCCGGCTGTGCATCATTCCTCCCGACAGCGCGGCCGTGCCGCTCCGGTGCGGAACCTACTGGACCAACCGACCCCGCCTCCAGGTCACCCGGAAGTGGGGGACCGGTGGGGGCCGGACACGGTCCGCCGGCGTACCGCCCCGCCCGAAGCCCTCACCGAACGCGCCCGCGCGGCCGCACAGGTCACCACCACCGGGGAAGTGCTGCGGACCGCCCTCCACACGCCGTTGGCGAACACCCCATCGCCGAAGGTGCGCGATGACCGAGCTGCCCCCGCGCGTCGAGGGGGCAAGCGCGTCCGGCCGAGACCGCCTCTACCGGCACTCTCGTCTCTCCCCTGCTCAAGACCGGGATCGCGGGGTGAAGCCGGTCGCTCTGGCCCTCGTCGCAGTCGAGGACTCCGGAAAGCTCTTCGTCTACCCCGGCACCGGCACCGGGGCGCTCGGCACCCGGATCCGGATCGGCACCGGCGGCTGGGGCGGCGCCTCGGTGACCCAGCGCGGTAATTGGACCGGGACCGGCGACGGCGAGGACGGCACGTGGGATCCGATCCCGCGTGCCGTCCTCACTGGACAATGGCCTTCCCCTGCCGGTCGCTCCGCGGTATGCGTGCCCGGCTCCGAGGGCCGGCTCCGCGAGGGAGCCGGCCTTCGGGCTGGTGCGGGTGCCGGGCTGTCAGCGCCGGCACCCCGGGAGCCAGCAGGTGCCGTACACCGACGTGGCGGCGGTCCTGGCGCCCTCGATGAATCGTGCCTCGGCGACGTCGTACTGCTTGGACGACCAGTCGCCGGAGTACACGGCGAACCCGGCACCCGCGAGCGCACCAATGACCGCGCCGGGAGGTCCTGCCATCGCCCCGCCCGCCGCCGCGCCGGCCGCCGTGAGCCTGCCGACGTACGCGACCTCGAAGGCGGTCTTGGCGGTTGCCTTGACGAAGCCCTGGAACGTGTACCCCTCCTCGCGGAAGTTGTTCCCGACCGTGAGCATCGCCCCTACGTAGTTGCCCGTCTTCATCATGTCGACCAGCTTCGGCGGGACCGGCAGCTTGTTCTTCTCCAGGTAGTGCAGCAGCCCCTCCGGGCCGGCGGTGATGACGGACACGAGGCCCTCCGCCGTGTTCTGGACGGAGCACGAGGCCCCTTCGATGCTGGACATGCCGCAGTTGGGGTCCCAGTAGAACAGGTCGGTGATGTGCAGCGCGTCGAACCCCGGTGCGGCGATCCCCGGTGGGACGGCGCGGGGGTCGTTCTGGGGTGTCACCTTGATGATGGTCTGCGTCGGTTTGGCGGGCGGCGGCGTCGGCTTGGGCTTCACCGTCGAGGGAGTCCACGGGATGCCCAGTTCCTTGTAGAGCCTCCGCGTGTTCTCGACGACTTCTTCCCCCTCCTGCTTCGAGATGCCCCGCAGCATGGAGATGGTCTCCGGGTCGTGGTGGTTGCACATGTCGCTCGGGCAGTAGTCCAGGCCCGTCGGGTCGCTGTTGGTGACCGGGTTGCCGCCCGCGTACAGATAGCCGTGGATCTGCTGCGAGCGCTCCGGGTCCATGATCGGGTCGACGCTGATGAAGCGGCCGAGCGCCGGATCGTACTCGCGGGCGCCCACGTGGGTCAGGCCGCTCGCGTCCTGTGGCAGGCCGAGGAAGCCCTTGTCGTCCGGCCAGGCCGTGGGGGCCGGCCCGCGGGACTCGCCGTACGGATTCTGGGCGCGGCGGGTGATCGCCAGGGTGGACGCGTCCAGGGCGGTGGTCGCCGTGCCGTGGTGGTCGCCCGCCGCGTAGATCAGGCCCGTCGGCGTGCGGATGACGGCAGGGCCGCCGCCGATGCCCGGGTAAGTGCGGGTGCCGGTGACTCTGCCGCTGGAGGCGGTCAGCGTGAGCTCGTCGGCGCCGAGGTACAGCGTCGCCCTTCCCGGTTCGCCACGCAGCAGCCGCTGCCCCTCGGCGTCGTACAGGTTGCCGTTCCCGTTGTTGGAGGCCAGGCGGCCCTCCGGGTCCCAGGCCATGGTCTGGCCGCCGGGGCGGGTCTGGGTGTTGCCCGCGGCGTCGTAAGTGTAGGAGCTGGTCTCGGCGGCCCCCGTGGGGGTGGTCGTGGTGGCCGAGGTCACCGTGTGCGGACGGGCCTGGCCGGGGTCGGGGGAGGTGTAGGTCGTGGTGGTGTCCTGCGCGACCCCCTGGGCGGAGACCGTGTGGTCGACGAGCTTGGTGCGGTTGCCCGTGAGGTCGAAGGCGAAGGACTGCCAGTACGGGACGGGGCCGCCGATGTCGGCGGCCGTGGGCGAGGACGCGCAGGTGGCGCCCTTACCCGTCCAGGCCTCGGTCAGGCGGCTCAGGTGGTCGTAGGTGAAGCACTGGCGGTCGGTGGTGAAGCCGGCCGCTCCGTCGTCCCGGCGGATGGAGATGGAGGTGATGTCGCCGGACGGCTTTTGACTTCCGCTCCCCTTCCCTAAAGGGAGGGGATTCCTACCACGGTCGGCTGACCGTCTCGGTGGGTTCCTGTTTCTCCGCGCTGTGCCGGGACGAATCCCGGTCTTACCCGCGCTCCGCAGGCTGACACTGCCAGTCCGGCAGCCTTGGCGACGTTGACCGCCGCGTTGACGTCCCGGTCCAGGACGGCCCCGCACACCCCGCACGTCCACGTACGGACAGGAAGGGGTTTGGGGCCGTCCTTGACACCGCACTGCGAGCACACCCGCGAGGTGGGCTCGAAGCGTCCGATACGAGTGAAGGCGCGCCCGTACCGGGCGGCCTTGTACTCCAGCATCGTCACGAATGCCGACCATCCGGCGTCGTGCACGGACTTGGCGAGGCGGGTGCGGGCCAGTCCCTTGACCGCCAGGTCTTCCACCGCCACCGCTTGGTTCTCGCGGATGATCTTCGTGGAGAGCTGGTGGTGGAACTCGCGCCGCGCATCCGCGGTCCGGACGTGAGCACGGGCAACCCGGACTCGGGCCTTCGCCCGGTTGTTGCTGCCCTTGGCCTTGCGGGACAGGTCCCGCTGCGCCTTCTTCAACTTCTTCTCGGCCCGCCGCAGGAAGCGCGGGCTGTCAATCTTTGTGCCGTCAGAGAGGATCGCGAAGTGTGTCAGGCCCAGGTCGATACCAACCACGGGCGTCACCTCAGGCAGCGTCTCGTCCGTGCCGGTCTCCACCACGAACGAGGCAAAGTACCGGCCTGCGGCGTCCTTCACCACCGTCACCGTGGACGGGACCGACGGCAGAGTACGGGACCACTTCACCCGCACATCGCCGATCTTCGGCAACGACAGGTCACCACCCGCCGTGACCTTCCACCGGGCGTTGGCGGTGAAGCGGACCGTGTGCCGGTTGTCCTTCCGCGACTTGAACCGCGGCGCACCCCTACGCGGACGCTTCCCCTTGAGCCCGTCGAAAAAGTTCCGGTAGGCGGTGTCCAGGTCCCGGAGGGACTGCTGCAGGACGACGGCGGAAACGTCGGCGAGCCAGGCACGTTCCTCGGTCTGCTTCGCGGCCGTGACCTGCTTCGACAGTTCGGCCGAAGTCACGAACGGCAGCCCCGCAACGCGGGCGGTCTCACGAGCCCGAAGGGCATCGTTGTAGACCACGCGTGCGCACCCGAACGCCCTGGCCAACGCGGAACGCTGCGGACCGTTCGGGTACAAGCGGAAGCGGTACCGAAGCTGCACACCAACAATCTTACTACGGTTGATTTATGACTGCGCATCGGAGTATCTGCACAGGTCGGTACTGCGCATTCGCCCTCCACGCCCACTTGGTTTTTGTGACTAAGTTCCGGCACAAGGCCTTCACCTGCGAGTGCGAGGGCTTCGAGGTGGGAAATGCGGGTGCCGCCAAGTGGGGTGCCGGTGGCCTGACAGCCCGAATCACGCATTCCTCAGCAGAGTCCTGAAGCCCGGCGAACTGGCCAAGTTCCCGGTAGCGGACGGGCACGCTCCGAGCCGCCCGGCGCCGCGCCGGGGCTGACCGCACCGGGTGCCGGGCTCGGCGTAGGGTCCATGGGCGCGGTACTGATCCTCCTGCCCCCCGTAAGCACCGCTGTGGAAGTGCCGGCGAGGGCCTCGACCGATTCCGGCGCCCGGCGTCACGCTCCGGTCACGGCCCGGGGCGGCCCTTCACTGGTTCGGGTGGTTCTCCGTGACGGTCGATTCTTCGCGGCACCCCCGCCCAGCAGCCCGTATGCCCCTCGGACGGGTCCGGGACGTCAATCCCCATGTTTGCCGCCGCTGTTACCGAGTGCGACAAAAGGACGGCGCGGGCGCGATTGCCTGAGGCAACGAGGGGAGCAGTACGTGGGCGGTATCACTCTGGTGACGGACGAGCAGGCCGCACCGCAGGCGGCTGCGGTCCGCTTCGACAAGGGGAGCCCGAGCGGACCCGCGCCGGGTGGTCGGGACGCCGCGGACGGTCCGCCGCCTGTCGTCGAAGTGGTTCCGGCGCCGGCCGAGTTCAGCCCTCGTCGGGTCCGGCTGGTGTTCGTCGGGCTGATGCTGGCGCTGCTGCTCGCCGCGCTGGAGCAGATGATCGTCGCCACGGCCCTGCCGAAGATCGTCGGTGAACTCCAGGGCCTGGACCGGATGTCGTGGGCCATCACGGCCTATCTGCTCACCTCCACCATCGGGTTGCCGCTCTACGGCAAACTCGGCGACCTCCTCGGCCGCAAGAGCGTCTTCCAGTTCGCCATCGTGGTCTTCATCATCGGTTCGGCGCTGGCCGGCTGGTCGCGCACCATGAACGAACTCATCGCCTTCCGGGCGGTCCAGGGCATCGGCGCCGGCGGCCTGATGATCGGCGTGCAGGCGATCATCGCGGACATCGTGCCGCCCCGGCAGCGCGGCCGGTTCATGGGACTCATCGGCGCCGCCTTCGGCCTCGCCTCCGTCGCCGGACCCCTGCTCGGCGGGTTCTTCACCGACCACGCGTCGTGGCGCTGGTGCTTCTACATCAACGTCCCCTTCGGGCTGATCACCCTGGCCGTCATCGCCGTGGTGCTGAAGCTGCCCCGACCCACCGTCCGTCCCCGGCTCGACGTGACCGGCGCCGCCCTCCTCGCCGCGGCCTCGACCTGCCTGGTCCTGCTGACCAGTTGGGGCGGCACCGAGTACGCCTGGGACTCGCGGATGATCCTGGGGCTCGCCGCCGGCGCAGTCCTCGCATCCGTCCTCTTCGTGATCGCCGAGCACCGCGCGGCCGAGCCGCTCATCCCGCTTCGGCTCTTCCGCGACCCGGTGTTCACCGTCACCGCGCTCGTCGGAGCCGTCGTCGGCATCGCCCTGTTCGGTGCCGCCAGCTATCTGCCGACCTATCTCCAGATGGTCGAGGGCGCCACCGCCACCGAGTCCGGGCTGCTGATGCTGCCGATGATGGGCGGGGTCGTCGTCGCCTCCATCGCCTCCGGCCAACTGATCAGCAAGACCGGCCGCTACAAGGTGTACCCGGTCCTCGGCGGGGTGCTGTCCACGCTCGGCATGTGGCTGCTCTCCCGGCTGGACATCGGCACCGGCCGGCTCGCCTACAGCCTCTGGATGGCCGTCCTCGGCATCGGCATCGGACTCGTCCTGCCGGTGCTGGTCCTCGCCGTGCAGAACTCGGTGCGGCCCACCGACATCGGCACCGCCACCAGCGCCAACAACTACTTCCGGCAGATGGGCGGCAGCATCGGCGCCGCCGTCTTCGGCACCGTCTTCGCCGGCCGGCTCGCCGACGCCCTGGCCGCCCGGCTGCCGGCCGGCGCCGGACTCCCCGACCCCTCCGCCATCACCCCGCAGCTCGTCCACTCCCTGCCGCCGACGCTCAGGGACGCGTACATCGCGGCCTACGCCGATGCGATGCCGCGGATCTTCCTCTACCTGGTGCCGGTGCTCGTCCTCGGCCTGCTCATCGCCTGCTTCCTCAAGGAGAAACCGCTGGTGTCCCACAACGCCCCCGCAGCCGATCCCCTCCTCTCCGAGGCCCATCCGCAGCCGGTCCCCGGCGAGGTCCCCGCCGCACGCGTCCCCGCCGACCCCGCCCACCCGGGCGGGCTGCCGGTCCGCGGAACCGTCCAGCACCCCGACGGCAGCACGGTCCCCAGCGCCGCCCTCACCCTGATCGACGGCAGCGGCCACCAGGTCGGCCGGGGCACCAGCGGCACCGACGGCCGCTACGCGCTCAGCGTCCGCGGCCCCGGCTCGTACGTCCTGATCGCGGCCGCCGGCGGCCATCAGCCGCAGGCCGTCCGTGTGAACGTGGGCGAGCGGCCCGTCGACCTCGACGTGGTGCTCGGCGGCGCCGGCCGCCTGGCCGGCACCGTGGTCACGGCCGACGGCACCCCCGTCCGCGATGCCGCCGTCACCCTCACCGACGTCCGGGGCGAGGTGGTCTCCTCCACCCGCACCGGGCCGGAGGGCGTGTACCTCATCTCCGAGCTGGTGGCGGGCGAGTACACCCTGGCCGCGAGTGCCCCGGCGTTCCGTCCTGCCGCACTCCCGGTCAGCGTCCAGGCGTCCCGCGAAACCCGCCAGGACATCGAACTCGCCGGCGGCACGGTCCTCCGCGGCACCGTCCGCGCCGGCGCGGGAAGGCCCGTCGAGGACGCCAGGGTCACCCTGCTCGACGCCACGGGCAACGTGGTCGACACCCTCACCACCTCCGCGGACGGCACCTTCCGCTTCGTCGACCTCCCCTCGGGCGAATACACGGTCATCGCGGCCGGCTACCCGCCGGTGGCGACCGTCCTCCAGGTGGCGGGCGCGGGCCGCACCGAACGCGACGTACGACTCGGACACGAGGACTGACGACCGCGTACACGACGACTGCCCGTGTCGGCGGTGTGTCCGGCGGGGCTGCCCGCTTCCCGACCGGCCTTCTCTGCCGGACAGGGCAGCGGGGCGGAGGACACCTCGCCGAGGCGACGTCCGAGACCTGGCGCCTGCTGCGTGACGTTGCAGCGGCAGGCGCCAGGCGGCTCCGCGGGTCTCACCGCCGAGCGAGGGACCTCGTACACTTCCGCCGTGCGTCAGACCCTCATCACGGGCCGCCCGTCGGCGAGTTCGAGGCGGCTTCCGGTGAACCGCTCCCGCATGAGCCGGTCGTGGGTGACGACCACCAGGGCCCCCTCGTACGAGGTGAGTGCCTGCTCCAGTTCCTCGACGAGGGCGGGAGAGAGGTGGTTCGTCGGCTCGTCCAGGAGGAGCAGATCGACCGGCCGGGTGACCAGGCGGGCCAGCTCGATCCTGCGCCGCTGGCCGTACGACAGTTCCCCGATCCTCAGCCGCAGCTCGCCGGGCCGGAACAGGCCGAGGGAGAGCAGCAGGTCGCGGTGCTCCTCCCGGTCGCCGGGCCGGTCCCGGGAGAAGGCGTCGAGCACGCTCAGGCCACAGGGCCACGGCACCTGCTGCTGGCGCAGTATCCCCACCTTCCCGGACACCCGCACCGTGCCGCGCTGCGGCCGGACCTCGCCCGCGAGGATCCCGAGCAGAGTGGACTTGCCCGCACCGTTCGGCCCGGTGACCAGCAGCCGCTCACCGGCGGCGAGCGACAACCGTGGCAGGTCGAGCCGGTCGTCCAGATGGACGTCGACGAGCTCGGCGGCGGGTTCGACGGCCGCGCCGACGCTCCGGCCGTCGCTGGTGCCGGTGGGCACGGATACGGCGAAGACCATGGGATCGGGCGGCAGTTGGACGGGTGCGGCGGTCAGGCGGGCGACCCGCTCCTTCGCGTTCCGGATCCGGACCATCGCCCCGTGGCTGCGGTCCCGGGCGCGGAACGCACCGTGCCCGAACTTCGCCATCGGCGCACTGCGCGGGATGGCCCTGAGGCGGGCCCCGTTCGACTCGGCCAGATGACGGCTGCGCGTGAGCTCCTCGCGCCAGTGCCGGTACTCCTGGATGCGGCGGCTGCGCTCGGCGGCCTTCGCCGTGTGGTAGCCGGAGTAGCCGTCGCCGTAGCGGGTGATCCTTCCTTCCGCGACCTCCAGGATCGTGCTGGTCAGGTTGGCCAGGAAGGTGCGGTCGTGGGTGACCGCGACCACCGTGCCGCGGTGTTCCCGTAGGTGCGCTTCGAGCCAGGCCACGGCCTGGTCGTCCAGGTCGTTGGTCGGTTCGTCGAGCAGCAGCAGCTCCGGCTGGGCCGCGAGCGTCGCGGCGAGCGCGAGCCGGGACTGCTCGCCGCCGGAGAGCGAGCCGAGTCGCCGGTCCCGTGCCAGCCCGGGCAGGCCGAGGCCGTACAGGGCCGTGCCGACCCGTTCGTCGGCCCGATAGCCGTCCCGCGCCTCGTACAGGGCGAGATGCCGCTCGTACGCGAGGAGAGCCGATTCGAGGTCGGGGCCCTCGTCGGCCTCCTCCAGTCGCCGCTCGTCGCTGCGCAACCGCTGCTCCAGCGCGCGCAGTTCGGTCAGCGCCAGGTCGATTGCGTCCTGGACGGTGGCCTGGGCGGGGAGGTCGAGCGCCTGCGCGAGGTAGCCGACCCCACCGGGCGCGCTGACGGTGACTTCGCCGCTGTCCGGCCGTACGAGGCCGGCCAGCAGCTTCAACAGGGTTGATTTCCCGGACCCGTTGTCGCCGATCACACCGACCTTCTCGCCGGGCCGGATGGAGAGGTGGACGCGGTCGAGGACGGGCCTCTCGTCGTAGCGCTTGGTGAGGTCGTGTACGGCCAGTTGGGCGGTATGGGTACGCAAAACAGAACCCCCTTCGGTGACGGCGGATGCTGGCGGTGCGGGCGTCCACGGCGGAGCGGGGCTCTACGCGGCGGCGCGTGCTGTCATCACAGGGTTCCCATGGGCACGAGGGTAGGGGGCTGCTGCCCGACTGTCAAGACGATACGTCTCGTCTCGCCTTTGGGGTTGATGGGCCGCGACGCGAGGGGAAGGGTCTCCCTGCGATCATGCTTTAAGCCGTGTGGGGCATGATATTCGGCCAGAGAGGAGTGATCCATGGGCGACGAGGACACGGTCGGCGTGCGGTTCCGGGTGCTGGGGCCGGTTGAGGTGGAAGCACCGGCCGGCCTGGTGCGCTTTTCCGGCCAGCGAGCCGCCCTCCTGGCGATCCTGCTCCTGAGCGCGAACCGATCCGTGTCCGTACAGAAGCTGGCGGAACTCACCTGGGACGGGGCGCCACCGAAATCGGCCGCGTCCCGCATCCGCATGCTCGTCGCCGGGGTCCGCAAGGCCTGTGCGGAGGTCGGAGCCGACTGCATCCGCACCGAAGCGGCCGGCTACGCACTGCACCTCGACCCCGACCACCTCGACGCGACACTGTTCCGCCGCCGCGTGACACGCGGCCGTACCGCCCTGGCCGAAGGCCGGCACGACAGCGCCCTCACGGGCTTCGACGAGGCGCTCGCCCTCTGGAGGGGAGCCCCCTTCGAAGGCGTCGCCCTGCCCTTCGCCCGGACCGAGGCAGAACCCCTGGAAGAGCTTCGGGTCGTCGCCGTCGAAGGGCGCTCCGCCGCACTGATCGAGCTCGGCCGGCACGGCGAAGCCCTCGACGACCTGCGCACCCTCACCGCCCACCACCCCCTGCGGGAGAGCGCGCACGGACACCTCATACGGGCCCTGCACCGCGGCGGACAACGTGCGGACGCCCTGTCGGTGTACACCGCGCTGCGGCGCCGCATGGTCGAGGAGCTCGGGCTGGAACCAGCCCCGGAGCTCCAGCGGCTCCAGCAGCAGGTCCTCGCCGACGACGCCCACCAGCCGTCGTCCCCGTCCCTCCCGCCACCACCCCCGCGACCGCAGTCCCCCGCCGCGAACGCCCCGGGCCGCCAAAGCCCGGATCCCGAGCCCCGGGACCGGGACCGCGAAACCCCGGACAGAGGCCCCGGCAGCCCGGCGCGCCCGACCGGATCCACCACCACCGACATCGCACCGGCGTGGAACGGCCCCCGCCAACTGCCCGCCCCGCCGGCGGTGTTCGCCGGGCGGGGGGACGAGTGTGCCGCGCTGGACCGGATGCTCACCGACCCGCCGGGAGGGCGACCGGCGCTCGCCGTCGTCAGCGGCCCCGGTGGCGTCGGAAAGACCTCGCTCGCACTGCACTGGGCACACAGCCGGCGCGGGCAGTACCGCGACGGTCAGCTGTACGCGAACCTGCGCGGCTACGACCCCCTCTCCGCTCCCCTCGCCCCCGCCGCGGTGCTGCGCCAGTTCCTGTCCGCCCTGGGCGTCGCGCCCGCGGCCGTTCCGGCCGACGAGGACACCCTGGCCGGGCTGTACCGGACGGTGACCGCGGACCGGCGCCTGCTGCTCGTACTGGACAACGCCCGCGACGCGGAACAGGTGCGCCCCCTGCTGCCCGGCGGCACGGAGGCCACGGTGATCGTCACCAGCCGCCACCGTCTGGCCGGTCTGACCACCACGCACGGAGCGTCCCTGATGCCCCTGGGCATGCTCTCGCCCGGCCAGGCCCGCGAGGCCTTCACGGCCCACCTCGGCACCGAACGCGTGGACGAGGAAGCCGCCAGCGTGGACGTCCTGGTCGAGCGGAGTGCCGGACTGCCCCTGGCCGTCGGCATCCTCGCCGCCCGCGCCGCCGGCCGACCCGAGTTCCCCCTCGCCGTCCTGGCCGACGAGCTGCACTGGCCGGAGTACCGCCTCGACGCCCTGGACACCGGTGACGTGGCCACCGACCTGCGCACCACCTTCGAGACCTCCCGCCAGGCCCTCGACACGGAATCCGATCGGCTGTTCCTCCTCGCGGGCATGATCCCCTGGCCGTACGTCACGCTCCGGACCGCCGTGGCACTCACCGGACACCCGGTCCGCCACACGGGCCGGCTGCTGCAGAACCTGGAGAACGCGCACCTCTTCCACCAACTCCAGCCGGGCCGCTACCACATGCACGACCTGGTCAGGCTCCACGCGGGCGAACGCGGCGCCGCCGAGGTTCCCGCACTGGACCGTACGAAGGCCCTGCACCGCCTGATCGCGACCCAGACGCGCACCGCCTACGCGGCCGACCGGCTGCTGTGGCCCTCCCGGGCCGTACTGGCCGGGAGCCCGCCCGCGATCCCCGGCGATGCCGCGGAGCTGCCGGGAGAGCACGGGGCGGAGTTCCAGGACACCGAATCGGCGTGGACCTGGTTCGAAACCGAACACCACGCCCTGCTCGCCGCCCAGCGACTGGCCATCGACCTGGGAGTGCACGAGGCGGTGTGGCACCTGGCATGGGCCACCCACACCTTCCTCTTCCGCCGCCACCAGCACGACCAGCGCATGCTCTGCTGGCAGCAGGCACTGGAGGCCGCCGAACGCGCCGGCAACCCCGAAGCGCAGGCCCTCTCGCTCTGGCACCTGGGCGGCACCTCCGTATGGCGAGGACGGCCCCAGGAGGCCATCGGCCACCTCGAACGAGCCCGCACCCTCTACACCCGGCTGGAAGACCTCGCGGGCCAAGCCCAGACCAGCCAGTCCCTCGGCCACGCCTGGCTCGTCCAGGGCGACAACGAACGCGCACTGGAGCAGGCCGAACGCGCCCTGGACCTCCACCGCCGCCGCTCCGACCCCATCTGGCAGGCCAACGCCCTCAGCGCCGTCGCCTGGTGCCACGCCGCCCTCGGCCGCTACACCAAGGCCCGCTCCTACTGCCACGAGGCCCTGACCATCTTCCGCGCCCACCACGACACGAACGGCGAAGCCGCGACCCTCGACAGCCTCGGCTACATCTCCCGCAGCGCGGGAAAGACCGGACAGGCACTCGCTCACTACCGCCAGGCCCTGGCCCTGCGCGAGGAACAACGCAACGACAACCAGATGGCCGACACCCTGAGCCGCATCGGAGACCTCCTCCACGAAGCCGAGGACCACTCCGGGGCCCACGACGCCTGGAAACAGGCCCAGGCCCACTACCGCAGCCAACACCGCCACCAGGAAGCCGACGCCCTCAGCAGCAAGATCTCGAACACCGCATAGGGATCGGGGCCCGAAAGGGGAACCACCCGCGAGTGGACGGCTCCGCAGGTGGCCGGCAGGCCCGGCCCGGCCCGTGGCCGGGCTCATACACCGACGCTGCAACTTCTCTGCATCACGGCCGCATCGCCCGTTGCTCCGGCCTCCCCTGATCGGGATTGCCTGAAGGCCTGTCCCGGCGCTACGGTCCTCAAGCGGCCCACAAAGCAGCAGCACAACACGGCGCAGAGAAATCCGGGAGAGTCCTACGCGACTACGGATCGATTTCTCGATTGTGTTCAGTGTCGTCTTCGACCGGGCGGGAAATGACGCCTTCGGCGCCGGCCTGCCTGGAGCTGCAAGGGCTTCAGACTGTTGAATTGGCAAGATAGGGAAATCGTGCAGCAGATACTGTTCCCCAGGTTAAATGGGTGACCTTGCTTGACTGTGCGGAATCGGTTCGCCTTTCCGAGGTATTCGCGAGGACCTTCCGCAATTTCATCAGGTGATTCATCAGGTGACGACGCGCCGACTCCGGCCCGAATCCATGTGATTGGGACCGCTGTCCGGCCGCGCTCACTGCGACGGGGAAAACGAGTCCGGTGGCCGGGGAGCCGCCGTCGGCACGGACGGGGGTCTTGCCGACGACGGCTCCCCGGCCACCGGACTCCTCCCAGGGCCAGGCAAGAGGAGTGCAGCGCAGGGCCGTGGTCGGCCAGGGAATTGCGAACATCGTCACCGGCTTCTTCGGCGGCATGGGCGCCATGGGCCGCTGTGCCATGATCGGCCAGATCATGATCAATGTGAAGGTCTCCGGGGCCCGAACGCGCCTGTCCACCTTCCTCTCCGGGGCGTTCCTCATGGTGCTGTGCATCGACTGGCACTCCGTCGCCCCCAAGACCCTCAGGCGGATGCCCGCCGGCGAGATCGCCGTCATGGTGATCACCGTTGCCTGTGTGGTCGCCACCCACGACCTCGCCATCGGCGCCGTCATCGGTTCGATCACCGCCATGGTCGTCCTCGCCAAGCGGGTCGCCCACTTCGCCGAGGTCACCGCCGTGGTCGACCCCGACGGCGAATCGGTCGTCCACCGGGTCACCGGCGAACTCACGGGCAGCCACTGACCCGCCGTTCTGCGATCCAGGTTCGCGCGCGAACCCGCGCTCTTCCACACCCTCTTCGGTCTGCCCCTGATCCTCGGCGGCACCGCGCTCGCCGTACTCCCCCGAAGAGGATCACCGGCCGCCGATCCGCCGCTGCCGCTCCCCGGCCCGGACCCGCGTCCGAGGCGGTCCTGGGCGATCCGGGCGGGCCCGAGCCGTTTCGGATACATCGGCGATATGGGGTGGCTCGTACTCTCCCCTCATGCGAGTGCTGATCGTCGAGGACGAGCCCTACCTGGCGGAAGCCATCCGCGACGGACTGCGTCTGGAGGCCATCGCCGCCGACATCGCCGGGGACGGCGACACGGCCTGGGCGCTGCTCGGCGTCCACGCCTATGACATCGCCGTCCTCGACCGGGACGTCCCGGGGCCCTCCGGGGACGAGATCGCCCGGCGGATCGTCGCCTCCGGCAGCGGCCTCCCCATCCTCATGCTGACCGCCGCCGACCGGATCGACGACAAGGCCTCCGGCTTCGGGCTCGGTGCCGACGACTACCTCACCAAGCCCTTCGAGCTCCGGGAGCTGGTCCTGCGGCTGCGGGCGCTCGACCGGAGGCGGGCGCACAGCAGACCGCCGGTGCGAGAGCTTGCGGGGCTGCGGCTCGATCCGTTCCGCCGGGAGGTGTTCCGGGACGGCCGGCCCGTTGCGCTGACCCGGAAGCAGTTCGCCGTCCTCGAAGTGCTGGTGGCCGCCGAAGGGGGCGTGGTCAGCGCCGAGGAACTGCTGGAGCGGGCCTGGGACGAGCACACGGACCCGTTCACCAACGCCGTCCGCATCACGATGTCGTCCCTGCGCAGGCGTCTCGGCGACCCCCCGGTCATCGCGACCGTGCCCGGCGTCGGATACCGCGTCGACCTCGGAACGACGGACCCCGGTCCTGCGGGGGACGGCGGGCAGGAGGGGGCGCGTGGATAGGCGGCCGCGCCGGCAGGGGCCCAGCGTCCGCCTCCGGCTCGCCCTCAGCTACGCCGGGTTCCTGATGTTCGCGGGTCTGCTGCTGCTCTCCGCGGTGTGGGGGTTCCTGCTGCGCTACGTTCCCGACCGGGCGATGCTCATCAACCCCGACGACAGGCCGGACGGCGGGGTGTTCCCGGTCCGCTCCGCCCTGCTGGACGTCTTCGCGCCGCGGGCGGCCGGGGTGCTGGCCTTCCTGCTGCTGTTCGGCCTGCTGGGCGGATGGTTCCTGGCCGGCCGGATGCTCGCCCCGCTGACCCGGATCACGGACGCGACCGCCCGGGCCGCCGAGGGATCCCTCTCCCACCGGATCCGGCTGCCGGGCCGCCGGGACGAGTTCCGGGACCTGGCCGACGCCTTCGACACCATGCTGGCCCGCCTGGAGGCGCACGTCGCGGAGCAGCGGCGGTTCGCCGCCAACGCCTCGCACGAGCTGCGGACCCCACTGGCGATCTCGCAGTCCCTGCTGGAGGTGGCCCGCGAGGACCCGACGCGGGACCTCGTCCCGACCATCGACCGGCTGTACTCCGTCAACGCTCGGGCCATCGCCCTCACCGAAGCACTGCTCCTGCTCAGCCGCGCCGACCAGGCGGCCTTCACCCGTATGCCCGTGGACCTCTCACTCCTCGTTGAGGAGGCCACCGAGACCCTGCTACCGCTCGCCGAGGACCGCGGCGTCGCCATCGAGACCTTCACCAGCGTCCCCGCCACGGTCATGGCCTTCGGCTCGGAGGCGCTGCTGCTGCAGCTGACGACGAACCTGGTGCACAACGCGATCGTGCACAACCTGCCCGGGGACGTGGAGGCAGGCGTGGGGGAAGGCGTGGAGGCCGACGTGGGCCCGGGCGGCGGGGCCACTGTGTGGGTCACGAGCGGCGAGGCCGACAGCGGGTCAGGTGACGGATCCGGGGGCAGGGCCGGGGTCAGGTCCGGGGCCGTGGAGCTCACGGTCGAGAACACGGGCCGGCCTCTCTCCCCCGACCTGGTGGCCACCCTCACCGAACCCTTCCAGCGCGCCTCCGGCCGCGTCCGCGAGGACCATGCCGGGGCCGGCCTCGGTCTGGCCATCGCCCGGCGGATCGCCGAGGTACACGGGGGTTCCCTCACCCTCGCCCCGCGATCCGGGGGCGGCCTCCGCGCCACCGTCCACCTGCCCTCCCCGCCCCTCCCCCGAAGGACATCCGACCAGTGAGCGACACCCTGCAGGACCGCGGACCCGATCCCCGTACACGGCCCGAGGCGCAGGCCCAGACGGGATCCGCCCTCCGGACGGGTGTCGGCCGCGCGATCCGGGCCCTGTCCGGGGCGGGCCCTTGGCGGCGCGGACCGGTACTCACCGCGGCCGCGCTGCTGCTCGGGCTGCTCCTGCTGTTCCGCTCCTCGGTGCCGGACGCGGGCGGCCTGGGGAGCCTGGTGGAAACGTTCCTGCCCTGGTTCGGCCTGCCCGTCCCGTTCCTGCTGGCGGGGGCGTTGTGGCGGCGTTCCGCCGCGGCCGCCCTCGCCCTGCTGCTGCCCGCCGTCGGCTGGTTCGGCCTGTTCGGCGGGCTGGTCGGCGGGCTGCTCGCCGACTCCTCGCGGCCGGGCGGCGACCTGACCGTGGTCACCCACAACGTCAACGCCGGAAACCCGGACCCGGCCGGTACCGCCCGCGCCCTGGCCGCCTCCGGGGCGGACCTGCTGGCGCTCCAGGAGATGACCCCACAGGGCGCGGCCGCGTACGGAGCGGCCCTCGCCGCGGAGTACCCGTACCACGCGGTGCGGGGAACGGTCGGGCTGTGGAGCCGACTGCCGCTGACGGACTCCCGGCCGGTGGACGTACTGCGCCCCGATGCGGGGCCGCTGGCAGAGAGCCGGCGCGCCGAGGACCGCCCCGTGGAGCCGCCGCGGGCGCTGCGCGCCACGGTGGCCACGGAGCGCGGGCCGGTCGCGGTGTACGTGGCGCATCTGGGATCGGTGCGGCTGATGCCCCGGCACGGGTTCTGGACGGATTCCCGGGATGCCGGTGCGGCGTTGCTGGCCGCGGCCGTCGCGGCGGAGCGCAGCGAGCGAGTGGTGGTGCTCGGCGATCTGAACGGCACCCTCGACGACCGCGCCCTGGCAGGGCTCGGTGCGGACGCGCGGCTCCGCTCGGTGCAGGGGGCCGCCGGGGGCGGTTTCGGTTTCACCTGGCCTGCGTCTTTCCCGATGGCGCGGATCGACCACGTGCTGGTGAGGGGGGTGGAGCCGCTGCGCTCGTGGGTGCTGCCGGCCACGGTCAGCGACCACCTGCCGGCAGCGGCCGCCCTCCGCTGGTGACCCTCCCCGTACCGGCCCGGGCCGGACACCCCGCGCCTGCTCCTACCCCCTGTCCCTGGCCCTGGCCGGTGTCAGGAAGAGTTCGGCGACGAGGCAGGCGATCCTTGGCTGTTCGCCATCGAAGGTTGATCGGCGTCGTCTGGTGTTCCGGCCATGCCCGACCAGCGGCGGCGAAGGGCTTCGCCGTGGATGATGCCTAGTGGGGGTCCTCGCGGGCCTCGTACCCTTCGAGGCCGGCCCGGAACAGGGAAGGGACAAGTGCCGACAGGTACCAGGCGAGGTCGGTGAACCGTGGCGCGTCCGGGATGCTCCGGCGGTCGATGGTGGGCAGGAAGGAGACTTCCCTGCGGTGCGCGGCGAACATCAGCATGCCGCCGGTCCCGCCCTGCGGGTGGTAGATGTTCAGGGCCACGGTGTGGGGCAGATTCGCCGCGGAGTCCAGCTCCGCGAGCACGGCGTTCAGGCAGTCGGGGGTGCTGTCGTACCACTCGTGCATGCCGTCTGCGTCGTTGATCATGTACGAGATGCAGCCGGGGCGCTCCGCAGCGGACCAGCCGGCCGGGGTCAGCAGCTCCAGCAAGCCGCGCACGGTGGCTGGGCGCCGGAAGGTGAAGTCGATGTCTGCTTGTCGGTTACCCACGTGCGTCTCCGGGAGCTTGGGCGGTCGCGTCGCATACTTGCCGCTACGCAACGCTCCGTCGACCCGATTTCCCTGGGGCCGCTGCTCCAGCGGGTGGAGTGGCCGACGCAGCGCACTGCACCGAGCTTGCCGGCCGGCCCAGGTGGTGGCGATCTGGTTGATCAGTGCGAGGACGTCGACCGGGTCCCAGCCCGCATCGAGGAGGCCGGCGGTCTGGGCGTCGGCGAGTTGGTCGATCTTGCGGGGGATGGTGGCCTGGAGGGGTCGAAGAGGATGCCGGCGTAGCCGGGCAGGTCGGCGGTGTCGAGCTGGGTGGCCTCGACGAGCGCGGTGAGTTCCTCCTCGGCGACGTGCTGGTAGAGGGTCTCTTTGCCGCTGAAGTGGGCGTAGACGGGCTCTTTACTGGTCCGGGTCTGATGGGCGAGGCGGTCCACGCGGGCGCCTGCGATCCCGTACCGGGCGAATTCCTCCTTGGCGGCGGTGACGATCCGCTGCCGCGCATCGGCGCGGGCATCCTACGCCGTCCTCGACCGCATTAGTCAGGAGTTGTCGGCGAGTTGATTTCACTTCTCGCTACGGTGGTTGAGGGTGGTCCTGGCAGTGTGGCGGATCCGCTTGGTGCGGCCGGCTTCGGCGAGGATCTCGGCGGCCTCGGTGTTCGTCCCGGCGGCGGTCTTGAGCTGGAGCCAGTCGGATGACGTGAGCAGGTCGTCCGGCTGCCAGGGCAGCTTGAGCATGACGGCGCGGAAGAGCGACCACTCCCGCAGACGCTGAGCCAGGAAGGGGTGGTCGATCGTGGCCCGGGCCATCGCCTGCGCCCACCCCTCATAGGTGGGACCGGGGTAGAGGCCAGCGGCTCGACGGTCCAGGTGCCGCAGCACGGCGGACCGGGCCATCGCCTCGTCCGGATCAGTGAGCACTCGGCCGACCAGGTCGACCTCGTCCGGGTCGGCAACGTGCCCCAGCGTGTCGAGGTAGGCCGCGAAGCGGACGTGCTCGTCCGGGTTCTGCAGTATGTCGTCGAGGTTCATGCGGCCTGCTCTTCGCTTTCGACCGGCATGCCGTGCTCGCATCGTGTGCCGGAGCGGACCAGGGACACCAGGTGGGCTTCTGTGATCGCCCGCCATCGCGCCTGGGCGGACGCGACCAGCTTAAACACCATCTCGAACGCAGCCGTCGGGCTGTCCGCGCCTCGCGTGACCTTGGTGCGGAACTCGACCGTGGAGAAGGTCGACTCGATGGGATTGGTGGTCCGCAGGTGAGTCCAGTGCTCGGCGCGGAAGTTGTGGAACGCGAGCAGTTCGTCCCCTCCTCGGTGATCTTCGCGACGGCCTTGGGGCACTTGCTGCCTCGAAGCTCACTCCCTCGTGAACGAGGGAGATTCCCGCGTGGCTTGCGCCGGTGGGTTGGACGGCTTGCGCCGCCTGACGACTGGCCTCCCGGCAGCCGGAAAGGGCCACGGTGTGGCCGATCCGGTATACCGGCACGCTGCTGACGAGGGCGGTCACCCGGACTCCAGGATGACCGCCCCCGTCGCGGTGGGCCGGGTCTACGGTGTCGTCATGACAGTTCTGATCGTTGGCGGCAGTGGCTTCCTCGGGACCGAGCTGGTCCGGCAGGCGATGGAGGCGGGGCATACGACCGTCGCGACGTACGCGACCAAGCCCGGCACCGCCTCCCCCACCGCATGGCGCCATCTCGATCTCCGGGACGCGGGAGGCCTGGACGCCGTCCTGGCCGAGGTTCGCCCGCGGCTCGTGCTCAACGCGTCGAGCGGATCAGCCGACTGGGCGGTCACGGCAGCGGGCCCCATCCACCTCGCGATAGCGGCGGCCAGGTCCGGAGCCCGCATGCTCCACGTGTCCATCGACGCGGTGTTCTCCGGCGCGGACGTCCACTACGACGAGGCCAGCCTCCCCGACCCGGTCACCCCCTACGGCGCGGCCAAGGCCGCGGCGGAGACCGGCATCCTCGCCGTGCATCCGACAGCCGCTGTCGCCCGGACCTCGCTGATCGTCGGCCACGGGCTGTCGGCGCACGAGAGGGCCGTGCACGAACTCGCCGCCGGCACGCGCGACGGCGTCCTGTTCACCGACGACTTCCGTTGCCCCGTGCACGTCACCGACCTGGCCGCCGCCCTCCTGGAGCTGGCAGCCACCAACGCGGCCGGCGTCCACCACCTCGCGGGGCCCGACGCCGTGAGCCGGCACGAGCTGGGCCTCCTCATCGCCGAGCGGGACGGACTGGACGCCTCCCGGCTCCCCACCGGCCTGCGGGCCGAGAGCACGTTGCGCGGCGCCCTCGACGTACGCCTCGACAGCCGCGCGACCCAGCGGGGTCTGCGCACCGCACTGCGCGGGGCCCGGCAGTTCCTACGACCCGGGATCTCCAACTGACCCAGCCATCAGCCCTGGTGACGGGCCGTCGGCTCCTGGTGGTCAGCCGTTGAGCGGGGTGTCGTAGTGGATCCACCCGGACCAGTTGCCGTCGTGGTCGCGGTTGCGGCCCCAGTACTCCGCCTGCTGGTCGTAGTAGAACATGCGGAAGGACCAGGGGTCGGTGGTGTCGTAGTCGTAGGTGTACACCTTGCTGTACGCCTTGCCGCCCATGGACATCCACCGCGACCAGTCACCGTCGGAGTCCGTCCAGCGCGTCCACACCGCGCGGTCGGAGCCGACGACGAAGTCCTGCTTGGTGCCGTCGGGCAGTACGCGGGTGGTCGGCGAGTAGTCGCAGAGGTAGACGCCACCTCCGTACGAGCAGTAGGCCGCCGCTGCCTGGGCCGGTGCGGCCATCACCGCGACGCTCGCGACGGCGGTGGCCGCGACCGCGGCCGCCTTCAACTTGCGTACCAGCATGTCTCTCCTTCGTGCCTGCGACCGCCCCGTTCGGGCACGGACGCGTTTCCTTGCGGCCGCGCAGGGCGGTGGAGCGCCCCGGCGACAGGCACAGTCGATCACGCTGGGAGGGCCCTGTCCCAGGCAGATCCACCGGCAGAACTACGGCTCCGCGTACTTCTGCCGGGCCCGGCCCCTCCTGCTGCTGCTGCTGCTGCTGCTGCTCAGGGCATGATCGGCGGGCGGCCAGGCAAACGCCGACGGGAAGGGGCCGGCGCCTGCGCCGCAACGCCTCACCCGACGCCACACGGCGAAAGGCCCTGGTCCTGGCACTGCACGGGCGTCCTGTTGGCGAGCTCGCGGGCCGCCAGGGTGCCGGATCCATGTGCCTGCAGCACGAGAGAACGGACTGCCGGACGCTTCCCGGCGCCGAGGACGGGCGCACCACCCGTCCGGTACGCAGTGGGTGGTGGTGGGGCGGAGAGGGCAGGATTCGAACCTGCGTGGATCCCTTCGGACCCGACTTCGAGCGAGCTCTGGTCCCCGATAAACCACTCCGGGCACCTCTCCCCATGTCCGGCCCGGTCACCCGTGCCGTGCATAGGGAGCACACTGCCCGGGCCCCCTGACGTGCCGCTGACGTCGCCCGGGGAGTCAGGCGCGAGCCACCCTGACGGCGCTGGCCGGCCGGCTGGCACACAACCAGGGGACGGCCCCAGCCCACCCTCGGCAGCGGAACGACCGGAAGAAGCACCGCACGGTCCCTGCCCCCCGAAAGGGGACCGACCGGCCGCTCCTTCAACTGCCCGTTCCCCCGGACCGGGCCCACGTCCTAGACTGCGACGGCTTCAGAACCAGGAGATCATCGGGAGGGCGTACGAGATGAACCGATTACTGATCAGCGGATTCACGGCCGTGGCGTTGGTCGTCTCCGCAGGGGGCGTCGCCACGGCCTCCGACGCGGCTCCGCCGCGCACCACGCACGGCCCCTGCCAGTACACCCAGACCCCGGACGAGCCGCCCGCGCGCCCCGTGTCGCTGCCGCCCGACCCGCGGCGCACCCCGAGCCGGGGGACCGTCGCCGTGGCCGTCCCGACCAGCCAGGGCCCGCTTCCCCTTCGTCTGGACCGGGCCAAGGCGCCGTGCACCGTCCAGAGCTTCCTGCACCTGGCGCGGCACCGGTTCTACGACCGCACGGTGTGCCATCGCCTGACGGCGTATCCGACACTGAAGGTCCTCCAGTGCGGCGACCCGACCGGCACCGGCGAAGGCGGGCCCGGCTACAAGTACAAGGACGAGCTCCCGGTGGACCTGCCGCCTGCGCCGACCGATCCGACCGGCACCCGCCGGGTGTACGAGCGCGGCCTGCTGGCGATGGCCAACGCCGGTCCGCACACGAACGGCTCGCAGTTCTTCGTCGTCTACGGAGATTCCGTACTGCGGCCGGACTACACGGTGTTCGGCACCGTCGGCCCCGATGGCCTGGCAACCCTGGACAAGGTCGCCGCCGCAGGCATCACACCGACCGCCGAGAACCCGGCGCCGGTCGACGGCACCCCCGTGCTGCGGACCGAACTGCTCCGGGTCCGACCGTCCTGCCCGCACTGACGCACCATCACGTCACAGCGAACGCAACGAACCGACCGGCATCCGCGCCGCCGCCCCGGCCTGGATGCCGGGCCGGTCCAGGCGTCGGAGTCGGAGTCGGGGCCGGGGCCGGTGATGGCGAGTGCGGGTGCGAGTGCGGGTGCGGGTGCGGGTGCGGGTACGGGTGCATCGACTGATCGGCCGTCCGGGAATCGGATCGCCCGCCACGGGGTTGGGGGGGATGAACCGTAACTGGAGGGGTCATGCGAGCGATTCAGGTGTACGAAGTGGGCGGTCCCGAGGTGCTGCAGGAGGCCGAGGTGGACCAGCCGCGGCCGGGTCCGGGCGAGGCGGTGGTGGAGATCGCCGCATCAGGGGTCAACTTCCTCGACGTCTATCACCGCGAAGGCCGGTACAGCCTCCCGCTGCCTTTCACCCCCGGCTCCGAAGGCGCCGGCACGGTCGTCGAGGTCGGCCCCGGCGTCGCTGACGTCGCAGTCGGCGACCGGGTCGGTTGGGTGGAGATTCCCGGCACCTATGCCGAGCGGGCTGTCGTGGACTCCTCCCGGCTGGTGCCGCTGCCCGACGACATCGGCTTCGAAACAGCCGCCGCGGTGCTCCTGCAAGGCATGACCGCCCACTATCTCGTCAAGGACGCCTACCCGGTCCAGAAGGGCGACACGGTCCTCGTGCATGCGGCCGCCGGCGGCATGGGGCTGCTGTTGACCCAGCTCATCACCCATCTCGGGGGCAGGGTGATCGGCACGACGTCGACCACGGCGAAAGCCGAACTGGCGAAGCGTGCCGGGGCGGCCGAGGTGATCCTTTCCTCCGCGGTCGACGATCTCGCGGCCGAGGTGAGGCGGCTCAACGGCGGTCAGGGACTGCCGGCTGTCTTCGACGGCGTCGGCGCGCACACCTTCGACGCCAGCCTCGCCAGCCTGCGAACCCGCGGCCATCTCGTGCTCTTCGGCGCGGCAAGTGGCGCCGTGCCTCCCTTTGATCCGATCCGGCTGGCCCACGGCGGTTCGCTGACCCTGATCCGGCCCAGCCTCGGGGACTTCATCGACGATCGGTCCGAACTGCTCCGACGCGCCGCCGAGGTGTTCGAGTGGGTGCGCTCCGAGGCGCTTGAGGTCACCGTGACGGGCCGCTACGCACTGTCCGAGGCCGCCCAGGCCCACAGCGACCTGGAGGCTCGTCGTACCACCGGCAAGCTGCTCGTCGTCCCCGCCACGGCCGCTGTCGGAAGCCGCGAGGACACGCAGAGCTGATCGCGGGTACCGAGGTCGGGGATCTTGACGACCGGGATGTCGAAGGCATGGCCGACCGCCCGTCATCTCAGGATCCCCGACAGTGGCAGGCACTCGGCAGGCGGCCGGGCCCCCGTAAGCGCGAGTCCGCTCGCCGAACTCGGCGGGACGGCGACGTCCGCTGGAGGCTTCCCCGGCGGCCGCTGGCCGTGCACTCGGAGCCGGAGGCTCTAGTACTCCAGTCGGACTTTGATGTTTTGCCTGGTCAACGGCTTGGGTGTGGGGAGTGTAGCGGGGTGGTGCCGGGTGCGGGACGGGTTCGCGAGGCCCGTCCCGCGAACGAGTGCCCGC
>NZ_JBVIRI010000021.1:0-110298 GCF_055576225.1 Streptomyces sp. NPDC033845 | reverse complement strand
GCCACCCGGCCTACTACCCCACCCCGTATGTGATCTGGCTCCTATGGGACGCCTCACCCCCACCACCCCCCGAACTCACCCAGGGTGAGCGCCCCTATGCGTCCGTGAACAGGTCGGCGCGGGTTCCGTCGAGGACGAGGCCGTTGTCCAGGCGGACCCGGACCGTGACGGCGGGGCCCCGGTTCCGGTGGTCGGTCCATTCCGGTTCCAGCGCGGCCACCCGCTCCTCCAGCTGCTTCCTGGATTCCGCGGGCATGGTGTGCCCGTAGGAGTCGAGGAGGGACTTCAGGCGCTCGTACTCACGGACCGCCTCCGGCTGGTGGTCGTCCACCACCACCCGCTCGACGGTCCCCCCGGTGCCCGCCGCCAGCGACAGGGACCCGCCGAAGGGGCTGTCCTCCGCTTCGATCAGGGTGGTCTCCGTCGCCAGGCGTACGCGCCGGCCTTCGGTCGGGTTCATCGCTCGCTGCGTCCTTCGGTTCGATCGGGGCGGTCAGCGGCCAGCTTCGCAGAGACCACACGCCGGCAGACCGGCAGACCGGCAGACCGGCAGACCGGCAGACCGGCCGGAGCATCGTCCAAGGGCGGCGGGCGGTCGCGTGACGACTTTCCGGTGTACCCGGGCCACCGAACCGACGATCATTGGCGCATGGCTGAGAATGCACCCTCCGACGGGCCCTCCCGGGCCCCGTCCGCCCGCGTCGGCGCCGAGCGGCACCCGACGGCCGGGCGGACCGGCGGGGCTTCCCGCGCCGTGGTCCTCGGCGGCGGACTCGCGGGCGCGCTGGCCGCGGCCGCCCTCGCGCCGTACGTACCGGAGGTGCTGCTCCTCGAACGGGACGGGCTCCCGCCCTCGCCTACGGCCCCCCGGCCGCCCCGGGCCGCCCACGCGCACCTGCTGTGGTCGGGCGGTGCCGAAGCCGTCGAGGAACTGCTCCCGGGCACGCTCCGGACCTGGTCGGAAGCCGGGGCGCACCGGATGGCGGTCCCGGACGGGATGCTCGGGCACGCGCCCTCGGGCTGGTACCGGCGGCGGGCCGGGACCCGGTACGTGATCGGGGCGAGCCGGGACCTGATCGACCGGGGGGTGCGGGCGGGGGTACTGGCCCTGCCGAACGTACGGGTGCGGACCGGGGTGCGGGCGGTGGGTCTGCTGGGCGACCGGGGCCGGGTCCGCGGGGTGCGGGTGCTGGACCCGGAGGGCCGGCCGGAGGTGGTGGAGGCGGTGCTGGTGGTGGATGCCGGCGGCCGTGCGTCCCGGGCCCCTCGGTGGCTGGAAGAGATCGGTGGGCCATGGATCCGGGAGACCGTGGTCGACGCGGGGGTGCTCCACGCCAGCCGCCGCTACCGGGCCCCCGCGGGGGCCGGGCGGGACTGGCCGGCGGGGCCGGTGGTGCACGTCCGGGCGGATGCCCGGTCGGGGGTGCCGGGGCGGGTGGCGACCGTGGTCCCGGTCGAGGGCGGGCAGTGGAACGTCAGCCTGTCGGGCCCCGTGTACGGACATCCGGACGGGCAGGCGGACGGGTCCGCCTACGGAGATCCGGACGGGTACGCGCACGGACATCCGGACGGGCAGGCGGTCGGGCGGCGGGAGTTGTTCGAGGAGTTCGCGCGGGGCGTGCGGCATCCGCTGGCCGCCGAGTTCCTGGCCCGGGCCGAGCCGGTCGGCGAGGTGACCGTGTCCGCCCGTACGGCCAACCGGCGCCGGCACTTCGAGGCGGCCCGGATGCCCGCCGGTTTCGTGGTGCTGGGCGATGCCGCGACGCGTCTGAACCCCGTCTACGCGCACGGGGCGTCATCGGCGGCGCTCGGTGCCGGGGCGCTGCGCGCGGTGGCGGCGGTCTGCCCGGTGGGCGGGGCGCGGTTCGCGGCGCGGGCGCAGAGGGCGATCGCCCGGCCCGCCTCGGCCGCCTGGGCGCTGGCCGTGGGGCAGGACCGTTTGCATCCGGGGGTGACGGGGCGGGCGCCGGGCTTCGCGGAGCGGCTGGCCGCACGGTACGTGCGCCGGCTGGAGGAGACGGCGGCCGGGGTCCTGGAGCGCGAGCCGCGGCGCTCGGCGGAGCCGACCGGCCGCGGCCACCCGTGAACCGGCCGACGGGCGGCCGCGCCCGGTGCGCTCCGGTTGGCGCGCGGCCGTGGTGCGGTCAGCGGCGGTGCAGGGTCCGGAGGGCGTCGACGAGCACCCTGGGGTCGTGCTGCCCCTTGTAGACGGGCGGCGGCCGGTGGTCCGGGCCGAGGCCGAGGAGTCCGGCCACCGCGGTCCACGCGGTGCGGACGGAGTACTCGACGGTGAAGACCACGTCGTCGGGGACCTCCGCGTACTGGCCGATGAAGGCCAGGTTGGTCGAGCCCTCGGGGACGACCTGGGGGCGGTCCCCGGCCGAACGCACCAGGAACTGGCTGGTGATGTAGGGCATCAGGGCGGGGATGACGGTCGATCCTTCGAGGATCTGCTCGGGCTGCTCGAACCGCAGGTGGCCCAGGACCTCTTCCAGGATCTCCCGGCCGGTGCACCGGTCCATGGGCTTGCGGACGAAGTCGCCCTCGCGGTCGGGGAAGAGGGCGTAGCCCCACCAGACGAAGGTGTCCTCGGGCTGGTCGCGGAAGTGCGGCTGGTGGTTGAGGACGATGGTGAGGAGCCAGGCGGAGTCCTTGAAGGTGATCAGGCCGCCCTTGCCGGCCTCGCTGCCGCTGAACTCCTGCATCAGTTTGAAGAAGGTCGGGTCCTTGGTGGTGACGGTGAAGGATTCCCAGGTCGAGTCCCGTACCGAGCCGTGGAAGACGGAAGGGTTGCCGAGTCCGGGCCGTTTGGCGGCGAGGGTCTCCCACAGGGCCCAGGAACCGGCGGAGCGCGAGGTGTCGAGGACCGGGGCGGTGCGGGTGTCGCCGAGGGTGGAGTCGGCGGTCATCGAGCCGTTGGTGACCATCACGAGGTCCCCGGGGCCCACCGGGGTCTCGCCGGTCCGCCCGTCGTGCTCCCAGTGGAGGGCTTCCACGGTGAGGGCCTCGCCGGCGGCGAGCCGGAGGTCGGTGACCCGGGTGCCGAGCCGTACGGTCACGCCCTGCCCGGTGAGCCATTCCAGGAGCGGGCGGACGATGGAGTCGTACTGGTTGAAGCGGGTGCGGTAGATCCCCGACATGGTGTCGAAGGTCTTGAAGAGGTGGACGAACCGGTTGAGGTAGCGGCGGAACTCGATGGCGCTGTGCCACGGTTCGAAGGCGAAGGTGGTGCACCACATCCACCAGAAGTTGGTGGTGAAGAACTCCTCGCCGAAGCAGTCGGTGATGCGTTTGCCGTCGAGCAGGCGCTCCGGGGTGGCGAGGATCTTGACGAGTTCCAGGCGGTCCCGTTCGGAGAAGGTCATCGCGTGGGCGTCGACGATCCGGCCCTCGCCGTCGACGAGGCGGGCGTGGTCGTCCCAGGCGAAGTCCTCGTGGAAGGCGAAGGTGTCCTCGGTGACGGACCTGGCGGGGTCGTCCAGGGAGGGGATCGACCGGAGGAGGTCGTAGGTGCACTCGAAGTGGATCTCGAACATGCGGCCGCCGCGCATGGTGTAGCCGGTCTCGGGGGAGCCGGCGGCGTCCAGGCTGCCGCCCTCGCGGTCCTGTTCCTCCAGGATGACGATGTCCCGGCCGTCGAAGCCGCCCTCGCGGATCAGGAGTGCCGCCGCGGCGAGCGAGGCGATCCCGCTCCCGACCAGATGGGCCTTGGGCATGCCGGTACCTCTCTCTGCGCTCTCTGCCGCTTCCTGCCACCAGGAGGGCTCCTGCGCGGGCGGGCTCGACAGTACCCATTCGTAGCGGTATGCCGGATCAGGACGCGCTTGGCCCCGGCTCCCGGATGTGATCTCCGGGCGCGGTGTCCGGATGTGACAGATGGCTGTCATTGCGGCCATCGCGGGGGCTGGGGAGGATGGGGTCATGCCCCTCTCCCACCGGGTCGTCATCGCGGTCTTCCCCGATGTCGACCTCCTCGACGTCACCGGTCCGGCCGAGGTCTTCTCCCTGGCCAACCTGCAGACGGGCGGCCGGGCCGGGTACGAGGTGAGCCTGGCCGGGCCGGAGGGAGGGGTGGTGCGGACCTCGGCGGGGGTCCGGCTGGTGACCGACCTGTCGTTCGCGGAGGTCGGCCGGCAGGTGGACACCCTGCTGGTGCCGGGGGCCGTGGAGCCGACCGGGAACGGGCCGCGGGCCCGGATCGACGAGGGGGTGGTGGCGTGGGTGAAGGAGACCGCGCCGCACGCCCGCCGGGTGGCCTCGGTGTGCGTGGGCGCCCATCTGCTGGCGGCGGCCGGGCTGCTGGAGGGGAAGACGGCGACCACCCACTGGTCGACCGCCGCCCAGCTGGCCGGCGACCACCCGGAGATCACCGTTGATCCGGATCCGATCTTCGTCCGCGCCGATCGGGGGCGGTTGTGGACGGGGGCCGGGATCAGTGCCTGTCTGGATCTGGCACTGGCCCTGGTGGCCGAGGACCAGGGCGAGGAAGTGGCCCTGGCGGTGGCCCGCAACCTGGTGATGTACCTGAAGCGGCAGGGCGGGCAGAGCCAGTTCTCCGTACCGCTCAGCCGCCCGGCGTCCACCCGCCGTGACATCGACGAGCTGCGGCTGTGGATCGCGGACCATCTCCACGAGGACCTGTCCGCGGAGGTGCTGGCGGCCCGGATGTGCCTGAGCGAACGGCATTTCGCCCGGGTGTTCAAGCAGGAGACGGGCTCCGGCGCGGCCGCGTACGTGGAGGCGGCCCGGGTCGAGGTGGCCCGGCGGCTGCTGGAGGGCACCGACGATCCCCTCGCCCAGGTGGCGGGGGCGGCCGGGCTGGGATCGGTGGAGACCCTGCACCGGGCCTTCCGGCGGCAGCTCTCCATCAGTCCGGCCGCCTACCGGCGCCGCTTCCGCACCGGCCTCACCTGACACAGGTGACACAGGTGACACACGGTCACTGAATCCTTCTGAACGCGCAGATGGCGTGCGGGGGTCCCCCCGGCATGCCCCCATCCCTGACGAGAGGTGTTTTTCCCATGAGCACGAACCAGTCTTCCGCCACGCTCCGCGAGGTCTTCGGCCTGGGCGGCGAGCCGGCCCGGCTGAGCGAGTCCGTCCTGATCCTCATCGACTTCCAGGAGACCTACCGCGGCGGGGTGATGGCCCTCGAAGGAGTCGAGGAGGCCCTCGCCGCCGGACGCCGGCTGCTGGAACGGGCCCGGGCCGCCGGGATCCCCGTCGTCCATGTGCAGAACGACGGCGGCGAGGGCAGCGCGTACGACATCCGGGGCGCGAGCGGCGCCATCAGCCCCGAGGTCGCCCCGCTGGACGGGGAGCCGGTGGTGGTGAAGTCCTTCCCCGACTCCTTCCACCTCACCGAGCTGGAGAAGACCCTGGACGGCCTCGGGGCCGGTGCGGGCAGCGGGAAGCACCTGGTCCTGGCCGGGCTGATGACCCACATGTGCGTCAACTACACCGCCCAGGGCGCCTTCAACCGCGGCTACCGGCCGACCGTGGTCGCCGAGGCCACCGCCACCCGGGCGCTGACCGCGCCGGACGGATCCGTGGTGGCCGCCGCCGCGCTGCACACCGCCGCGCTCACCACGATCGGGGACCTGTTCGCGGTGGTGGTCCCGACGGTCGACGGCCTGCCCGACTGACCAGGGCGGCCGCCGCCCGGTCGGCCCGTCACGGCCGGGCGGGGCCGGCCGGAGCGGGGCGGCGGGTGAGGAGGTAGCCGAGCGCGGCGCCGATCAGGACGGCCATGCAGCCGATGAAGACCAGACCGGCGCCGTCCAGGCCGAGCGGGGCGGTGAGCAGCCCGACTCCGATCACCGGGAGCGAGATCCCGGTGTAGGCCACGATGAACAGGGTCGAGATGACGGCGGCGCGCTGCGCGGCGGGGGAGGCGGCGGCGACGGCGGTGAGGGCGCCCCGGAAGGCGAGGCCCTGGCCGAAGCCGCCCACCAGCGCGCTGGCGATGACCAGGGCGAGCTGGTCCCAGTGCAGGGCGCCGGCGAGCAGGGCGAGACCGGCCAGCAGGAAGCCGCAGCCGAGGGGGAGGGACCGGGGGCCGCCGGTACGGCCCGGGCGGGGGGCGTCGGCGCGGCCGGCCGCGATCTGGCCGGCGGTGGAGGCGAAGAAGGCGAGGGCGACCACGGAGCCGCTGAGGGCGTGGTTGTCGATGTGCAGGGAGTCGGCGAGGAAGGCCGGGCTGACGGCGGTGAAGACCCCGAACAGCGCGAACCCGCCGAAGGAGGCGAGGGCGGCCGGGCCGAAGACCGAGCGGACCTGGGCGGGCAGCGCCGGGCGCTGGGGGCGTACGGCGCTGAAGGGGCGGGGGTCACGGACGGTCTCCGGCAGCCGGAGCAGGACCGCGGCGGCGGCCGCGACCAGGACGAGGTGCACGGCGAAGGGCAGCACGAGGGGGTCGGGGGCGTACTGGGCGAGCAGCCCGGCCAGCAGGGGTCCGCAGCCGAGGCCGCCCATGTTGGCGGCGGTGGCGATGAGGACGACGGCCGGGGCGGGTCCGTCGCCGTCGCCGTTCCTGGGGCCGAGGTCCAGGACGTAGGCGGTGGCG
The DNA here is from genome assembly GCF_055576225.1 of Streptomyces sp. NPDC033845. Taxonomy (NCBI): domain Bacteria; kingdom Bacillati; phylum Actinomycetota; class Actinomycetes; order Kitasatosporales; family Streptomycetaceae; genus Streptomyces; species Streptomyces sp. NPDC033845. Next base: position 103,733 of record NZ_JBVIRI010000021.1, on the reverse strand, counting down.
GCGCCGGTGACCAGTCCGGCGGAGACACCGGACATCAGCCGGCCCGCGTAGAGCCAGCCGAGGGCGGTGGCGGCGAGGAAGCAGACGGCGCTGGCGGCCGCGAAGGCCAGGCCCCAGAAGAGCACGGGGCGGCGGCCGACGGTGTCGGAGGCGTTGCCCGCGAGGAGCAGCATGCCGATGACCGCGAAGGCGTACACGGCGTACACCACGGTCACGGTGAGTTCGGAGAACCCGAACTCCTGCTGGTAGAGGCCGTAGAGGGGGGTCGGGAGGGTGGTGCCCGCCATGCAGGTGGCGAACACCGCCCCGCCGAGCAGGGATGGGCGCCAGCCGCGCCGCCGGTCCTCGTCCTCGCTGTGGGCGTCCATGGGGCCGACGGTAGCTCCGGGGAGGACCGGCGGGCGGGGTGGCGCGCGCGGCGTGTGCGCCCGTGCGGCTCCGCCCTCGGGGATGTCCGCTAGTCGGGGGCGACGTCGCAGGCGGACTTGGCGGTTCCGGCGGTGACCCCGCTGGCGGTGAGTCCGCTGGTGCACTGTGCGTGGTCTCCGGTGAGCCCGACGTAACAGGCCATGCGGATGGAGTCCGGGGCCTCGCCGCCCCTCAGCTCCCGCTCGACCTGGTTGATGCAGGCCGTGACGTCCGCGTGGGCGGCGGGGGCCGCGAGGGCCACTCCGCCGAGTGCGAGGGTCAGACCGCTGAGGACGCTTGCGATACGGGTCGACGTGCGCATGGACGCACCTGCTTCCGGGATCGTGGTGCGGCCCGGGACCTGGGTGAGCCGGATCCGCGTTCCCTCCCCTTCCGACGCTAGATCAGCGGTCTGCCCCCCGCACCCGCACCCGCCGCCTACGGGCGGGCGTAGGGCCGGGTGATGATCTCCATGTTGTGTCCGTCGGGGTCGGCGAAGTAGGCGCCGCGGCCGCCGAAGAGGCTGTTGGTGCGGCCCGGTTCGGTGTGCTGGGGGTCGGCGTAGTAGGTGACCCCGAGGGCTTCCAGCCGGGAGACCATGCCGTCGAAGCCCTCCTCGGGGACGAGGAAGGCGTAGTGCTGGGACTGGATCGGTTCCTCGGACAGCCGGTAGTAGTCGAGGGTCACCCCGTTGCCGAGGTCCACGGGCAGGAACGGGCCGAAGGGGGCGCCGACTTCCAGGCCGAGGACGGCGGCGATGAACTGTGCGGACAGCTCCCGGTCCGTGGCGTGTACGACGGTGTGGTCGAGCCGGACGGCCGGGGTGCGGGCGGGGGCGTGGGCGGGCGTGCGGGTGGTGCCGGGAATGCCGGTCATACGGGTTTCCTCTCCGGAGGGGGTCGCGGGCCCCGGTACGGGGCCTGCCGAATCGCGGTCGCGGGTCGCGGGTCGCTGGTTCGCTGGTTCGCTGGTTCGCGGAGAGGGTGGCGGGCCTCGGGCCCGGCCGGGGGTCACGCCATGGCCGGGTGCCCGTCTCGTGTGTGGCGCGTGGCCGACCCGGTCGTCATGTGGATGATCTTACCGGAGGGCCGTCCGCGGGCCGGGCGGAAGCCGGACGGCGGCGGGAGACCCCGACGCCGGCGAGGCAGATCGCGCCGCCGAGCAGGGTCAGCCAGCCGGGGACCTCGCCCAGGGTGGCCCAGGCGATCAGCACCACGACGGCGGGCACCGCGTAGGTGGTGGCGCCCATCTTGCCGGCGGTGGTCCGGGACAGCGCGTACGTCCAGGTGGTGAAGGCCAGGGCGGTCGGGAAGAGGCCCAGGTAGACCATGTTCAGGGTGGCCGACAGGGGTGCGTCGGGGAGGTCCGAGGCGAGCTGTCCGACGAAGGGCAGGGTGGCGAGGGTGCCGACGAAGCAGCTGTACGCGGTCACCTGGAGCGGGCTGGCATGGCGCAGCGCGGGCTTCTGCGCGACCACTCCGGCCCCGTAGGTGAGGGCGGCGACCAGGCAGAGGAGGACTCCGCCGAGGGAGGAGGAGTCGCCCTGGGAGGTGGACAGTCCGACCACGATCGCGCCGACGAAGGAGACGCCCATGCCGGTGAGCAGGGCGGGCGGGAAGCCCTCCTTCAGGAGCCAGCCGCCGAGTACGGCGATCACGATCGGGCCGATGTTCACGATCATGGCGGCGGTGCCGGCGTCCACGAGCTGTTCGCCCCAGTTCAGGGCCACGTTGTACAGCCCGAACCAGAGCAGTCCGGAGACGAGGATCCCGGGCCAGGCCTGGCGGGGCGGCAACGGGACCCGCTTGACGAGCAGGACCAGGCCCAGGGCGAGGGAGGCGGTCAGCAGCCGGCCGAGGGCGAGCGCGCCGGGGCCGTAGTGTTCGGCGGCGGAGCGGATGGAGACGAACGCGGAGGCCCACAGGGCGACGGTGATCCCCGCCGCGATGAGGGCCCGTCGATCGGTGGTGGTGGCTTCGGCCGAGTGATCCATGCGGTGAACGTAGCCCTGCCGGTCCCCCGCTGCCCAGACGTTTTCCCCCGGGCCCGCCACGGCCCGCGGCCGCCCGGTCACAGGGGGCGGGACAGGGTGTGCCAGGGGACGGTGTCGGAGGGCTCCAGCAGGTAGCGCTCGGTTTCGGTGAAGCCGTGGGCCAGGGCGAAGTGGAGGCCGTCCTCGTTGGAGCCGAGGACGACGGTCTCGACGGTGGTGGCGCCGAGGGCACGGGCCTTGTCGAGGGTGTGGGCGAAGAGCCGGGCGCCGAGACCCTGGCGGCGGTGGCCGGGGAGGATCCGGGCGATCACGGTGGCCGTGGTGGGGTCCTCGGCGGGCGGCCGGACGGTGGAGCAGCCCACCAGGACCCCGTCGAGGCGGGCGAGGTCCAGATGGTTGCGGCCGGAGCGTTCCCGGACCTGCTCCAGGGAGAGCGGGTCCGCGGGGATGATCAGGTTGTGGACGTACTGCCAGTCGCGCAGCGCGTCCTCGTCCCCGGCGCGCACCGGGCCGATGCTGAAGTCGTTCATCCGAGGATGAGAACCCCCTGGTGGGGGCGGTGTCAAAGCGTTTGGACGAGCTCGGTGCGGGTGAGGTCGGCGCGGTCGAGCCCGGTGCGGCCGAGTTCGGCGCGGGCCTGTTCGGTGGCGATGCCGGGCAGCAGGTAGCGCCACAGGACCGCGATCCGTTCGGGCAGGTCCCCGTGCCCGTAGGAGATCCGGGACATGATCTGGGTGCCGGTGTACGACTCGACCAGTACCCGGGCGAACTCCTCCTCGTCCACCTCGGGCAGCAGCTGGCCCTGCTCCCGGGCCACCCGGAGCTCCTGCCGGAACCGGTCGGTCCACCATTCGTGGACTGCGAACTCCCGGTGCCCGGACTCGCCCTGCTCGACGGCCAGTTTCACCCCGGCGCGCAGCAGCACGTTCCGCTGCATCTCGGCGGCCAGGTGGAGGGTCATGTCGATCAGGCGGCCCAGTCCGCCCGGTCCGCGCGGTCCCACCGGGAAGCGCAGCTCGCCGGCGTGTTCCTGGATGACCGCGCGGGCCAGGCCCTCCTTGGACCGGAAGTGGAAGTACACCGAGCCCGCGGTGAGGCCCGCCCGCTCCAGGACCTTGTTGATGCTGGTGCCGGCGAAGCCCTTCTCCTCGAACACCTCCGCCGCGGCCCGCAGCAGTAACTCTCGGGTGCGCATTGCCCGGTCCTGCTTCGGCCGTGCCGGTTCCGCCATGGGTGTGCAGCCCCTGTCCCGCTCTCAGATAAAAAGAATGACCTTTATTTTAAGATGAGCGGGACCCGCCGCGCCAGCCTCGGTCGGGGCGGGTTCGCGCGCCGGCGGTCAGGACCCGGCCAGCCTCCGGAAGTAGGTCCAACTGGTCTCGTTGGGCTCGCTCCAGTCCTCCGGGGCCCGGGCGAACTCCGGGTGCCGGGCGGCCACGTACGCCCGGGTCCGCTCCGGCACCTCCTCGTACGAGCCGAGCTTGCGGCCGCGGCAGTGGAAGGTCAGGCCGCCGGGCCGGGACCCCTGTTCCATCCAGGGCAGCCAGGGCGACATCCGGGTCCAGGACAGGGTGGCCGGCACGCTCGGCGGCGCGTCCTCGGCCAGCACCCCGGCGGGGGCGAAGAACTGGAAGAGTTCCAGGGCCCGGTAGGTGTCGTCGCCGGAGTTGGCGGGGAAGCGGTCCACCGGCAGCGGGGAGGGGTAGGCCAGCGGGATCTCCAGGCTGAAGCAGACCTGGTCGCCGAGATCGGTGGTGGGGACCGGGAACGGGCGCAGGGTCTGGTTGGCCGGGTCGTTCCAGACGTGCACGACCTCCTTGCCCTCCCAGGTCTCCAGGATGTCGCGGCTGACGGGGTCGAGGTAGAAGGCCGCCTCGCGCGCCAGCAGCCGGTATCCCTCGCCGTGTTCGGTGAGCCGGGAGACGTTGACGCCCTCGAACCCGAAGAGCCTGCGGTACGGCTCGTCCGGTCCGAAGGCCCAGACGTCCCCGGTCCAGTGGACGGTGACCTCGGTGCCGTCCAGCGAGGCGCGGGTCCGGGCGAAGGCCTTGAGCAGCTCGTTCGGTGTCATGGCGCCACTGTTCAATGGGTGTGACGGGTCGGGCAAGCCCGTGCGAGAGTGCCCGCATGAACATCCGATTCCCCCGTCCGCTGCGCCCGGGCGACCGCATAGGCGTCACCTCCCCCTCCTCGGGTGTCCCGGAGGTGCTGCGCGCCCGCCTGGACGCGGCCGTGAAGACGGTGACGGCGCACGGGTACGAGGTGGAGCTCGGCGACTGCATGGACGGCTCCGGGCACGTCAGCGCCCCGGCGGCCGACCGGGCGGCGGAGCTGATGCGGATGCTGACGGATCCGGGGATCCGGGCCGTGGTGCCGCCGTGGGGCGGGGAGACCGCGATCGACCTGCTGCCGCTGCTGGACTGGGAGCGGCTGCGGGCGTCGGAGCCGACCTGGCTGGTGGGGTTCTCCGACATGTCGACGGTGATGACCCCGCTGACGGTGATGACCGGGTGGGCGACCCTGCACGGCAACAACCTGATGGACACCCCGTACCGGACCCCGGAGGGGCTGCTGTCCTGGCTGGACGTGGTGCTGCTCGGGCCCGGCAGCCGGTTCGCGCAGGTGCCGCCGGGCCGGTACCGGGCGGGCGGCTGGGACGACTACGTGGCCGACCCCGGGGTGAGCGAGCTGCGGCTGGACGGCACGGGCGGCTGGCGGCGGCTGGACGGCGACGGTCCGGTGGAGGTCGAGGGCCGGCTGATCGGCGGCTGCGTCGAGACGCTGGTCAACGTCGCCGGGAGCCGTTTCGCGGACGTCCCGGGTTTCGCCCGGGAGTACGCCCCCGAGGGCCTGGTCGTCTACGTGGAGGCCTGCGGGGACGACGCGTACACCATCTGCCGGAACCTGCACGGGATGCGGCTGGCCGGTTTCTTCGACTCGGCGAACGCGGTCCTGGTGGGCCGGGCCACGGCCCCGGACTCGCCGTCGCTGTCCCAGGACGGGGCGGTGCTGGACGCGTTGGGCGGGCTGGGCGTGCCGCTGATCGCGGACGTGGAGTGCGGGCACGTGCCGCCGTACCTGCCGCTGGTGAACGGTGCGCTCGCCCGGGTCCGCCATGGCGCCGGGCGAAGCGAGATCGTCCAGACGCTGGCCTGACAGCCCGTCCACCCCGTCCCCCCGTCCGTCCGTCCGCCCGTCCGGCTGCTCAGCCGGCTTCGTGGCCGGATTCGTGGCCGGTGAGCAGGAGCTTCTTCTGGGGCTTGCCCATGGCGTTGCGGGGCAGTTCGGTGCGGAAGTGGACCTCGCGGGGGCGTTTGTGGACGGACAGCCGGGCGGCGACGAACTCGGTGAGCTCGGGTCCGGTGACCCCCTCGGCGACGACGAAGGCGACGATGCGCTGTCCGAGGTCGGCGTCCGGGACGCCGACCACGGCGGCCTCGTGGACTCCCGGGTGGTCGAGGAGCACGTTCTCGATCTCGCCCGCGCCGATCCGGTAGCCACCCGATTTGATGAGGTCGATGGAGGCGCGGCCGACGATCCGGTGGATCCCGGTGTCGGGGTCGACGGTGGCGATGTCCCCGGTGCGGAACCAGCCGTCCTCGGTGTAGGAGGCGGCGGTGGCCTCCGGGTTGTTCAGATAGCCGGCGAACAGGGTGGGTCCGGTGAGCTGGAGTTCGCCGATCTCGGCGCCCGGTTCGGCGGCGATCCGGGTGCGGATGCCGGGGAGCGGGGTGCCGACGGTCCCGGGTTCGGGGAGGGTGCCGGCCCGGCCGCTGACGGTGATCAGGGTCTCGGTCATCCCGTACCGCTCCACGGGCCGGTGCCCGGTGAGCCGTTCCAGCTCGTACGAGACGGGGGTGGGGAGCGGGGCGCTGCCGGAGACCAGCAGGCGGGCGCCGGTCAGGGCGGTGGCGGCGGCCGGGTCCCGGGCGATCCGGGTCCAGACGGTGGGCACCCCGAAGTAGAGGCTGCCGCCGGCGGCCGCGGCCTCGGCGTAGCCGGCCGGGGTGGGGCGGCCGGTGTGGACGAGGCGGCTTCCGGTGCGGAGCGCGCCGAGCACTCCGAGGACCAGGCCGTGGACGTGGAACAGCGGGAGTCCGTGGACCAGGGTGTCGTCGGGGGTCCAGTCCCAGGCGCCGGCGAGAGCGTCGAGGTCGGCGGCGAGCGCTTCGGCGGTGAGAACCACGCCCTTGGGCGGGCCGGTGGTGCCGGAGGTGTAGAGGATCAGCGCGGCCCCGGACCCCGGCGCGGGGGCGGTGGCGGAGGCGGTGGCGTCGGCGGGGGCGGTGGCGTCGGCGGGGGCCAGCCGGGCGGTGCGGCGGGCGAAGTCCACGGTGAGCTCGCGGGCGCCGGAGTCGCGGAGGATGTGTCCGCGTTCGGCGGGCCCGGAGTCGGGCGGCAGCGGCACCACCGGTACGCCGGCGAGCAGCCCGCCGACCACCGCCGCGACGGTGTCCAGGGAGGCCGTCGCGGTCACGGCGAAGGAGGGCGCGCCGGCCACTTCGGCGGCGACGGCGCGGGCCGCGCCGAGCAGTTCCTCGTAGGAGCTGTCCTGTCCCGCCACCGTGACGGCGTCCGCGCGGTCGCCGAACTTCCCGTCGAGCGCGCCGAGCACGGCGCCACCTCCCGCGTGTATGGGTGTCGAAATGGGCGGCCGGCCGGGACCCGGGGGGCCCGGCCGGCCGCCGCCGGGTCAGATCAGGCCCTGGGCCAGCATGGCGTCGGCGACCCGCTCGAAGCCGGCGATGTTGGCTCCGGTGACGTAGTCGCCGGGGGCGCCGTAGCGTTCGGCCGTCTCGTGGGACACGGCGTGGATGGAGCGCATGATCTCGGTCAGTTCCGCCTCGACCCGTTCCGGGGTCCAGGCGGTGCGGGCGGCGTTCTGGCTCATCTCCAGGGCGCTGACGGCCACCCCGCCCGCGTTCGCCGCCTTGCCCGGGCCGAAGGCGACCCCGGCCTCCTGGAGCACCCGGACCGCCTCGGGGGTGGTGGGCATGTTGGCGCCCTCCGACACGGCGCGGACCCCGTTGCGGACCAGGGTGAGCGCGTCCCGCTCGCCGAGCTCGTTCTGGGTCGCGGAGGGGAAGGCGGCCTCGGCCGGGACGTCCCAGACGCTGCCGCCCGCCACGTAGCGGGCGGAGGAGCCGCGGCGGGCCGCGTACTCGGAGATCCGGCCGCGCTCGACCTCCTTGATCTGCCGCAGGAGCGCCAGGTCGATGCCCTTGTCGTCGACCACGTAACCCTGCGAGTCGGAGGCCGTCAGCGGGTTGGCGCCCAGCTGCTGGAGCTTCTCGATGGTGTGCAGGGCGACGTTCCCGGAGCCGGATACCACTGCGGTGAGGCCGTCGAGGGCGGCGCCGCGGACGGCCAGCATCTCGGCGGCGAACAGCACGCTGCCGTAGCCGGTGGCCTCCGGGCGGATCGCGGAGCCGCCCCAGCCCTGGCCCTTGCCGGTGAGGACCCCGGCCTCCCAGCGGTTGGTGATGCGGCGGTACTGGCCGAAGAGGTAGCCGATCTCCCGGCCGCCGACGCCGATGTCACCGGCCGGCACGTCCGTGTGCTCGCCGATGTGCCGGTACAGCTCGGTCATGAAGGACTGGCAGAACCGCATCACCTCGTTGTCCGAGCGGCCGTGCGGGTCGAAGTCGCTGCCGCCCTTGCCGCCGCCGATGCCGAGGCCGGTCAGCGCGTTCTTGAAGATCTGCTCGAAACCGAGGAACTTGACCACGCCGATGTCCACGGAGGGGTGGAAGCGCAGACCGCCCTTGTACGGGCCGAGGGCGCTGTTGAACTCCACCCGGTAGCCGCGGTTGACGTGCACCCGGCCGCGGTCGTCCTGCCAGGGCACCCGGAAGATGATCTGGCGCTCGGGCTCGACGATGCGTTCCAGCAGGCCGGGCTCGGCGAGTTCGGGCCGTACGGCGAACACCGGGGCCAGGGTCTCCAGGACCTCCCGTACCGCCTGGTGGAACTCCGGCTGGGCCGGGTTGCGGCGCTCGGTCTCGGCGCGCAGTGCTTCGAGCCGGTCGCTCGCGCCGGTGGCTCCGGTCGTCCCGGTCGCCTCGCGCACGCCCTGCGGTTCCTTCACGGTGCATTCCTCCGGGAGGTTGGGTGCGGGTTGAGTGTCCTGTCGGCCCAGCCGGAGAGTACCGCGCGCGGGCAACGGGCCCTCGCCCACCCCATCGGGCGAATACCGGACGAACCGCCTCCGGCCGTGTTCCCGGCCGGGGACCGCCATCCGGCCACCCGGCCGGCTCCCGCACCTATGATCGACCGACTCGATCAAGCCCGCTCCGGGGAGGACCCGCGTGGACACGGCACGACTTGCCTCGCTCATCGCCGCGACGGTCACCTCGGGGTGGATGAGCGGGCTCTTCTACGGGTTCTCCGTCTCCGTGATGCCGGGACTCAAGCGGTCCGGGGACCGGACCCTGATCGAGACCATGCAGCGGATCAACACGGCCATCCTCAACGGCTGGTTCCTGCTCGGCTATCTCGGCTCGCTGCTGTTCACCGGACTGGCGCTGGGCCTGCACCTGCCCTCCGGCGGGGGCCGGGACGCACTGCCCCCGCTGATCGGCGCCTTCGCGGCGGTGGCCCTGGCCATTGCACTGACCGCCCGGGTCAACATCCCCCTCAACAACGCCCTGGAGGCGGCCGGTCCCCCGGACCGGATGGACGACGCCACCGCGACCCGGGTCCGCCAGGCCTTCGAGCCCCGCTGGGTACGCGCCAACACCTGGCGCGCCGTCCTCTTCACCGCGGCCCTGGCCTGCCTGTCCTGGACCCTCGTCCTCCACGGCCGCGCCTAGACCGCCTCCCCTTCGGATCCTGCCGGGCCGGCTACCGGCCGGTGGGGGTGGTGCGGCCGTGGAGGAGGAGGGCGTGGGCCAGGCAGGCCAGGGCTGCCGTGCAGAGCAGGGTGGCCCGTGCGGTCGTGTCGGTTGCATCCCCAGGCGCGGATCGTGCCACCTCGCCCGGCCCCTCTGTCCCGCCCGCAGGCGAAAGCTTGAGCGAGTCTTTGAGGCCGTCAGTACCGGTCAGGGGCGGTGCGGGACCAGGGAGAGGTGGCGGGCGGGGCGGTCGAGGTGGGCGGCGGTGGCGGCGGCCGCGGCGGAGCCGGAGGGGTAGCCGGCCGCGAAGCCCATCGCCAGGGCCATGGCCCGGCGGGCGGGGCGGCGGCCCTGGGTCTCCTCGCGGAGCACTTCCCACAGCGCCGTCCCGAAGCGGGCGATGTCCTCGCCGGTGCTGGCCTCGTCCACCGAGGCGCGGACCGAGTTGGCCCGGCCCGCCGGGTGCAGCGGAACCTCCTGGGAGACGGACTTGCGGACCAGTACGCCGCGCCGGGCCAGCCCGCGCCGGATCAGCCCGGCCGGGACCTCCGGGTGCCGGAAGGACAGGATCCCCGAGCGTCGCCCGCCCGCCGGGACCAGTTCGATCCCCGGGGCCTCCTCGGCCGCGCCGCGCAGTCCGGCGAGCAGGCCCTCGTACGCCGTTCCGGGTCCGGCGGTCTCCCGCCCGGCCAGAGCCGCGTCCAGGGCGGCGACGGCCGCCGGCTGCGGTTCGGGGGCGTCGAGCGGGTCCCCCAGGCCGGGGGCCGCGTAGGCGAAACCCACCCCGTCCGGGCCGCCGAGGAACCGCCAGCCGTCGGCGGTGAGCAGGTCGCAGCCGATCCGGACGGCGTCCACGGGCAGTTGACCGACCGCGTACGAGGCGTCCACCGCGTACCGCGCCCGGTGCCCGGCGAGCAGCCGGCCGACCTCCTCGACCGGGTTGACGGTGCCGCAGACCGAGGAGACCTGGGCCACCGAGACCAGCGCGACACCGTCGTCGAGGTGGTCCCGCATCCAGTCGAGGTCCAGTTCGCCGTCCTCCCTCAGCGGGACCACCTCCAGGGCGCAGCGGGTGCGGTCGCGGAGGGCGAACAGGGTGGTCAGATGGGCCACGCCCTCGTGCGGGGTGGTCCAGACCCGGTCGCCGCGCCCGACGGGGAGCGCGGAGACGAAGGCGTCGAAGGCGTCGGCCGCGCCGGTGAAGAGGAAGGTGTCGTCGGCGGGCACGCCCAGCAGGGTGCCGAGCCGCCGGTGGATCCCCGAGTGCAGGAGCTCGCCGAGGTGTTCGGCCAGTGCGTAGGACCCGAAGCGGTCGTCGCGGACGGTGCACTCCGCGAGGACGGTGCGCACGGCCTCGGTCATCCGGCCGGTGCCGGCAGTGTCCAGGTTGGCCGTTCCTCCCTGGTGGGACGTGTTCGCGTTCATTGCGGGGACCTCCCCTGTACCGGATATTGCCAACGTGGATGGCAATACGTTGCCAAGCTCTGTGCCAGATTGGCAACGCCCACTCAATTCACGCTCAAGGAACGGTGGACCCGAAAGGGCCCGGGACGGGGTCTTGGCAATCTTTGGCAAGACTTTTTCCCGATCTCGCAGACATTAGATTTTCGCAGGTCAGAGGGGTTGCGGGAGAGGGTTCCGACTGGCTCTGGTGGGCATTTCCAGTGGTTCTCGATCGAAGTCCCAGCGGATCCCGAGCGGGTATTGCCAATCTCTTGGCAGAGGAATTGCCAAGCCGGATCACACAGTTGCCACGGAGGAATCATGAAGAACATCGCCCGCGTCATCGCCACCGCCGCCCTCGTCGGTGCCGCCGTCCTCACCGCCGGCGGTGTCGCCTCCGCGGAGGGCGGCCCGCAGATCGGCTGGCCGGTCGCCCCGCCCACCAGCCCGACCGCGCCGGCCGACCCGGGTGCCGGCTCGGGTGCCGACCCGGTGGTGCCCCCGGCCACCAACAAGATCGGCTGGCCGTAACCCCCACGCCGCCCGATTCCGCGGCCCCGAAGCCCCGCAGCCCCGTAGCTCAGCAGTCCCGCAGTCCCGAGTTGCCAGCCCCAAGCCCCGTGCCCCGCACCGAAGGAGCGAGCCCAGATGTCACTTTCCGGCCTGATCGAGCAGCACGCCCTGGCGCGGCCCGAGGCGGTAGCCGTCCTCCAGCCGGCCGACCCGGCCACCGGCGGTGCTGGTATCTCGCTCGGCTACGGGGAGTTGGACCGGGCCGCACACCGGCTCGCGGAGCGCTTCAGAGCCCGGGGCGTCGGCCCCGGGGACCGGGTGGTGACCGCATTGCCCAACGGCCCCGGCCTGATCACCGCCCTGCTCGCGATCGTACGGACCGGAGCGGCGTACGTGGCCCTGGACCCGGAGCGGCCGACCGGGCAGCGCCGCCGGATCGTGCGCGAGGCCTCCGCGCGCGCGGTCGTGACCACCGAGGCCCTGGTGACCGATTTCGCGGGACAGGGAGCCGCCCTCCTCATCCTGGACCGCACCGCCACCGGCACGGGCACCACCACAGGCACCACCACCGCCAACGGCACGGATGCGGATACGGACATGCCCGTGGGTGCGGGCGGGCCGTCGGCCGCCGGACCCGAGGAGGCCGCGTACGTCCACTACCCGCCGGGGGACACGGCGGACGGGGTGGTCGTCCCGCACCGTGCGCTGCTCTCCCTGGTCCGCTCCGGCAGTCCGGTCCGGCTGTGCCCCGAGGACGTGGTGGCGCAGACCGCCGGGCCCGGTTCCGGCCTGCTGGCCTTCGAGGTGTGGTCCGCGCTCACCGCCGGCGCCCGGCTGGTCTGCCTGCCGCCGGCGACGGTGGCCGACCCGGCCCGCCTCGAACGGGCCCTCGCCGAACAGGGCGTCTCGGTGCTCGGCCTGCCCGCCGCGCCGTTCCGCCGGATCGCCCGGGAACGGCCCGGCGCCTTCGCCCCGCTGCGCACCCTGCTGGTCGGCGGCGGGTCCGCCGATCCCGCCCTGGTCCGGGAGGTGTTCCGGGCGGGCCCGCCGCGACGGCTGCTGCACGCGTACGGGCGGCCCGAGACCGCCGGCCCCGCCCTCTGGCACGAGGTGCGGGACCCGTCGGCGGACCCCGGGCCGGTCGAGGCGGTGCTGCCCGTCGGCCGTCCGCAGGGCGGCACGGTCGCCGTGGTGGTCGCCGGTGACGGCACCCCCACCACCCCCGGCGGCACCGGCGAACTCCTGCTGGGCGGCCCGGGCCTGGCCGACGGCTACCTCGGCCGGCCCGACGCCACCGCGCGGCGGTTCGTCGAGGACCGCTTCACCGGGCAGGGCGGTCGGCTGTTCCGCACCGGCGACCTGGTGCGGCTGCGCGCCGACGGCGAGATCGAGCTCGCCGGCCGGCTGGACCGGCGGCTCCGGCTCTCCGGTGTCCCGACGGACCTCGGCGCGATCGAGTCCGTCCTGGCCGGGCACCCGGCGGTGGCCGAGGCGGCCGTCACCGCGTACGGCACCCCGGGCGGCGGGCACCGCCTGGTGGCCCACGTGGTCCCGGCCGGCCCGGCGGCGGACACCGGTACCGGCGGCACCGACCGTGTCGGCCCGACCGACCAGACCGACCAGGCCGTGCAGGCCGCGCAGACCGACCCGGCCGGGCAGGCCTGCCGGACCGCCGAGCGGATCGGGGCCTGGAAGGAGATCCACGACACCCTGTACGACGACGCGGGCGCCCTCCCGCTCGGGCACAACTTCGCCGGCTGGACCGAGGACCACGACACCGCCGAGCTGCTCGCCTGGCGCTCCGCGACCCTGGACCGGGTCCGCGAACTGGGCGGCCGCCGGATCCTGGAGATCGGCGCCGGTACCGGGCTGCTGCTCGCCCCGCTGGCCGCCTCGGCGGACTGCGAGGAGTACTGGGCCACCGACTTCTCCGCCTCCGCCGTCGACGCGCTCCACGAGCACACCCGGGCGGACCCGGCACTGCGGGACACCGTACGGCTGCGCTGCCAGGAGGCCCACGACACCACCGGGCTGCCGGCCGGTCACTTCGACACGGTGATCCTCCACTCGGTGGCGCAGTTCTTCCCCGGCGTGGACTATCTGCGGACCGTCGTGGAACGCGCCCTGCCGCTGCTCGCCCCGGGCGGCTCGATCCTGCTGGGCGATCTGCGCCACCTGCGGCTGGAGCGCCGGGCCGCCGCCGATGCGGGCGTGGCGGCCGGAGCCGCCGCCCCGGTGGAGACCGAACTGCTGCTGGCCCCCGAGCTGTTCCCGGCGCTGGCCCGGCAGCTCCCGGCGATCCGGGCGGTCGACCTGCGGATCAAGCGGGGCGCCGACCACAACGACCTGACGCGGTACCGCTACGACGTGGTGCTCGGCACCGCCGAACCGGTCGCCGACCTGTCGGCGGCTCCCCGGCTGGTCTGGGGCCGGGACCTGGCCGGGCTGCGGGACCTGACGGACCTGCTGCGCGGCGCCGGGCGTCCGGCGGTGCTGCGGATCGCCGGGGTGCCCAACGGGCGGCTGCCCGGGGCCGGTTCCGCCGCCGCCCCCGTGGGCGTACCGGACCCGGAGGGGCTGTGCGCGGCCGCCGAGGCGGCCGGCTACCGGGCTCTGCCGACCTGGTCGGCGACCGCCGACACGGACCTCGACCTGCTCCTGATCGACCCCGCCCGGCTCCCGTCCGGCCCGCTGAACTCGGTGTACGCGGCGCCGGAAGCGGAGGCCGAGGACGCGCAGGCAGCGGACACGGAGGCGGCCGGCACGGAACTCGCCAACGTCCCGGTGTCCTTCGAGGAGACCGTCCCGCTCGCCGTCCGGCTCCGCCGCCACCTGCGGGAGCGGCTGCCGCGGCTGCCCGGTCCGTACGCCCCGGCCGTGCTGGTCCGGACGGCCGGTCTGCCGCTGGACGCCGAGGGTCTGGTCGACCTCGGTGCGCTGCCCGCCCCGGAAGTCGGGGAGCCGACCGGCGGTACCGGCGCGCAGCCGGGCACCCCGGTCCAGGAGATCGTCCGCGACCTGTTCGCCGAGGTGCTGCTGCTGCCCCGCCGTGCGGTTGACGCGGACTCCGACTTCTTCGCGCTGGGCGGCCACCGGCTGACCGCGGCCCGGCTGCTGTCCCGGGTGCGGGAGACCCTGGGCGCCGACCCGGGCGTCGGGGCCCTGCGGGAGGCCCCGACCCCGGCGCGGTTCGCCGCGCTGCTCGGCGACGGGCCGGTGGCGGCCACCGGGCCGGGCCGGGCGAACGGTCAGAGCGCGGTCCTGCCGCTCCGGTTGAGCGGGCCGCTGGACACCGGGGCGCTGGAGGCGGCGCTCGGCGACCTGGGGCGGCGGCACGCGGCGCTGCGCAACAGCCGGCTCGGGTCGGCCGGGACCCGGCTGCACAGTCTGGGCGACGAGGAGCACCTCCTCGAACTGACCGTGCCCGGGGACACCGTGGACCTGTGGTCCCAGGAGCCCCTGGCCGCCGCGCTGGCCCGGGCGTACGGGGCGCGCGCCGCGACAGGGTCCGAGACGGCGGGGGCGGCGCCGCCGCCGGCCGGGCCGCCGCGGGCGATGTGGGGGGACCTGGCGCCCACCGCCGCACCCGGCGGTGCCGCGGCCCCCGGCGCGTTCGGTTCCTCCGGCTACGAGTCGGACACCTTCGGGAACCTGGCCCTGGACCTGGAACCGGCGCTGCACCTGCGGCTGAGCCGGCTGGCCGCCGAGCACGGCGCCACCCTGTTCATGGTGGTACACGCGGCGCTCGCCGCCCTGCTCAGCCGGCTCGGGGCCGGCCCCGGCATCACCCTGGCCGCGCCGGTGCCGGCCCGTGACGACGAGGCGCTGCGCGGAGCGGTCGGGGCGTACGGGCGGGTGCTGGCGCTGTCCGTGGACGCCGGCGGGGACCCCGCGTTCGCCGAACTGCTGCGACGGGTCCGGGAGGCCGACCTGGCGGCGTACCGGGACCCGGACGCGGCCCTCGCGCTGCCCGGCGGAATCGCGCTGAACGTCCTGCAGCGGGCGGACGGGGAGTTCGCGGCGGCCGGGCTGACGGTGTCCGCCGAGACCCCGCTGCTGCCGCAGCCGATGGCCTCGCTGGCGCTGACGCTGACCGAGCGGCAGGACGCCGCCGGGGCGCCCGCCGGCATCACCGTGGACGCCGCGTTCCAGCACTCGGGGCTGGGCGAGGCGGCCACGGCGGTCCTGACCGGCCGGCTGCTGGCCCTGCTGCGGGCGGCGGCCGAGGCCCCGCACCTGGCGCTGAGCCGGCTGCGGCTGCTGCCCGGCGAGCCGGGCGCGGAGTCCCGCGGAGTGTGGAGCGGTGAGCCGCTGGTGCTGCCGGCCGCCCGGACCGCGGCGGGGCTGTTCGCCGCACAGGTGGCCCGTACCCCGGACGCGCCGGCCCTGGGCGGTATGGACTACGCCGAGCTGGACGCCCGCTCCGACCTGCTGGCGCACGCCCTGATCGGGCACCGGGCCGGGCCGGGCGGCTCGGTGGCCACCGCGGTGGCCTCGCCAACCGGGTTCGCGGTGGCCGCGCTGGCCGTCGCCAAGACGGGCGCGGCCTGCCTGCCGGTGGATCCGGCGGCCGGGCTGCCGCCGACCGTGCGGCCCTCGGTGCTGCTCCTCGACGAGGCGGCGGACCGGCTGCTCGGGCCGGTGCCGGGGGCGGTGCGGCTGGTCCGGGATCCGGCGGCGGACCTGCTGCCGGCCGGAAGCAGCTGGCCGGTGCGCCAGGCCGACCGGACCGGGCCGCTGGACCCGGCCGGGCCGGTGGTGCTGGCCTCCGCCGGGCCGGGCCCGGACCGCTCCTCGCCGTTCCCCCGGACCCCGGTGGCCGCGGTGGCGATCGGCGGCGAACCGCTGGCCGCGGCCGGTCTGGGCACGGCCGCCGACGCGGCCTGGCTGGTGCACGGCTATCCGGACGCCGAGGCCGCCCTGGGCCTGCTGGGCACCCTGGTGTCCGGGGCCCGGGTCCACCTGCCGGGGCCCTCACTGGCGTACGGCGCCCCGCACGAGGTGCTGGGGTGGCTGCGGTCCCGGGGGGCGTCGGTGGTGCTGGGCCCCGCCGACGACGTGCTGGTCGCGCTGGCCCGGGCGCAGCGGGCCCCGCTCACGGTGAGCGTGGGGCGGCCGGAGGGGCGGCTGCTGGTGGAGCAGACCCCCGGCGGCCGGACCCGTCCGGCGCCCGGCTACCGGGCCCATGTCCTGGACGCCCTGATGCGTCCGACGGCTCCGGGGGTGATCGGTTCCCTGTACATCGCGGGGGTGGGGGTGGCCCAGGGCTATCCGGGGCGGCCGGCCGCGACGGGCGAGCGCTTCCTGCCCGATCCGCTGGCCGGCCCGCGGGGCACGGCCCGGATGTGGCGGACCGGGCACGCGGCACGGGTCACCGAGGACGGCAGCCTGCACGTGATGGAGGACCCCTGGGCCGACGACCCCTTCGCGGACGAGTTCGGCACCTTCGTGGTCCTCGCCGACCACACCGGCCACCACGCCCTGTGGCCGGCCTCCGCCCCGGTGCCGGAGGGCTGGCGCCAGACGCACGCGGAGGACATCTACGAGCTCTGCCTGGCCCACATCGACAACCACCTCAACGACCACCTCTGACCGGCCCGGCGGGCCCGGACCCCCGGAGCGCAAACCACAAACCACACACCGCCCGTCGCCCGAGAGGGCGGCGGGCGGTCCGCGGTCTGAGGTCCGCAGGGGTCAGTGGGTGTGCCGGTGGGCTTCGCTGACCAGGTAGCGGTCCTCGATCACATGGCTGTCGAAGGTCCAGCCGGCGGCCAGTTCGCGGTCCGGGCCGACGCCCAGCACGACCCGGCCCTCGCCCGCGCAGGCGAAGCCGAAGGCGGGGAAGCGGCGGCGGAGGCCGTGGCCGAGGGCCTTGGTGTAGGCCTCCTTCAGGGTCCACAGGCGCAGCATCCGGGCCCGGCGTTCCGCCTCGGGGAGGGCCGCCAGCATGTCGGCCTCCGGTTCGGTGCACACGTGTTCGCGAAGCAGGTCGAAGGAGATGTCCCGGTCGGCGGGTTCGGCGTCCACGCCGATCGGGCCGGTGCGGCTGACGCCGACGACGACCAGGTCGTCGGTGTGGGTCAGGCTGAGTTCCAGCTCGCCGCCGAGGCCGCGCAGTACGGGCCGGCCGCCCGGCTGGTAGCCCAGGTCGACGCTGCCGACCGGGACGCCGAGCGCGGTGGCGGCGGTGTGCTTCATGACGAACCGGGAGACGGCGAACCGCAGCCGGCCGGCCGCCGCCGGGGTCTGGCGGTAGCGCGGCCAGTCGTGGCCGAGCATGGGGCGGATGCCCGGGTCGAGGAGGGCGGCGGTGAGCCAGTGGCCCCAGGTCGTGCAGACCACCGCCCGCCCGGTGTCGTCGAGGCGTTCCGCCACCGGCTCCCAGGGGCCGTCGGGTCCCGGCACGTACAGCGGTGAGGTGGACTCGCCGGAGGCGGCGGT
Source organism: Streptomyces sp. NPDC033845 (assembly GCF_055576225.1). Taxonomy (NCBI): domain Bacteria; kingdom Bacillati; phylum Actinomycetota; class Actinomycetes; order Kitasatosporales; family Streptomycetaceae; genus Streptomyces; species Streptomyces sp. NPDC033845. Next base: position 86,102 of record NZ_JBVIRI010000021.1, on the reverse strand, counting down.
GGTGGCCACGGCGGCCGCGATCCGGGCCGCGGTGGCGGCCACCTGCGCGGCCATCGAGTCCGCCTCCCACGGGGGGCTCGTCCCGGGGCCCGACGGGGCCGGGTGCGGGGCGGTCACCACAGGGTCCTGGTGGCGTGGATGTCGCAGTCGGTGCTCCACCGGTCCCGGGAGGCGAGTTCGGCCCAGATGCGTTCCCGGGCCTCCACCGCGCCCGGGCCGCCCGGGCTGTCGGGGGCGATGCCGAGGCGTTCGGTGATCCGGGCGGTCGCCAGCAGCGCCCAGTGGGGGTCGCCGAGGAACGGGTCCGGGTCGTGGCCCGGGTCCTGGTCCTGGTACCGCTCCCGGGCCTGACGGGCGGCGCCCTGTACGCCGAGTACGGCGGCGGCCAGCAGGATCAGGCCCTGCCGGTCGGCCAGCGCCCGTACGGCCGGATCGGCCGGGTCGGGCAGCGGGGACCCGCCGGGGCGCGGGGACGCCGCCCCGGACGCGGACACCGACGGGGACGCGGACGGGCCGGGGCCCCGGGAGCGGCGGACCAGGGCCCGCTGTTCGCTGAGCAGCCGGCCGGTCACCCGGGCCAGCGCCGGGGTCACGGCGTCCTCGGCGACCACGTCGGCCGCGGCGGCGATCCGGGTGAACCGGTCGTGGGCGACGGTGAGCACGGACATCAGGGCGTCGTCACTGTCCGGCTCCGGCAGTGGGCTCCGGGCGGTCAGTTCCGAGCCCAGCCGGAACAGCGCCGATCCGGCGGCGGCCGGCGGGCCGTCCGCTCCGCGGCGCTGTCCGAAGGCGGTGGCCAGGGCGGGCAGTTCGCGTACGAGTGCGGCCTGGCAGGCGGCGACACCGGCGCGGCCGACACCGGCGGCGGGCAGGTCGGCGCGCAGCGCGGCCAGGAGTTCGCGTTCCGCCGGGGCGCCCGGCAGCCCGCATTCGTCGAGGATCAGGCCGAGTTCGTCGAGCGCGTCGGCGACCACCACGGGGACGGCGTAGCCCACGGCGGCCCGTAGCCCCGGGCCGCTGCCCTGGGGCAGTCCGGTGGCGCGCAGGCCGAGGGTCACCAGGGCCTCGCAGGCGAGCAGGTCGGCGAAGGCGGAGGCCAGCGGCGGGCGCCAGCGGCGCATGCCGGAATCGGTCTGCTGTGCCGCGGCGACGATCCGCACGGTGCCGCGGAGCACGGTCCCGGCGGCGGCGGTCAGCGCGGCGGGGCCGAGCAGTCCCGCGAGTTCCCCGATCCGGACCTCGGCCCCGGAACCGGAGGCGGCGCCGGGACCGCTGGCTGCGCCGGTCGGCGTACCGGCCCTGGCCCCGGCTCCGGACCCGGTCGCGGCGCCGGCCCCGGTGCCGGTCGCGGACCCGGTGTTCGTGCCGTGGCCGGCGGTGCCCATGCGCAGGCCCTCCGGCAGGGCCCGTACCGCCTGCCCGTAGCCCAGGGCCAGCCCCCGGCGGAACAGCGGGCGCAGCACCCGGCCCAGTTGGTCGCCGGAGGTGAGGTGGCCGCCGTCCGCCGGGGGCCGGAGTTCGGCGCGTACCGCCGCGCGGAGTGCCTCGGCCGTCTCGGCGGGCACCGGCGGGGCACCGGGGCCTCCGGCCAGGGCCCGCAGGCCGTACGGGTTGTCCCGGTCGCGGGGGTCCCCGAGCAGCGCCTCCAGACGTACCGCGCGCAGCGCCGCCTCGGCGCCCGGCGCGGGCCCGGCGGACGGCTCCGCGAGCACGGTCAGCCGCGGCCACGACCTCGGCGGGGCGGCGGGTGCCGCCGGGGGCCGGGGGTCGTGGTCTTCGAGCGGACCGGTCCGGGTCAGGGCCATCCACGGCCTCCTTCTCGTCCTCATCGCAGACGGCGCACGGGCGCGCTCTGCGCATGCCACTTGGCCAGCCGCAGCACCTCGGTGCCGGCCCGCCCCAGCCGGCTCCGCACCTGCCGGCGGATCTCGGCGGGTTCGGTGTCCGGGCCGGGCGGTTCGCGGAGCATCACGCGCTGGGCGCAGACCAGCCGCACCCCGCCCTCGGCGGGCAGCAGGGACCATTCGCCGCTGTGCGCGGCGATGGGTTCGGGGGTGTCGAGTTCCTTGAAGACGATCCGCTCGGCGGCGGGGAAGCAGAGCCGCGCGGTGCGGGTGGTCACGCTGGCGCCGCCGGGTCCGGCGCTGCGGTCGAGGACGGCGAGCTGTACTCCGGGCAGGTCCTCGGTGACCGTGGCCCATTCCACGTGCGGGACCAGTTCGGGCCAGTCCTCGATCCGGTGGAGGAACGCGTAGACCAGTTCGGCGGGGCCGGGGACCAGCAGGGAGTCCTCGAAGGAGAGCAGGAGGTCGTCGAGGCGTTCCCAGCGTTCGGCGAGCGCCCTGACCCGGGCGAGCTCGGCGGCGGTCTCCCGGTCGTGGGCGTCCAGGGTCCGCGGGCCGTGGTCGGCGGGGCGGCCGTCCAGGGTGACCTCGCGGCGCAGGGTCAGCCGGCACTGGGCCGGGCCCTCGGGTTCGACGGTCCAGACTCCGGTGGTGGGCGAGCCGGGCCGGGCCGTGTCCTGCCGTTCGAAGCGGATGGACCGGGTACGGGGGTCCAGGGTGCGGCGGACATGGGTGGCGCGGATCCGGAGCCCCGGGCCGACGCCTTCGCGCGCGCCGCCGTCGTCTCCGCCGGGCGCGTCCGCGGGGAGGTCCGCGGGAGGGCCGGGGAGGTCCCAGACGCGCAGGCGTTCCCGGGTCCCGTCGAAGTCCATCCGTTCCACGTGCAGATGGGTGGGGAGCAGCAGGGGCCAGCGCACGGCGTCGGCGAGGATTCCGTAGACCACTCCGGCCGGTGCGGCCACCGATGCCGTCCGCTCGCTCGGGTGCACGCGCTGCGCGGCCATGAGTCGCCCCTCCCCCTCCTGCCGGTGGCGCCGGTGCACGGTCCGGGTCGGGTGCACGTCTGCGGGTGGGCTCCAGGCTGCCCCCGCACACTTGAGCGGTGCTCAACAGTCGCCGGGCGGGTGACGCCCGGTCAGGGACGACCGTTCAGGCGGGGGCAGTCAGGCGGGGGCGGTCGTGGTGCGGGTGAGGGCGTCCGCGAGGACCCGCCAGATCTCGGCGGCGAGGTCGATGTTGGCGTCGTCCTGGGCCTGCTGGGCGAGGGTGCGCAGGCCCTGGACCCCGGCCGGGTCGCCGGAGAGGATCAGCAGCTGGTGCCGGAGGATCTCCAGCCGCACCTGGTCGCGGTAGGTCATCCGGGGCTGGTCGGCGGCGAGTTCGCCGAGCAGGGCGCGGGCGTCGTCGTAGCGGTCGGTGGCGAAGGCCAGGTCCGCCTTGAGGGCGGTGAGGTCCTGGCGCAGGGCGGGGGTGCCGACGAACGCGATGGCGGCCTCTGCCTCGGCGGCCCGGCGCTGGGCGCGTTCCGGGTCGGCGGGCAGTTTCTGCAGGTGCAGCCGGGCGGCGGCGAGCCGCAGCCGGAGCCACAGCACCAGGTCCTCGCGGCTGCCGAACCGTTCGAGCGCGGTCTCCAGGCAGTCCTGCGCCCCGTGGAAGTCGCCCTGCCGCATCCGGACCGCGGCGGCGGTCCACATGGCCTCCGCCCACAGGGCGTCGGTGCGGCCCTCGACGAGGGCGGTCAGTTCGTCGGCGTGCTGCCGGGCCTCGGCGATCCGGCCCGCCTCGGCCTGTACGGAGACCAGCGCGAGCAGCGCGGCCGCCCGGTCCTCCACGCCGAGGGCCTCCGCCAGGGCCAGCCGGTGGGCTTCGACGGCGGCGTCGAGGGCGGAGGTGATCTCGCCGAGCGAGCGCAGGCAGCGGGCCAGCCGGGTCAGCCCGCGGACCCGCAGTTCGCTGACCCCGACCTCGTCGCCGAGCTCCACCAGCCGGGCGAGGTGGGCCCGTTCGGCGGGGTGGTCGCCCTGTACCCGGTCCGCCCGGGCGAGCAGCCAGAGGGCCTGCCAGCGGAGTACGGCGCTCTCGTGGCCCTCGGCGGCCAGTGCCTGGCGGAGTTCCTCGACGGCCTCGGGGGCGCCGGTGGACGCGGCGAGGGTGAGGGCGTGGGCGAGGGAGCCGGTGGCGGGCTCCTCGAAGTCCGCCGGGTCCAGGCCGAGCCGGGCGGCCAGATAGCTCACGGCGCGGTCGGTGGGCTGGCGGGCCCCGGATTCCAGCCGGGAGAGGTAGCCGGTGGACATGCCGTCCCCGGCGAGCGCGGTCTGGGACAGGCCCCGGGCCGTCCGCAACTTCTTCAGGCGGTGTCCGAACGCGGGCTGTCGCAGCATGAGCATCCCTGAATCCCTGAATCCCGAATCCCTGATGGCGCGGGCGGCAACGAATATGTCAGGAGCCGTCTTTCGAGCGTAGGGTGCCGGGCAACAGGCAGGCAAACATTTGCCATGACGCGGTAGCGTCCTCAGGCGATCCTCAGGTGGTTCCGGGCTGAATGTGGCGCGAATTCCCGACGAATGGATGCCGACTGCAAGCCGGATTCCGTTCGGGCTTCCTCGCAGCCCCGAGAGGGGCTCTGGCGGTTCTTGAGCGGTTCTCCAGCAGGTCGAGCCACACTCTCCAGCGCATGCTCATTTCGTATCCAATGCGCGGGAGTGGACGATGCCCGACGACGACATCGGCTGGCCCAAGAGGTGATGCGGACAACCCTTATCCGGCCGTTTCCGGAGCGGCCGTACCCGTGCGGAATTCCCGGGGACTTATCCCGCGGACCCGCTTGAAGGCGGCCGAGAGCGCGAACGCACTGCCGTATCCGACGCGCCGGGCCACGGTGGCCACCGTGGCCTCCGGTTCGCGCAGCAGGTCGGCGGCGAGGGCCAGCCGCCAGCCGGTCAGGTAGGCCATCGGGGGCTCCCCGACCGTCTCGGTGAACCGGCGGGCCAGCGAGGCCCGCGACACCCCGGTCTTGCGGGCGAGTTCGGCGACGGTCCAGCCGTACGCCGGGTTCTCGTGGAGCAGCCGCAGGGCCGGGCCGACCACCGGGTCGCCCTGCGCCCGGTACCAGGCGGGCGCTCCGCTGTCGGGGGCGGCCAGCCAGCCGCGGAGCAGTCCGATGAGCAGCAGGTCGAGGAGCCGGTCCAGGACGATCTCCTGGCCGGGCGCGTCGCGTACGGTCTCCTCGGCGAGCAGCCGGACCAGGGTCTCGTCGGAGCCGCAGGCCTGCCGGACCAGTACGCCCGGGAGCGCGCCGAGGAGTCTGCGGCCGATCTCGCCGGGCCCCTGGTAGGTGCCGGTGAGCATGACCGAGGAGCGGCCGTCGTGGAACTCCTCGCCCCAGGTGCGGACGCCCAGCGCCATGGTCTCGGTGACGTCCTCGCCGGCCCCGGTGCTGCACCGCTGGTCCGGTCCCACGGTGATCTGCACCGGGGTGTCCGGCCGGTCGGCGACCGTGTACGGCTCGGGGCCTCGGACCACGGCCAGTTCCCCGGGCCCGACCCGGACCGGGTCGCCTTGCGCGGGGACCACCCAGGCCTCGCCCTGCACCATGGTCATGATGGACAGCGGGGCGCGGTCCTCGATCCGTATCGACCACGGCGGGTTGAGGACGGACTTCAGGATGAAGGCGCCCCGGGCCTTGGGCCCTTCCAGCAGACCGGTCAGCGTGTCCATGGCCCCAGTCAACCCCGGGGGCGGCGGTGCGCGCCATGGGCGGGGCGCGCACCGGCATGCGCGTGCGTCCGGCGGACACGGTCCGGTCGGCGGCTGCCGGGGGGCCCGTCAGCGGCTGGTGGGCCGGTCGTGTGCGCCGAGGTTGCGGTGGATGTCCAGGGTGGCCGTGGAGGTGTTGAGGGTGATGTAGTGCAGGCCCGGCGCGCCCTCGGCGAGGAGTCGGGCGGCCATGGCGGTGGCGTGGTCGACGCCGATGCGGTGGCCTTCGGCCGGGTCGTAGCGGGCGGCCTCCAGGCGTTCGGCGAGCGGGCCGGGGAAGCGGGTGTCGCTGAGCCGGGCGAAGCGGGCGATCTGGCGGACGTCGGTGGCCGGCATGATCGCCGGGATGACCGGGGTGAGGCAGCCGACGGAGGCGAGCCGGTCGCGGAACCGCAGGTAGTCCTCCACGTGGAAGAACATCTGGGTGATGGCGTAGTCGGCGCCGGCCCGGCATTTGGCGGCGAAGTGCCGGATGTCCTCGGTCCAGGAGGCGGACCGGGGGTGGCGTTCGGGGAAGGCGGCCACGCCGACGGTGAACCCGCCGAGGCCGCGGACCAGGGAGACCAGCTCGTGCGCGTGCCGGAAGCCTTCCGGGTGCGGGGTCCATTCGCCCTTGGGGTCGCCCGGCGGGTCCCCTCTGAGGGCGAGCACGTCGTGGATCCCGGCGTCGGCGTACTGGCCGACGATATGGCGGAGTTCGGCGACCGAGTGGCCGACCGCGGTGAGGTGCCCGACCGGCCGGAGGGTGGTCTCGGTGGCTATCCGCCGGGTGAGCTCCACGGTCCTGGCCCGGTCGGAGCCGCCGGCCCCGTAGGTGATGGAGACGAAGGACGGGGCGAGGGCCTCGATGCGGCGGACGGCCTGCCAGAGGGTGCGCTCACCGGCCTCGGTGCGGGGCGGGAAGAACTCGAAGGAATACGAGGTGCGGCCCTGCGCCAGGAGTTCGCGCACGCTGGGGCTGGTACCGGTCGAGGGTTCGGCGGCCAGAGCGGTCGACATGGTCGGGCTCCTTTCCTGTCGGGATGCGTCGTTGTCGGTGCTTCCTCGGGGGTCCTCTCGGTGCGGTGCAGCTCGCAGTATTCGGCGTGCCGCCGGAGGTTGGCGATGGGATTCCTCGACTCTTCGAAGTCGGGGGACGGAGGCGGGACGCACGACGGCCGGCCGAGCGCCCCGGGGGGGCTGCTCGGCCGGCCGTGCTTGCGACTGGGCTACTGGGCGGCTGTGCGACTACGGGGTGGGCTTGAGGGACTGCTGGGCGAGCCGGTAGGCGGGCAGCATCGCGTCGTGCTCCTCGCTGTCCAGGCCGCCGAGGTGCACCAGTACGGCCGCGCCGGTCGGGGTGACCACGGCGAAGGCGCGCTCCTTCTTGGGCTCGTCCAGCGGGCTGGTCTCGTAGGAGGCCTCGACCGCCCGGAGGGAGCCGGCCTTGAGCTCCTTGTAGACCGGGGCGCCGGTGGACTTCTCCCCGGCCATGAAGGCCTCCAGGACCTTGCGGGCGTCGCCCGTGGCCTTGTCCGAGGCCCAGACGCGCAGGAAGCCGATGTTCCCGGCGGGCTTGGCGTCGATCTCGCACCTCACGTCGAGGCCGCCCTGCTCGAACATCTTGGCGAACTGGTCGTCCTTCTCGTGGCTGACGGCCTTGGCCGTCCAGCTCTCCGCGAGGTCGAAGGCCACCGGCAGCGGGCACGCGGAGCCCTTGGCGCCGATCGTGCCGCCCGCCCGGGCGGCCGAACCGGCGCCCGTCCCGGTGCCGTCCGCCGGTGCCGAGGAGGCCCCGGCCCCGGGCGCGACCGAGGCGGCCGAGCCGCCGTCACCGCCCTTGGACTCCCCACAACCGGTCAGCCCGACCGCCAGCACCATCGCACCGGCGGCAGCGATCGCCGTCCTGCCCGTCAGTCCGCGCACGTCCCTTACTCCCCCACCCGAAGAACACCAAAGAGCAGCCAACCTACACAGCCCCGGCCCCCGGCCGGAGGCCGGGGGCCGCACCCGCTCCCACCTGCTTGAATGTCCGGGTGAACGAGTTCGTCATCCTGGCGCTGCTGGCCGCGGCGGCCGCCGCCCTCGGCTGGACCGGCCGGTTCCGGCGCCGTGCCCGGCAGGACCGGCCGGCCGACCGGGTGCCGGTCCCGGTGCCGGGCATCCCCTGCATGGTGCGCAGGCCGGCCGGAGCGGGCCGCTGGCGGGCCGGGCAGGTGGCGGGCGAATCCGACGGGCTGCGCTGGACCCCGTCCCGCGGACCCGCCGTGACCCTGGCCGGGCTGGTCCGCCTGGAGGTGCGTCCGCCGTCGGTGCGCGAGGGCATGGTGATCAATCCCGGTTCCCGGATCGTCCGCTGCGAGGGCCCGGACGGCAGCGTGGAGATCGCCGTGATGGCCCTGGACCTGGCCGAACTGCTGCCGGCCCTGCCGCCCCGCGCCGCGGAATGACCCCCGGCCGCCCGTAGCCGGCCACAGCCGCCACTCGGCGGCGGCCCGCCACTCTCCTACTCGACGACGATCTCGACCGGGATGTTGCCGCGGGTGGCGCGGGAGTAGGGGCAGACCTCGTGCGCCTGCTTGACCAGCAGTTCGCCGGTCTCCCCGGCCAGCTCCTCCGGGAGCTCGATCCGGAGGGTGACGGCCAGCCCGAAGCCGCCGTCCTCGGTCTTGCCGATCGAGGTCTCGGCGGTCACCGAGACCTCGCCGGTGTCCACCTTGGCCTGGCGGCCGACCAGCCCGAGCGCGCTGGCGAAGCAGGCCGCGTACCCGGCGGCGAAGAGCTGCTCGGGGTTGGTCCCCTGACCGTTTCCGCCGAGCGCCGGAGGCATCGCCAGGGCGAGGTCGATCTGCCCGTCGGAGCTGACGGCACGGCCTTCGCGGCCGTTGGCGGTGGCGACAGCGGTGTACAGCGCGTCCATCGGAGGAGTCCTCTCGGAAGTCGGTCCCGGCGGTCCCGCGGACCGCCTCGACCACAAAGATGACACACAATTCAGTTGCGCACAACTCAATCGCCTACACCGATCCCGCGCTAGACTGTCCCCCATGACCGAGCAGCCCGCCGCCCCCGCCACCGACCAGGACTTCCTCCGCCTGGACGGCCAGATCTGCTTCGCCCTGAACGCCGCGACCCGCGCCTTCGGCGGCCTCTACCGGATCGTCCTCAAGGACCTGGGCCTCACCTACCCCCAGTACCTGGTGATGCTGGCCCTGTGGGAGCACGGCGAACTCCCGGTCAAGGACCTCGGCCACCACCTCCGGCTGGACTCCGGCACCCTCTCCCCGCTGCTCAAGCGGCTGGAGGCGGCCGGCCTGGTCCGCCGCGAACGGAGCACCGAGGACGAGCGCTCGGTCCACGCCCACCTCACCGAGGCCGGCACCGCCCTGCGCGCCCGCGCCGTCGAGGTCCCCCGCCGCATCGCCGCCGCCACCGGCTTCGACCTGACCGAGATCCACGACCTCCGCTCCCGCCTGGACCGCCTCACCCAGGCCCTGGACACCGCCACCACCACCGAATCCGGCCTCTGACCGCCGGGCGTCAGGGGCTGCCGCCGCGCCAGGCGCCGGCCCAGCCCTCGCGGTTGGAGTAGGACTCGTAGGCGTAGCGGGTGGCTCGCGGCCACTGTTCGCCGGTGAGGTGTTCGTAGGCCTGGTCGGGGACGTAGAGCAGTCCCTCGGCCCAGACCAGGCCCTCGGCGTACGGGACGAACTCGGCGGGGTCGCCCAGGACGGACTCGTAGACCCTGCGGCCGGCCGCGACCACCGCGCAGCGGGTGTAGAGGAAGCGGTCCCCCGAGAGGCCGCTCCCGAACTCCCGGCGGTCCAGCAGGTACAGCAGCCGGGCGAGGTTCTCGGCGAAGCCGACCACCCGGTGCAGGGGTCCGGCGGACAGGCTCACGGACAGGGCTTCCGCGAGGAGATCGGCATCCGGGTCGGGCCCGGCGGGGCGGCAGTCCTCGATGAGTTCCCAGAAGGCGTTCTCGTCCATGCCCGCAGCATGACGGACGCCTCCGACAACGTGATCCCGCGCGGTGCGGGCGTCCTCCCGGCGGAGTGCTGTTCAGGCCACCCGCCAGACGCCGGTGGCGGCGGCCTCGCGGGCGTACTCGCGGAAGTCCCGGGGCTTGCGGCCGAGGACCTCCTCGACCCCGTCCACCAGATGCGCGTTGCGGCCGTCGAGGATCAGCGTGAACAGGTCCGCGAAGTCCTCCGGGAGGCCGTTCTCGCGCAGCACCTCCCGGTACTGGGCGTCGGTGACCGGGGCGTAGACGATCTCGCGGCCGGTGGCCTCGGACAGTTCGGCGGCCACCTCGGTGAAGCTGAGCAGGCGGGGTCCGGAGAGTTCGTAGGTCCTGCCGATGTGCCGGTCCTCGGTGAGGGCGGCGACCACGACGTCGGCGATGTCCTCGGTGTCGACGAAGGGTTCGACCGCGTCGTCGGTGGGCAGGGCGATCACACCGGCGAGGACCGGCTCCAGGAAGAAGCCCTCGTCGAAGTTCTGGTCGAACCACGAGGCGCGGACCACGGTCCAGTCGGCGCCGGAGGCCTTCAGGTTGTCCTCGGCGGTCTCGGCGGACTGCTCCCCCCGGCCGGACAGCAGGACGAGCCGGCGGGCGCCGGAGGCCACGGCCAGTTCGGCGAAGGCGCCGATCTGCTCGGCGGCTCCGGGGAAGGACAGGTCGGGGTAGTAGGTGACGTACACCCGGTCCACGCCGTCCAGGGCCGGGGCCCAGGTGGCGGGTTCGTTCCAGTCGAAGGCCGGGGAGCCGGCGCGGGAGCCGATCCGGACCGGCCGGCCCTGGGCGGCGAGCTTCTCGGCGACCCGGCGGCCGGTCTTGCCGGTGCCGCCGATGACGAGGGTGGTGTTCCGTGTGGTGGTCATGGGTCCAGTCAACGGCGGATCGGTGAGACGGAACATGGCGTGGACGCTCACGCGCATACGTGAACGTCCACGCCGGGCTCCGCCGGGTCCGCCGGGTCCGCCGGCATCCGGTACGGCGGGAGGAGCGGGAGCGGGGCCAGCGCCCCGGTGAGCGCGGTCTCCGTGAGATCCGTCCCGCCGCCCGCCACATGGCCGTCGGGGCGGATCAGCAGCCAGCCGCCGGAGGCCAGCCCGAGGCCGTCCCGGAGCCGGCCGGCCGGGTCGGGCAGCGGTACGGGCGTCGCGGCCCCGGCCGGGTGGCGGTCCGCCGGTCCGGTCGTGGTCACGGTGCGGACGGACAGCCAGGCGGCGTGCCGTCGGGCGGCGTCGGCGGCCGTCTCCTCGGCACCGCCGCTGCCCTCCGGCACGTACAGCAGCGACCAGCGGGGATCGCGGAGTTCCCGGGTCAGCGCGGCCGTGCCCGGGTCGCCGGGAAACCGGGCGGCGGCGGTGGCGGCACGGGACCCGGCGGGCGCTCCGGCCCCGTGGACGGGGGTGTTCAGCGGGCTGTCCGGGCAGTCGCCGGTGACCGGATTGCGGCAGGCGGACAGCGGCAGGGCCACCGGCAGCACCAGCCGCAGCAGGGAGGCCGCCCGGCTGCCGGTGGCATCGAGCAGGGCGCGGCCGATCGGCAGGCGTTCGGCCTCGTAGGTGTCCAGCAGCGCGGGGGCGGCCGAGCCGGAGGCGACCATGGCGAGCTTCCAGGCGAGGTTGTGGGCCTCCTGGATCCCGGTGTTCAGGCCCTGTCCGGAGAGCGGGCTGTGGACGTGCGCCGCGTCCCCGGCCAGGAAGCAGCGGCCCTTGCGCATCCGGGCCGTCATGCGCTGCCGGAAGGCGAAGACCGCGGTCCACTCGGGGGTGCCGACGCGGATCTCGCGGCCGAGCCCGGCCGACAGATGCGCGGCCAGCCGGTCGGCCAGCGGCCCGGGATCCGCGCCGCCGGGCTCGGAGGCCGTAGCCGGAGCCGGAGCCGGAGCCGGAGCCGGGGTGAGCATCCGCCAGTGGCCTTCCCGCGCGTACGGGACCAGGACCAGGATCCGGCCGCCCCGGTACACCCAGGACACGGTGTCCCGGGGCAGACCGCGGCCGTCCGCGGCCTCCACCGGGGCGTCGGCGAGCTCCCAGGTCTCCGCGGACTCGCCGGTGAGCGGCAGCCGCAGGCGTTTGCGTACGGTGCTGTGCCGGCCGTCGCAGCCCAGCAGCCAGGGCACGACCCGGTTTTCGGTACGGCCGCCGGCATGGCTGAGCCGAACCCGCACGCCGCCCTCGCCCACCCCCTCGTACCCCTCTCCCTCGTTCTCGTCCTCGTTCTCGTCCTCGTCCTGGCTGAGGGCGGTCAGCCGGACCCCCCACTCGATGCGCACCCCGAGCCGGCGGACCGCGGCCCGCAGCACGGCCTCGGTGTCCTCCTGGCCGAGGACCACCGGACAGGGGAAGCGGCTGGGAGCGGCGGCGCTGTCCTGGGCCGCGTCCAGTTCGAGCAGTCGGCGTCCGGCCGCGTACACGGCGAACGAACGGGTCTGCCGTCCCCGTGCCAACAGCGGCTCCGCCAGGCCCATCTGGTCGAGGGCCTCCAGGGTGTGCGGGTGGAGGACGAGCGCACGGCTGCCGGGCGCGGGTCCGGCGGCGGAGTCGATCAGCCGTACGGGGACGCCCCGGCGGGCCAGTTCGTGTGCGGCGGTGAGCCCGGCCGGTCCGGCACCGACGATCAGCACCTGTTCCGGCCGCGCCGACGGCTTCGGCCGTGCGGGGTCCCTCTGCTGACGGGGCAAGGTGCCACCTCCCGCGGCCCTCGGCGGCCGGCCGATGGCCGGTCGTCGGCCGGACCGGGGCGGACTGGCCGGAATTCAGCCTCGGCCGGACCGCTCAAGCGCCCCTGGATCCCGACTCGGACCCCGACCCGGACCCCGACTCGACCGCACGAACCCCCACTGCGCCGTCAGGCCGCGTACGGACGGGCGGCCTTGGCCTCGCGCAGCGCGTGCCCCCACCAGGCCAGCCGGTCGAGCATGGTCTTGGCGGCGACGTCGACGGCGGGGTCATGCGGCGCCCCCTCCTCGTCGAACCGGGCCCAGGCACTCGGGAAGCCCACGGAGTCGCGGATCGTGACCGCGTGCAGCTCGGCTAGGACCTGGCGGAGCTGCTCGACGGCGCGCAGACCGCCGGAGACCCCGCCGTAGGAGACGAAGGCGACGGGCTTGGCGTGCCATTCCACGTCATGCCAGTCGATGGCGTTCTTCAGGGCGGCGGGGAAGCTGTGGTTGTACTCGGGCGTGACGATGACGAACGCGTCCGCCGCCGCCATCCTCGGGGTGACCGCGGCCAGCAGTTCACGGGCCTCTGGGGAGGAGGGGGCCTGGCCGATGACGGGGAAGACGGTCGGCAGCGGGGTCTCCGCCAGGTCGACCAGGTCGACGGTGAACTGGGGATGTTCGGCGACATGCGCCCGGATCCAGTCGGCGACCACCCCGCCGAAGCGGCCTTCGCGCGTGCTGCCGAGGAGGACGACGACATGCAACGGCCCGCCCGCGACGGCCTCCGGTGCGGCGGATCTGGTGGACGTGACGGATGCGATGGATGTGGTGGATGTGGTGGCCATGGCTGATCCCCTTGGGTGTGCGTACGTTGGCGTCGATCGGTCCGGGCGGACGGGCGGGCGGGCGGGCGAGGACACGGGAGCCCTAGTCGTGCCGGGCCACCTGGGTGTTCTGGCAGACGGTCAGGAGCCAGCGGCCGTCCTCCTGCCGGGTCATCACGTACGTCGGGACGCCCTCGTCGCCCGGTCCGTCGGGGCCGTGGTAGCGCTGGCTGACCTTGACCGCGGCCACGTCCGGGCGGATGAACTGGAGGTGGGTGACGGTGTAGCTGACCCGACCGTCCCAGGTCGCGCCGGGGAGGACGGCGCGGGTGAACTCCGCGATGGCGTCGAGGCCGATGAGGACCTTGCCGCCACCGGTGGTCCAGAGGGCGTCGGGGTGGAAGAGGGAGAGGAAGGCCTCGGGGTCCCTGGCCTCCTGGGAGGCCTCGACGGCGGCCACCACCCGGTGGATGGCCTCGACTTCGGCGGGCTCGGCCGCGTTCTCTGTGGTCATGTCGATCATGCTGCAACCTCAAGGCCTCTTGAGGTCAACACATAAGATCACGTACTGCTATGACCAATACCTTGTATCTGCTCTGTTCCGCCGCCCCGCCCGTCTTCGACGTGGCCCGGGTGATCGAGGACGCCCAGGCGCGCGGCTGGGACGTCTGCCTCGGCCTGACGCCGACCGCGGCCCACTGGCTGGCCGGCAGCCTCGACGGCCTGGCCGCGCTGACCGGACACCCGGTGCGCTGGCAGTACAAGTTCCCCGGCGAGGGGGACCTCTGGCCGGCGGCCGACGCGCTGCTCTTCGCCCCCGCCACCTTCAACTCGGTCAACGCCTGGGCCCTCGGGCTGACCGACCGGTTCGTCGTCGGGGTCCTCGCCGAGGGCATCGGCAAGGGCACCCCGATCGTGGCGATGCCCTGCACCAACGAGGCGCTGGCCCGTCATCCGCAGTTCGAGCAGAGCCTGGCCACCCTGCGGGGCGCGGGCGTCCATGTGCTGCACGGGGACACCGGCCATCTGCCGGGCCCGGCCGGCACCGACGACCCGGGCCCCTTCCCCTGGGACCGGGCGCTCGACGCCATGACCGCCGCCGCCCAGCCCGGACCGGCCTGACCGCTAGGCCGTCCCTTCCGGATCTTGCCGGGCCGCCGGCCCCGGCCCCGGCTCCGGCGTCAGCCCGGCCAGCTTGTCCGGGTTGAGCTGGGCGCGCATGGTCCGGATGCGGCCGTCCTCGGTGAGTTCGAGGCTGAGCGCGCCCACCGGGACCCCGCCCACGCTCGCGACCAGCCCGTCCTCGCCGTTGAGGGAGACCACCTCCACCGCCATCCCGGCCGAGGCCGGCTTGGCCAGCACCCCGATCAGCCAGCGGGCGACGTGGTCGGCGCCGTGCAGCGGGCGGCGGGCCGCGGTGACCTTGCCGCCGCCGTCCGACCAGGCGGTCACATCGGGGGCCAGCAGTTCCATCATGGCGTTGAGGTCGCCGCCGGCGCAGGCGGCGAGGAACCGTTCGGTGACCTCGCGCCGCTGCCCGGGGTCGGTGTCGTAGCGGGGGCGGCGGGCCTGGACGTGCGCCCGCGCCCGGTGCCCGGTCTGGCGGACGGCGGCCTCGCTGCGGTCCAGTACGCCGGCGATCTCCCCGTACGAGTAGCCGAACACCTCGCGCAGCACGAACACGGCGCGTTCGACCGGGCTCAGGCTCTCCAGGACGACGAGCATGGCGGTGGAGACGCTGTCGGCCGTCTCGGTCTCCTCTGCCGCGTCGGGGGCGGTCAGACCGGCCCCGCCCACCGGGCCGACCGCCGACCGCGAGGTGAGCAGCGGTTCGGGCAGCCAGGGTCCGACGTACGTCTCCCGGGTGGCCCGGGCGGAGGTCAGCCGGTTGAGGGCCAGGTTGGTGACCGTGCGCACCAGGTAGGCGCGCGGGTTGAGCACCTCGGACCGGTCGGCGCGGTCCCAGGCCAGCCAGGTGTCCTGGAGGACGTCCTCGGCGTCCGCGACGCTGCCCAGCATCCGGTAGGCGGTGGCGAAGAGCAGCCGGCGGTGCTCGGTGAAGGGGACGAGTGCGACCGCTTCCCCGGGGTCGGTTCCGTGCTTCTTGATCACCCGGTCAGGCTGTCACGCCCTCCGATCCGGCGGCAAGGAGGTCGAGGCCGTCCCGGGAGTCGGGGAAGGCGGGGGTCCAGCCCAGTTCCCGGCGGGCCTTGTCGTTCGACAGCCGCATGCTGGTGCCCATGATGGTGCGGGCGAGCGGCGCGGCCCTCAGCAGCCACATCGGGACGGTGCGCGGGGCCGGGGCGCCGAACGCCACGGCGACCGCCCGCACATGGGCCGCCCAGCCGGTCGGGGTATCGTCCACGATGTTGTACGCCTGTCCGGGACGGCCGCGCTCCACCGCCGCGACGACGGCCCGCGCGGCGTCGTCCACGTGCACGAAGGACAGCACCCGGCCGTGGTCCTCGACCACCGGCAGCGCCCGCTTGCGGATCTTCTCCAGCATGGCGGTGTCGGTGGTCCCCGGTCCGTAGAACAGCCCGAAGCGCAGGCTGATGCCGGCCGTGCCGTCCTTCGCGGCGGCCCCGAAGGTCAGTTCCTCCTTGGTGCGCATGGCGCCGACGTGCCGTTCCGTCCACGCGGTGCGGCCCCGGGGGCCGAACAGTCCCTCGTCCTCGCGGATGATCCGGGTGCCGTGGTCCCCGTACCCGTAGCCGAACATCATCGACTCGGCGACGAACCGCCGGGCGCCGGTGGCCCGCGCGGCCTCCAGCAGGTGCTCGGTGCCCCAGGTGCGCAGCGCGTTGGTGGCGGCCATGTCCTGGTGCCGGGCCATCGCCCGGCCGTTCAGGGCGGTGGCCGCGTGCACCACCGTGTCGAAGGAGCGGCCGCGGACGGCGCGCAGCAGGCCGTCCCGGTCCAGCAGATCGGCCCGTACGTCCATCCCGGCGCCCCGGCCCAGGCGGGCCACCTCGTGTCCGGCCGCGGTCAGCTCGCGCGCCGCGGCCCGGCCCAGTACCCCGCTCGCCCCCGCCAGCAGCACCTTCATGTCCGTCCTCCCTGGTTCCCCGTGCCGTTCCGTCCGTCGAAGGGAGGACAGCCGGGGGCGGCGGTTCGTGACATCGGGGGCCATGAGCCGGGTCACATGCGGTCGAGGGTGGGGTAGTCGGTGTAGCCCTCGGCCCCCTGGACGTACATCAGGAACTCCGGCCGGAGCGGGTTGAGGGGTGCGCCCGTCCGCAGCCGGGTCACGAGGTCGGGGTTGGCCAGGAAGCCCCGGCCGAGCGCGATCAGGTCGGCGCCCTCGGCCAGCAGCCGCTCCCCCGCGGCCTTGCCGCCGTCCGCGGCCTGCTCCTCCCGGGAGAGCATCGGGTTGGCGATCAGCGTGCCGGGCCAGGCCGCGCGGAGCTTCCGGTAGAGCGGCAGGTCGCGGTCGGCGTGCACCAGGTGCAGATAGGCCGGGCCGATCTCCGCCAGGGCCTCGACGAGGGCCGGGTAGATCTCCCCGGTCTCGCCCTCCTCGACCCCGTTGACGTTCGTTCCGGGGGAGATCCGCACGCCGACCCGCTCGGGGCCCACGGCCTCGGCCACGGCCCGTACCACCGCCACGGCGAACCGGATCCGGTGCGCCACCGGCCCGCCCCAGGCATCGGTGCGGAGGTTGGTGTTGCGGGCCAGGAACTGGTGGAGCAGATGGCCGTTGGCGGAGTGCACCTCGACCCCCTCGAAGCCCGCGTCCACGGCGTCGCGGGCGGCCCGGGCAAAGTCGGCGATGGTGGTGGCGATGTCCTCCTCCGTCATCTCGCGGGGCACCGGGGCCCCCAGCAGGCCCTCCGGGGTGTGCACGGGCTCCGTGAAGCGCACCGGGGACGGGGCGAGCGGCAGCAGGCCGCTGGTGGCCGGGTGGCCGACCCGGCCACCGTGCTGGAGCTGGAGGAACATCCGGCCGCCCGCCGCGCGGACCGCGTCGGTGACCCGGCGCCAGCCGGCCACCTGCTCGGGCCGGTGGATGCCGGGGATGTGCGGGTAGGTGTGGCCCACCGCGTTCGGCGCGGCCGCCTCCGCGATGATCAGCCCGGCGGAGGCGCGCTGCGCGTAGTAGGTCTCCATCAGCTCCCCCGGAACCCCGTCGGCACCGGCCCGGTTGCGGGTCAGCGGGGCCATCACCAGGCGGTTGGGAAGCTCCAGGGCACCGAGGCGGGCCGGCCCGAAGAGACGGGAGACGGTGTGCGTCTGCCGGGCCTGTCGCGTCTGCTGGGTCTGCTGGGTCTGCTGGGTCTGCTGCTGAGTGATCGTCATGCCGGTACCGTAGAAGTTGACATCAGTGTCAGGTTCAAGGGGAGACGGGCGGTCGGATCATGCGCATCGGCGAACTGGCGGCACGCACCGGGGTGAGCGAGCGGTCGCTGCGCTACTACGAGAAGCAGGGCCTGCTGGCCGCCGACCGCACCCCGGGCGGACACCGGGACTACCCCGATCGCGCGGTGGACCGGGTGATCCGGATCCAGGAGCTGTACGCGGCCGGGCTGCACAGCACCCGGATCGCGCAGATCCTGCCCTGCATGCGGGACGCCGACGGGGGCCCGGCCCTACGCGCCACCCCCCGCCTGGTCGCCGAACTCCGCACCGAACGCGAACGCATCGACCGAATGATCACCGACCTGCTCCGCTCCCGCGACGTCCTGGACGAGGTCATCACCACAGCGGGCGCGGGCCTGGCGGCGGCCGGCATGGCCGAGGCCGGCCCGGCGGGAGCCAGCCCGGCGGAGGCCGACATGGCCCGGGGCGGCCCGGCGGCGGGCGGGGCCGCCCCGGGGGCCGTGGGGCGGGGCGCCGCGGCCGCGGCGCCCCCGGCCTGAGGGCCGGGGGCGCAACCGCCCGCCCGGCGCCTCACCCCCAGCCCCGCAAGGCCACGGCCTCAGGCGGCGTACAGGTCGAACGTGGATCCGCGCCGGGGCCCGGCCGTGACGTCCAGTGCCGGATCGACGGCCAGCATCGCCTGGTGCAGCCGCTGGAGCTGGGGCGAGGGCTCGACCCCGAGTTCCTCGATCAGCCGGGCGCGCAGCCGCCGGTAGACGTCCAGCGCGGTGGCCTGCCGACCGGACCGGTACAGCGCGACCATGGCCTGCGAGTGCAGCCCCTCGTGCTGGGGGTGCCGGGCGATCAGCTCGGTCAGCTCGGCCAGCAGTTCGGTGTGCCGGCCCAGCCGCAGATCGACGTCGATGCGCCGCTCCACGGTCACCAGCCGGCTCTCCTCCAGCCGCATGACCTCGATCTCCAGAATGGGTCCCACCCGGACGTCGACCAGGGCGGGGCCCTGCCATAACCCGAGGGCTTTTCGGAGCATGGCGGCGGCCCGCTCGTCGTCCCCGGACTCGAATGCGCCCTGCCCCTGGGAAACCAGGGTTTCGTACTCGTGGACGTCCACGCTCTGCGGCGGTATCTGCAGCAGATAGCCGCCGTGCCGGGTCGCGAGGATCTCCTTGGCGGCGCCCGGGGCCCCAGGCCCCATGGCGGTGCCGAGTCTGCGGCGCAGTTGCAGGATGTACGTCTGAAGGGTGGTCAGCGCGCTCTGCGGCAGCTCGGTGCCCCAGATCTCCTCCATCAGGGTCGGAACCGGCATCACCCGCCCCGGGTACAGCGCCAGGAGCGTCAACACCTGTCGGGGCTTCCGCGCCGTGGGAACGATCGAGCCGCCGTTCACCTCGGCACTCAACGGACCCAGAACCTGAATCTTCACGGTCTCCTCCGTAGGTCGTCGAAATTCCCCTCGTTTTCGGCCTTCGACGGAGGCACGGTAGCGGTCCCCTGGGCAATGTCACCAAATTCTTGAGCCCTCTTCGAGCCTGCCGCGAAAAGGGTTCTCGATTCCCGATCTCTTGACCGGAATTTCACGCCGGAAATACATCCGAGCGACCGAACGCGCTTCGATTCTCCATGGAGTGAGCCTGGAACGGAGCGGCTCCGAGCAGGGGTCTTGCGAATAAAACCGGCGAGTACGTATCTTGCGATGTCGCATGTGCAACCCATCCCGCCAGACCGTCCACCAAACGGCACCGAGGGAGAGTTCCATGACCACGAAAACAATGCGGAATTCCGAATTCCGAACAGATGGATTACCCGTTTTGACCACCACGGTTCCCCGGGAGTTCGTCCACCGGAGATCACTCGCCGAGGTCTTCCTGACCGGCTGTGACCGCACCGCGGGCCACTCCTGGGCCCTCACCGGGCAATGGCCGCGCGCCCATACCTTCTTCACCAGTGCCGACGGCCGCAGCCATGACGCCGTCCAGGCCGGCGAGACCGTCCGGCAGGTCGGCGTGTACCTCTGCCACGCCGTCTTCGGCGTCCCCCTCGGCCACCACGTGGTGTTCCACCAGCTCGACTTCCACTCCAGGCCCGAGCTGCTGCGGATCGGGCCGCACCCGAGCGAGCTCGGCATCACCGCGGTCTGCCCGGACCCGCAGTGGACCGGCACCCGGTTCTCCGGCTCGCTGGAGGTCAGGATCGACCGGGCCGGCGAACCGGTGGCCGTGGGCACCGCCCGCTTCACCTGTGTCCACCCGGCCGCCTACCGGCTCCTCCGGGGCCGCCCACCCGGCTCCGGCGGGCCCGGCACAGGGGCCCGGCGCCGGACCCCGGCCGGGCCCGCCTCGGTCGGGCGGCTGCTGCCCTGCGATGTGGTGCTGGCGCCGGCGGACCGGGCCGACCGGCCGGGCCGCTGGCTGCTCAGCCCCGACCTGCGCCACCCGATCCTGTTCGACCAGGCCCTCGACCACCACCCCGGCATGGTCCTGGTGGAGGCTGCCCGGCAGGCCGCCTGCGGGCTGCACCCGCCGGGCTCGTTCACCCCCGCCGCCGTCGCCACCGAGTTCCACCAGTACGCCGAACTGGACGCCCCCTGCTGGATAGAGGCCTCCGTGCTGGACCCCGGCCGGGTCCGCGTCACCGGCCGCCAGCACGGCCGTACCGTCTTCACCTCCACCGTCTCCGGCGCGGCTTGACCCCCGCCCCGCCCAAGGGCCCCTCGACCCGCGCCCTCTCCCGTACTCCCTCCCGTACTCGCTTCCGCCTACGCCCCCGCCTGCGCCCGGTACCAGGGCGCGTACGCGCCGAAGGCCTCGGTGAACGCCGGGCCCGGGGACACCGGCAACAGGTCCCACAATCGCGTGCCGTCGTACCAGTGGTCCACCGCCAGCAACGACACCAGCCGGCGCAGCTGCCCCGCCTCCGCGCCCTCCCCCACCAGGGCGAGGGCGCCCGCCAGATCCGTCTCGGCGCCGGGGGCCGGCCGGCCCAGCGCCCCGGTCACCGTCTCCACCAGCTCGCGCCCGGTCACCGGGACGGGATGCACCGCGTGCAGCACCCGGCCCGGCCCGCGACCGAACCGGCCGGCCCCGTCCGGACCCCGGACCGCCAGCTCCACCAGCGCCTCGGCCAGCAGGTCCACCGAGATCAGGGACATCCGGGCACGCCCGCCGTCCACCCGGTACGGCAACCGTTCCAGCAGCCGGAGCAGCGCGGGCACCACCCACCGGTCGCCGCGCCCGTAGACGAGGTGCGGACGCAGTACGGTGCCGCCGGCCGCCAGCACCAGCCGCTCCCCCGCCAGTCTGGTCACGCTGGTCACCGAGCCGGGCCCCTCGTCGAGTTCCCCCTCCCTGGCGCCCCGGTGCGGGCCGTCCCGGTAGACGGCCGCCGTGCCCAGGTGCAGGAACCGGCGGACTCCGGACCGTCGCGCCTCCGCCAACAGGGCCCGGGTGCCCTCCTCGTTGACGGCCCGGCACTCCTCCTCGGTGCCGCCGATCCGGGCGGCCAGATGCAGCACGGTGTGCACGCCCTCGCAGATCCCGTGCAGGGTTCCCGGCCGCGCCAGGTCCCCGCGCGCCTCCTCCGGCCCGCCCGGCACCTCGCCCCGGTGCACCAGCACCCTCGGCCGCACCCCCTCCCGGACCAGCCGTGCCACCACGTGCGTGCCCACGAACCCGGCCCCGCCCGTCACCAGTACGCGCTCCGCCATGCCCCATCCCTCCCTCAAGGAAAACGTACTAGTCGACTGGTTTTTTTTGACCCCATCCCGCTAGATTGACCCCGTGGGGCCAGAGGGGCCGCTCGGGCACACGGGGCCGTACGGACATGCGGGAGAGACACACGTGGCGAGGGTCCGGCAGGAACGAGCCGAAATCACCCGGCAGGCCATCCTCGACGGGGCGGCCGCGGCCTTCGACCACGCGGGGTTCGGCAGCACCAGCCTCAGCGACGTGGTGAAGCACGCCGGGGTCACCAAGGGCGCCCTGTACTTCCACTTCCCGTCGAAGGAAGCGCTCGCCCGCACCCTGATGGAGGAGCAGTTCCGGATCTCCGGCCCGATGCCGGAGGACCCCGGGCCGGGCCTCCAGACCGCGATCGACCTGACCCACCGGATGGCACACGGACTGCGCACCGACATCCGGGTCCGGGCCGGGATCCGCCTCGTCATCGAGTTCGGCTCGTTCACCGACCCGGACCCGAGCCCCTACAACGCCTGGATCGCCACCGGCCGGGCCTGCCTGGCCCCGGCCCAGGCCGCCGGGGACATCCGGGCCGACCTGGACGTCGACGACCTGGCCACCCACCTCGTCGGCTCCTTCACCGGCATCCAGGTCACCTCGCACGTCCGCACCGGCCGCGAGGACCTGCACGCCCGGGTGATCGACCTGTGGCGGTTCCTGCTGCCGGCCGTGGTCCCGCCGGCCCGACTGCCCCGCTTCGACCCGGCCGGATCCCCGGAATGCCGAAAGGAACTCGGCCTGGACCTGTAGGACCGGCCCGGCCACCGCGACCGGGCGGGACGGCCCCGTACGCGCCGTGGTGATCCACGGGGGTGCTCACTGCGGCGTGTACGAGACCGCCCCGCCCGCCACCGCCTGGCCGGGCGTGTGTTCCGTGTGCGTTCAGCGGTGCGTTTGATCTAGGCTCGCCGCGGAGGTCCCCATGCACAACGAGCAAGACACCCTGTTCGCGGCGGTCGACGCACTCCTGGCCGAATCGGCGGGCAAGGACGCGCTGCCACGGCCCGAGGAGCGCAAGCGACTGCGCGAGGCCGCCGGGCTGAGCCAGGACCAGATCGCCCGCACGCTGTCCGTCCGCCGCGAAACGGTCACCTCCTGGGAATCCGGCCGAACCGCCCCCCGCCCCCCCAAACGCGCCGCCTACCTCCGCCTCCTCCAGGGCCTGGCAGCCCTGCACCCGATGCCCTCGCCCTCGACGGGAGCGCCGGAGGCGCCGGCCGGCCCGGCCATGCCGCAGGCGGCCACCACCCCGTCGGCGACAGCCGACACGGCCACGCCGGAGGCCACGCCCGGCCCGGCACACCCGACGACGGCCGGAGCGCCGGAGGCGCCGGTCTGCCCGGCGGTGCCGAAGGCGGCCGCCACCCCGTCGGCCCGGCCGACACCAGCCGGCACGGCGCCGGAGGCGCCCGCCCCGTCGGGACCGGACACATCGGCCCCCGCAGGCGCGCCGGCGGCAGCCGGATCGGACGCGCCGTCGGCCGCAGCCGCGCCGGAGGGGCCGGGCACCGCCGGTACGGCCGCCAGCCCGTCGGCTCGGGCGACGGCATTGGCGCGCCACGCCGAGCAGGCGCCCCCCGCCCCTTCCCACACCCTGGCCGCACCGGTGGCCCCCGCCGCCCCGAGGGCCCCAGAGACCCCGGCCGAACAGTCCCTGCCGGACACCTCGGCAGCCGCGGCCGCGCCGGAGGCACCAGCGGCGGGTGCACCGGAGGTACCAGGCTCCCCGGGCGCTCCAGCCGAGTACGTCCTGCCGGACGCATCCGCAGCCGCAGGCACGGCGGGACCGGACGCAGCCGCGCCGGAGGCGCTGGGCACGGCCGGACCCGACGCCACGGCCGCCGCAGGCACCCGGTTGGTGCCGGCGCCGGCCGGATCGGACGGCTTGGCGGACGCAGGGGCGCCGGGCGGCGCCGCAGGCGGGCCGGAGGCGGCCGGAGCCGTCGCGGCGGTGGCCGCAGGCGGGCCCGGCGTGCCGGGTGCCTGGCCTTCGGGGGCCGCCCGGCCGACCGTGCCGGCGGAGCCGGTGGAGCCGGTGGGCGGGTACGAGCGCGGAAACGCAGCCGAGCAAGCATCCGGGGGCGCGGGCAGCCGCACCGCCGGAGCGCCGGGCCAAGGCCGGGGCGCGGCCGACGCCCCGGCGCGGGACGCGGGCGCGGCCAGGGGCACTGCTCCTGCCGAGGCGCGAGACTCAGCCAGCGGCCCCGCCGGGGCGCGGGGCTCGGCCACGGCCGGGGGTACGGCTCCGGCGCGGGCCCCGGGCGCGGGTAGGCGCCCGGCCCCCGGCGCGGCCCGCGGCGCAGCCGCCGCCCGCGGCACGGCACCGGGCGCAGCCCGTGGCGCGGCCGCGCGGGCGCAAGGGGTCGGTAGCGCGGCCGCACCGGCCGCCGTGCCGGTTGCCGGTAATGGTCCTCTGGCGGTGCTGGACGGTGCGGGGGCCGCGCATGCGGCCGCCGGGGTGGTGCTCGCGTACCCGGGCGGGGATCTGCCCGCGCTCCTCTCCTGGGCCCTCACCGAGGCCGATCTGCGTTCCCCCCGTCTGCACCCCAATGGCCGGGACGGCGATCCGCTCCTCGTCCTCACCCCGGCCGCCGCCGAAGCCCTCGGTCTCCCGCTCGTGTTGGAGGACCGTCGCGGTCTGCGCCTCCCCGACGACCATCCGGTCGTCAAACGCCTCACCAAGGCGAAGTGGAAGCTGACCCGCCGCGGCTTCGGGCCCTGGGCGCGGATCTACCGTCCGGCCACGCCCACCACCGGCCGCCAGTGCGTGCAGCTGGCGGTGCTCCCCTGGGGTGCCCTCGATCCACGGGCCTGGGGCGAGCGGACCGCCGGGCTTTCCGCCCCCGAGCTCGCCGAGCTGCTCACCACCTATGCCACCCGGGTCCTGACCCCGCGCGGCTCCACCGCGGTGACCGGTCTGGAACTGATGACCTCGCTGCGGCCTCCGACCCGTGCCGCGAAGGATCCGGAGACGGGCCTGTGGGTGTCGGCGACCGTGCCGGGCGCCCTCACCCGGGCCGTGGATCCCGCTCCGCCGGAGGCCCCGGACGAGCATCCGGTGGTCGCCGCCCGCTATCCGCGCTCGCACCAGCGGACTCCGGCCGAGGTCCTCGAAGAGGAGGCGTACGACTGGTTCCGCGATCCGGAGCTGCTCACTGACGAGGAGTGCGCCCGGACCCACGCCGTCGGCATCGACGTGAACATGGCCTTCGCCGCCGCCGCCAACCGTCTGCTCGTCGGCACCGGCCCCGCCACTCACACCCAGTCGCCTCGTTTCGACCCGAAGCTGCCCGGCTGCTGGCTGGCGGACCTCTCCGGGATCGTCCTCGATCCGCGCCTGCCCAGCCCGTTCACGGCGAACGGCCGGCCGCCGGCCGGCCCGGCCTGGTACGCGACCCCCACCCTCGCCTACGCCCGCGAGCTCGGCTTCGAGGTCTCCCCCACCGAGGCCTGGGTCCGGCAGGAGCACGGTTCGTATCTGGACCCCTGGTACGTCCGTCTGCGCGACGCCTATCTGGCCACCATGGCCGATCTCGGGGTGACCTCCGGTCTGCCGGACGCCGAGTTCCTGGCCGCGATGGAGTCGCACAAGCAGCGGGACCCGCTGCGAGCCGCCGTGCTGTCCGCCATCAAGTCGACCGTCAAGGGCGGCATCGGCAAGCTGAGGGAGCGCCCGCAGGGGGCCCAGTACCGTCCGGGCGAGCCGTGGCCCGCCCTGGAACGGCCCACCTGGCGGCCGGACATCCGGGCCGCCGTCATCTCCACGGCCCGGGTGAACATGCACCGGAAGATGACCAGGCTGGCGACCGCGGCCGATCTGTATCCGGTCGCCGTGCTGTCCGACTGCGCCGTGTACCTGTCCGACGGGCCCGGCCCGCTCGACTTCCTGCCCCGTACCCCGGACGGCAAGCCGCTGCCCGGCGGATTCCGGCTCGGTGTCAGCCCCGGCATGGTCAAGCACGAGGGAACCCAGTCCTTGTTGTGGGCCGTCGGTCTGCTCGACGAGGGCCACAACCCCGCCCGCCACATCAAGGGCCACGACGCCGCGGCCGACGGAGAGTAGTCACCACCCATGCCCGAGATCAGCGACGGCCTCACCCGCGCCGACGAACAGAACTTCACCAAGCCGATCCCCAAGTCGGCCGGTGCGCAGATGCGTTATCTGGTGCGGCAGCTCAAGTCCACGCGGGAGGCTGCCGGGTTGCTCGGGATCTCCCAGCGAACCGTCGAACGGTATGTCAAGGACCAGCTGAAGCAGCCCAAACCGGCTCTCGCGGCCCGTCTGGAGACCGAGGTGCGGCGCCGCTGGCAGCCCCTGGTCCGCAAGCGGGCCCGGGACCGGGCGGCCCGGACCACCGGTCTGGTCATCGAGACCCGGGCCCGGTTCGGTTTCACCGCCGCCCCCGGCACCACCGACGACGGCCGGATGCGCCGGATCACCCAGCACCTGCCCCCGCAGTACGCCGAGCGGCTGTTCGCCGCGCAGGAAACCGGCGCGACCGAGGCCCAGTTGCGGCACATCGCGGCCGAGGGCCTCCAGGAGATCTACTTCAAGGACCACGGGGCCCGCGCCCAGGACCTGCTGGTCGAGTTCACCGACATCGACTACGTGGACTTCGACTTCTGACGCCGGCCAAGGGTGTGGCGCAGGTAGATCACCGTCGCGGCCGCCGGGAGGCCGGTGAGGAGGAGGGACAGCCCGACCGGGATCACCCCCGCCCATGCCGTCGGTGAGACGTACGCGGTGCCGGAGGCGCCGTCGACCAGCCAGGCCCGGACGGGTTGCCCATCGGGGCGGGCCCCGTCGACGGGGACGTCGAAGGAGGAGCCGCCGCTGTCCGGGGTGAAGGCGGCCGTGCAGGATGTCGCGGTTCCCGCGTTGGCCACGGTGTTGTCGTACGTCCGGCAGTCGGCCCGGGTCACGGTCACGGTCCCGGGTTCACCCCACAGGGCCGCCCGCAGCTCTCCGGTGAAGTTGGCCAGCAGGGCGTAGGCCAGGCACAGCCCGACGAGACAGGCCAACGCCAGCCACGGCGCGGCCCCGACCTGTTCGGCCACGGCCTGTTCGGGCTTCCCATCCGGGACTTCCCCAGCCTCGCTCATGCGCATCCTCGGATCGCCGACGGACTTCCATGGTGGCCGATCCGAAGGACCCTCGTAAGCCCCCGGTTCGATCGGGTGAGTGTGCGGTCGGGTGCGGGTGAGTACGGGTACTCACGCCTCCCGACCGGCTTGATCGGATGCTGTGCACATGAACCGAATCCCCACCTCGACTAGCATGTTCGCCCTCTCCTCGGGTCGGCCGCGACGCAGCACTCCGGCCATGGCGGCGCTGGCCGCGCTGACGTCTCTGGCCGTACTGTCCCTCGGAGCCTGCGGCACCGGGAAGACCACCGGCGGCGCCGGGGGCGGCAGCGCGGAGCGGGTCGGGCGCGCGGGCGTCGTGGACAGCGGGTCCTCGCCGAGCTACGAGCGGATCCTTGAGGAGATCGACCGGAGGTGCCCCGCGAGCGCCCCGCCGCTGCCGGTGCCGACCGGGCCCTCGCGGCCGCTGCCGCCGGGGGCGGAGGTGGAGCCGGCGCCGGAGGCACCGGCCGGCGCGATCGAGCCGATCGCCCCCACCTCGGGTCCGGAGGCGATGCTGAACGCACGTGACTGGTGCGGGAGCAACTTCCACGAGGAGCGGATCTACACGGCCATCTCCCCGCTGGTGGACCCCTCCCCCGCCGAGGTGCGGGCGGCCCTGAACGGTCTGGGCTATGTCGACGCACGGATCCACGATCTGAAGCGGTCCGGTACGACCACCCGGTTCTTCCTCGACCTCCGGGCGGACGGCGGGCGGCTCTGCCTGAACGGCAGTGCGAACGGGCTGGAGAGCACCGTCGACAAGTGTGTGGCCCCGAAGGCCGGGCCGTTCTCCGTCGACTCCCTCTGATCGGTCATTCTTCGTCAATCAGCAGAAAAGCGACCGCCAGAATCGGGGGCAGGAGGGCCGATCGGACAACCGTCCTAGGGATTCGACCTCTTGGCATCCGACAGGCCGTCAGGCGGGCGTACAGCGGTTTTCGACCCTCCGGGAGGGCTCGAAACGGCGGGAGCGGCCCGCCTGGATGGCGAGCCGCTCCGTTTTTCAAAACCCGGTTTTGAAGTGCATGCGCGTTACATCGATTACAGCTGTTCCAGGAGGAGTTCGGCGAGCCGGCGACGATAGGCGTCGTCCGTGAGCGCCAGCAGTCCGCGGACCAGATCCTCCGGACGGTCCACCGAGTCCAGGAGCGCACCCAGCAGCGGAAGGACCTGCTCTGCCGTGGGCTCCCCCAGCGGATCGGCCGAAGCGGCCGGGATCAGCGGGGCTTCGCTCCGTGGCTTCACCACCGGCGCGGGAACCGCCTCGGAGTACGACTGTTCGGTGTACGACTGCTCCGCGTACGCCTCCCCGACCGGCTCCGGAAGGCCCGGAACCACCGGAACCACCGGGGCCGCAGCGGCCACCGGAGCCGCGGGGGCGACCGGCGCCACCGGAGCGACCGGGGCCGGAGCCTGCGCCAGGGGCGCTGCGGGCTCGGGTTCCGGGGTCGCGGCCGGGGGCGCCGGCTTGGTCTTCGGGAGCTCCGCCTGACGCTGGAGCTCGGCGAACTGGGCCAGCTGCTCCTCGTGGTCGGCCGTACGGGAAGCCAGCTCGCGGGCCGCCTTCAGCTTGAAGACACCCGCGTCCACCCGGCGCTGCAACTCCGGGGCCAGCCTCAGCAGGGACAGCCGGTGCGACACGTACATCTGCGATTTGCCGATGCGGGTGGCCGCCTTCTCCTGCGAGCCGTACTTGTCCACCAGCCCCTGGAGGAAGGCGGCCTCCTTGCACGGCTCGATCGCCTTGCGGTGGATGTTCTCGATGATGACGGCCTCGTCGAGGAGGCCCTTGCCGTCACCCAGGTGGTCCTGCACCTTGATGTCGATCCGGGTCCAGCCGAGCTGGCGGGCGGCGGCGAACCGCCGGTTGCCGTTCACCACCACCCAGTCGGCGGCCCCGACCGCATCGGTGTGCTCGGGCTTCAGCCGGAGGAAGACGTCCCTGGAGACCACGACCACCGGCTGGAGCTGGCCCACCTCCTTGAGGGTGAGCATCAGTTCCTCGAAGCCGGGATCGCTGGTGCTGTACTCCCCTTCCCGGCGCGGGTTGCCCGGGTTGCCGACCACCGTGTGCATCAGCGCGCTGTTCGGCGGGGTCTTGGCCTCCGGCTCCTCGGCCGCCGTGGCGGCGGCCGACTTCTCACCGATGAGGCTGGCGAAGTTGGTGCGCTTGCTCATCGGCGCTTGGCCCCCGCCCCGATCTCCAGCGCCAGCTTGTAGAAGTCCTCGCGGGCTTCCATGGCGACCCTGTTCTTCTTGTAGCGGGTGACCACCGTGCCTTCGACGGCCGCGCGGGCGTGCACCTTGTAGTGCCGGATCACGGTGTTGGCGAGGTTCCAGCCGCTGCCTTCGATGAAGGCCCGGGTGTCCTCCAGGTCGGCGACGCCGTCCCGGGGGTCCCAGTTGTTGATGACCACCCAGTAGGGGAGTCCGAGCGGCTTCACCACCTCTTCGATGGTGGTCTGCGTCGGGATGAACCCGAGCGGCTCCGGCTCCACGGGGATGATCAGGTCGTCGGCGTTGGCGAGTACGGCGCGCATGGCGTCGGCCGCCGCGCTGTCGCCGAAGGGGTCGCCGGCCCGGCCCTGTTCGTCCTCCGGAAGGTCCATCCAGCCGGGGGTGTCGATGAAGGCGTGCTTGACCTTGCGGGTGCGCTTGAGGTCGGGGAAGTAGGCCAGGTCCTTGCGGGACTTGGTCTGGATGAAGGAGAAGGGGAGGTCGTCCCCGACTCTTTCGGACCACCAGGTCGCCGAGCCCTGCGGGTCGCTGGACACCGCGACGACGTAGTCGGGCTCTCCGGAGGGGGCTTCACCGAGGACTTCGGCCGCGACGGCGGCGATATTGACGGTGAGGGTCGATTTACCGACCCCGCCCTTGCGGTTGATGACGGCAGTGATGCGTGCCATGAGTGGTACTCCATAGGTTCCGTGTGCTTCCCGGCCACAGGAGGGCCGGTACTAGCGGACCGGGACAGCATTGCACGTCAAGGTCATATGTCGGAATCTCACACCGACCAATCCCGGGGGGAGTTCAAAACCCGGTTTTAATGATCTTGAAAACCGCCACCCCGAGGCTGCCCGTCGGGCGGTCTCCTCGCGAGATCTTCAAGATCATTAAAACCGGGTTTTGGTGATCATGGTGGGGGAGTGGCCGGCCAGGGGGCAGCAACGGGTCAGGGACGGGAGGTCCGTACGGCCATCAGGAGGCCACTGGCCCAGTTCAGCCGGACGGAGCGGAAGTCGCTCCGGTCCTCCAGCGCGTGGAGCAGCCGTCGGACCGCGGGCCCGTGGCCCTCGGGCCAGCCGGGCTGGGGGAGGAGGTCGTCCACCAGATAGGTGCCGCCGGGCGCCACCAGTTCCAGGGCCCGGTCCAGATGGGTGAACTTGCCGGGCCAGGTGTCCGCGAAGACCAGGTCGAACGGCTCCCCGTCGTAGCGCTCCAGCCATTCGGCGCCGTCCGCCGCCACGAAGGTCACCCGGGGGTCGGCACCCATGTGCGTCCGGGCGATCCGCTGGACCCGCCCGTCGAGTTCCACGGTGGTCAGACGGGAGCCGTTGTCCATCCCGTCGAGCAGCCAGGCGGTGCCCTCGCCCGCCCCGGTGCCGAGTTCGAGGAGGCGGCCGCCCGGGCGGGCGGCGGCCAGGGTGCCGAGGAGGCTGCCAGTGCGTTCGTCGCAGGACAGGGTGAACCCGGCTTCGCGTGCCGCGGCACGGACGGCCGGCAGGGGACCGGGGAGACGGCTCGGCGTATCGTCCATTCGGCGATCATCGGGAGGGACCGGCATCCGGCGCAACGGCTTTGCGCCCGCCTCACCCCCCGAGTTCAAAACCCGGTTTTAATGATCTTGGTCGGATGGCTCGGTGCCGTGGTGCTCCGCTCAGTGCTCCGGGAGGGTTATCCCGAGTTCGCGCATCGCCGGGGACGGCGGGCCGGCCGAACGGCGGGTCTTGTGGCCGGTCACTCCCGGGGACAGGGTGCGCGGGTCGATCGCCTCCGAGGGGGAGCTGAAGGCGTAGCTGCCGTCCGGCTGCTGGTCCCGGTCGTGGGGGAGCAGCCAGAACACCCGGCGCAGGAAGGTGCCGGAGACCCGGGAGGCCTTGGCGGTGCCGGAAAGGGTGGCATAGCCGACCATCCGGCCGTCCCGGTGGTACGGGGGGCGGCCGCGGCGGCTCTGCAGCCGGTCGAGGGACTGGCGTACGTAGTCCAGTTCGTCGATCGGCTCCAGCCAGACGATCTCCGATTCGTGAGCGATCTGCTGGGACTCGATGAGGGCGCTCACCGGACATCCTCCTCACCCGGGTCGGCGAGGAGGCCGATTCCGGGGTAGTACTTGCGCTGATTCGAGGTCAGCATCTGCTTGGGGCTGCTCATCCCGACGGTCTCCCGCACCCGGGCGGCGAAGGACCGCGAGGTGACCGGGTTGGCACCCTCGTCCACGCACCACTGGCGGTAGGCCTGGTACATCCGGCTCTGCTCGGCTCGCAGTTCCGGTCCGAGTGTGCAGGCCTCGCCGATGAAGCGCCCCATGTGGTCCTCGGTCTCCGCGTACGCGGTGGTCGCGATGCGGACCCGGCCGGGGCCGGTGAGGTCCTTCTCGCCCGCCAGATAGCGGCGGGCCCCGTCGATCAGCCAGGCCAGGATCCCCGGCCCCTCTTCCTGCACCAGGGCGTCGGCCAGGTTGTCGACCTTCCGGTGGTCCGGGACCACCCGTTCGAACGGAATCAGCCGCATGCGACGCCAGAAGGCGAAGCCCCCGGTGCCCACCTCGGGGCGGTGGTTGCCCAGCAGCCAGAGCTTGTGCGTCGGGTCGAAGGAGAAGAAGTCCTGCCGCATCCGGCGGGCCTTGATCCGGTCGCCGCCGGTGAGCAGCTTGACCCGGGCCTCGTCGAAGCGGTCTCCCGGCTTGAGTTCGGAGCAGACGATGACCCGGCGGCCGTGCAGTTCGGCGAGGTCGGTGGGGTGGCCCTCGAAGGGCTTGGCCATCAGGAAGCCGGGCGGGGCGGCGTCCGCGTAGTCGCCCAGGAGTTTGACCATCACGTCGAGGAGTACGGACTTGCCGTTCTTGCCCATGCCGTAGAGGAAGGGCATGATCTGCGCGCCGACGTCCCCGGTAATGGAGTAGCCGAGCAGCAGGTGCAGGAAGCGGATCATCTCCGCGCCTTCGGCGTCCTCCCCGAAGGTGTCCCGCAGAAACGATTCCCACCGCTTGATCGGGATCGGTTCGGGGGCCACGGAGGTGGCCCGCGAGTGGTAGTGCTTGCTGGGGTCCGGGGCGCCCATGAGTCCGGTACGGAGGTCCACGACCCCCTTCGGGGTGCACAGCGCGTACGGGTCGGCGTCCAGCCGGTTGGCGTTGAGGACCATTCCGGGGGCCGACTTGGCCTGCATCAGCATGGCCTTCATGCCGGCCGTGGACAGGGCGCGGCGGCGGTGCTGGCGCAGTCCGGTGGTGGTGTGCTCGCCGGTGGGGTCGTGCACGGCGAGCTGTTCGGCCATCTCGCCGGCGGCCCACACCACGGTGTCGTCCTCGTCGAGTTCCCAGCGGTAACCGGCCCACTTGTACCAGCCGAGGCCCGGCACGTGCCGGTAGTCGCGCCCGTAGAGGCGGACGAACAGCTTGGCGTTGCCGCGGTCGGTGAGGCTGTCCGGAATCAGTCCCTCGGCGGTCGCCTGGACCAGTGCCGGCTGGTTCTGCGAGGGGAGCGGGCCGGGGCCCGCTTCGAGGATCTGCCGGGCCACCGCCACCGGGTCGAAGTCCGCGCCGGCGGCCGCGTCGAGCGGGGGCTGGGTCACCGGCGGCCTCCCGTGTGGAGGGGGCGGCTCTGGCCGGCGGTCATCCCGCCGGCGATGATCTGCCGGGCCCTGGCCTGCTGGCCGGGGCGTACGTGGTCGGCGACGTCCTGGAGGGCCTTCTCGCCGGCGGCGGCGGCCAGGTGTCCCGCGGCGACCAGGCCGCCGACGGTGTAGGCGGCGCGGTTGAGCTTCTCGGAGAACCCGGCTCCCTCGGGCCGGTGCCCGCAGGCGGCGACCTCGGCGAGCACGGTGCTGAGGACGGCGGCGGCCTTGTCCCGGCCGGGGCCGGCGGCGGTCAGCACCGCCTGCCGGGCCCGCGCGGGGGCCGGGGCGGGAGAGCTCAGATGGGGTTTGGGGAACTGGGGCGCCTGCGGGGCGGGGGCGTCGTACGGGGCCTGCGGGCTCTGCCGGCTGTCCGGTGACGGCGGGGGAGTGGTCCCCGAGGGGGCCAGATGGCCCGTGCGGGTCAGTTCCCCGGCCAGCCAGGCGGGGAGCTCGGCGGGGGTGCGGCAGGGGCCCACGGCCTCGTAGCGGCCCGCCTCGGTGACCGTGCCGGGCGCGATGATGTAGCCGCCCTCGCCGCGTACGTCGACCTGCCAGGCCAGGGCGCGGCCCCGGCTGGAGCCGGTGGAGCACAGCCAGCTGCGGCCGGCTCCGGCCCGGTACCAGAGGTGGAGGCCTCCGGAGGGGGTGCGGACCCGGAGGGTGCCGGTGTCCTGCGCGGGATCGGGGGCGCCGTGCAGGGCGGCCAGTACGGCGAGGGTGTGGAAGCCGCTGGCCAGTCCGGTCAGGTCGACCCGGTCGGGGATGGTGATGCCGGGGAGGATCCGGTCCCTGGCGGGGACCTCGCCGCCGTGTGCGTCCACGTCGATCACGACCAGTCCGGCGGGCCCGGTGGCCACGCCCACCCCGAACCCGGGCGTGGCGCCCCACCAGCCGGCGATGCGGTCCTGGTCCGTGGTGGCCGCGTGGAAGCCGTGGCACCAGCGTCCTGCGGGCAGGCAGGGGCAGCCCGCTGCCCGGTGGTCGGCGGAGCGGCACAGGACGCAGTTCTTCGGCGGGGTCTTCAGCAGCGGGGCGAGCGGGTGGACCGGCCAGCCCTGCTCGGCGCACCAGCGGGCGACCGCCCGGGTGTCGGGGACGGGCGGGGTCACGTTCCGGCCTGCCCGGGGGTGACGGCGGCAGCGACAGCCCATGAGTCGCTGCATGAAACCTGCAGCTCAGAGGGCATGTCCAACTCCAACAGCGACCGAAGCGACTCAAATTCAACTATGGGACCGTCACACCCTAGCGGACCGTTGACCTTCGCGGACGGAGCGGACCGGCGTGGCGAACGGGTGACGGAGCGCACCTCGTGCGGCTCTCCAGCAGGCCTCCGGCGGCCCTGCGAGGAGCGGATGCCTCCCCCGGCCGGTGCACAGCGACCGGCAGCGACCGGGCAGCGACCGAGCGTCCTGCGGGAAGCGACTGAGGACTTTCGGTCGCTGTTTCAGTCGCTTGGACGAAACGGCAGCTCAGAGCGGGTACCGAAGATCGAAAAGCGACTGAAGCGACTGAAGGTCTCTATCTATGACGCGAATGCGCGCGCGCTAATGTCTTCATATACCCGAGCTTGAGTCGCTTCGGTCGCTGTTTGATCTTCATATAGGGCCTGACCTGCGGAAACGTCCAGCGACTGAAGCAGCGACCGAAGCCGTTCAGTCGCTGTTTCCCCGGTCGCTGCCGCACGGAAGAGTGAACGGGACGCCACCGGGGTCAGCGACCGAAGCGACGGGAGCGACCGAAGCGACCGAACCTGCCCAGGGTCCCCGCCAGCTCCCGTGCGGAGATCCGCCCGCCGTCCGACTCGGAGTGCGGGCCGGCCACCGCCACCAGCGGCGGGGGCCAGCCGTGCGAGGCGATCCGGTCGGCCACCGCCACCGCCGTCGCGGCCGCGCCGGAGAAGCAGCCCAGCACCAGCGGCCGTCCTGCCGCCAGGACCGGCCGCAGGGCCCCCAGGACGGCCTCCACCGTCGCCGGGGTCCCCGCGGGCAGGGTGGCGAGCTCCTGGGCGCCCCCGTAGGCCTCGGCCAGGGCCGCGTAGCAGTCGGGCGGGGCCTCCGGCGGGGGGATCAGGAAGACGGTGCCCGCCGCCGGGTCGTCCGCCGGTCGCAGGGTGCGCGGCAGTGGGGCCGGCGGGGGCGCGACCAGTGGCACCCGGGTGTCGGCCAGCCCCGCCAGGACCTCGCCCACGGTGGTGGACGCCGCGTTGGCGGCGAGCGGGAACTCGCGCAGCAGCCGGGCCGTCTGGGCCAGGATCTCGGCCGCGTCGGCGTCCCGCAGCCGGCTCCGGTCGTGCACGGCGCTCAGGACCAGCCCGCCGGAGGCGTCGTGGTGCGCGCCCAGGCTGAACGGGACGCCCGCGTACGGGGTCACCGTCTCCGGCGGCTCCACCCGCACCCCCTCGGCGGCGAGCGCCTCCCGCAGGTACTCCCGGGACATCCGGGCCGTGTGCGGGTCGGGGCTGTCGGCGGGGACCGCGAAGGCCAGCACGGACTCGGTGAGTTCCGGCTCGGTCGGGCCGCGGCCGGCCCAGGCGTGGATCTGCCCGACGGAGACCCACTCGTAGGCGGCGGCGTCCAGGGCCCGGGCCGCCAGCCCGGACAGCAGCTCGGTGACCGGGGCGGCGGGGTCGACCAGGGCGTGCCGGGGGAGGCGGGCCTGCAGGGGTCCGGGCAGCCGCTCCACGCCGTCCAGCAGGACTCCCCGGCCGGACACGGCCACCGAGAAGGCCACATGGGGTGAGGCGGTGGCCCGGTGCAGCAGGAGCGCCCAGGCCGCGTGCAGCGCGGTGCTCTCGGCCGCCCCCCGGTGGGCCGCCCAGGCGCGCAGCCGGGCGGCCTCGGCGGGGGTGAGCCGCTGCCGGGTCCGGCCGTGCCCGTGCCGCCCGGTGGGCGGGCCGCCGGGCAGTGCGGGCAGCGTGGCGGCTTCCCTCGGGGGAGCGGCGGCCGCCCAGTAGGCGCGGGCCACGGCCGCGCCCTGCGCGTACTGGGCCGGCCACCACACCAGGTGGTCGCGGAGGTCGGGCCGCCGTTCCCCGCCGCGCGGGCGGCCCCCGGCCAGATAGGTCCGGTAGAAGGAGTCCAGCAGCAGCCGCATGCTGTGCCCGTCCAGGAACGCGTGGTGGTAGGTCACCAGGACCCGGGTGGCCGCCGGTTCGTCGACCACGGCGATCCGCAGCGGGCCGGGCCGCTGGAGGTCGAACTCGCGCTGGCGTTCGCCGAGCAGCAGGGTGTGCCAGTCGACGGTGCCGGGCGGGTAGCGGACGATCTCGGGGACCACCTCGGTCTGCAGGACCACCCCCGGGCCGGACCGGACGGTGCTCAGGGCGGTTCCCGCCGTCAGCGGCGCGGCCGGGGCCACGGCCGCCCGCAGGGCCGCCTCACCGCCCGCCACGGCCCGCCAGGAGGCGATGAACCGGTCGGTGTCCAGGGGGCCGTACCAGCGCCAGTGCAGCTGTTCCACGTGCAGTCCGCCGCCGGGGCGCACCAGCCCGTCCAGCAGGACCTCCCGCTGTACGGCGGTGGCCCGCCCGGCCGGGCCCCGGGCCGCGCCGTCCGCCGCCCCGGGCCGGCCGGACGGGTGCCGGCGGGCGCCTTCGGCGGGGGGCCCGGCCCAGCGGCCGTCCGCCTCGCCGGGCAGCGAGGTCAGCAGATCGGCCAGCGGGCCGGCCTCGAACGGCGGCGGGGGCAGCAGCAGGGTGTGGTGCACCGCGGTGTGCCGGCGCAGCGTCGGGGTGTCCGGTGCCAGCAGTTCCAGCGCGGCCTCCAGGGCCGCCGGGGACAGCGGCCCGTACAGGTCCAGGGCGGGCGGCGGACCCGGATCGATGACCACGGTCATGTACTCCACGGTCCTCGGCTCCTCCCTGCCTGAGAGCGCACATGTGCAAAGGGGACCGAGTATGCGTGACCGGACCACATTCCGCTGACACGCCGCTGACACGGCCGCCGGCCGCCGGCGGTGCGGGCCGGGGCCGGTGCCACCAGGGCTCGGGTGGGCACCGGTTCAGAGGCTCCGAACTGCCGACTCCGCGTGCCGGCGGGCCAGTTCCAGGGTGCTGCGGGAGGCCTGCCCCACGGTCTCCCGGACGTACGACCGGGCCACGCCCAGCCCCGCCCCCGGCCCGAGGGCCGCCGCGACGGCCTCCTCCCGCAGCAGTACCCGGTGCTGTGCCAGCACGGTCACCCCGGTCTCGTCGGGGACCACCGACCACTCCCCGACGTGCGCGGCCAGCAGATCGGGGGTCCTGGTGTGTTTGTGGACGATCCGTCCGGCGTAGGGGAAGCCGATCCGGATGGCCTCCGAGGTGTGCGTCCGGCCGTCCACCCCACGGGTGTCCATGCTGACCCGCTGGACCCCGGGCACCTCCTCGACGACCTCGGCGCGGGTCACCTGGGGGACCCGGCCGGGCCAGTCGCCCACCCGGTAGAGGAAGTCGTAGACGAGCTGGGCCGGGCCCTCGACCCGGACCGAGTCCTCGAAGGTCAGCATCAGGTCGTCCAGCCGGTGCCAGCGCTCGGCGTTCTCCTTCAGCTGCGCCAGTTCCGCCCGGCTGTTGGCGTCGGTGGCCCGTCGCACCCACTCGACGTCGGCGGCCCGGTCGCCGACCACCTGGAAGGCGTGGTGCAGGGTCAGCCGGGACCGCTCCGGCCCGAGGTCCTCGACGGTCCAGCTGCCGCTCAGCGAGTGCAGGGGCTCCGCGGGCCGCTCCTGGTGGAAGTCGATGCGGCGGGCGTACGCGTCCAGGGTGCGCCGGGAGAGCCAGGAGGACACCCTGCCGTTGGCGGTGGCCCACATCCGGAACCGGTCGTGCACCCCGTCGAAGTCCAGCCGCTCGACGTGGACGACCGGCGGGACGTACAGCGGCCACTGGGTGGTGTCGGCGAGCAGGGCGTAGACCACGCCCGCCGGAGCGTCCATCACCGCCGTGTAGGCCAGGCGGTGGAGTTGCGGACCTGACATCGGATCACACCTTTCTCCCCCGGAGGCCAGCCTGACGGCCGTCGCCGGAGAGTCGCCGGAGAACCTCTCGAATCCCGCTGGAGCGGACCGGC
This sequence comes from Streptomyces sp. NPDC033845, assembly GCF_055576225.1. Taxonomy (NCBI): domain Bacteria; kingdom Bacillati; phylum Actinomycetota; class Actinomycetes; order Kitasatosporales; family Streptomycetaceae; genus Streptomyces; species Streptomyces sp. NPDC033845. The sequence continues at coordinate 48,961 of NZ_JBVIRI010000021.1, read as the reverse complement.
GGACCGGCCGCGCGCGGTGTTCGCGGATCCCCGGGCGGATCCGTGCCGGGCCTCCGGTCCTTGAGCGACAGTCAAGCAGTCTTCGCAGGTCAGCCGTGTTCAGCGGGGATCTTCCCTGCTAGATTTCGGGGCGGGGGACACTGCCGGAATCGTGGCTTCCAGGCTGTTGCGCACCCGTTCCCCGGACCCCGTCTTCCCCACCCGTCGCCCGCACTCTTCCCCAGCCCGATCTTCTTTCCCGCGAGTCCCACCGGAGCGCCGGAAGGAGCAGCATGGAGTTCGCCCAGCCCGCCGACCGGCCATGGGACTTCCGCGTCCTCGGTCCCGTGGAGCTCCGGGACCACCGCACCGGTTCCTGGATCGCGCCGCCGGGCGCCAAACAGCGGGTGCTGTTCGCCGCGCTGCTGGTCCGCCCGGGCGAGGTGCTCACCGCCGACCGGCTCATCGACGAACTCTGGGGCGACGAGCCGCCGCTGAGCGCGGCCAACGCCCTCCAGGCGCATGTGGCCCGGCTGCGCCGGCTGCTGCTGGCCCTGGGGGAGGCCGGCCGGGACCTGGTCACCACACATCCGACGGGCTATCTGCTGCGGGCCGGCGGCCCCGCCACCGACGCCGAGCTCTTCCACCGGCTGTCCGCCGAGGGCCGCGGGGCGCTGGCCGCCGATCCGGCGCACGCGGTGGCCGTGCTGCGCCGGGCCATGGGGCTGTGGCGGGGCCCGGCCCTGGAGGGCTGCGGGCGGGGGGCGATCTGCGGGCGGGAGGCGGACCGGCTGGAGGAACTGCGGCTGACCACCCTGGAGACCCTGTACGAGGCGAACCTGCGGGTGCCGGGGGTCCGGCCGGAGGAGTTCACGGGTGAGCTGGAGCGGCTGACCGCCGACCATCCGATGCACGAGCGGTTCTACGACCTGCTGATGACCGCCCTGGAGCGGGTCGGCCGCCGGACCGAGGCCCTCGGGGTGTACGAGCGGGCCCGGCGGCGGCTGCTGGCCGAGCTGGGGGTGGAGCCGGGTCCGGCGCTGCGCGGCCGGATGGCGGAGATCCTGCACCGGCCCCCGGCCGTCCCCGCGCCGCCCGTACCGGCCCTGGCCGGCCGGCCGGCGGTCCAGGACCCGGCCGGCCAGACGGCCGGCGGCATCGGTTCGGGGGACGCGGCGGTGCTGCTGGACCTGGGGGCCGAGATCGCCCGGCTGCGGCAGCACATCGAGCACCTGTCGAGGGCCCATGAGGAGCTGTCCCGCCGGATGGACGCACAGTCGGAGGCCCGGGTCCGGACCGGCGGGCGCTGACACAGGTCCGCTGCCACCGGTCCGCTGCCACCGGCCCGGAGCCGGGCGACCCGAAGCCGGGCGGCCCGCGGCAAGGCGGGGCCGGAGGTCAGCAGCCCCGGGCGGAGTCCAGGACCGGGTCCAGCGCGGCGGCCCGGGTGGCCGCGTGGGCGGTGACCGCGACGGCCAGGGCGGCCAGGGTGGGGTGGTCGGCCAGGGACTCCGCCGACAGGCGCATGCCGAAGGTGCGGTTGAGCACCGTGGCGAACTCCGCCGCGTGCAGCGGGTCCAGGCCGAGCTCGGCGAGCGGGGTGTGCGGGGCGAAGGCGCGGGGGTCCCGGCACAGGATCGCGGCCAGCTGTCTGCGGATCTCCCCGCCGACCAGCTCCAGCTCCCGGCGGTGCTCCAGGATCGGGTCCGGTCCGGCCGGGGCGCCGGGTACGGGTCCGGCCGCCGGACCGCCGGTGGCGGGGGCGGAGACGGGTACGGGGGCGAGTTCCAGGGCGAGCTGGCGGGTGAAGAGGGCCGGGGTCGGATGGTCGTACAGATCGGTGGCCTCCGCCCGGACCCGGTAGCGGGCGTTGACCGTGGCGACGAACTCCAGGGTCAGCAGGGAGTCCAGGCCCAGCACGGCGAAGGTCTGGTGCGGGTCGATCTTGTCGGGCTGGATCCGCAGTACGGCGCCGAGCACGCCGAGGAGGTCCGCCGGCAGGTCCTCGGGCCGGACGGCCGGTGCCGCGGGCTGCTCACTCGTCGTCATGGGTGGCTCCTTCAGAAGATCAGGTCGGTGGTGCGCGGCGCCCGGCGCCCGGCGGCCGCTTCGGCCACGGGGTCGGGCGCCGAGGTGCGGTACTCGCCCTCCTGCCCCGGTGGCACCAGGCTGGGCAGCAACAGTGCCCACAGGGCGCCGACCCGGCGCCGGAGCTCCGCGTACGGCATGCCCGCGCCGGCCATCACCTCGATGCCGCAGGCGGCCGCGGCCACCAGGGACTCGGCGCTCTCCCAGCGGCCTCCGTCGCGGAGTTCGCCGGCGTCGCGGGCCTGGCGGAGCAGTCCGCAGACGGCCGTGATCCAGGCCCGGTGGAAGTCGGTGACGGGCGGCTGTTGCCCGGTGCATTCCTTGGTGATCCGGAAGCTCGCCGGGATCGCCGGTTCCTCGTGCAGGGTGCGGGCCAGCCAGTGGGTGAGGTCGACCAGTGCCTGCAGCGGCCTGACACCGCGCTCGCGCTGGGTCCGCACCGATTCGTTGAGCATCGCGCAGCCGCGCTGCTGGACCGCTTCGGCGAGTTCGTCCTTGGAGGCGAAGTGGAAGTACAGCGCCCCTTTGGTGACTCCGGCCGCTCCCGCGATGTCGCCGAGCGTCGCGTTCGCGTAGCCCTTGCGGTTGAACAGTTCGGCACCGGCGCGGACGAGTTTCCGGCGGGTCCGCTCAGACCTCTCCTGCACCGCACCGCCTCCTCGGCCCAGGGATGATCCCGGGGTTTTGCCTGCCGCCATCTCAGCCCACGCGTGCGAGTCGGTCCGCTCCGGCCTCGGCGGGCTCGACGGGGTGCTCGGGACCGGACATGAGGATCGACCGCTGGAGTCTGCGGAGCGCGGTGGAGGGTTCCAGTCCGAGCTCGCGGACCAGGGTGCCCCGGAGCCGCTGGTAGACGTCGAGGGCTTCGCCGCGGCGTCCGGACCGGTGCAGGGCGAGCATGAACTGGCCGTGCAGGTTCTCGTGGGTGCGGTAGCGGCTGGCGAGCACGGTCAGCTCGGCGAGCAGTTCGCGGTGGCGTCCGAGGCGCATGTCGGCCTCGATGCGCTGGTCGAGGGCGCAGAGCCGGGTCTCTTCGAGGCGCCGGGTCTCCATCTCCAGTTGCGCTCCGCCGTACACGTCGGCGAAGGCGGCTCCGCTCCAGAGGGAGAGGGCCTCGCGGAGGAGGCGTGCGGCTCCGGGGAAGTCCCCGGCGTCCATGGCCCGGTAGCCCATGCCGGCGAGCCGGTCGAACTCCCGGACGTCGCTGGCGCCGCCGTTGCTGGCGAGCAGGTATCCGCCGGGGAGGGTGACCAGGACGTCCTTGGCGGTGCGCCGTTCGTCCTCGCCGCCGGCCTCCAGGGCCGTGGTGATGAGTGCCCGTAACTGGAGCACGTAGGTCTGGAGGGTGGTGCGGGCGCTGCGGGGTGGTTCGCCGGCCCAGAGTTCCTCTATCAGGGCGGCCACCGGCACGACCTGGTCGGCGTGCAGGGCCAGCAGTGCCAGCACCTGTCGCGGCTTGGGAGCGGTGGGCGTGATGGAGACCCCGTTCTCACGCACCGCCAGTGCACCCAGTACTGAGATGTCCACGCCGTACTCCCCGTGTCCGTGGATGGCCCTCGCCGAGCTCAGTAGAAAACAGCACCATCGGTTTGTCAATACCAAACCGGTCGTGCTGTTTATCGTGACGATGAGCTCACGATGGGTCGTCAGGAACCGCCTCTATCAAGGGACTTGGGGAATCATGGCTGGTCGGGGCGGGTGTGGTGCTCGGGAACGGGGAGTCCGTAACCGACGGAGCGGTCTGTTCAGACCGCTGCCGCCGTGGCAGCTTCCGCCTCGTCGATTTCAGCGGCCACCTGGGCCCCGCGCTCCGGGGTGATGATCAGCCTGGCGAGCACCGCGGGGGTCGCGATGCTGGGGCAGATGTGCTGGTAGACCCCGCAGATCCGCTCCTCGATGTCCTCGCGGCCGTTCAGGGTCTGGGAGTAGATCTGGGCCCCGGTCCAGCAGGCGGAGATGATCCAGGCCGTCTCGGCCGGGTCGACATGGGGGAGGAGTTCGCCCTGGGCCTTGGCCCGGGCCAGCAGTTGCTCGGTGAAGTCGATCCAGCCCGGCACCGAACCGCCGCCGAAGATCTCGCGCATGTCGGGGCCGAGCGAGAGCCGGGCGCCGGCGCTGAGCATGGGGTCCCGCTTCATCCGGTACGCCAGCAGCAGGGCGACGTCCACGAGTTCCTGCAGCTTGCTGTCCCGGCTGGGCACCCCGCCCTCGGCGAACTGCTCGTCCAGCACCCCTTGGGCCAGTTCCCGCTTGGAGGCGAAGTGGAAGTACAGGGCCCCCTTGGTGACCCCTGCGCGGGCGAGGATGTCCGCGATGGTCGCAGCCTCGTAGCCGCGCTCGTCGAAGACCGCCGCGGCCGCCTCCAAGATCGCGCGACGCGTACGGACCGCACGCTCCTGCCGTGCCACGGTGCCTCCGAAAGTCTTCAGCCGCCGGCGTGTCCCCCTACAGGATCCACACCCCTCAGCAAAACCAACCAGAAGGTCCGTATCTTATCAAGCGGGAGTTGACAAAGCCTCCGGCGGTCGTCGAGCGCCGAAGGTGTCCGGGCGCACTCTCCGGACACCTCCGGACTCAGACGGCGGACTTGCCCAGACGGACGGGCAGTTCGCTCAGACCGTTGGAGATGAAGGATTCGATGCGGGGGCGCTCGGCCGGGCAGCCGACCGGGGACACCTCCGGGAACCGGTCGAAGAGTGCGGCCAGACTCACGGCCGCCTCCACCCGGGCGAGGGTGGCTCCGAGGCAGTAGTGGACCCCGAACCCGAAGGCCATGTGATCGCCCCGGGTCGCCCGGGTGATGTCGAAACGGTCCGCGTCGGTGCCGTGCACGGCCGGGTCCCGGCCGGCGGAGGCGAAGGACACCACGAACGGGTCCCCCTTCGGGATCACCCCGCCGCCGATCTCGATGTCCTCCACGGCGAACCGGAGGAAGCCGTTGGCGGCCGGCGGCTCCAGCCGCAGCGTCTCCTCCACCACGTCCTCCCAGGCGGCCGCCCCGGACCGGACCAGTTCCAGCTGGGAGGGGTGGCGCAGCAGCAGGTCCACCGCGCTGGAGATCAGGTTGACCGAGGTCTCGTACCCGGCGGTGAACAGCAGGATCAGGTTGTCGGTGAGCTCCTTCTCGCTCAGCCGGGCGCCGTCCTGCTCGTCCCGGGTCCCGATCAGCGCGCTGGTCAGGTCGTCGCCGGGGTGGGAGCGCTTGTAGGCGACCAGGTCGGTCATGGTCTCGTACAGGTCCACCGAGTTCTGCCGGGCCTCCTCGACGGACAGACCGGTGTCGAAGAACCCGTTGATGATCTTGTGGAGCATGGCCCAGGAGCGCTCGGGGATCCCGAAGAGCTCGAACATCACCCGGGTGGGCACCACATGGGCGTAGTGCGCCCGCAGGTCCACCACCTCGTCGGGGGCGAGTGCGCCGAGCCGGTCCAGGGCCTCCGCGGAGACGGCCTCGATTTGCGGCCGCAGGGCGGCCACCCGGCGGGGGCTGAACGCCGTCACCACGGGCTTGCGCAGCCGGGTGTGCTCCTCCCCGTACGCGGTGATCATGTTCTGCACGGAGACCCAGATGGACAGCGGCCAGCTATGCGTGACCTCGCCCTCGATCCAGGCCCGCCAGTGCCGGTAGGCGTCCTTGGAGACCCGCCGGGGGTCGGCCAGCAGTCCGCGGAGGGCCTCGGAGCCCGCCACGGCCCAGCCGGGCACTCCCCCGGGGAGGGTGACCGGGACGATCGGACCACGCTCCCTGAGCAGACCCGCTTCGGCGTGGATGTTACGCCCTAGCGGATCTATCGATATCGGGCATTGACGGAGCATCAGGACATCTCCTGCTCTGGCGGTCAAGGAACCGAACACCTCGGATCCCTATTACAAACCGCCTGGCCGGTTCTTCCATTACCGGCGGCGGAGCCAATTCTGGCAGCTTCGCCGCGCCCTTGCCACCGATACCGACCCAGGTGGCGCGGCGTGTTACCGGCCCGTCGGGCCCAAGCCACCGGCCTGAATCCGACTCCGGGCCAGATCCGGACGAACAGAGCGGAAGCCCGCTTCCCACTTGGGCGAAAGCCCCCTCGGACGACCCCCGGATTCGGGGATCATCGCTGGTCGGGGTGGGCTGGGAATGGGACCTGACGGGACAGCAGGCTCACAGGTGACGCCAGGGGCAGCCGAGACAAGAGCGCGGCATTGGCACCTTGCAAACAAAACCGGAGAGTACGTATCTTGCGTGTCAGAAGCCCCTCATCCGTCGATCCGGCTCTGTGGAGAAGTCCATGACCCTGCTCACGTTCGAACAGAACGCCCGGTCCGTCACTTCCGTCCCGTTATCCGCGACGACGGCGCCCTGGACGCGCTGCAACGAGCACCCGAGCCTGACGACCACGGTCCCCCGGGAGTACGTGCACCGCAGTTCGCTGGCCGAGGTCTTCCTGACGGGCTACGAACGGATCGGGGACGACACCTTCGCCCTCACCGGCCAGTGGCCCCGCGCCCACACCTTCTTCGTCAGCCCGGACGGCACCAGCCACGACCCGGTCCAGGCCGGCGAGACCATCCGCCAGGTCGGACTGTTCCTCTGCCACGCGGAGTACGGGGTCCCGCTCGGCCACAACGTCCTCCTCTGGAGCCTGGGGTTCAGCACCGACCCGGCCGAACTCCGCATCGGCAGCGACCCCTCCGAACTGGAACTCATCGCCACCTGCACCGACTTCGCCTGGAAGGGCAGCAAGTTCTCCGGGCTGCTGGAGGTGGTCATACGCCGCAACGGGCGGGTCGCGGCCACCGGCAGCGCCACCTTCAGCTGCGTCCCGCCTGCCGTCTACCGCAGACTCCGCGGGAACCACGGACCCGGATCGGAGCTGAAGCCGCTGCCGCGCACCGCCCCCATCCCGGCGGCCGCCGCCGGCCGGCTGCTCCCCTTCGACGTGGTTCTCGCCGCAACCGACCACCCCGACCAGTGGCTCCTGAGCCCCGACCTCGGCCACCCGATCCTCTTCGAGCACGCCAACGACCACCACCCGGGCATGGTCCTGATCGAGGCCGCCCGGCAGGCCGCCTGCGTCCGGCTGCCCGCCGCGGGCGGGTTCGTGCCCTCCGCGATCAGCAGCACCTTCCACAACTACGCGGAGCTCGACGCGGAGTGCCGGATCGACGCCCGGCTGCTGCCCGGCGGCCCGTCCGGCACCAGGACCGTACGGGTCACCGGCCACCAGCACGGCAACCTGATCTTCGAGGCCACCGTCACCGGCACCCCCACCGCCGTCTAGAGTCGAACGCAGTTGTGACACGGGTGACTGGAGAGGCCGCATGCTGAACGGGAAATCGGCTCTGATCACCGGCGCCAGCACCGGGATCGGCGCCGCCGCCGCCCGGGTCTTCTGCCGGGAGGGCGCCGCCGTGACCCTGGTCGCCCGCCGGGAGAAGGAGCTCGCCGAGCTCACCGAGGAACTCACCCGGGCCGGCCACCGCGCCCAGTACGTCCTCGCGGACGTCCGGCTGCGGTCCGACGCGGCCCGGGCGGTGGCCGCGGCCACCGAGGCCTTCGGCGGTCTGCACGCCGCCTTCAACAACGCCGGCCTGGCCGCACTGCCCGAACCGCTGCACCTGATGTCCGAAGAGGTCTACGACGGGGTCATGGACACCAATGTGCGCGGGGTGTGGAACTGCCTCCAGGCGGAGATCACGGCGATGCTGGAGGGCGGCGGCGGTGCCATCGTCAACAACAGCAGCACCGCCGGACTGGTCGCCACCGTCGCCGGAGCCCCCTACATCGCGGCCAAGCACGCGGTGATCGGTCTGACCAAGGCCGCCGCCAACGAGTACGGCGGCCGGGGCATCCGGGTCAACGCCCTCGCCACCGGAGCCACCCGCACCGACATGCTCGCCGAGTACCTGGACGAGGACCTCACCCGGGAACCCGCCATGGCGGCCAAGTCCATGGTCCGCCGCCTCGCGGCCACCGAGGAGATCGCCGAGGCCGCGGCCTGGCTGTGCAGCGACCGCGCCTCCTACCTCACCGGGGCCACCGTCCCGGTGGACGGCGGCCGCACCGCACGCTGACCCCGCGCGGCCGCGGCCACGGCTTCCCGGCACCGGCGGTGCGGCCCTTGACCCTCACGTGGTGTCAGGCCGCACAGTCGGTGCCATGGCTCACTCGCGACTACCTGCCCGAGTTCGCCGGCGTTCTCGCCGGATTCCCCTCGCTCGCCGGCGACCTCGGCTCCGGCCGGTGGGGCGAGCGCCACGGCGGGCTCACTCACCTCGACTCGGCCGATCTGGGCCTCCGCCTGCTCGTTTCCTGAGGGGACCCGGTCAGGCGAGTGAAGCGGGTGAAGGGGGAGACGGGAGAGGCGGGGGCGCGCGGGCGGCGGCGCACGCCCCGTGTCCGCTCCCGGGCGCCCCCGCCCCGGTAGAAAAACTTCCCCGGCACGGTCACATCACCGGTCCCCGATCCGTCATTGCTGTGACGGACCGAAACGGGCACCTGCCCACCAAACCGGAGGATCACTGACATGACTGCTCGTATGGGAAATCCCGCCACGGTCGTTCCCGGCGCCATGCCCGCCCTGCTCGCCATCGGCAAGGCCGTGGTCAAGACCGGGATCAGCGAGCGGACCCTGGAGCTCGCCCACATCCGGGCCAGCCAGATCAACTCCTGCGGGGTCTGTCTGGACATGCACCCGAAGATCGCCAAGAAGCTCGGCGAGACCGACGAGCGGATCCACGCGGTCGCCGGCTGGCGCGACACCCCCTACTTCACCGACGCCGAACGCGCCGCCCTGGCCCTGGCCGAGGCCGTCACCCGGGTCGCCGACACCAGCGACCCGGTCCCGGACGCCGTCTACGAGGAGGCCGCCCGGCACTACGACGAGGAGCAGCTGGCCGCCCTCATCCTCTCCATCGCCACGGTCAACGTCTGGAACCGGATCAATGTGGCCACCCGGCAGATGGCCGGCGCCGCCTGGAACTGACCGGGGCCGGGCCCGGGCGGTCGGCGGACCGCCCGCCCGCCCGTCACCGCTTGAGCACCGCGTCGGTCAGCGCCCCCGCCGCGCCCGTGTACCCGGCCGGGTCGAGCAGGCCGGCCAGCTCCCCGGCCCCGAAGTGCCGGCCCAGCAGCTCGGAGCCGGCCAGTACCTCCGCCAGCGGCCGCCCGGTCCGGGCGGACTCCGCCGAGGCCCCGCTCATCAGCTCCTTGGCCGCCGTCTTGCCCAGTGCCGGGGCCAGCACCGCCGCCAGACGCTCGGTCACCACCAGCCCGCCGGTCAGCTCCAGGTTCGCCCGCATCCGCTCCGGACGGACGACCAGGCCCTCGGCGAGCTCACGGGCCGTCTCCGCGGCCCCGCCGGCCAGTCGCAGGCATTCCCGCAGCGGCTGCCACTCCGCGTGCCAGGCGCCCGCCGACCGCTCGTCCTCCGACAGCATCGCCTGCGCCAGCACCCCCGCCTGGGCGGGCACCTGGAGGGCCGCCGACCGGATCAGGGTGGCCAGCACGGGATTCCGTTTGTGCGGCATCGCGGAGGACACCCCGCGGCCGGCCACCGCCGGTTCGCAGACCTCCGCCACCTCGGTCCGGGCCATCGACTGCACATCCACCGCGATCTTCCCCAGGACCCCCGTGGCCAGGGCCAGTTCGGCGCCGAGCGCCGCGATCGGGGTGCGGGCGGCATGCCAGGGCAGCTCGGGCGCGGACAGCCCGCATTCGGCGGCGAACCGTTCCGCCAACTCCGCCGCATAGCCCCCCGGATCGGCCTCTCCGGCGTATTCCAGATAGCCGGCCAGCGTGCCCGCCGCCCCGCCCAGCTGCACCGGGAGCCCGGTCGCCCGGAGCCGCCGCAACCGCTCCGCGGCCGCCTCCACCGGCAGCAGCCAGCCCGCCGCCTTCAGCCCGAAGGTGGTCGGCACCGCGTGCAGGGCCAGGGTCCGGCCCGCCAGCACGGTGTCCCGGTGTCCGGCCGCCAGCCCGCGCAGCGCCGCCGCCACCGCGTCCAGGTCGGCCACCAGCGGCTCCAGCACCCGGGCCGCCACCAGCATCGCCGCCGTGTCGAAGATGTCCTGGCTGGTCGACCCCCGGTGCACGAACTCGGCGGCGCTCGGCGACTGCCGGGCCACCACCGCGGTGAACTCCCGCACCAGGCCCACCACCGGATTGGCGGTCTCCCGGCTGCCCCGGGCCACCGCCAGCAGGTCCAGGTTCTCCCGCCGGGCCAGGCCGGTGATCACCCGGGCCGCCTCGGCCGGGACCGTACCGACCGCGGCCTGGGCCCGTACCAGGGCTGCCTCGGCGTCCAGCATCGCCTGCAGCCACGCCTCGTCCGCGGTGGCCGCCTCCGCCCGGGTGCCGGCCCGCACCGGGCTGAGCAGTCCGCTGTCGGACAGCCCCGACAGCTCCGCCAGCGCGGACAGCCGGGCCCGGTCGGCCCGCGGGATCTCGTACGTCAACGGACCAGCTCCTTCTCGGGCAGCCGGGCCGCCTCCTCGCCCGAGACCAGCTCCAGCACCGCGCCCGCGATCGCGTCCGAGTCCTGGAGGGTCACCGAGTCCACCCCCGGCCGGATGCCCGCCGCCGTCACCCAGTGCACCGACTCGGTCGGCACCCCGTACGCGAACCGGCGCGGGTGCGCCCGGCCCGCCGAGTCCACCAGGTGGAACGGTGCCCGGGTGACCTCCACCCCGCCCGTCTCGTGGGTGTCCAGACCCGGCCCCGGGAGCACGTACGGCCGGCACTGGCCGGTGTCCAGCAGATGCCGCAGCAGCGGGTCCGCGGTGGACCGCAGGTCGATCTCCGGCAGCCGCGCCTCGATCAGCGTGGTCGCCGCCACCCGCGAGCCCGGCACCAGCGCGGACTCCACCAGGAACGCGGCGTCCGCGTCCTGCGGCGGCAGCAGCCGGGCCTCCGGGCCCAGCACCCGCAGCACGTCCGCCTCGATCAGCGCGACGGCCTCCTCGATCCGGCTGGCCGGCGGGCCGATCGACAGGAACGCGTTCAGCGGCGTGTACCAGCCGTCCAGGTCGTCCCGGTACGAACCGCCCGTCAGACCGCCGTGGTCGACGATCAGCCGGATCTCGTTGCGCAGGTCCCGCAGCGCGTCCAGCGCCGACTTCAGCGGCCCGTCCAGGTTCCCGGCCCGGGCCGCCGTCACGTCCTCCCGGAGGTGGTCCAGCAGCCAGCCCCGGAAGGCGTCCGGCCCGGCGAACTCCAGCCCCTGGTAGGGGTGGGCGATCCGCGCCCAGTCCCAGCGCAGCTCCTCGCCGATCCCCGCCCCGGCCAGCAGCTCCTGCTCCAGGAAGCTTCCCGGCGGCACCGCGAGATAGGCGGCGCGCAGCGCGTCCGCCTCGGCGGGCCGGCCCGCCTCCGCCAGCAGCCCCGCGTAGTAGATGGTCTCGGTCTCCTTGGCGATCAGCGGCCACAGGTCCCGGCGGAAGTCCAGACCGCCCTCCTGCCGGCCCCGGTCGCGCAGCTGCTCCACGGTCCGCGGGGTCAGCAGGGCCGGTATGTGCCGGCCGTGCGCGCCCTTCTGGTTCTCGCCCCGGGAGTGGAAGGGCATCCCGCGCCGGGAGCCGGCCACCAGCTTCGGCTCCAGCCCGGAGGCCACGTAGGCCAGCCGGCCGTCGCGGCGCTCGAAGCGGCCGCCCCGGCCCAGGGTGAACAGGGCCATGTGGTCGAAGAAGTTGAGTCCCAGTCCGAGCAGCGCCACCGTCTCGCCGGGGCGGACCGCCGACAGGTCCGCGTCCGCCGGGTTGGCCGGGGTGACGTAGGTCAGTCCGTGCCGGGCGGCGAACGCGGCCCGTTCGCGCTGCCGGGCGGAGCTGCGCACCGGCAGGTGGCCCTGCGCGAGCACCACGGCCCGCAGTCCGTCCAGCAGGGTGCCGTCGGAGAGCCGGACGCTCTGCGTGCCGGCCACCGGGTCGTCGTCCAGGGTGACCGCGCGGGCCCGGTGCACCACCGTGCGGATGCGGTCCGGGGCGGTTTTGACCACCCGTCTGAACACCCATTCCAGGTAGTGCCCGTAGAAGGCCCGGGTCGGATAGGAGTCCGGGCCGAGGGCCCGGGCCTCGGCGAGGACGGCCTCGCCGTGCCCCCAGTCCTCGACGGGGCCCATCAGGGTCAGGAAGCGCGCCCATTCGTAGAGGCTGGGACCGGGGGAGAGCGGCCCCTTCAGGGTCACGCTCTCGTCCGTGAACATGGTCACCTGGCTGGCCACGGTGTTCATCAGGAGGTGCTCGGACTGGTCCGTGCGCCACACCTGTCCGGGGCCCGGCGGGCAGTCGTCGACCACATGGACGGTGAGGGGGCCCTGGTCCCCCCGGGCGGCGGCGTGGGCGCAGATCCGTTCGAGAACGGAGAGCCCTCGTGGTCCGGCGCCGATCAGGCAGACGTCGAGCTGCCGGCTGGTCATGGTCACTCTCCAGGTCCGTATCGGGTGTGCCATCCACGCGTCGGCCGGAGTCCCGGGCGCCCAGGGGGCACGGCCCGGTCAGGGCCGCTCTCCGTCCGAGATCAAGCCTGGTTCAGCCGACTAGAGCGCCTCACGAGCGCCTCCTGAGCGGCTCAGGAGCCGCTCAGCAGGCGCTCAGCAGGCGCTCAGGGATCGCATGCGGCGGCCCGTCGGTCCCGTCGTGGGGGAGGTGCCGCGGGCCCGGGGGACCCCTGTGGGTCATTCGGCCAGGTGCAGCTCCCGGAGGGTCTGGCGGAACCGGTCGAGGAGCTGGGGGCGCATCGCGCGGGCGGCCGGGGGGAAGTTCTCCACCATCAGGTCGTAGCCGCGGGCGATCACCGGGTCCTCCAGGAGGCCGAAGACCAGGTGGGCGCCGGTGCGCGGGCCGCCTTCGGTGATGGCCTTGCGGAGCCGGTCGATCTCGTCGCCCTCGACCCCGGGGAACAGGCCCTGGACCACCGGTTCCTCGGTGTCGAGGTGGTCGCCGAGGACCTTCTGCACCCGGCGGGCGGCGAGGGCGCCGTCCCGGGCGGCGGTCCGGGCGGCGGCCTCGCCGGTGCCGGGGGCGGTCAGCCGGCGCAGGGCGGCTTCCAGGGCGTCGAGTTCGCCGTTGAGTTCGTCGTGCTCGTGGGCCAGGGTGTCGAACCGGGGGCCCGCCTCCGGGTACAGCTCGCGCAGGACCGGCCAGAACAGGTCGTCCTCGCTGATGTGGTGGTGGTGGGTGAACTCGATCAGCCACTGGGTGGTGTCGGCGAGTGCCGCCACCCCGACGGGCCGGCCGTCCGCCAGGTGCTCGAAGCCCTCCGCGACCATCTCGGTGCCCCGGCGGAGCACCGCGTGGACCGCGAGGAACTCCTCGTACATCCGGGCGCCGGGGTTGGCCACCGCCCAGTCGGCGGCCGGGCCGGGGTCGGAGAGGGCCTCGTCCACGTCGTAGCGGTGGATCCAGGAGGGGCCCTGGGACGGGGAGTCGGCGGGCCGTCCGGCCGGGGCCTCGGCGCGGATCCGCGCGGTGTGCGGGCGGCGGAGTTCCTCGTAGCGGCGCAGGGCGGTGGCGATCCGGTCCGGGCCGGCCGGCTGGCGGGACAGGCAGGAGGCCAGGGCGACCGCGTCCTCCAGGGCCTGGCCGGCGCTCTGGCCGTGGTGCGGGGGCAGCGGGTGGGCGGCGTCGCCGAGCAGGGTGGTGCGGGCGGTGCTCCAGCGGGGGAGGGGTTCCCGGTCGTAGAGGGACCAGTGGCCGGCTTCGGTGACGGCCGCGACCAGGTCGAGCACGGCGGGTTCCCAGCCGTCGAGGTGCCGGGCGAGGGTCTCCCGGTCGGCCGACCGGGTCCAGGACTCGCCCTGGTCGGCGGGGTCGGGGACGAGGGCGACGAAGGACAGTTCGCGGCCGGACCGCACCGGGGCGGCGAACAGCCGTTCCCGGGTGCCGGTCCAGGCGAAGACGGTGTCGGCGGCCAGGCCCGGGACCGCTTCGGCGGGCACCACCGCGTGCAGGGCGGCGGTGCCCGACCAGGCCGGGCGTTCGGGTCCGGTCAGGGCGCGGCGGACCGTGGAGTGGGTGCCGTCGGCGGCGACGAGGACGTCGGCCCGGCGGCTGCTGCCGTCGGCGAAGTCGAGGCGGACCCCGTCCTCGTCCTCGGCGAAGCCGGTGCAGCGGTGTCCGAGGTGGAGGTGGCCGGCGGGCAGCTGCTCGCCGAGGAGGCGCTGGAGGTCGGCCCGGTGAACGGTGTGGTGCGGGCTGCCGGGTCCGGGGTCCGCGCCGTCGTCCAGGGGCCGGCGGTCGAGCACCCGGCCGGTGTCCCACTGCCGGACCTCCAGGGCTTCCGGCCGTACGGCGACCTGCCGCAGCCGGGCGCCGAGTCCGAGCCGGTGCAGCAGCCGGCCGGCGTTGGGCGGGAGGTGGAGTGCGGCGCCGGTGTCGGGGAGGGCCGGGGCCTGTTCGTAGACGTCCACGTGGAGTCCGGCGCGGCGCAGCATCATGGCGGCGGCCAGCCCGCCGATGCCGGCACCGATGACCGCGACGCGCGGGGTGGCGTTGCTCATCCGCTGGTCCTCTCTCGTTCCTCGTTCACGCGTGTGCTCCGTGGGATGTGCGGGGTGTGCGGGGTGTGCGGCGGTAAGGGTGTGGTGCGGGTGCATACGGGAGCGGCCCGGCCACCGCGGGACATCCGCGGTGACCGGGCCGCCCGGCGGGGTGGTCGGCGGTCAGCCGACGCTCCAGCGGTCGCTGGCCGCGTAGGCCGGGACCCATGCGCCGTGGTACGCCGCCCGGGCCTGCTCCGGCAGGACCCGCAGGACCTGCTCGGAGGCGGACTCGGAGGCCCCGTCGAGCAGCCAGGGGAGGTAGCGGGGGCTGTCCGGGCCGATCCGCTTGGTGTGCGCCTGACCGAAGGCCATCAGCAGCTGCGGGGTGGCGACGGCGTCGAACAGGGGGAGGCCGTCGGCCTCCTCGTGCTTGAGGTGCCCGCCCAGCCCGGAGACGAGGGCGTCGACGACGTCGGCGAGGCGGTCGGCCCCGTTCGGGTCGGCGAGGGTGGCGTCGACCGCGTCCAGCAGCGGGTCGATGGTGGCGTGTTCGGCCTCCATCGCGTCGATCACCGCGAGGTCGTCCGGGCGTCCGGCGAGCGCCTCGCGGACGGCCGGCCACAGGGCCTCGTCCTCGGCGCCGTGGTGGACGTGCAGGTAGCTCTTGAACATCTCCCAGCCGGCCGCGGTGCGCAGCAGTTCGCGCGGGTCGTCGCCGGCCTTGGCGGCGATCCGGGCCACCTGGTCCAGCTCGCGGCGCAGGGCGTCGTGGATGACGAACATCATGGTCATGTCGTGCTTGAAGGTGCCGCTCATGGCTCTCCCGATTGCCGTGGTCCCCTGCCCGCCGTCGACGGCGGGCACTCCCGCCCCGCCGGGTGCCGGACGCGGCGAGAGTGCCCTCACGGAGGGGCGGCCGAGGTGCTGTCCCCCGGGGAGCTCCCGGGGGTTCAGCGGCTCGTCACTCCGTGTCTCTCGCGGTGCTCATGGCCGTCCGCGCAACCCGGCGGAGCGCCGGTCCCGTTCACACTACGGCGGTCTTCGAGCCTGCGGAGGCGCCCTCAAGTGCCCCTCGACCAGGGCCGAACCAGGATTCGAGGGCTTCTCGAAGATCGCCTCCGTCGGGTGCCGCCCAGGCCACGTGTCCGTCGGGCCGGAGCAGCACCGCGGCCGGCGGGGGACCGCCGGGGACGGTGCCCGCCGGGTCCCAGACGGCCTCGATCAGGTCGACGCGCGCGGCCCAGTCGGCGGCGGCCTCCCGGACGGCCGGGTCGGCCGCGGTGCCGCCGGTCACGATCAGGACCCCGCGGGCGGTGTGCAGGAGTTCGGCGACCCGGGTGGCGGTGCCGTCGGCGGTCTCCAGGGCGAGGTCGGGCAGCCGGAGGCCGAGCAGCGGGTGGCCGGAACCGCCCGTCTCGTAGCGGATGTCGATGCCGCTGACCAGACCGGCCAGATGGCGGGCCACCTCGGGGATCTCGACCAGTTCGCGCATCACCGCGCGCATCGGTTCCATCTCCTCGCCGGTGAGGTAGAGCCGGGTCTGGGCGCGGGTGTTGCGCATCAGGCCCTCGCCGACCGGGTGGCGTTCGGACTGGAAGGTGTCGAGGAGTCCCTCGGGGGCCCAGCCGGCGACGGCGGCGGCCAGTTTCCAGCCGAGGTTGGCGGCGTCCTGGACGCCGACGCTCATGCCCTGGGCTCCGGCCGGCATGTGGATGTGGGTGGCGTCGCCGACCAGGAAGACCCGGCCGCGGCGGTATTCGGCGGCCTGCCGGGTGGTGTCGGTGAAGGCGCTGACCCAGCGGACCTCGGCGCCGTGCACGGACTCGCCGGTCATCCGCTGCCAGGCGTCGGCGATCTCCTGGAAGGACAGCTTGCTCTTGTCCTGCGGGCGGAGGTTCTCGTCGTGGATGACGATCCGGTCGACCCCGTCCTCCAGGTTGAAGGCCATGACCATGCCGCCGGGGACCCGTTCGCCGATCGGGCGCTGCCGGATGTTCGCCCCGAGCAGGTCGGCCATGTACATGCCTCGGGTGGCGTCCCAGCCGGGGAAGTCGATTCCGGCCAGTTTGCGGACGATGCTGCGGGCGCCGTCGCAGCCCACCAGGTAGGAGGCGGTCTCGGTGCCGGGTCCGTCGGGGCCCTGGTAGCTGACGACCACCCCGTCGGGGGTCTCCTCGAAGCCGGTGACCTCGTGGTTGCGGTGGACGGTCACCCCGAGTTCGCGGACCCAGCCCTCCAGGAGCTCCTCGGTCCGGAACTGCGGGATGCCGCGCACGCTGTAGTGGTTGTCCTCCAGCTTGGAGAAGTCGATGCGCACGCCGCCGAAGTGGCCCTGCGCGTACTCGACCTCGCCGAACCGGGCGAGGAGCCCGCGCTGGTCGAAGACCTCGGCGGCGCGCTTGGTGAAGCCCACCCCGCGCGATTCGCCGCTCGGCGCCGGCAGCTTCTCGTACACGGCGACGTCCGCGCCGCCGAGCCGGATCTCGCCGGCGAGCATCAGCCCGACCGGTCCCGCCCCGACGACTATTACGTCCTTGCCCATGGGCTCGCTCTCCTCGTACAGGTAGGTGAAGACTGATCAGCCAAAGAATTCGGTCAGCGCCCGGAGGACCAGCTCCGGCTGCTCCTCGGGGATCCAGTGCAGTGCCCGGTCCACCTTCACCACCCGTACGTCGGGGGCCAGGCCGGGCAGCAGCCGCTGGAACTGGTCGTGGCTGACGGGCGAGGCGATGCCCAGCAGCGGCACCCCGAACTTGCCGTAGGACTTGATGTCCTCGATGTCCTGGTGGAAGGCCTGGTACCAGCGGTTGGTCGCGCGGATGGCCTCCGGCGCGTCGTAGGCGCGGGCGTAGACGGCGCGGTCGAAGGGGGAGATGGAGGACCGGTCGACCAGGGAGTTGTCGAACAGCCAGTCGATCAGGTGCCGCATCCGGCCCTCGATCAGCTTCTCGGGCAGTTCCGGCACCTGGTTGAAGGCCCACCACCACATGTTGAAGCCGCGGTCCGGACGGGGGATCAGCGGCATGTCGTAGCGGCTCTCGTCGGGGTGCACCACGTCGAGGAGCGCCAGCCGGTTGATCGCCGCCGGGTGGTTGGCGGCGAAGCTGTAGGCCACCATCGCGCCGATGTCGTGCCCGACCAGGTTGATCTGCCGGTAGCCGAGCTTGTTGGCCAACCCCAGGATGTCGCCGGCCATGGTCTTCTTGTCGTAGCCGCTGTCCGGGCGGCCGGAGCCGCCCATCCCGCGCAGGTCGACCGCGATCACCCGGTAGCGCTCGGCCAGCGCCGGCATGATCTTGTGGAACTCCCACCAGGTCTGCGGCCAGCCGGGCAGCAGGAACACCGGCTCGCCCTCGCCGCCCTCCACGTAGTGCAGCCGCACACCGGGCAGGTCCACGTGTCTGCTGTGGAACTCTCCGTCCAGAGAGCGCGCCAGCTCTTCGTCGGTCAGGCCTTCCGGCTCGGCCGACACTCCGTTCACGTCCAGTTCCACCGACATCTCGGGCTGTTCCCTTCGTTCCGTCTTCCCCGCTCGTACGGTCTGTCAGCCGCGGAACACGTCCGCGTTCTCCTTCGCCCAGTCGGCGAACGTGCGCCCCGGGTGGCCGGTCAGCTCCTCGATGTCCCCGGTGAGCTTCAGCGGCTCGGTGTCCTGCGCCCACAGCACCAGCAGCTGGTCGGCGATGTCCGCCGGGATGTAGCCGGCCCGGGCCGCCTTCCACGCCTCGGGGGTGACCACCCGGACCGGCACGTTGCGGCCGGCGGCCGCCTCCACGATCCGGACCTGCTCGGCGAAGGTCAGCGCCTCCGGGCCGGTCAGGTGGTACGAGCGGCCCTGGAAGTGCGGCTTGGTCAGCGCGGCGAACGCGGCCTCGGCGATGTCCTTCTCGTTGACCGGGTCGGCGTAGCTGCCCGGGAAGGGCAGGTTGACCGTGCCGCCGGCGCGCAGCGCCCAGGCCCACGGCAGCGCGTTGCCGGCGAGGGCCCCGCAGCGCAGCGGGGTGGTGGTGATGGAGGTGCCCTCGAAGGCCTGCTCCACCCGCAGGTGCGGGGCGGCGATGCAGTTGTCGGCGGCGTCGGGCAGCAGCACCGCGTCCGAGGACATGATCACCACGTGTCGGACCCCGGCCTTCTCGGCCTCCTTCACGAACGCGTCGACCTGTGCGGGCTCGCAGTACAGGAACACCGATTCGACGCCGGCCAGCGCGGCCGGGAACCCGGAGGCGTCGTCCAGGGCGAGGGGTACGGACTCGACGCCGGCCGGCAGGCTCAGCTTCGACGGGTCGGCGGAACCGGCGCGGACCCGGGCGCCCTGGGCGTGCAGCAGGCCGATGAGGTGGGAGCCGACCTTGCCGCGGCTTCCGGTGACGAGAACGGTCATGACTGTCCCTCCGGGGACGTTGGGGGCACGGGGGATCCCCGGCCCGGTGTCCGCCCGGGGGCGGGGCGGGCACCGGGCCGGGGGCGCGGCCCGGTTCAGGGTCCGGACCGGCTTGGGGCGGCCCGGACCGGGGGTCCGGGCCGTGCGGCGGCCGGGTCAGGCGGACCCGAACCAGGCCTTCAGGGCGTCCGACAGGTCGCCGCCCGAGGGGGCGGCCCACACGGCGTGCCCGTCGGGGCGGATCAGGACGGCCTCCGGCACGGGCTGTCCTCCGGAGGTCTCGGTGCGCGTCCAGGCGCCGGTGACCGAGTCGACGCGGTCGGCCCAGCCGGCCGCCAGTTCCCGCTCCGCGCCGTGTCCGGGGCCGGTGACGAGGACGCCGCGGCCCGCGTGCAGGAGTTCGGCGACGGTGGTGCGGCCGGAGCCGTCGGCGAGGTCCAGCTCCAGGGTGGGCTCCACGCGCAGGCCCAGCTGCGGGTGGCCGGTGGCGCCGACCTCGTAGCGGATGTCCAGGCCACTGACCTCGCCGGCCAGGTGCCGGGCGGCCTCCGGGATCTGCACCAGCTCGCGCATGACGGCCCGCATCGGCTCCATCTCCTCGCCGCTCAGGTACAGCAGCGACTGGGCGAGGGTGTTGCGGAGCAGCTTGCGGCCCACCGGGTGCCGCTCGGACTGGTACGTGTCGAGGAGGCCCTCGGGGGCCCAGCCGCGGATGTCCGCGGCCATCTTCCAGCCCAGGTTGACGGCGTCCTGGAGGCCGACGCTGACGCCCTGGGCGCCCATCGGGGCGTGGTCGTGGGCGGCGTCCCCGGCGAGGAAGACCCGGCCGCGCCGGTACTCCTCGGCCTGCCCCTGGGCGTTGGTGAGGGCGCACATCCAGCTGGCGGCCGCCCCGTGGATCTCCTCGCCGGTCAGCCGCAGCCAGGCGTCGGCGACCTCGGTGTAGGTGAGTTCGCCCTCGCCGTGGTGCGGCCGGACCCCCGGCTCGTGGACCACGATCCGGTCGGTGCCCGGCTTGGTGGACACCGACAGCACCATGCCGCCGCCGGGGATCCGCTCGCCGATCGGCCGCGGCCGGACGTTCCCGCCGACCACGTCGGCCAGGTACATGGCGCGGGTGGCCTCCTCGCCGGGGAAGGCGATCCCGGCGAGCGCGCGGACGGTGCTCCGGCCGCCGTCACAGCCCACCAGGTAGTGCGCGGTCTCCTCGACCTGACCGTCGGGACCCTCGAACTCGGCGGTGATCCCGTCCGCGGTCTCCCGGAAGCCGGTCAGCTCGTGTCCCCGGATCACCGGGACCCCGAGCTCGGCCAGCCAGCCGCCGAGCATCTCCTCGGTCCGGGACTGGGCCAGGCCCATCACCCCGTAGTGGCTCTCCTCCAGGGCGTCGAAGTTGATCCGGACCCCGCCGAAGTGGCCGTGCTGCCCCCACCGGAACTCGCCGATCCGGGACAGCAGTCCACGCTGCTGGAACACCTCGGCGGTCCGGCCGGTGAAGCCCAGGCCGCGGGACTCGCCACTGGGTGCGGGCAGCTTGTCGTACAGGGCGACGTCCACGCCACCGAGCTTGAGTTCGCCGGCGAGCATCAGCCCGACCGGACCCGCGCCGACGACTATCGCTTCCCTCGCCATGTTCGGACTCCTTGTGCAGATCGATGGGCAGACCGATGTCCCTGGGTCATCCAGAAGCCTGGTCAGTTCTGGTGGAGCCCGGCCGGAATCCTGGCTGCGGGCGACTCATCCGCGGGGCCCGCCGGGTCCGGATCCGCCAGCCCGGCCAGCCTCAGCAGCAGTGCCTTGACCCCGGTCGCCGGGACCGGGGCGGTGACCGCGCCGGGCTCGGAGCAGACCAGCACGGGCCCCTCGGCCGGGTCCGCGGGCAGCCGGCCGTGGCTTCCGCGCACCGGCGCCGGGTCGAGCGGCACCACGGCCATCCGGTAGCGCATCCCGAGCTTCTTCCGGGCCAGCGCCCGCGCCGCCCGCACCTTCACGTACGGGTCGTGCGGGTCCATGAACAGCTCGGCCGGGTCGTAGCCGGGCTTGCGGTGGATGTCGACGAGCCGGGCGAAGTCCGGTGCCCGGGAGTCGTCCAGCCAGTAGTAGTACGTGAACCAGGCGTCCGGCTCGGCGACCGCCACCAGCTCCCCGGACCGGGGATGGTCCAGCCCGTGCTCCTTCTTCCCCGCCTCGTCCAGCAGCAGGTCCACCCCGGGCAGCCCGGCCAGCACCTCCCGCACCTCCGGCAGGTCCTCCGGGCGCCGCACGTACACGTGGGCGATCTGGTGGTCGGCCACCGCGAAGGCCCGGGAGGCGCCCGGGTCGAGGTACTCCATCCCGTCCTGGACGTGCACCTCCAGCAGCCCGGCCCGGCGCAGCGCCCGGTTGACGTCCACCGGCCGGGACACCCGGGTGATGCCGTACTCGGACAGGGCGACGACCGTCCGCCCGGACCGTCGGGCGTCCGCCAGCAGCGGGGCCAGGATCCGGTCGAGTTCGGCGGCGGCCCGGTGCGCCCGCGGGTCGTCGGGGCCGAACCGCTGGAGGTCGTAGTCCAGGTGCGGCAGGTAGCACAGGGTCAGGTCGGGGTCGCGGGAGGCCATCACGTGCCGGGTCGCGTCCACGATCCAGCGGGAGGACGGCAGGCCGGCCCGCGGCCCCCAGAAGTCGAACAGCGGGAAGGTCCCGAAGCGTTCCTCCAGCTCCTCGTGGAGGGCGGCCGGCCGGGTGTAGCAGTCGGCCTCCTTGCGGCCGTCCGCGTAGTAGACCGGGCGGGGGGTGACGGTGATGTCGGTGTCCGCGCCCATCGCGTACCACCAGCAGATGTTCGCGACCGTGTACCCGGGGCGGGCGCGGCGGGCCGCGTCCCACACCTTGTCCCCGCCGACCAGCCCGTTGTGCTGCCGCCACAGCATGACCTCGCCCAGCTCGCGGAAGTACCAGCCGTTGCCGACGATCCCGTGCCCGCTCGGCGGGGCCCCGGTCAGGAACGTGGCCTGCGCGGAGCAGGTCACGGCGGGCAGTACGGTGCCCAGCTCGGCGCTCGACCCGCGGGCGGCCAGCTCCCGCAGGTGCGGCATCCGCTCCAGCAGCCGGGGGGTCAGCCCGACCACGTCCAGGACCAGCAGCGGGGTGGGGGCGCCGGTGGGGTCGCTCATGTCAGCTCCTTGAGTCCCAGGTCGGTGAGGAGGTCGCGGGCCAGCGCCAGTTCGGCGGCGATGCCGTCGGCCAGTCCGGCCGGGCCGGTGGGGCGCAGGGCGGGCGGCAGCGCCTGCCAGGTGTACGTCTCCACCTCCAGGTGGTGGGTGCGGGCGGTGTCCCCGCCGAGGAGGCCGGCCAGGGTGTCGCGGAGCACCGGCAGGGTGGTGGCCAGCGGCGGTTCGGGGGCGGAGTGCAGCGGCATGTGGAAGTGCGAGCGCCAGGGGGCGGTGTCCGGGAGGGTGCCTCCGGCGAGGGCTTCGGCGAGGTCGTCGGTGCCGTGCAGCCGGCCGTCCGGGGTGCGGGTACGGGTCTGGTGGAGGAACCGGGGCTCGGCGTAGCCGGCGAGGGCGGCCCGCACCTCCGGCAGGTCCGGCCGTTCGGCGTGCAGGGCCGCCGACAGCTGCGCCTTGTGGACCGGTATGCCGGCCGCCGCGAGGCCCGCCAGGGCGGCGGCGGGTTCCTCGAAGGAGGTGGCGAGGTGGCAGGTGTCCAGGCAGAGGCCGATCCGGCCGGAGCCGATCGCGGCCAGCGGGGCGAGGGCGTCGGCGGTGGTCTCCACGGTGCAGCCCGGTTCGGGCTCCAGCCCGATGCGGACGGACCGGCCGGTGTCCTCCTCCAGGGCGTCCAGCCGGGCGGCCAGCCGGACCAGGGCGGCCCGGGCGGCCCCGGCGGCCGCCGGATCGGTGTCGTAGGGGGTGCGCCAGGCCAGCGGCAGCGTGGAGACGGTGCCGTGCCCGGCGTCCTCCGGCATGAGCCCGGCCAGCAGCACCGCCAGGTCCGCGGTGTGCGCGAGGCGGGCGGGTTCGGTCCAGTCCGGCCGGTACACCCGGTACTTGACCCGTTCGGCGCCGAACCCCTGGTACGGGAACCCGTTGAGGGTGACCACCTCCAGGCCGCGGACCGCCAGTTCGGACCGGAGGGCCCGCAGGGCCGCCGGGGAGGCGCGGAGCGCGCCGACCGCGTCCCGGGCAAGCCAGAGGCCGATGCCGAGCCGGTCCAGTCCGAGCCGGTGGCGGACCGGCTCGCAGTGCTCGCGGAGCTGGGCCAGCACCCCGTCGAGGGTCTCGGCGGGGTGCACGTTGGTGCAGTAGGCCAGGTGCACGGTGGACCCGTCGGGGTGGCGGAAGCGCATCGGTCATTCCCCGCCGCGGAGGATCGAGTTGCCCTCGTGCAGGGCGGGCGGGCCGTCGGTGCCACCGGTGGTGTCCGTGGCGCCGGTGCCGAGGAGGACCGGTTCGGGGTGCAGTCGGCCGCTCAGCCCGTAGAAGGCGACCGGGTTGCGCCACAGCACCAGGTCCACGGTGTCCTCGTCGAAGCCGGCGGCCAGCATCGCCTCGCCGACCGCCCGGGTCTTCAGCGGATCGCTGCGGCCCCAGTCGGCGGCCGAGTTGACCAGCACCTTCTCCGGTCCGTACTCCTTCATCAGGACCACCATCCGGTCCTCGTCCATCTTGGTGTCGGGGTAGACGGAGAAGCCCAGCCAGCAGCCGGCGTCCTTGGCCTCGGCGACCGTGGTCTCGTTGAGGTGGTCCAGGACCACCCGGCCGGGGTCCAGGTCGGACTCCCGCACCACGTCCACGGTCCGGCGCAGTCCGGCGAGCTTGTCCCGGTGCGGGGTGTGGACCAGGGCGGGCAGGCCGTGCGCGGCGGCCAGTTCCAGCTGGGCGGCCAGCGCGGAGTCCTCGGCGGGGGTCATCGCGTCGTAGCCGATCTCGCCGACCGCGACGACCCCGTCCTTGGCCAGGTAGCGGGGGAGTTCGGCGAGGACCGGGACACAGCGGGGGTCGTTCGCCTCCTTGGGGTTGAGGGCGATGGCGCAGTGGTGGGCGATGCCGTACTGGGCGGCCCGGTAGGGCTCCCAGCCGAGCAGTCCGTCGAAGTAGTCGAGGAAGGACTCCGGGGAGGTCCGGGGCTGGCCGAGCCAGAAGGCGGGCTCGACGAGGGCCCGGACGCCGGCCGCGTGCATCGCCTCGTAGTCGTCGGTGGTGCGGGAGGTCATGTGGATGTGCGGGTCGAAGATGCGCATCAGGCCGGCGCCGCCTCTCGGGTCAGATTGCGTACGCGGTGGAGGTCCGCGGGGACCGGGCGGCCGGCGGCGGTCCGCTCGGCGGCCTGCCCGTCGAGCATCCGGGCCAGTTCCGCGTCCCCGGCGGCCCGGCGGGCGAGGTCGGCGACCGCGTCCACCGGGACGGCGGTGAACAGGCACTTCAGTACGGCGTGCCGCCAGGCGTGCGGGGGCAGGTGCGCGGCGGCGTACGGGCCGACGGCGGCTGCCACCAGCCGGGTGTCGTTGGTCCGCAGCGCGTCCTCGACCAGTGGCAGCCCGTCCTCGGCGGCCGGGGCGAGGGCGGGCAGCGCCAGCAGCACGGCCCGGCGTTCGGCGGCGGTGCCCTGCCGGTAGAGGCGGGCGGTGGTGGCGGGGTCGGGGCGGGCGGCGGCCAGCAGCCGGACCCGGGCGCGGTCGGCGGCCGGTGAGGCCGGGCCGCCGGGGCCGCCGCAGCGCCGGCCTGCCTCGGCGAACCGGGCCTCCCAGCCGGGCGCGCCGTCGCGGGCCGCCGCCACGGCTTCCGCCAGCCAGCGCTCGGCGGTGGCTTCGGCGGCGGCTGCGGTCCCGGCGGGGGCTTCGGTGTCGGGGCGGGTCATCGGTGGCCTCCGTCGCGCAGGAACCGCAGGGACCGGGCGGCGAGTTCGGGCCCGGCATGGGAGTGGCGGGGCAGTTCGACCACGGCCAGCCCGCGGTAGCCGACCTCGTCCAGGGCGGCCAGCACCGGCGGGAAGTCGATCTCCCCCTCGCCGAACGGCAGGTGCTCGTGCACCCCGCGCCGCATGTCCTCGATCTGCACGTGCCGCAGCCAGGGCGCGGCGGCCCGTACGCAGTCCGCGGGCGACAGCTCCTCCAGGCACTGGCAGTGCCCGATGTCGAGGGTCAGCCCGAGCACCGGGGGAGCGCCGAGCTCGGTCCGCAGCCGGTGGAAGTCGTCGAGGGTGGCGAGGAGATGGCCCGGCTCCGGTTCCACGGCGACCGGTACCCCGATCCGCTCGGCCACGTCCAGGACCGGCCCGAGGGCGTGCGCCAGGTCCTTCCAGGCGGTCTCCGCGTCCCGGCCCCCGGGCAGCACCCCGCTGAAGCAGTGCACGGCGTGCGCGCCGAGGTCGGCGGCCACCCGCACGGCGCGGACCAGCAGTCCGGCCCGTACCGCGCGGAGCTCCGGGTCCGGATCGAGCAGGGAGGGCCCGTGCTTGCTGCGCGGGTCCAGGACGTAGCGGGCGCCGGTCTCCACGGTCACCCCGAGCCCGAGCCGCTCCAGCCGCCGTGCCACCACCCGGGTGCGGGCGGCCAGGCCGGGGGCCATCGGGTCGAGGTGCATGTGGTCGAGGGTCAGTCCGACCCCGTCGTAGCCGAGGTCGGCGAGCAGGGCGAGGGCGTCGTCCAGCCGCAGATCGGTCAGTCCGTTGGTGCCGTAGCCGAACCGGGGGCTCATCGGCGGTCCGCCTTCCGGGAGGTGCGGGCGTGGGTACGGGCCGGGGCCCCGGTGACCCGGGCGGCAACACCGCCCGGCCGGAGGGGGCGTCGGGCCGTGCGGCTGCCCGGGGCGGGACAAGGAGCCGGACCGGGCCGAGGGGCCGGACGGCCCGCGGTGTACCGGGCGGCGGGCCGGCCCGGGCGGAGCCCGGCGGCGCGTGACCGGGACCGGAGCCCGGCCCGTCCGGGCACCAGGCCGGTCGGGCCGGGCCGCGCGGCGGGAACGGCGCTCACGTGGAGCTCACGACTCACGTGCGGCTCACGACTCATGTGGGGCTCACCTTCCGGGCCAGTCGGCGGGCCACCGGCACCAGGCCGACCAGGGCCAGCGCGGTCCCCGGGGCCCCGGCCCGGGCGGCGAGCGCCGCCTGGAGCGGGATCATGGCCCGGATGCCGCCGCCGACGGCCCGCTGGGTCAGCGGCGGCGAGGGGTTGAGCACGGCGTGCGCCAGCGGGCGCCCGGCCGTGCCCGCGTACAGTCCGGCCAGCCCGACCCCGGCCAGTGCCCCGGCGAGCGCCCGGGTCTCCGGGGCCCCGGCGGCCGACGGCCCCGGGTGGGCGGGGTGGGCGGGGCGCGTGCCGGCGGCCGCCAGACCGGCCAGCCCGAAGCCCGCCAGCGCCGCCAGGCCCCGGCTGCCGGTCAGCCGCCAGGCACCCGCCAGCGCGGTGTCCGTCAGGGTCCGTACGCGGTACGCGTCACCCCGCCTGACGGCCCCGCTCCGGAAGCCGCCCAGGGCGGCCCGGACGGTGGCCGGGCCCGCCAGCGTGCCCCGCGGCCCCGCACCCGCCGGCAGCGCCGCGGCCCGCACGCCGTCCCGAGCGGCCCGGCCGACGGCCGGCCACGCCCGGACCGTGGCCGCCACGGCCGTGCCCCGGGGGCTGTTGAGCCCGCGGCAGGCGGCCGGACCGGCCGGACCACCGGTCGGCCGGGCGGCCCCGGCGCGGCGGGCCGTCAGGACGGCCAGGGCGAGGGTGCAGCCCAGTGCGGCCAGCGCCGTCAGCGGGGCGTCGCCCTGGGTCTCGCGCCGGGACACCGAGGTCACCGCGTAGGTGTGCCCGCCCAGCACCAGCGCCGAGGGCAGGGCGCGCCGCAGCCCGGACGGCGGTGCGGCCGCCGCCGCGCCCAGCAGCAGGTCCAGGGAACGGGCCGCCGCCATGGCCGCCGGGCCCGCCTTGGTGTGCTTCAGGCCCAGGTCGTACGCCCACACCGCGCCGGCCAGGACCCCCGCCACTCCGGCCGCCCGGCGGCCCGCGCAGGCCGCGAGCCCCAGCCCGGCCGCCGTGAGCGCGGAGGCGGCGGCCAGCGCGGCCTCGGGCCGGATCCGGCCCGAGGGGATGGGCCGGCCGGGGCGTTCCACCGCGTCCTCCTCCCGGTCCGCCCAGTCGTTGAGGGCCATCCCCGCCTCGTACAGGCAGAGGGAGGCGCCGACCGCCAGCCCGGTGCGCGCGCCGGGCCGCACCCCGGCCGCGGCCGCGCCGGCCAGCGCGTCCCCGGGCACCGTGAACAGCGCGGACACCCGCAGCAGTTCCGCCCAGGCCCGGCCGGTGCCGGACCCGCCGCCCCCGGTCCGGCGCACGCCGCCGCCGCTCACGCGGGGTTCCGCAGCAGTGCGGCGAGGCCGAGGAGTTCCTCGTACTGGTGGGCCAGGGAGGCGCCCGTACCGTCCGGGTCCTTGAAGTAGAAGCCGAGTTCCGGGCGCGGACCGGCCAGTCCCGCCTCGTGGGCGCGGGCCAGCAGCCGGGCCAGGTCCAGCACCAGCGGTGCGGCCAGCGCCGAGTCGCAGCCCTGCCAGGTGGTCTGGAGGACCATCCGGGTGCCGAGGAAGCCCTCGAAGGCGACGTGGTCCCAGGCGGTCTTCCAGTCGCCCAGTGCCGGAACCTCGTCGATGTGCGTGGCGCCCTCCGGGAGTCCGCCCAGCGCGTCCTCCAGCACCCGGTTCTTCCCGGCGTTCTTCGCGGCCGCCGCGGCGGGCTCGCTGAGCGCCGCCCCGTCCCCGCCGCCCAGCAGGTTGGTGCCCGACCAGGCCCGCACCCGCAGCTCCCGCTGCGCGAACATCGGGGCCAGCACCGAACGCAGCAGGGTCTGCCCGGTCTTGCCGTCCCGGCCGGCGTACGGAAGCCCGGATGCGGCGGCCGCCGCCGCCAGGGCGGGATGCCGCAGCCCCGCCGACGGGGTGAAGTTGACGTATCCGCAGCCGGCCCGCAGCGCCGCCGCCGCGTACAGCGAACTGGCCGGCCACCGCTCCCCGCCGTCCGGGACCGGTTCGGTGGAGGCCACGTTGACCACCACCGCCCGCGCCAGCCCGCGCCGCCGCACGAAGTCCGCGATGTCCGCGGCGAACGCCCCGATCAGCTCCTCGTCCGTCCGGCCGTCGTCCGGGAGGGGCCCGCCCGGGCGTATCTCCGCGTCCGCTTCCACGAGTTCCCGGTGGACGGCCGCCGGCAGCCCGTACGGCAGGACCCCGCCCGCGGCCAGTTCCTCGGCCCGCTTCGGCAGCGGTCCGGCCGCCGTGTCGTGCCCGCCGAACACCAGCGCGTCCAGCGGCGGCAGCCCGGCCCCCTCGAACGCCGCGGTGCCGGTGACCATCCCGGCCGCCGGCCACAGTCCGGCGGAAAGCGCGGCACACCCGGCGACCACCGTGGTGGCCACGGAACCGCGCGCCCCGATCAGCCACACCCCGGTCCTGGGTCCATCCGTTCCATCCGTATGACGCTTCATGGGCCGGCCTCCAGGGCACATCGGCGCTTCGCGGGGGACGCGGACGGCAACGACTGGCTCGAACTCGATGTTCGATCCCGGTCCGCGGGACGAAACGGTAACTCCGGCATGCCGCCGCCCGGCCGTGCCGAGTCCCGTTCTCAAGGCGCGATCGAGCCCGGCCCGAGACGTTTCCATGCGGCCGGATCCACGCTGTCAGCAGGATTGTCGGCCGGCTCCCGAGGAGATCTCATGCCCGCATTGCCACCCCCGCGCGTCGTCCGCACCGTAGAAGGGGTGCGGTCGGGTCTGCAGAGCCTGACGCGCAAGCTCGCGCCCGCCCCGTTCGCGCTGCTGGAACTCGCCCAGGGCTCCATGGTCACCCAGGCCATCTACGCGGCCGCCGAACTCAACGTCGCCGACGCCCTCGCGGACGGCCCGCTGACCGTCGACCAGCTGGCCGCCGAACTCGACGCCCACCCCGAGTCCCTCTACCGGCTGCTGCGGCTGCTCGCCAGCTACTCGATATTCACCGAGCAGAAGGACGGCCGGTTCGCGCTCACCCCCATGGGCAGCGCACTCCGCTCGGACGTCCCGATGTCCATGCGGGACACCGCGATCCTGATGGGCCACCCCACCCACTGGGAGGACTGGGCCTACCTGGTGGACGCGGTCCGCAGCGGCGAGGCCAGCCTCCCCAAGCGGCGCGGCATGGGCGCCTTCGAGTACCTGGAGCTCAACGCCGAGTACGGGGAGGTGTTCACCCGGGGCATGGGCGGCATGTCGGTCACCGAGACCCTGCCGCTGGTGTCCGCGTACGACTTCTCCAAGTACGCCACCATCGTCGACTTCTGCGGCGGCCAGGGCGGTCTGCTGGCCGGCATCCTGGAGAAGGCCCCGAACAGCCGCGGCATCCTCGTCGACCCCCGGGTGGACACCAACGGCGCCCAGGAGTTCCTCGCCGGGGCCGGGGTCGCCGACCGCTGCGCGGTGGAGAACCGGGGCCTGTTCGACGTACCGCCGTCCGGCGGGGACGCGTACCTCCTGAAGCACATCGTCCACGACTGGCCGGAGGGCCAGGCCCTGGAGATCCTCCGCAACGTCCGCACGGCCATCGGCGGCGGAAGCGGCAAGGTCCTCCTGATGGAGATGGTCCCCACCCCGGGCAACAGCCCGCACTCCGCGAAGCTGATCGACCTGTGGCTGATGCTGCTGGTCGGCGGCAAGGAACGCACCCCCGAGCAGTACGCCGAACTCCTCGCCCAGGCCGGCTTCGCCCTGGAGAAGGTCCACCAGACCGCCGCGGCCATCTCCATCATCGAAG
Source organism: Streptomyces sp. NPDC033845 (assembly GCF_055576225.1). Taxonomy (NCBI): domain Bacteria; kingdom Bacillati; phylum Actinomycetota; class Actinomycetes; order Kitasatosporales; family Streptomycetaceae; genus Streptomyces; species Streptomyces sp. NPDC033845. The sequence continues at coordinate 19,309 of NZ_JBVIRI010000021.1, read as the reverse complement.
CCCGCCCCATCTGACCCCCACCCCCACCCGGCCGGCCCCGCCGGGCGGTCCCTTCGCCGCCTCGGCGTTGTCGAACCGGATGTCCCATTCGTCGCCGACCGGTGGTGCTGCCGCCCGGTCTCCCCGTTTGGGGGTCACGGGGCGGTCACCGGGCCGTAGTCCGTGTCCCGGTCGGCGCGGAGCCGGATGGCTTCGGCGTACTCCTCGGAATCGAGGTGCCGGACCCAGGGGAAGATCTCCGGGAGCGCGGCCAGCAGTGCGCTGGCGCCGGCTTCGGTTCTCATGAGCGCGGAGAAGGTGGCGGCCATGGTGTCGACGGCCTGTTCGCGGCGCTCCTCGCGCTCGACTGTGGTCAGTATCAGGTCGGCGCCGTCGCGCCGTTCGATACGGATCCGGTCGGCGCGGGTGAGGCGCTCGGCGACGTCTCCGGGACGTTTGGAGAGTTCCGAATAGGTGACGCGCTCCATCGTCTTCACGACCTCACGATACGAACCCGTCAGGGGGCGGGCCGATACCGGGCGGCCAGGGTGGTGGCTCGGTGGTGGAGGGCGGTGCGGAGGGACTGGGGGGAGAGGGCTTCGGCGTCGGTGGCGAGCTGCCACAGGGCCCATTCGGCGTGGCGGGCGTCCTGGAAGGTGACCTCCAGCCGGAGCCGGCCGTCCGGCTCGGGTTCCTCCGCGCGGACGGCCAGTGCCGTGTCCAGGAGTTCCTCCCGCCGGGCCGGGGCCACCCGCAGCAGGACGGTGAGGTGGTCGCCGCCGGCCAGGAAGTCCGCCGAGCGCTGCCGCCAGATCCGCTCCAGGTCCACCCGGCCCGGCCGCAGCGCCGGCTCCCCGAGTTCCTCGGCGGCCGAGACCCGCGACAGCCGGTAGGTGCGGTCCTCGCCTTCCCTGGTGGCCAGCAGATAGGCCCGGTCCCGGACGGTGACCAGCCCGATCGGGTCCACCGTGCGCCACTGCGCGGTCCCGCCGGCGGGCGTGTAGAGGATGCGCAGCTTGCGGCCGGCGAGCACCGCGCGCCGCACTTCGGTCATCGTGCCGCCGGGCACCTGCTCGGTGACGGGCCGACGGGAGAGCAGATCGGTCTCCGGGTCGACGAGGAACCGTCCGACGGCGTCGTCCGCGGTGGCCCGCTGGCCCTCGGGCATCGCGTCGACGACCTTCCGCATCGCCGAGGCCAGCGCCGAACCCAGCCCGAACACCAGCTCGCCGCGACCGCTTCCGGCGGTCAGCAGGGCCAGCGCCTCTTCGTGGTTGAGGCCGGTGAGCTCGGTCCGGAAGCCGGGGGCGAGGACGAACCCGCCGTACCGGCCGCGTTCTGAGTGGACCGGGACCCCGGCCGCGGACAGTGCCTCGATGTCGCGCAGGACGGTTCGGGTGGACACCTCCAGCTCGCGGGCCAGGGTGTCGGCGGTGAGCCGGCCGCGTCGGCGGAGCAGCAGCACCAGGGAGACCAGCCGATCGGCGCGCATCCGAAAACACTATCGGAATACCTGACGGTGGATGTCGTGATGCCTTGCGAGGCTCTGCGTAGCGAGCGCACGAACCGTGCGCACGGACGGACGTACGGACGGAGCAGACGGCATGGCGATACGACGGACCGCGGTCAACCCGGTGACCTGGTCGTTGCCGATGGGGTTCAACCAGGGCGAGCTGGTCTCCGGGCACACCCGGACCCTGCACGTCTCGGGGCAGACCGCGATGAGCGGCGAGGGCGTGCCCCTGCACGAGGGCGACATGGCGGCCCAGCTGGCCCTGAGCCTCGACAACGTGGAGGCGGTGCTGGGCGGGGCCGGCATGACCCTCGCGGACCTGGTCCGGCTCAACGTCTACACCACGGACGTCGACCTGCTCTTCCCGCACTACGGGGTCCTGACGGCCCGCCTGGCCGCCGCCGGCGCCGCCCCGGCGACCACCATGCTCGGCGTGACCCGGCTGGCCGTCCCCGGCCAACTCGTCGAACTGGAGGCCACCGCCGCCGCCTGACCCCGACCGACCGCCGCCACCCGGCCGACCGGGGCACCACGGGGGTGCGTCCCGGTCAGCCCGGCGCTATCGGGTCCCGCCGGTCCCGGGCCTCCCTCGGGGCGGCCCCGGCCGCCGGATCGGCCGCCGGATCGGTCACCGCTTCGGCCGGGGCCGGACCGGTGGGCCGGCGGACGGCCGCACGGCGTTCCGCGAAGGCCGCGCCCAGCGCCGCCGCCACCGACACCAGCCCGCCGACGAACAGCACCGAACGGGCCCCCAGATGCTCCGCGAACCAGCCGGACAGCAGGCTCCCCAGCGGGGTGCTGCCCTGGAGGATCAGCGTGTACAGGGCCATCACCCGGCCCCGGTAGGCCGGATCGCTGCCCAGCTGGATCCGGTGGTTGGCGGCCTGCGCGAAGTACAGGGCCGCGAACCCGGTCAGGAACAGCATCACCAGCGCCGCCGCGAACCCCGGCGCCCAGGCGGTGGCGGTCTCCACCACACCGAAGGCCAGCGCCGCCAGCACCACCGTACGGGCCGCCGGCCGGCCCCTGCGGGCCGTGGTCAGCAGGGCCGCGAGCAGTCCGCCCGCCGCGAAGGCGGTGGTCAGCAGCCCGAACGAGGCCGCGTCCGCGTGGAAGACCGTCTTCGCCAGCAGCGGCAGCATCAGCTGGAAGTTCAGCCCGAACAGGCCGATCACCCCGACCAGCACCACCGGCATCACCAGGTCCCGGCGGCCCCGCACATAGCGGATCCCGTCCGACACCCGGCTCTGCCCGCTCGGGGGCGGGCCGCGCACCAGCTCGGCCGGCCGCATCATCCGCAGGCCGGCCACCGTCGCCAGATAGCTGCCCGCGTTGAGGACCATCACCCAGCCGGTGCCCACCGCGGTGATCAGCGCCCCGGCGAGCGCCGGACCGGCCACCCGGGCGATGTTGAAGTAGGCGCCGCTGAGCGCGGAGGCGTTCGGCAGCAGGTCCGGTCCGACCAGTTCACTGACGAACGACAGCCGGGTCGGCACCTCCACCGCGTTGACCAGCCCCAGTCCGAAGGCGCACACCCAGATGTGCCAGAGCCGCACCTGCCCGGTCAGGGCCGGCACGGCCAGTGCCAGGGCCAGCAGCCCGGAGACCAGGTTCGCGACCGTCAGCAGCATCCGCTTGTCGTACCGGTCGGCGAGCCGGCCCCCGTACAGGGTCAGCAGCAGCGGGGTGAACTGCAGGGCGGTGACCAGGCCCAGGGCGGTCCCGGAACCGCCGGTGAGACCCAGGACCAGCCAGTCCTGGGCCACCACCATCATCCAGGTGCCCGCCGCCGACACCACCTGACCGGACACGAACAGCCGGAAGTTGCGGACGGACAGCGAGCGGAAGGGGACCGGGTAGCCCCGTTCGCGGCGGTTCACGGTCGGAGGGTCACGCCGCGCGTCCGGTGCGGGTCACACAGTCCTCCAGGAAGGCCAGCGCCCGCAGGTGGTAGGACCGGGCGGCCCAGCCCAGGCTGATGTTGTGCCCGGCGTCCGGCTGCCGGTCGATCTGCACCCGCGGTGCCGCCGTGAGCCGGCTCGCCAGGTCCGCCAGGTCGTGGTCCCCGTGGTGCCACCAGGCCTCGTGCTCGGCGAAGGTCAGCCGGATCGGGACCTGGATGCGCGGCGCCAGTGCCGCGAAGAGCTCCGTCCAGTGCCCCAGCTCCCCGGCCTCCAGCGGCGGCATCGGCGCCACCACCGAGGTGCTCGTACGGAAGGTGCCCTGCGGGTACAGCCGCAGCGGGCCCCAGTGCCGCTGGGTCTGCTTGAGCCCCTCGTGCGGGTCGCTCGGCGCGAACCGGTGCCCGCAGCCGGAGATGTCCATCCCCAGCAGCCCGTCCCGGCCGGTCAGTCCGGCGCAGGTGGACATGGCGAGCTTGCCGCCGTACGAGTGGGCCAGCCAGAACAGTCCGGCCCCGGCGGAGTAGCGGGAGGTGAAGTCGGAGAGGGCGGCGCGCAGCAGGACCGCCTGCTCGGCCAGGGCCAGCCCGTCCGGGAACAGTGCGGCGGAGTCCCCGTAGCCGGGCCGGTCCACGGCGAGGACGGTGTAGCCCAGGCTCGCGCCGAGCGTCAGCAGCGAGGTCTCCGGGTGTGCCTGCCCGTCGAAGTAGCCGGCGGTCATGCCTCCGCCGTGCACGGCGACCACGGTGGCCCGGGGCTCTTCGCGGTCCGGTGTGCTCAACAGGGCCGACAGGGTGACGCCGCCCGCGTCGAGGGTGATCCGGCGTACTCCCGGCGAGAGCCCGGGGTCCTGTGCGACGGCCGGTGCGACGGCGGTGGCCGTGCCCGCCCGGGAGGGCGTCGCGGACTCCGGCCGGCCCGCCGTGGCGAGCGCGAGCGAGGCGAGCGACTCCACGGACGCCGCGGTCATCGTGCTGTCCATCGGTTACCCCCGTACGGCCGGCCGCCGCGGCCCGCAGGACGGACCGCGGCGGCGTGCGGTCATCGCGCGTCGCCGAACCAGCGGCGCAGCGCGTCGGTCAGTTCCTCGATACTGTCTCCGGCCCAGGCCACGTGCCCGTCGGGGCGGACCAGCAGGGCGGTCGCACCGTCCAGCGGGTCCTCGCCCTCCAGGGGCTTCGCGGTGGCGGTGGTGACCGTCACCGCGTCCCGCCATCCGGCTGCCGCCTCCCGCAGGTCGGCCCGGTCGGCGAGGTCCAGGAGGACGCCCTTGCCGGGGTGCAGCAGGCGGGTGGTGGTGGTCTCGCTGCCGTCGGCGGCGACCAGGGCCCGGTTCGCCAGCCGCAGCCCCTGGAGGGGGTGGCCGCCGTCGCCGAACTCGTAGGCGATGTCCAGGCCGCTGACGATGCCGGCCAGGTGCCGCTTGACCACGTCGTGCTGGATCAGCTCGGAGAACAGGGCGCGCAGCGGGTCCGCCTCCGGTCCGCCGAGGAAGACGGTGCCCTGGGCGCTGGTGTTCATCAGCAGTCGCTGTCCGACCGGGTGACGTTCCCCGTGGTAGGTGTCGAGGAGGCCGTCCGGGGCGCCGCCGGCCACCACCGCGGCCAGCTTCCAGCCCAGGTTGGCGGCGTCCTGCACCCCGGTGCTCAGGCCCTGTCCGCCGGCCGGCAGGTGGATGTGGGCGGCGTCGCCGACCAGCAGCACCCGACCGCGCCGGTACTCGGTGGCCTGCCGGGCCGCGTCGGTGAAGTAGCTGACCCATTCGGCGCCGCCGCCGCTGATGTCCTCGCCGGTGATGTGCTGCCAGGCGGCGGCGACCTCGGCGAAGGTGACCGGTTCGGCGTCCCGGCCGCGGGCCGGGGTGCCGTCGGGGCAGACGATGATGCGGTCCACGCCCTCGGCCAGCGGGGCCGCCATCACCATGCCGTTGGGCTGCCGCTCGCCGAGGAACCGGGGCCGCAGCGCGCAGCCGGTGACATCGGCGAGGAACATCGACTTGGTGGCCGCGCTGCCCGGGAAGTCGAAGCCGGCGGCCTTGCGGACGCTGCTCTGGCCGCCGTCGGCGGCCACCAGGTAGGAGGCGCGGAGCCGCTGGATCCCGTCCGGGGTGCTGACGGTGATCTCGACGTCCTCGCCGTCGAGGTAGCCCTCGGACAGGTCGAGGAACTCCCAGCCGCGCCGGATGTCGGCGCCGAGCTCCGTGGCCCAGTCCTCCAGGACCTTCTCGGTGATGTTCTGCGGGATGCCGCGGGCCCCGAAGTGGGCGCCGGGCAGCACGGTGTAGTCGAACTGCACCCCGCCGAAGTGGCCCAGCGGGCTGATCTCCAGCGTTTCGCCCTGGCCGAACCGGGGGAGCAGGCCCCGCTGGTCGAACACCTCCATGGCGCGCGCGGTGAAGCCCAGGCCGCGGGACTGCCCGGTCGGCTCCGCCAGTCGTTCGGTGACGATGACGCTGGCCCCGCCCAGGCGCAGTTCCCCGGCGAGCATCAGCCCGGTCGGACCCGCGCCGACGATGATGACGTCCGCGTCAGCGGCTGTCCCTACCATGGTGTTCCTCTTCTCCGGTGTGAGTCCTGTCCGTTCGTGCGTCCGGCGGGCCGTGGCCGGGTGGCTCAGCGGGCCGGGCCGAACCAGCGCTCCAGGGCGGCCCGCAGCCCGCCGCCGCTTCCGGGCCCGGCCCAGGCGACGTAGCCGTCCGGGCGGACCAGTACGCAGCCGGTGCCGTCCAGCGGTCCCGGCCCTTCCGGCCGCCCCGCGACCACGGCGACCCGGTCGGCCCAGCCGCCGCGCACCGCGGCCGGCACCTCGGCGCCGCCCCGCAGGTCCAGCAGCAGGCCGCGGCCGGTGCGCAGCAGTTCGGGGGTGCTGAGCGCGGCTCCCGCCGCGCCCTCGGCGGAGAGCAGCCGGAGGGCGGGCAGCCGCGCCCCGACCAGCTCGTGCGCCGGGCCGCCGTCCCCGTCTCCGCCGCCGTCCCCGTCGTTCCCGTCGCCGCCGTCCCGGACGGGGTAGCGGATGTCGAGGCCGCTGATCATGCCCGCCAGATGGGCCCGTACGGGTTCGTGGCCGATGAGCTCGCCCAGCAGCGCGCGCAGCGGTTCCACCTCGCTGCCGCCGAGCAGCAGGTCGGCCTGGGTCTCGATGTTGGCGAGCACCCGCCGGCCCACCGCGTGGCGTTCGGTGTGGTAGCTGTCCAGCAGGCCCGGCGGGGCCGTGCCGGCCACCTCGGCGGCCAGTTTCCAGCCCAGGTTGAAGGCGTCCTGGAGGCCCAGGTTGAGGGCCTGGCCGCCGATCGGCATCTGCCGGTGGGCGGCGTCCCCGGCGAACAGGATCCGGCCGTGCCGGTACCGCTCCAGCTGCCGGTTGGCGTCCCCGAAGGAGTTCACCCACAGCGGGGTGCCGTCGGAGATGTCCTCCCCGGTGACCCGCTTCCAGACGTCGGCGACCTCGGCGAACTCCGCCTCGGCGGTCCTCGGCCGGGCGGTGGAGCCGAACTCGTGCACCATCACCCGGGTCACCCCGTCGGGGCGGCGGGCCGCGATGGCCAGTCCCTGCGGGAGCCGTTCGAACCGCCGGTTGGGCACCTCGATGCCGTCCACGTCGGCACGGATCAGTTCCCGCCGGGCGTTGTGCCCGGGGAACGCCGCCCCGGTCAGCCGGCGGACCGTGCTGTCCTCGCCGTCGCAGCCGACGAGGTAGCGGGCCCGGACCCGCAGGGCGGCCCCGTCCCGGCCGACCGCCTCGGCCGTGACCCCGTCCGGGGTCTCGGCCAGGGCGGTCAGCTCGTGTCCGCAGCGGACGTCCACGCCCAGGGCGAGCGCCCACTCCTCCAGGACCGCCTCGGTCTTCGTCTGGAGGACCTTCCACTGGCCCGGCCAGGGGCCGGGCAGCGTCAGGTCCAGCGGCAGCCCGCCGAAGTGGCCGCGGGGCTCGTTCGGCGGGGTGCCGAAGTCCGGCATCAGTCCGCGCTGGTCGAAGATCTCCATGGTCCGCGCGTGCAGCGTGGACGCCCTCGACTCGGTGCTGGGGGAGTGCCGGCGCTCCAGTACGACCACTTCGGCGCCGGCCAGCTTCAGTTCCGCGGCCAGCAGCAGCCCGACCGGGCCGCCGCCGACCACCACGACCTGGGTGTCCAGGTCCGGCACCTCGGTCACGGTCAGCTCTTCTGCTCGGCGTAGGCCTTGGCGTGGTTGAGCGTGGCCGTGCTGTTGGTGCTGAGCGCGGTGTGCACGTACGCGCGGGCGTCCGCGACCGTCGCCTCCGGACCGAGGATCTTCTCGATGTTGTCCGTGTTGAGGGTGACGGTGTGCTGGGAGGACGCGGCGGTGACCCCGTCGGTCTCCACGAACGTCCACTCGCCGGTGTGCAGCACCATCAGCGCGGGCAGCGTGACCTGCTTGTAGGCGATCTTGTGGTCGGGGAACACCACCCGGTACGACTTGGTGGTGTGCACCGAGCCGTCCTTGGCGCGGGTGTCCATCTCCAGGGTCTGGAGGCCGGGGGTGTCCTCGTCCAGCCGGACCACGGCGACGTGCGGGAGCCGCTCGGCCCACCGGTCCGCCTCGTTGATGAAGTCGAAGGCGTCCTTGGCGGAGCCGTTGATCTGCACGGTGTCGGTGAAGGAGAACGTCAGCTCCTCCGCCGCGTGCGCCAGTTCCACGTTCTTCTTGAGCGCGGCGAGCTCGGACAGGCTGTTCTTGTCCACCGCCCGCTCGATCCACAGCAGGTCGTGCGGGTCGTCGTCGATGGCGCTGTAGTCGTGCAGCAGCCGGACCCGGGTCTCGGCCTCGCCCAGCGGCTCCAGGATCCAGGTGCCGCCCATCGCGGCCACCGGCGGGGCCGGCACCTCCTGCCGGAAGGTGATCTTCAGGCCTTCCGGGTCGAGGGTCCGCCGCGAGGTCCAGTTCTTGGCGTCGCCGTTGGCGGTGGCCCAGATCCGGATCCGCTCCTCGGCCCCGTCGGCCTCCACCCGGTCCACGTGGATGGTCGGCGGGAAGATCCGCGGCCAGTTGGTCACCTCGGCCAGCAGCCGGTAGACGGCCCCGGCCGGGGCGCCGATGGTGATCTCGTGCTCAACCTCACGGGTCGTCATCTTCGGTGTCCTCTACAAGGGTGCGGTACGGGGGTCCGGTACGGGGTCCGGGCGGGTCAGAAGTTGCCGAGGCCGCCGCAGACGTTCAGCGCCTGCGAGGTGATCGACGCGGCGGAGTCCGAGGCCAGGTAGCCGACCAGACCGGCCACTTCCTGCGGGGTGGAGTAGCGGCCCAGCGGGATCTTCGACTGGAACTTCTGCAGGATCGCGTCCTCGGAGGTGTCGTACGCGGCCGCGTAGCCCTGCCGGACCTTCGCCGCCATCGGCGTCTCGACGTATCCGGGGCAGACCGCGTTGACGGTGATCCCGGTCGGCGCCAGCTCGTTGCCCAGGGCCTTGGTGAAGCCGACGACCCCGTGCTTGGAAGCCGAGTAGGGGGCGCCGAGCACCACGCCCTGCTTGCCGGCCGTGGAGGCGATGCTGATGATCCGGCCGCGGTCCTTGTGCCGCATCCCGCCGGTGTTGAGCACCTCCCGGGTCAGCCGGAACACACTGGTCAGGTTGGTGTCGATGACGTCGTCCCACAGCTCGTCCGCGATGTCAGCGGTGACCCCGCCACCGGACCGGCCGGCGTTGTTGACGAGCACGTCCACGGTCCCGAACCGGTCCACGGCGGCCTGCACGAACGCCTTGACGGAGTCTCCGTCGCGGACGTCGAGGACCCCGCCGTCCACGTTCAGGCCCTCGGCCTGGAGCTCCTTGACGGTGGCCGCCACGTTCTCCGCGTTGCGGGCACCGATGAACACCCGGTGGCCCTGCGCCGCCAGCAGCCGCGCCGATTCCAGCCCGATGCCGCTCGTCCCGCCGGAGACCAGCGCGACCCGCCCGTTGTCGTTCTGAGTGCTCATCGTCGCGTCAGCCCCTTCACGCGGCCACGGCGTCGGTGGACGCCAGCTGGCGGTTGACGGCCGCGATCAGGGCGGCGGGGGTGATCGTGTCGTCGACCGCCTCGTCGTCCAGCGAGATGCCGTACTCGCGCTCGATCAGGCTGCCGGCCTCCAGCAGCGCCAGGGACTCGTACTGCAGCGAGGCGAAGGTGGAGTCCAGGATGTCGCCGTCGAGGTCGACCCCCTCCGCCACACCGGCGGCACCCAGCAGGATCCGCTTCAGATCGTCCAGGGTGAAAGACTTGCTGGCCATGTCGTTCCCTTCATCGGTACGGGACGCCGCCGCGGCGTGCCCGGGGTGTGGTGTGGACGGATCGGTCAGACGGAGCGGACCACCATCGCGGAGTTGAAGCCGCCGTGGCCGCGGGCCAGCACCAGCACGGTGCGGACGTCGGCCGTGCGCGGCTCGCCCAGCACCAGGTCGAGCTGGTACTCCGGGCAGGGGTCCACGTTGACGGTGGGCGGGATGATGCCCTCCCGCATGGAGATGAACGCCGCCGCCAGGTCCAGCGGGGCGGCACCGGAGTACAGCCGTCCGGTCATCGTCTTCGGCACGGTCACCGGGACCCCGCGCGCCCCGAACACCGCGTTCAGGGTCTCGGCCTCGGCCCGGTCCAGCTGCGGCTCGCCCGCACCGTCCGCGAAGACCACGTCCACGTCGCCCGGCTGGATCCCGGCGTCGCCGAGGGCGATCTCGATGGCCTTGCGCAGACCGGGCTCCCGGCCGCTGCCCGGCTTCGGGTCGATCGTGGAGCCGTAGCCGGCGATCTCCCCGTAGACGTGCGCCCCGCGCTCGCGGGCCGACTCGGCGGACTCCGCGATGATGATCGCGCCGCCCTCGCCCGGCACGAACCCGTGCGCGTCCCGGTCGAAGGGCAGGTACGCGCTGTCCGGCTGCTCCGAGGTGCTCAGCCGGCCGCTGGCGATCTGCGCCACCCAGCCCCACGGGCAGATCGAGGCGTCCACCGCACCGGACACCACGACCTTGGTGCCCTTGCGGATCTGCCGCCGCGCGTGGGCGAGGGCGTCCAGGCCGCCCGCCTCGTCGCTGACGACCACACCGGCGGGGCCCTTCATCCCGTTGCGGATGGAGATCTGACCGCTGTTCACCGCGTAGAACCAGGCGAACGACTGGTACGCCGACACGTACTGGCTGCCCTTGCTCCACAGCGCCTGGAGCTCGCCCTGGCCGAACTCGAAGCCGCCGGCCGCGCTCGCGGTCACCACGCCCATGTCGAACTCGGGGAGTTCGGAGGGCACGATCCCGGCGTCCTCCAGCGCCCAGTCGGTGGCCACCAGGGCCAGCCGGGTCACCCGGTCGGTCTGCGGCAGCAGCCGGCTGGGCAGCGAGTCCTCGGCGACGCTGCCGGGGATCTGCCCGGCCAGCTTCGCCGGATAGTCGGAGGGGTCGAAGCGGGTGATCCGGCCGATGCCGCTCTTCCCGCCGAGCAGTGCCGCCCAGTACTCCTGCACGCCCAGCCCGTTGGGGGCGGCCACACCGAGGCCGGTCACCACGACCGACGTGCTCATACCAGGCTCCTCTCGGGGTTGGCCAGCACCATGGCGCTCTGGAAGCCGCCGAAGCCGCTGCCCACCGTCAGCACCGCGTCGGTCAGCTGCTCGCGCGCGGTCAGGGGGACGTAGTCGAGGTCGCACTCCGGGTCCGGAGTGTGCAGGTTCGCCGTCGGCGGGACCACGTCGTACTCCATGGCCAGCGCCGAGGCGGCGATCTCGATGGAGCCGATCGCGCCCAGCGAGTGCCCCACCATCGACTTGATGGAGCTCACCGGGGTCCGGTAGGCGTGGTCGCCCAGGCTCCGCTTGAACGCGGCGGTCTCGTGCCGGTCGTTCTGCTTGGTGCCGGAGCCGTGCGCGTTGATGTAGTCGATCTCGTCGCCGTTCATCCGCGCCTCGTCCAGCGCCAGCCGGATCGCCTCGGCCATCTCCACCCCGTCGGGGCGCAGACCGGTCATGTGGTAGGCGTTGGAGCGGGTGGAGTACCCGGCGATCTCCGCGTAGATGTGCGCCCCGCGGGCCCGGGCGCTCTCCAGCTCCTCCAGGACGAAGAAGGCGGCGCCCTCGCCCAGCACGAACCCGTTGCGGGTGCCGTCGAACGGGCGGGAGGCCCGGCCCGGCTCGTCGTGCCGCGGGGTGGTGGCCTTGATCGCGTCGAAGCAGGCCATGGTGATCGGGGAGATCGGCGCGTCCGAGGAACCGGCGATCATCACGTCGGCGGCGCCCTCGCGGAGCAGCTCCACCGCGTAGCCGACCGAGTCCAGGCCGGAGGTGCAGCCGGTGGAGACCACCGTGCTGGGGCCCTCCGCCCCGATGCCCCAGGCGACCTCGGCCGCGAAGGAGCTGGGCACCATCTGGTTGTAGAGGTGCGGGGAGGCGTACCGGTGGTCGACCAGCGGGAGCCGGCCGGCGTCGCTGACGACCCGGTACTCCTCGTCCAGCGCCATGGTGGCACCGACGGCGCTGCCGACGGTCACCCCGATCCGGTACGGGTCCAGGGAGCCGACCTCCAGGCCGCTGTCGGCGACCGCGCCGCGCGAGGCCACCACCGCGAACTGGGCGGCCCGGTCCATCCGCCGGACCTCCTGCGGGGTCAGGCCGTGGTCGTAGGGGTCGAAGTCAACCTCGGCCGCCACCCGCGAACGGAACGGCGCCGGGTCGAAGAAGGTGATGCCGCGCGTGGCCGTCCGGCCGTCGCTCAGCAGGTTCCAGAAGTTCTCGCGGCCGACTCCGCCGGGCGCGAGCACCTCCATTCCGGTGATGACCACTCGCCGCCCGGTCACGCCTTCCCCTCCCAGTTGTAGAAGCGGGTGGCCATGGCGTCGGCCGGGGACCGCCAGGTCTTCGGGTCGTAGGCCTCGATGAACGGCTTCAGGTCCTCGCTGATCTGCACGAAGCGCGGGTCGGACTTGGCGCCCTCGATCAGCTCCCCGCCGTTGTCGGTGTCGAAGTCCTGCAGGTGGAAGTACAGGCCCTGGTAGGAGAACAGCTGGCGCCGCCGCGTTCCCATCCGCTGGGGCATCTCCGTCGCGTCGAATTCGGCGAACAGCCGGGCCACGTCCGCGCTTGAGGCCAGGTCCATCCGGGCGACGATCAGCGTGCTGTGCATACGGTCTCGCTCCTCAGCGGTTTCGTGTGTCGGAACGGGCGGTTCGCCCGGGAACGCCCGGCCCCCGGGGGGAGCCGGGCGTTCGTGGTGGTTCCGGGACGGCGGAGCGGACTACTCGCCGGCGGAGCGGGTGTGCACGACCCGGTAGGTGTTGATGTCGGGGATCCCGGCGACCACGGCGCGGATGCGGCCCTCGGCCTTCACCCGGGCCTCCGGCTTCTGGTCCTGCGGGACGTCGCGGTGCGCCTCCCAGTTCTCCTGGCTGTCCCACTGGGAGTAGGAGACGGCGAAGGAGCCTTCCAGGCCGCGGGCGCGGAGGCCGCGCAGCACCACGTGGGAGCGGAACCCGGGGGACTGGAGGAAGTACTCCTGGGCCGGGCCGAGGGCGTCGATCAGCTCTTCCTGGTTCTCCTTGAGGACCGGGAAGACGGCGATGACGGTGTAGTCGTCGCGCTGCGGGCCGATCTCGATGGTGCCGCCCAGCGAGGGGTGCTCCTGGGTGAAGGCCACCTCGTTCTGGAGGAGCTTGATGGAGGTGGTGATCTCGCCGAAGACCGGCATGGTGCGGTGGTTGAACTCGTCGCCGGCGTAGCGCTTCTCCAGGTCCTCGCCGCTGCGCCACTGGATGAAGTTCGCGGTGCCCGGCTTGTCGACGCCGGCGTGCACGGTGCTGGACATCCAGCCCTCGTACGTCGCCGCGTTGACGATCTTCGTCATCTCCTCGATCAGCTTGTCCTGGTTCTCCGGGACATCCGTCGTGAACAGGTTCAGGACGGTGAGGTGGTTGTCCTGCGTGGAGATCTTGGGCATCTTCTTCGCTTCCTCGGTAGAACGGATGGGGCAGACGGGAAAGGTCAGGCGGAGGCCGGGCCGAACCAGCGGGACAGCGCCTCGGTCAGGCCCTCGGTGGGCTCGCCCTGCGGCGGGGCCCAGGCGACGTAGCCGTCGGGGCGGATCAGCAGGCCGTCGAGGGGGGCGTCGCAGTCGAAGTTGACGACCGTGACCACGTCCACGCGGTCGGCCCAGCCGTCGGCGGCGGCCCTCAGCGCGGCGTTGTCGTGCAGGTCGAGGAGGACGCCGCGGCCGGCGTGCAGCAGCTCCAGGCTGCTGCGCTTGTCGCCCTTGACCACGACCTCGCGGCCGGGCAGCCGGCGGCCGAGCAGCGGGTGCTCGCCGGGGCCGACCTCGTGCCGGATGTCGAGTCCGGTCACCATCCCGATGAGGTGGCGCTGCACCGCCGGGAAGTCCACCAGCTCGGCGAACACCTCCAGCAGCGGGGTGATCTCGTCGCCGCCGAGGTAGAGGATCCGCTGGGCCAGGGTGTTGGCCAGGATCCGGGCGCCGACCGGGTGCCGCTCGGCGTGGTAGGTGTCGAGCAGCCCCTCGGGGGCCTGCCCCTTGATGTCCAGGGCCAGCTTCCAGCCCAGGTTCACCGCGTCCTGCACGCCGGCGCTCATGCCCTGCGCGCCGATCGGCAGGTGGATGTGGGCGGCGTCGCCGGCCAGGAACACCCGGCCGCTCCGGTACTGGGCGGCCTGCCGGCTGGTGTCGGTGGTCGAGCTGACCCACAGCGGGGTCCCGCCGCTGATGTCCTCGCCGGTGAGGCGCTGGAACGCGGCCGAGACCTCCTCGAAGGTGATCGGGTCCGGGCTGGTGCGCAGCGGCTCCGCACGGTCGAAGTAGATGACCCGGCTGCGGTCGGGGCCGATCGGGAGCACCATCACCATGCCGCCGGGCACCCGTTCGCCGCTGAACCGGGGCCGCAGCGGGACTCCGGCCACGTCCGCGAAGCGCAGCTCGATGGCCGCGTCGGTGCCGGTGAACTCGATGCCGGCCAGCTTGCGGACCACGCTGCGGCTTCCGTCGCAGCCCACCACGTAGCGGGCGCGCAGGGTGCTCTCGCCCTCGGGGGTGGTGACCGTCAGGGTCACCCCCGAATCGTCGCTCTCCAGACCGGTGACCTCGACGCCGCGGCGCACCTGGGCGCCCTTCTCGGCTGCCCAGCCGGCCAGCATTCCCTCGGTGCGGGACTGCGGAATTCCACGAGCGCCGTACGAGCCGCCCTCAAGCAGCCGGTAGTCGATGGGAACTCCACCGAAGTGCCCGAAAGGAATGACGTCGACCTCGCCGAGGCGAGAAAGGAGCCCGCGCTGGTCGAATTCTTCGATGGTCCGCGCCGAGAATCCGAGGGCACGCGACTGCTGCATCGGCTCGGCGAGCCGCTCGACGACGGTGGCCGAAACTCCATTCAGACCCAACTCGCCTGCGAGCATGAGTCCGGTGGGGCCGGCTCCCACGATGATTACGTCTGCGTCAAAGGTGTCCATCTGCCCTCTTCCGACTGGTGTTTTACCAGTATTGCGAGGGGCTACCAGGACAGTAAATAGCCACTAGTACAGGTTTTCTACAGGAACGTCATATCCTTTGCGCAAGGCCTTGGCCACCAGCCTCATTCGAGCTCATCCTGAGGCATGACTACTAGCCAATCAAGCCGGTCGAGTCAATCGACTGCCGAAGTCGCGGCCCTTCTCGACGCTTATCTCATCGGCCTTGACGATGACTCGACAGACGCCGGATGGGCCAAGCGGATCTTCACGGACGACGTGGTGATCGCCTTTCCGCCGAACGCCCGCCAGGAAGGTATCGACGGGGTACCGGAATTCCACCGGATCTCCCTCGCCAAGTTCGCCCGGCACCAGCACATGGGATCCCCCGCGGTGGTCGAGGTCTCCGGCGACCGGGCGGGGCTGCGCGCCAACGTCATCGCCACCCATGTGCTGCACCGGCCGGCCGGCACCCCGGAGGACGCCCCGGCCCCCGTCTTCCAGGCGGGCACCTTCGTCCGCGGCGAGGCCCGCGAGACCCCGGAGGGCTGGCGGCTGTCCGCGCTCTCCTTCGAGGTGGTCTGGACGAACGGCACCCCGCCGGCCGTCCGCTGAACCCGCGCGGCCCGTGGTACGCACGAGGGCGGCGGTACCGGGAGTTCCCTCCCGGTACCGCCGCCCTCCTCGTCGTGCCCGTGACATCCGGGACGTACGGAACGTTCAGACGTTCAGGCTGCGCACCCGGTCGACCGCTATCTCGATGACCACCCGGCCGGGCGGGTTCGGCGGGGCCGACCAGTACCGCTTGGCGTAGCGCCGGGCCCCGTCGTGCACCCGGCCCGGTTCCTCCACCACCCGGGCGGTGCCCTCCAGGGTGACCCAGCTGAACCCGGACACCTGGCAGAGCGCGGCCCGGCTGCCCGGGGTGGCCAGGAGGTTGCGGGCCTTGCGGGAGGTGGCCACCGTCATGATGCGGGCCAGGCCCGCCTCCCGGTCCCAGGTGAACCGGACCG
Organism: Streptomyces sp. NPDC033845; assembly: GCF_055576225.1. Classification (NCBI taxonomy): domain Bacteria; kingdom Bacillati; phylum Actinomycetota; class Actinomycetes; order Kitasatosporales; family Streptomycetaceae; genus Streptomyces; species Streptomyces sp. NPDC033845. The sequence goes on along the minus strand of NZ_JBVIRI010000021.1, from coordinate 3,479 downwards.
GCGCCACGTGCGGCGAGCCGTCCGGCCGCAGGGTGGTGAGGGTGGCGATCTCCGGTTCCGAGAGGAAGGCGTCGACCTGGGCCGACACCGCGAGCGCGGCCGCGCGGGCCGTGGACTGCGACACGAGTTCTTCCTTCTCCAGTACGACGCGGAAGACCGCGCCCCCTCCCCGGCGGGGAGGGGGCGCGGCCGTGGATCAGACGGTGGTGACGGTCTCCGTGGCCGGAGCCGGCGTCCCGGTGCCGCCCGCGGCCGGCGGGGCCGGCTGGACGGGCTTGGCCTTCGGGAAGGCGAAGGCCGCGATGAGCAGGGCCACTCCGGCGAAGCAGGCCGCCGCGAGGAAGGCGTTGTGGTTGGCGTTCTCCTGGACCTCGATGATCCGGGCCGCGTCCCCGCCGGTCTCGGCGAGCTTCCCGGCCAGACCGTTGTAGGCGATGGTGACGATGACGGCGAGACCGAGCGCGCCGCCGGCCTCCTGGCTGGTGTTGATCAGACCGGCGGCGACGCCGGCCTCCTGGTCGCTGATCCCGGCGAAGGCCGCGATCTGCAGGGTCACGAAGCACATGCCGCAGCCGAGGCCGAGCAGGATGAACCCGGGGAGCAGGTCCACCGCGTAGCTGCCGCCGGACGGGGCGCGGTAGAGCAGCAGCAGGCCGCCGATGGTGGTGGCCAGACCGATGATCAGGATGATCCGGGCCGCGACCTTGGCGATCAGGCCGGAGGCCACGCCGGCGCCGACGGCGACGCAGAGGGCCAGCGGCACGTAGGCGAAGCCGGCCTTCAGCGGGGAGTACCCGTAGACCTGCTGCATGAAGATGCTGGCGAAGAAGAACAGGGCGGAGAAGGCACCGAAGACGGCCACGGCGGCGATGTTCGCGGTGCTCACCGACTTGAGCTTGAAGACGCGCAGCGGCATCACCGGCGCCTCGACCTTGGTCTCGATGACCAGGAAGGTGGCGAGCAGTGCGACCACGGCGGCCAGGCTGCCGAGGGTGCGGCCGGAGCCCCAGCCCACGTGCGTGGCCTCACCGAGGGTGAAGATCAGCAGCAGCAGGGCGCCGGTGAGGAAGGTGGCGCCGAAGAAGTCGAACCGGGTGCGCGGGCCTTCGGCCTTGCTGTCCGGGACGATCTTCGGGGCCAGCAGTGCGGCGATCAGACCGATCGGCACGTTGATCCAGAAGATGTACTCCCAGCCGACGCTGTCGGCCAGGACGCCGCCGAGGATGACGCCCACGATGGAGGCGATGCCCGAGAGCGAACCCCACAGGCCCAGCGCCTTGTTGCGCTCGGGGCCCTCGGGGAAGGTGTTGGTGAGAATGGACAGCGCGGCGGGGGCGATCATCGCGGAGCCGAAGCCCTGCACCGCGCGGGCGGCGATCAGCCAGCTTCCGTTGTCCGCCAGACCCGCCATCAACGAGGCCAGGGCGAAGATCGTCAGACCTGTCTGCAGAAGCTTCCGGCGTCCGTAGCGGTCGGCGAGCCGACCGCCCAGGAGCAGGAATCCGCCGAGCACGGTGGCGTACGCCGTGACGACGTATTCCAGACTGACATCGGACATGCCCAGACCGTCCTGAATGGACGGCAGCGCCAGGTTCACGATCGACACGTCGAGGAAGACCATGAACTGGGCCAGGCAGACGAAGGCCAGGATGGTGCCGGCCTTGTAGCCGGCCCCTGCTCCTGTCCCGCTCTTGACCAAGTCGGGGGCAGCCATTGCGTAACTCCTCAGCTAAGCAGAAATCGAGTGTGTGAGAGCGGTCGCCGGCGATGCCGGGCTGCTGCCAGGCAGCCTGCCCGGACTCCCTCGACTCCTCCTTGAGTCCCGCCGGACCGATCGCCGATCAGTCGATCCCGCGGACGATGTGCGAGTCGGACCATTCGTCCTCTTCGGCCCCGGCAAGTCGGATCGGCGGTGCTTCGTGGCTGTCGTACATCAGCTCCTCCTCTGCGTGTCCGATGGCATCACCGTGTCAAGGCACGCTCGAAAGCCGGTCGGGGAACACTGGAGACCCGCTCGGTAACGGATCCCGAAAAGGCGGCGGAGACTGACAGAATCACCCCGGGTCGCCCATGACATGACGGTGCGTCACCTGCCGGGCGGACGAGAGCGGACGAGAGCCGAGGACGGAATACATGCACGAGGACGAGTGGCTGGCGAAGCGCTTCGAGGAGGAACGGGGCCGGTTACGGGCCGTCGCCTACCGGATGCTCGGCTCGCTCACCGAGGCCGAGGACGCCGTCCAGGAGGCCTGGCTCCGGCTCAGCCGCTCCGACGCCCGGGACATCGACAACCTGGCCGGCTGGCTCACCACGGTGGTCGGGCGGGTCTGCCTGGACCTGCTGCGCTCCCGCACCTCCCGCCGCGAGGAGCCCCTCGACGTACGCCCGGCGGAGCCGGGTCCCACCGACCGGGCGGGCTCGGCCGGCCCGGGCCGGCCGCGGCAGCCCGATCCGCAGGAGGAGGCGCTGCTCGCCGACTCGGTGGGGGTGGCCATGCTGGTGGTCCTCGACAAGCTGGCCCCCGCGGAACGGCTCGCGTTCGTCCTGCACGACCTGTTCGCCGTCCCCTTCGAGGACATCGCGCCGATCGTGGAGCGCACCCCCGCCGCGGCCCGGCAGCTGGCCAGCCGCGCCCGGCGCCGGGTGCGCGGCGCGGACACCCTGCCGGCGGCCGATCTGACCCGGACCCGCAAGGTGGTGGACGCGTTCCTCTCGGCGGCCCGCGACGGGAACTTCGAGGCACTGCTGGAGGTCCTCGACCCTGACGTCGTCTCGCGGTCCGACAGCGGCATACCGGGCGCCCTCACCGCGGTCCGCGGTGCCGCCCTGGTGGCCCGTCAGGCGGCCACCTTCGCCCAGTTCGCGCAGAGCGCGCAGGTGGCCCTGGTCAACGGCGGGGTCGGGGTGGTCGCCCGGGTCGGCGGCGAGGTCCGGGTGATGATGTTCACCGTCGCGGACGAGCGGATCACCGAGGTGTCGGTGGTGATGGCCCAGTCCGAGGTGGTCCGCCTGGAGGTGGCCGTCCCGGAGTCCGCCGGCTGACACGCGCGAAGGGCCGTACGGACACGGTGGACGTGTCCGTACGGCCCTTCGCCGTTTCCCGGTCCCGCGGGCGGCCCGGGCGGTCCGATGCCGCTCCAGCCGCACTCTTCCCGGCCGGGCCACGGTGGCCCGGCGTCCTGCCGCAGCACCCCCGGGTGACCCGCGGCCGGCGGGACGCACCGACGGCGTGCGGCCGTGGTGGCGTCCCCCGCCCTCGGCCGCACGCCATGCGGCGTCCGGCTCCCGGGGGTGCCCCGGTCGTTACTGGGGCTGGTTGCCGTGCTTGCGGCACGGCAGGTCGGCGTGCTTGTTCCGCAGCATCGCCAGCGACCGGATGAGGACCTCGCGGGTTTCGGCGGGGTCGATGACGTCGTCGACGAGGCCGCGTTCGGCCGCGTAGTACGGGTGCATCAGCTCGGCCTTGTACTCCTTGACCA
>NZ_JBVIRI010000020.1:0-111510 GCF_055576225.1 Streptomyces sp. NPDC033845 | reverse complement strand
CGACTGGATCGACTGGTACAACTACCACCGACCCCACACCGGCATCCACGGCCAAACACCCGCCAGCCGCGTCACCAACCTGCCCGGACAACACATCTAGGGGCCAGGCCGTGTCCGCCGCGGCGGCTGCCCGCCGGGGGACCGCTAGAGCGGCTGTCCGGCGGACGGGAGCGGGCTGCCCGTGGGGTCGGCGGGGCCGGCGGCCGGGGGGATGCCCGCCCCGTGGCCGCCGGTGGGCGGGCGGCGGCGCTCCTCCCGCTCCCGGAGCCGGCCGACCGCGACCAGCAGCGGCTGGGTGAGCACCGTGGTGATCAGGGCCATCAGCACCAGCGCGGTGTACAGCCGGCCGCTCAGCAGACCGGCCTGGAGTCCCGCGTTCAGCACGATCAGCTCGGTCAGGCCGCGGGTGTTGAGCAGTACGCCGACGGTCCGGGCGTCGTGCCGGTCCAGGCCGGAGAGCCGGGCCGCGGCCGTACCGCTGACCACCTTCACGGCGACGGCGAGCAGGGTCAGGGCGACCACGGCGGCGATCCCGGTGGAGTCCAGCCCGCCGATCTCCACGCTCCGGCCGGAGATCACGAAGAAGAACGGCAGCAGGAGCAGTCCGATGTCGTGCAGCGGCCGGAGCAGGTCCGGGTCGAGGGTGCCGCCGCCCTCCCGGGGGGTGACCACTCCGGCGAGCAGCGCGCCGAAGATCACGTGCAGGCCGAGGGACTGGGTGACCCAGGCGGCGGCGAAGGCGAAGCCCACCAGGACGGCCAGCCGGACCGAGGGGTCGACCTGCTGGCGCCACAGCAGCCGGCGGAGCAGGGGCCGGGCGCAGACCAGCATGGTGACCGTGAAGACGACCACCAGCAGCAGGCGCAGCTGCCAGGACATGCCGTCGTGGCCGTCGGACTGGAGCAGGGTGCCGACCAGGACGGTCCAGCCGAGCACGTCGATCAGTCCGGCCGCGGAGACGGCGACGATTCCGGGGACGGTCCCGGCCAGTCCGGTCTCCCGCACTATGGCGGTGAGCACCGGGACGGCGGTGATGGACAGGGCGACGCCGAAGAACAGCACCGAGGAGGCGTTCATCTGCTCGGGTGCGCCGAGTTCGGCCAGTTGTTCGTGGAAGATCAGGGCCGTTCCGCAGCCGACCGCCATGGGGAGCAGGAATGCCGAGAGGGAGACGCTGACCACGGTGCGGGCCCGGCCCTTGAGAATTCCCAGATCGAGCTCGTAGCCGATCCCGAACAGGAAAAGGACGAGGGCGATCTGGGAAAGGCCGCTGAGAACCGGTGTGAGTTGTTCCGGAAAGAGGGTGCGGGCGAGTCCGGGGGAGATTTCCGCGAGGACCGTGGGCCCGAGGGCGATTCCGGCGACCAGTTGTCCGATGATCGCGGGCTGCCGGAGCCTGCGGGCGAGCCAGCCCGCCGAATGCGCGATGATCAGGATCAGGGCGGTGGCACCGACGAGGTGGGTGATCATCACTTCGGAATTCACGCGGTCCCCCTGTGACGACTCCGGTGCCGGGCCCGGGCCACGGCAGGTGCACGACCAAGAACAAGAACGGTTGCGCACCCGGATCAAGGGGCACTGCTCCAGCATACTGCTAAATTGACGGGCCGATATATGACGTGATCGCATCAGGTGTCACGGGGGCGGGGCCGGATGACCACTGCATTGTTCCTGCACGGCACGGGCGTACGAGAGCCCGGATTATCGGAGTTGTCCGCACGATTCGCCGCGGGGCTGCGCGGCCACGCCCCCGGGGTCGAGGTGGCGGCCTTTCCCTGGGGCACCCGGTTCGGGGCCCGGCTCGGGGCCGGCGGGCTGTCCGTGCCGTACGAGGGCGGGCGCGGCCGGGGCGGTCCCGGCGAGGGGCCGGAGCCTGCCGAGGGCACCGAGCCCTGGGCCGTGCTGTACCGGGACCCGTGGTCGGAGCTGGCCCTGGCGGCCGGGGGCCCGCGGACCGGGCCGGGAGCCGAGCTGGCGCCGGGGGCGGTGCTGCCCGCCGAGCGGCCCCGGCGGATGCTCGGGGCGCTGACCGCGCCCGGCGGGGAGCCGGCGGCCGGGCTCGGGCGGATCGCGGAGGCGGCCGGTCTGCCGCCGGCCGGCCTCGTGGGGGCGGTCGTCGCGCTCGCCCGGAGCGGACTGCTCGGCCCGGCCTCGGCCGCCGTCCCCGAGGACCCCGTACTGGCCCGGCTGCTGGCCCGCGCGCTGGTGGCCGACGCGGTGGCCGGGATGCTCGCGGAGGACTCGCCGGTGATTCCGGACGGTGCCGCCCGGGACGGGGCGGTGGACGCGCTGGCCGGTCTGATGGGGGCCCCGCCCACCGGGTCGGAGCGGGGGATCGGCGCGCTGCTGGCCCGCCCGGCCCTGCGGATCGCGACCGGGCAGGCGGTCCGGCGGCGGCGGGCCCTCACCGAGGCCGCCCATCCGGCGGCGGCCGACATCATGCTGTACCTGGCGCGGGGCGGCCCGCTGCGCCGGGCCCTGCGCGAGCGGATAGCGGAGCTGGCCCCGCCGGTGGTGCTGGTCGGCCACAGCCTCGGCGGGATCATCGCCCTGGACACCCTGCTGTCCGGACCGCTGCCGCAGGTGTCCCTGCTGGTGACCGTGGGGTCCCAGGGGCCGTTCCTGTACGAGAGCGGGGCGCTGCCCCATCTCGCGCATCCGGAGCCGCTGCCCGCCCATGTGCCGGAGTGGCTGAATCTCTACGATCCCCGGGATCTGCTCGGCTATGTCGGCGGTCCGCTGTTCCCGGGCCGGGTGACGGACGTGGAGGTGGACAACCGGCAGCCGTTCCCGGCCTCGCACAGCGCCTACTGGACCAACCCGGCGGTCTACCGGGCCGTGGCGGAGCGGCTGCCGTGACCGGGCCCTTCGCCGCCGGGCGGACCTTCGCCCTGGTGGTGGGCATCGAGCGGTACGCCGCCGGGCCCGCCTGGGACCTGCCGGGCCCGGCCCGGGACGCCCTGCGGTTCCGCGACTGGCTGCTGGGCCAGGGGGTGCCGGAGGAGCAGGTGCTGCTCTGTCTGGACCCGCTCACCGATCCGGGGGTCCCGCATCTCCCGGCCGACCACGACACCCTGCGCCGCCTGATCGTGTCCCGACTCCCGTCCCTTCGGGGGGAGATGCTGTGGGTGTGGTGGGGCGGGCACGGGGTGCTGGACCAGGAGGAGCGGCTGCGGCTGTTCTGCGCGGACGCCGGCACCGCCGACAAGCGGAACCTCGATCTGGAGTCGGTCCGCAGGACCCTGGCCAGCGACGCGCTGCCCGGGTTCGCCCGGCAGACCTGGATCGTGGACGCCTGCCAGACCTTCGTGGAGCAGCTGGGGTTCCACCACAGCCTGCCCTCCGAGACGCTGCCGGCCGGACAGCGGGTGCAGGCGCACCAGCAGGCCCTGCTGCTGGGCGCCACCCGTGGTCAGCGGGCCGCCAACGACCCGGTGCGGCGGACCGGTCTCTTCTCCGACGCGGTGCTGGAGGTGCTGGAGGGACGCGAGGGGCCGGCGGGACTGGCGGGGGATCCGGCGGAGGCCGGTCCCTGGCCCGACCCCGAGCAGCTCTTCGCCCGGGTCCGGGACCGGATCAGTGCTCTCCGGACGGAGCGGCGCACCGAACAGCTGCCGGTGCTCTCGCTGTACAGCGGCCAGCGCACCGAACGGCAGGCCGCACCGCCCGCCGCCACGGCCACGGCCACCACCGCCCCCACCGCCGCACCCACGTCCGTACCCCCGACCCGGCCCCCGCTGGAACGGCTGCTCAACGCCCTCCTCGCGTATCCGATGATGGCGGACCCGGACGAGCGGCAGACCCTGGTGGGCGAGCTCGGCACGCCCAGCGTGCTGCGGATGCGCCGCAACTCCAAGCCCCGCACCGACCTCATCGGCATCATCCGCACCCTGAGCGGCCAGCCCGGTGAGCTGTGGCTGCTCTACGACGCGGTGACCCTGCTCGACGAGGACGAGGCCCGGGCGGCGGTGCTGGAAGCGGCCCTCCGGGCGGTCGCCGGACCCCGGTTCACCGGATAGCGGATAATCAACTGGCTTGATCACGTGGGCTTTCCGAGAAGGCCCCGGTTCGTCATCATGGTAGGACTCCGCCATCGCGACGGGACACCTGATCAGGGCGCGTGAACGGGGAACACGAAGGGGGATGCACGTTGCTTGAGCCGGCCAACGCGGACCGACCCGGTTGTTCGGTCCGCCCCGAGCACGTCGAATCCGATCTGGTGGACCTGACCGGAGTGAGCATCGCCGCCCTGCGCGGCATCACCGCCCCCCTGCGCAGCGAGCGGATCCTGGTGGAGGCCAGACGAGCCCACAGCACCGCGATGGGCGGGGGGAACCCGTCGGGTGGCGGCAGCGGGACGGCTTGACATGACCCCGCCGAAGTCGGGTGGGCGGCTCCGTATGCCCAGCGCCTGGTTCGACGAACTCGCCTCCGGCGGAGGCTCGGCGGAAGCGGTCGGATTCCTGGTACGGGCCGAACGCGGCCGCCGGCTGATGCTGCTGGCCGAACTGCTGGACCGGCTGGAGGACCACCCCCCGGCCCTGGGCCCGCTGGGCTCCGCCGCCACCGCCTGGCAGCTGATCGCCGAGGCCGCCGAAGCCCGCCCGGAGGCCGCCGAGGACCTGCTGATGAGCCCTCAGATGGGCTGCTGGACCTCGCACATGCTGCGCCGGCTGCACGGAACGGCGGACGGACCGCCGCTGTGGACGGACGCCGGACACCTCTTCGCCCTCGGCCTGGCCGCCCGCCTCCGGGCCGGCCTGGACGCCGAGGTCCGGGTGCCGCTGCGGGACGGCGGACTGGTGCTGCCCACCCTGGGCCTGGCCCACTTCCACGAAGCCCCCGCCCCGGCCCGCGGTCCCGCCCCGGTGGAGTTCAGCTCGGCCACCGCCCGCTTACGGGACGGCACCCTCCGGCTGACCGCCACCCTCCCCGGCCCCGACGGCACCCCCCGCCCCCGCACGCTGGAGGTCCGTCCCGGGGATCCCGCCGCACAGCCCCACTGGACCCCGGCCCGGACCTTCACCGGCACCCCCACCTGGCTGGACGACCTCGACCCCTACCGCGAGCCGGGCGAACCGGTCCCGCCCCGCCCGCTCGGCCCCCTCGAAACGGCCCACTGGCAGCGGCTGTTCACCGAGGCCACCGCCCTCCTGGGCACGACCGCGAACGCCGGCCCCGGCACCGATGTCGACCCCGGCACCGGCGCCGACACCGGCGGTCCGGGGCGGCTGCGGCCACCGGAGGTCCGCCGGATCGTCCCCTGGAGCGGGGAGCACTCGGCACGGGCCGCCGAGGACTCCGCCATGCTGAGCGCGACCACCCCGGACGCCTTCGGCTCCATGCTGGTCACCCGCCCCGAGGACGGGCTCGCCCTCGCCGAGGCCATGGTCCACGAGTTCCAGCACAGCAAACTCGGCGCCCTGCTGCACCTGTTCCCGCTGCTCGAAGACGACGGCGCCGAGATCCACTACGCCCCCTGGCGCCCCGACCCCCGGCACACCACCGGTCTGCTGCACGGCGCGTACGCCTTCACCGGGGTCGCCGGATTCTGGCGGGACCGGCTGGCCGACCGGACCGCCGATCCCGATCTGGCGGCCTTCCGGTTCGCGCTGCGCCGCCTCCAGACCCGGCTGGCCGTACGCACCCTGCTGACCCGGGCCGAGCTCACCGGCCCGGGGGCCCGGCTGCTGCACGGGCTGGCCGCCACCCTGGACCGGTGGCTCCGCGAACGGCTCGCCCCCGGCCCGACCCTGCGGGCCCGTACGGCCGCCGCCGGGCACCGCGTCGAGTGGCGGCTGCGCAACCTGCGCTGCGCCGAGCCCGAACGGGCCCTGCTGGCCGCCGCCTTCCGCTCGGACTCCGCTCCCCCGCCGGCCTCCGCCCACCCCTCGGTGCCCGCCCCCGGCCCGGCCCGCTGGAGCGATCCGCGCGCCGACCTGCTCGCCGACCCGCCCCGCTCCCCCGGCACCGCCGACGGCCATCTCGCCGCCGGGGACCCCGCCACCGCCCTGGCCCTCTACGCCCGGACCCTCGGCGGCAGCCCCGGCGACCCGCACGCGCTGACCGGATGGCTGCTGGCCCGCGCCCGGCTCTCCCCCGGCCGGCACCGGCTCCCGTACCGGCCGGAGCGCCTGCTGGCACTGGCCCCGGCCGGCCCGGAGGAGCTGGCCCGGGCCGCCGACTGGCTCGCCCGCTGACGCGAACTTTGCCCGTCTTCAAGCGTGTTGGGCACTCCTGAGGGGTAGTCACCGCAACGACGGGGGTCGGGGCGGGACCGTGGGGGGACCATGCGGGCATCGCGGAACGGACATGTCGTCAAGGCGCTCGGTCTACTGCTGACCGGCGTCCTGCTGGCGGCCTGCGGCGGCGGAAGCGGAGACGGGGGCGACGAGAGGGCGGCCGGACCCGCCTCCTCGCAGTCGACCGGCCCGGATCCCGCGGAGTCCGGACCGGGGACCGGGGCCACCGAGCCCCCGGCCGCCGGGCCGACCACGGCGGAACCGCCGACCCCGCCGGCCCCCTCGCCCAGCCCCTCACCGGGTTTCGGCGCGCGGGACTTCACCCGCGGTGCCTGCGTCGGCAGGGACCCCTCCGCCACCGGTTCCGGCGGCTACCAGGAGGTCCCCTGCGCCGACTCCTCCGCGGTGGCCAAGGTGGTGTACCGGGCGAAGGAGTTCGACACGGTCAAGGGAACGCACTGCGACCCCTCCGCCGCGGACGCCGACGTGCTGATCCATCTGACCCGGGACAACCCCGAGAGCTACGAGGAGGAGTTCGCCGAGGTCTGCCTGCGGAACCTGGCCGCCCCCCATCCGGGCGCCCCCGGAGCCGGTGGCGGTCCCAACATCGTCAAGGGCGACTGCCTGCTGGAACGGGAGTACCGGGACCCGAAGAGCATCACCAAACGGGTCAAGGGGGCCTTCGAGACCCCCTGCGCCGGCACCGGCGACGACCGGCCCCAGTACAAGGTGATCGCGGTCGCGACGAAGAGCCTGATCGCCGCCAGGGGGACGAAGCCCGAGAAGTGCCCCGCCGGCACGGAGTACGAGTTCTCGGTGGAGCGGGAGTTCTTCGGGCTCAAGTACTGCGCGGTGACTCTCTGAGGAGAACCTCTGGCCATCACCTGTGACATGTGAAATATTACCTGCGCTCCGGTCCAACTCACCGAGAGGTCCACGACCTTGCGCAGACTCGCTGCGGTGGGTGCGGCGATATCCCTCGCCCTGCTCGCCGCCCCCGCCCTCGCCGCCACGCCCGCACCCGGCCCCGCGGCGCCCTCCCCGGGCGCTCCGGCGGCCGAGCGCTACGCCCCCGCCCCGCCGCCCGCACCGCTGGAGCTCCAGCGGCAGGCCCTGCGCCGGCAGGCGCTGGAAGGGGTGGCGGCCGGCGCCACCCGGGCGGAGGCGGACGGCACGCTCCCCCGCCAGGTCAAGGTGGGCAAGCGGTACGTGGAACTCGCCCAGGAACGCAAGGACAAGGTCTTCGTGATCCTGGCCGAGTTCGGCGACCAGGTGGAGCCCCGGTACGGGGGCACGGCCGGCCCCCGCCACAACACCATCGGCAAGCCCTCCCGCGAGGACAACCACACCCTCTGGCGGAAGGACTTCGACCGCTCCTACTACCAGCGGCAGTTCTTCGGCACCGACCCCGGCGCGGCCACCCTGCGGAACTACTACCGGCTCCAGTCCTCCGGGCGCTACGACATGGAGGGCCATGTCACCGACTGGGTGCGGCTGCCCTTCAACGAGGCCCGCTACGGCACGGACCAGTGCACCGAGTCCGGCCAGTGCCGGACCAACTGGGACATGATCCGGGACGCCACCAACGCCTGGTACCACGCGGAGCGCGGCAAGGGGCGCACCCCGGCGCAGATCAGGGCGCAGCTCGCCGAGTACGACGTCTGGGACCGCTACGACGCCGACCGGGACGGGAACTTCGACGAGCCGGACGGCTATCTGGACCATCTGATGGTGGTGCACGCCGGCAAGGACCAGACCTGGGGCGGCGGCGCCCAGGGCACCGACGCGGTCTGGGCGCACCGCTGGTTCGCGTACTGGAACCAGGCGGGGACGGCCGGGCCCGAGGGGAACAAGGCGGGCGGCACCCCGGTCGGCGAGTCCGGGATCTGGGCCGGGGACTATCTGACGGCCGGCGAGAACAGCGGGATCGGGCTGTTCGCGCACGAGTTCGGACACGATCTGGGTCTGCCGGACCTGTACAGCTCGGACGGGGACAACAGCGTCAACTACTGGTCGCTGATGTCGGCCGGCTCGTACCTGGGCAAGGGGCGGAACACCACCGGGGACTTCCCCGGCGATCTGGACCCGTGGTCCAAGCTGCAGTTGGGCTGGCTGGAGTACACCGAGGCCGACGCGGGCCGGAAGACCCGGGCGGTGCTGGGCGTCTCCGGATACAACACGGAGGATCCGCAGGCGCTGCTGGTGCACCTGCCGCCCTCGGTGACCCGCACCGAGCTGACCGATCCGTTCGAGGGCGGCAGCCAGTGGTGGAGCGGCACCGGTGACTTCATGGACAACACCCTGTCCCGGACGGTGGATCTGTCCGGGGTGGCGGCCGGCGGGCCGGCCCGGCTGGACGCCCGGGTCTGGTTCGACATCGAGCAGGACTTCGACTTCCTGACCGTGGAGGCTTCCGTCGACGGCGGGGCGAACTGGGCGGCGCTGCCCGGTACGGCCGGCGGGGCGCCGATCCCGGCGAAGGGGATCAGCGGCAGTTCGGCGGGCTGGACGGAGCTGTCCGTACCGCTGGACGCGTTCGCCGGACGGTCGGTGCAGCTGCGGCTGCGGGTCACCTCCGACAGCAACACCCACGGCCGCGGGGTCACCTTCGACGACCTGCGGATCACGGCCGGGCCGGAGGGCCGGGAGCTGCTGCGGGACGGCGCCGAGCAGGGCGCGAACGGCTGGACGGCCGTCAAGTGGTCCCGTACGCAGGGCCGTACCGGTGTCGCCGAGCATCCGCGGGCGTATCTGGTGGAGAACCGGCGGTACACCGGTTACGGCAGCTATCTGCGGACCGGCCCGTACAACTTCGGGTTCGGGACCGACCGGGTGGAGTTCTACCCGTACCAGCAGGGAGTGCTGGTGTGGCTGTGGGACACCGCGTACAGCGACAACACCACCAAGGCGCACCCGGGTTCGGGGATGCTGCTGCCGGTGGACGCCCGGCCGGAGCCGCTGCGGTACGCGGACGGGAGCCTGCTGAACGCCCGGGCGCAGACCTTCGACGCGACGTTCTCGCTGCGGGCCAGTGACGAGATCGTGCTGCACAAGGCGGGGGTGCCGGTGCTGATACCGGCGCGGGCCGCGGTGCCGGTGTTCGACGACCGGACCGGCTCCTACTGGAATCCGGAACTGCCGCAGGTGGGCGTGAAGGTGCCGGACACCGGCACCCGGATCGCGGTGGTGAAGGAGGCGGCCGGCGGTGCGCTGACCACCGTGCAGGTCAGTCCCTCACGCTGACCGGCCGCCGGTGCGGGTGGGCCGTCCCGTCCCAGGGCGGCCCACCCGCGTCCGATCGCCGATTTTGCCTGCGCTTCAACTCACGTTCGCTTCGCGTTCGATTCATGTGATGATCTCCAGGTGCGGGACCCAGAGGGGGTCCCCGGGGGAGACAACATGGCCATCACGGACGCCAACGGCGTCGACCTGTCCGGCGTCACCGGCAAGCTCGTCCAGAGCGTGGACCTGGTGAAGAACCCGGCGCCGCAGGCGCTGGCGACGGACACCGTCAACGGACACCTCTTCGTCCTCCAGGTGGAGAGCTCGGCCACGGCCGCGGCCGGCCACCTCTATCTGAACCGCATCAACCGGCGGACCGGCGCGGTCACCGGCTCCATGCAGCTCAAGGGGTTCGGCCACGGCCTGGCCCTGGGCGCCCAGCCGGTCGGCGCCGACACCTACCTGTGGACCGAGGTCGGTCCGCTCACCACCGGCACCTTCGCCTTCGGCACCAACGTCACCCGGTTCAAGTTCGTCGACGGCCAGGTCCTCGACGCGGCGGCCGTCCCGCAGTCCCGGAAGTTCGCCCCGGCGGGCAGCACCGGCGGCACCGGCCCCTCGACGGACCCGGTGAACGGCCTGCTCACCATCATGTACTCCAAGGCGGGCAAGCGGCACTTCACCCGCTACGGCACCGCGGCGGCCGCGGCCGGGGACTGGACCGAGGTGGGCACCACCTTCGTCATGCCGAGCAGCGAGGACCTCACTCCCGCGGTGCCCTCGCCGTTCCCGCTGGAGCCCAAGCTCACCCACCAGGGGTTCACCGTCCTCGGCGACGTCCTCTACACCTACCAGTGGGCGCAGTTCGACACGAGCCAGCCGAACGTCCCGAGCGAGTTCCCGGGCATCACCTTCCTGTCCTCCTACGACTGGACGACCGGGCAGCGCATCGACCGGCAGATCGTCACGGCCGCCGACGGGCTGAAGCGGCGCGAACCGGAGGGCCTGGGCATCGAGACCGACCCGGCGACCGGGGAGAACCGCCTGCTGTTCGGGTTCAGCGACACCGTGGCCGGCACCACCGGTTCCCGGAACGTCACGGTGGGCTGGTACCCGACCCGGCCGGCCGTCGAGGGGGTCAAGGTGCTGTCGGACTGGGAGGACCTGGTCCTGGCGCCCGGGGTCACCGCGGACCCGGAGCCCCCGCGCGGCCGGCTGGTCGCCCTGGCCGGGACCACCTACCTCCAGCTGCGCGGCACCGCCGCCATCTCGCCCGGGCTGACCGCGGACGGCCGGTTCGCCACGCTCCCGCACCGGCTGCGTCCCAGCCGGACCCTGCGCGACAACGCCCCGCGCAACATCGACTCCGGCCGGTGCGTCTGCCGGGTCGAGACGGCCGCGCACGGGGAGCTGTGGGCGTTCGGCGCCTACCCGGACAACACCATCGACTGGGTCGGCCTCGACGGCGTCTCCATCGCATGGCGCTGACCCCGGCCCCCGCCGAAGCCCTTCCTACCGGCCCGAACGGTCCTACCGGTCCTACCGGTCCGACCGCAGCACGCCCGACTTCCCGCCCCGCCCGATCCGGAGGATCGACCCCGTGACCCAGCACACCACCAGCCGCCGCACCCTGCTCGCCGCCGCCCTCGCGGCCCCGGCCGCCGCCGTCGCCGTACCGCTGGCCGCCGCCTCCCCGGCCGCCGCCGCGGCTCCGGCGGACGGCTGTCAGACCGTCGTCGACTGGACCGACGTCGCCCTGGCCGCCGGCATCACCGCCGAGGCCGGCTCCCCGCTCCAGGCCCGGATCATCCGGATCGCCGGGACCGAGTTCCTCCAGCTGCGCGGCACCCTGCTGTGCGACCTGTCGGCCGACACCCCCCTCGGGACGCTGCCCGCCGCGGTCCGGCCGCCCAAGCGGACCCGCGGCACCAGCCCCCGCAACAACAGCCAGGGCATCAACTCCTGCCGGATCGAGCTCAACACCGAGGGACAGATCAAGGTGTTCGGCCCGCTCCCGACCAACAAGATCACCTGGATCCAGCTGGACGACTTCTCCGCCGTCATCCGCTGACACCCGGACCCCGGACCCCGGACCCCGGGGCCGCCCCGGCGGGGCGGCCCCGGCGGTGCCGGGTAGAGTGCGGAGCCATTCCCTTACCCCCTCCGCACCGCCCCGAGGAACCGCGCAGTGAGCTCCGCAGCACCCCCCATCCCCGTGACGGTCGTCGGTATCGGAGCGGACGGCTGGGCCGGGCTCACCGAGCCCGCCCGGGCCGCGCTCGCCGAAGCCGAGGTCCTGATCGGCGGGGCCCGCCAGCTCCGCCTGCTGCCCGCCCCCGCCTGCGAGGGCCTGCGGGTGTCCTGGCCCAGCCCGCTGCGGCCGGCGGTCCCCCGGCTGCTGGCCGAGCACGCCGGCCGCCGGATCGCCGTCCTCGCCAGCGGGGACCCGATGTTCCACGGGATCGGGCGGGCCCTCGCCGAGGAGCTGGGCCCGGACCGGCTCCGGTTCCACCCGCACCCCTCCTCGGTCTCCCTCGCCTGCGCCCGGCTGGGCTGGCCGGTGGAGGACACCGAGGTGGTGACCGTGGTGGGCCGTCCGGTGGACCGGCTGGCGGCCGCCCTGCACGAGGGCCGGCGGGTGCTGGTGCTCAGCGAGGGCGCCGCCAGCCCGTCCCGGATCGCCGCCCTGCTCGTCGAGCGGGGGTTCGGCCCCAGTCGGCTGCGCGTGCTGGAACAGCTGGGCTCCGCCGAGGAGCGGACGTACGGGGGCACCGCCGCCGGCTGGGACCACGAGCCCGGCGCCGCCCTGAACGTGGTCGCCGTGGACTGCCGACGGGATCCGGCCGCGCTGCGGCTGGGCGCCGTCCCCGGCCTGCCCGACACGGCCTACGAGCACGACGGGCAGCTGACCAAACGGCACGTCCGGGCCGCCACCCTGGCGGCGCTGGCCCCCGCCCCCGGCGAACTGCTGTGGGACGTGGGCGGCGGATCCGGCTCCATCGGCATCGAATGGACCCGCAGCCACCCCTCCTGCCGGGCGGTCGCCGTGGAGCGCTCCGCCGAGCGGGCCGGCCGGATCGTCCGGAACGCCGCCGCGCTCGGTGTCCCCGCCCCGGCCCTGACGGTGGTCACCGGTGCGGCCCCCGGCGCCCTCGCCGGACTCCCGGTCCCCGACGCGGTGTTCATCGGCGGCGGACTGACCGCCCCCGGACTGCTGGACGCGGTCTGGACGGCCCTGCCGGCCGGCGGCCGGCTCGTCGCCAACACCGTCACCCTGGAGTCCGAGGCCCTGCTCGGCAGCTGGCACCGGTCGCACGGCGGGGACCTGGTCAAACTGGCGGTCTCGCACGCCGTGCCGGTGGGCGGGTTCACCGGCTGGCGCCAGTCGATGCCGGTCACCCAGTGGTCGGTGACCAAACCGGCCCCCGCCGCCCCGGCCGGCCCCCCGGCCGCCACCGCCCCGGAAGGAATCGAGAGCTGACATGACCGTGTACTTCATCGGAGCGGGCCCCGGCGCCGCCGACCTGATCACGGTCCGCGGGGCCCGCCGGCTGGCCGCCAGCCCGGTCTGCCTCTACGCGGGCAGCCTGGTGCCCCGCGAGCTGCTGGCCGAGTGCCCGGAGGGCGCCCGCCTGGTCGACACCTCCCGGCTCGACCTGGACCAGATCCTCGCCGAACTGGTCGCCGCCCACGCAGCCGGACTGGACGTGGCCCGCCTGCACTCCGGGGACCCGTCCGTGTTCAGCGCGGTCGCCGAGCAGATGCGGCGGCTGGACGCGGCCGGGATCCCCTACGAAGTGGTGCCCGGGGTACCGGCGTTCGCGGCGGCCGCCGCCGCGCTCAAGCGGGAACTGACCGTCCCCACCGTCGGCCAGACCGTGATCCTCACCCGGATCGCCCAGCAGGCCACCCCGATGCCGGAGGGCGAGGACCTGGCCACCCTGGGCCGCAGCCGGGCCCTGCTGGTCCTGCACCTCGCCACCCGGTACGCGGACCGGGTGGTGGCCGAACTCCTCCCCCACTACGGGGCCGACTGCCCGGCCGCCGTGGTGGCGATGGCCTCCCGGCCGGACGAACTGGTGCTGCGCGGCACCCTGGCCGACATCGCCGGCCAGGTGAAGGAGGCCGGACTGGTCCGCACCGCGGTCATCATGGTGGGCCGGACCCTGGGCGCCGAACAGTTCCGGGACAGCCACCTGTACTCGCCGGAGCGCGACCGGCATGCCTGCTGAGCCCGGGCCGCCCGGCCCGGGCGGCCCGGCGCACGTGCTGGTCCTCGGCGGCACCACCGAGGCCCGCGGCCTGGCCGAGGCCCTGGCCGCCGGTCGCGGCACCGGCCCGGGCGCGGGCCCGGTGCGGGTGACCACCTCGCTGGCCGGGCGGGTGGCCGACCCGGTGCTGCCGCCCGGGGAGACCCGGATCGGCGGGTTCGGCGGGGCCGAGGGCCTCGCCGCCTGGATCCGGGAGCACCGGGTGACCCGGCTGGTCGACGCCACCCACCCGTTCGCGGAACGGATGAGCTTCCACGCGGCCGCCGCGGCCGCCGCCACCGGGGTGCCCCTGCTGGCCCTGCGCCGCCCGGCCTGGAGCCCCGTACCGGGGGACCGCTGGCACCGGGTCCCCTCCCTCGCGGCCGCCGCCCGGCTGCTGCCGGGGCTCGGCTCGCGGGTGTTCCTCACCACCGGCCGGACCGGACTGGCCGCCTTCGCCGGCCTGGACGGACCCCGGTTCGTGGTCCGCTCGGTGGACGCACCCGTACCCCCGCTGCCGGCCCGCACCGAAATCCTCCTGGACCGGGGCCCGTTCACCCTGGAAGGGGAACGGGAGCTGCTGCGCGCGCACCGGATCGACCTGCTGGTCACCAAGGACAGCGGCGGCTCCGCCACCGCGCCCAAACTGACCGCGGCCCGGGAGGCCGGCATCCCCGTACTGATCGTGGACCGGCCGCCGGTCCCGGCCGGGGTGCCGCTCGCGGAGACCGTCGCCGAGGCCCTCGCCCTGCTGGCGGGGGCGGCTCCGGACGCGGGGGCACCCCTCGGCGGTCAGTCCTCCGGATAGCGCCTGGGGGTCCAGGCGATCCGGCTGCCGTCGCCCCGTTCGGTGACCCGGGTCTGCGAGGAGCCGACCAGCAGGATCGTCCGCATGTCCACCTCGGACGGCTCCAGCGTCCCCAGCGTGAGCACCCGCACCGACTGCTCCGGTCCGCCCACGTCCCGGGCCACCACCACCGGGGTGTCGGCCCCGCGCAGTTCGGCCAGCAGGTCCCGGGCCTTCGCCACCTGCCAGGTCCGGCTGCGGGAACCGGGGTTGTAGAGGGCCAGCACCAGATCGGCGGCCGAGGCGGCCCGCAGCCGCTCCGCGATGACCTCCCAGGGCTTGAGCCGGTCCGAGAGGGAGAGGGTGGCGTAGTCGTGGCCCAGCGGGGCACCGGCCGCGGCGGCCGCCGCGTTCGCGGCGGTGACCCCCGGCAGCACCCGTACCGGCACGTCCCGGTAGTCCTCCTGGGAGGCCACCTCCAGGACGGCGGTGGCCATCGCGAACACCCCCGGATCGCCGCCGGACACCACGGCGACCCGCTGCCCGCGGCGGGCCAGGTCCAGGGCGAACTCGGCGCGTTCGGACTCGACCTTGTTGTCGGAGCCGTGCCGGACCTGGCCGGGCCGGACCGGCAGCCGGTCCAGATAGGTGGTGTAGCCGACCAGGGTGTCCGCGTCGGCCAGCGCCCGCTTGGTCTCCGGGGTCAGCCACAGCGGTCCGGCCGGTCCGGTGCCGACCACGGCGACCTCGCCGGGGCCCTGCGGGCGGCCGCCCGGGTTGCCGATCCGGCTGGGGACCACGGCCACCGCGAAGTACGGCACCGAGTCCGGGTCGGTGTCGGCCAGCACACCGGTGCGCTCGCCGGCCATGGTGGCCCGCTCCACATAGCGGGCCTCGGGCAGCCGGCCGGAGGCCTCCATGGCCCGCCGGACGGCCGGGAAGGTGCGGCCGAGCTTCATCACCACGGCCGAGTCGGTGGCCGCGAGCCGGGCGGTGAGCTCCTCCTCCGGGAGGGTGCCCGGCAGGATGGTCAGCACCTCCTCGCCCTCCACCAGCGGGGTCTGCAGCCGGGCCGCGGCGGCGCTCACCGAGGTCACCCCGGGGATCACCTCGGTCCGGTAGCGGTCGGCGAGCCGCTTGTGCATGTGCATGTACGAGCCGTAGAACAGCGGGTCGCCCTCGGCCAGCACGGCCACGGTCCGGCCGGCGTCCAGATGCGCGGCCAGCCGGGCGGCGGAGGCCTCGTAGAACTCCTCCATGGCGCCCTGGTAGCCGCCCGGGTGGTCGGTGGTCTCGGTGGTGACCGGGTAGACCAGGGGTTCCTCGATGTGGTCGGCGCGCAGATGGCCGGCGGCGATCGAGCGGGCGATGGAACGGCCGTGGCGGGCACTGTGGTACGCCACCACATCGGCCTCGGCGATCACCTGGACGGCGCGCAGGGTCATCAGGTTCGGGTCACCGGGGCCGAGCCCGACCCCGTACAGCCGGCCGGGGGTGAGGTCTGCGGTGCTCATTCTTCCTCGCTCGCGATCGCGTTGACGGCCGCGGCCGCGATGGCGCTGCCGCCGCGCCGGCCCCGGACGATCAAGTGGTCCAGGGCGGAGGGGTGTTCGGCGAGCGCGTCCTTGGACTCGGCGGCCCCGATGAACCCGACCGGCACGCCGATCACGGCGGCGGGGCGGGGGGCGCCCTCCTCGATCATCTCCAGCAGCCGGAACAGGGCGGTGGGCGCGTTCCCCACGGCCACCACGGAACCCTCCAACAGGCCCCGGTCACGCCAGAGTTCGAGGGCGGCGGCGCTGCGGGTGGTGCCCATCTTGGCGGCGAGTCCCGGGACGGCCGGATCGGAGAGGGTGCACAGCACCTCGTTGTCGGCGGGCAGCCGCTTGCGGGTGACCCCGCTGGCGACCATCTGCACGTCGCAGAGGATCGGGGCCCCGGCCCGCAGGGCGGCGCGGGCCCGCAGCACGACCTCGTCCGTGTAGCCGAGGTCCCGGGGCAGGTCGGTCATCCCACAGGCGTGGATCATGCGGACGGCGACCTGGGCGACCGAGGCGGGCAGCCCGGAGAGGTCCGCCTCGGCGCGGATCGTGGCAAAGGACTGCCGGTATATCGCGGCGCCGTCCTTCTCGTACTCGAACACTCTGTA
Organism: Streptomyces sp. NPDC033845; assembly: GCF_055576225.1. NCBI lineage: Bacteria > Bacillati > Actinomycetota > Actinomycetes > Kitasatosporales > Streptomycetaceae > Streptomyces > Streptomyces sp. NPDC033845. The sequence goes on along the minus strand of NZ_JBVIRI010000020.1, from coordinate 94,860 downwards.
CTCGCTACTCGCTCAGCTGATGTGGACGGGGGTCAGGGGGTGTTACGGGGACTGCGGGTTCGGCGGGCCCTGGGCCGGGGCCGGGTCGGGCCATGGTCCGGGCGCGGGGACGGCGGTGCCGGGCTGGCCGGCGGGGGCCGGGGCGGCAGTGGGCCCGTGCCCGGGATCGGGCTCCGGCTCGGGCCCGTGCCCGGGCCCGGGGCAGACGCCGACGGCGGCCACGGCCGAAGGCCCGGTACTGGGCGCGGCGCCCACGGCAGGGACAGGGCCGGCCCCGGACTCCAGGCCGACGGCGGCGGGCCCCAGGTCCGGTCCGGGGGCCCGGACGGACGCGAGGAGGGCCGCGAGGTCGGCGGCCGGGACACCGGACCGGGCGAGGCCTCCGGGCGCGGTGACGGCGTAGCCGTCGGGGGCCGCGGTCAGATCCACCCAGGCGGTCCCGCGCGGATGCCCGCACCGGCGCTCGCACCCGGAGAGGTGCACGGGCAGCGGTTCCGCCCCTGCGGAGGCGGCCGGGGCGGCGGTGTCTTCGGCGGCGGCGGGGGTGCCGGTGCTTTCGGCGGCGGCCGGGGCGGCGGTCCCGGCGGCGGGCAGTGGGGCGCGGGCGGCGGCGTTCCGGCCGGGCGGCCGGACACCGGCCTCGCCCCCGGACGGCCCGACCGCCGCCGTGGCGGCGGCGGCCCCGAGGACAGCGGCCTGGGAGGTGGTTGCGGGAACGGCGGCGGCCGGGACGGCGGTCAGGGCGTCGGTGCGGACGTCGGCGTGGGACTTGGCGCAGCCGGGGCGGCCGACGCAGGCGGTGACGCGTTCCCGGGGGTCGCCGGGCGCGGTGATCAGCCCGGCTCCGGCCAGGGTGTCGCGGGCCCCGGCGGCGGCTTCGGGGGTGAGCCCGGACAGCACCAGCCGGCGCCACGGGGTGGTCCGCAGCGGTTCGGCCGGGCCGGCCGACCGGGCCAGCGCGGCCAGGGTGCGGAGCTGCCCGGCGCCGAGCCGGCCCAGCGGGACCCCGGCCACCAGGGCGGCCCGGCCGCCGGGTCCGCGGACCAGGCCCGGCCGGGGTCCGGTGGCGGACGGCCGGCCGGTGGGGGTGGTGCCGCCCTGGACCGGGCGCACCGCGGGCACGCCTTCGGCGGTGAGCAGGGCGGCGAGCGGGTCGGCGGCCAGCGCGTGCTCCGGGGGGAGTTCGCGGATCTGCCAGGCCCGGGTCCCGGCCGCCCGCGCGGCCGCCAGGAAGGCCCGGGCCACCAGCAGCGCGGCCCGCGGCGCGTCGGCCCACCCGACCTCCACCCCGCAGCCGCCGGCCCCGCCCACCAGCACCCGGGCCCGCGCCCCGGCAGGGGCGTCGGCGCCCGTACCGGGCCGTGCGCCCGGACCGGCACCCGGAGCCGCGCCCCGGCCCGCGCCCCGGCCCGGCCCGGCGGCGACGGCCGGAGCCGGGGCGGGGGCCGGGGCGGGCAGCAGCAGGATGTCCGGGGCCAGGGCGGCCACGTCGGTGCGGCCGTCGTCGCAGGCGAAGAGGAAGCGGCCGGACAGGGCGGCGGCCCAGTCGGCGGCGCAGAGCAGCCGGTCGAGGGCGCCGATCCAGGGGCGGACGTCGGGGCGTCCCGAGCGGTCCAGCCCGGACAGCGGGGAGGCCACCACATTGCGCACCCGCTCATGCGAGGGGGCGGGCAACAGCCCTGCCCCCGCGAGGAGTTCGCCGAGTTCGCCGCCGCAGCCGGCGCCCAGGCCGCGGAGCTGGACATTGCCGCGCGAGGTGAGGTCGAGGTGCCCGTCGCCGAGCCGGTCCGCCGCGTCCGCCAGCACCTCGGCGGCGGCCGGTCCGAGGATCCCGCCGGGCAGCCGGACCCGCGCCAGATACCCGTCGTCCGCCGCGTGCAGCCGCAGCGCACCCGGGCAGGCGTCGCCGCGGTCCCGCTGGACGGGCTCGTCCCGGGGCGGCGCGGCGTACTCGGAGGGCGGCATGGCGGCGAGCATACCCACCGCCCCGCGGCGGCTCCCTCCCCCCGCCGCCCGGGCGGCAGGTTCGCGGCCCCCTCCAGGAGCCCCCCTCCCGGAGTCACCCGGTCGGCCCCTAGGATGGCTGGTCAGCGGGCCGATCGGCCCGTCATCGCCGAGGACGGCGACATGGGAGGAAGCCCGGTGCGATTCCGGCGCGGTCCCGCCACTGTGAGTCCGGTGGCAGCCGGTGACGGCTGCGCCGGGTGAGTCAGGAACTCCCGCCGTCCGCACTGCCCGGGGCGCGGAAACCCCGAGGAAGGCCTGCCGCCGCATGATCCTGCTGTTGTCGACCTCCGACACCGATCTGCTCAGCGCCCGTGCCGCCGCGGACGGACCGGTCCCGTACCGGTTCGCGAACCCCTCCCGGCTCCCCCTCGACGATCTGCCCGCGCTGCTCGACGGCGTCGAGCTGGTCGTGGTCCGGCTGCTCGGCGGGCTGCGCGCCTGGCAGGACGGCCTGGACCTGCTGCTGGCCGCCGGCCAGAGCCGTCCGGTGGTCGTGCTGACCGGTGAACAGGCCCCGGACGCCCAGCTGATGGAAGCCTCGACGGTGCCGATCGGCATCGCCGCCGAGGCGCACGCCTATCTGGCGCACGGCGGCCCCGCCAACCTGGAGCAGCTGGCCCGGTTCCTCTCCGACACCGTGCTGCTCACCGGTCACGGCTTCGAGCCGCCGGCCACCGCCCCGACCTGGGGGCACCTGGAGCGGAACCCGGTCCGCCCGTACGGTCCGAAGATCGCGGTGCTCTACTACCGCGCCCACCAGATGAGCGGCAACACGGCCTTCGTGCACGCCCTGTGCGACGCGGTGGTGGAGGCCGGCGGCACGCCGATCCCGCTGTTCGTGTCCTCGCTGCGCACCCCCGAGCCGGAGCTGCTGCGGGAGCTCGAAGGCGCCGACGCCATCGTGACCACGGTGCTGGCGGCCGGCGGCACCCGCCCGGCCGAGGCCTCGGCGGGCGGGGACGACGAGTCCTGGGACGCGGGGGCGCTCGCCGCGCTCGACGTGCCGATCCTCCAGGCGCTGTGCCTGACCTCCTCCCGGGCCGCCTGGGAGGAGAGCGACGAGGGCCTGACCCCGCTGGACTCCGCCGGGCAGGTCGCGGTGCCGGAGTTCGACGGCCGGCTGATCACGGTGCCGTTCTCCTTCAAGGAGATCGACGCGGACGGGCTGCCCGCCTATGTCGCGGACCCCGAGCGGGCCGCCCGGGTGGCCGGGACCGCCGTCCGGCACGCCCGGCTGCGGCACACCCCGAACGCCGAGAAGAAGATCGCCCTGGTGCTGTCGGCCTACCCGACGAAGCACTCCCGGATCGGCAACGCGGTCGGTCTGGACACCCCGGCCTCGGCGGTGGCCCTGCTGCGCCGGCTGATCGAGGAGGGCTACGACTTCGGCCCCGCCGAGGAGATCCCCGGCCTGGTGTCGGGCGACGGCGACGAGCTGATCCGCGCCCTGATCGAGGCCGGCGGCCACGACCAGGAGTGGCTGACCGAGGAGCAGCTGGCCCGCAACCCGGTCCGGATCCCGGCCGCGGACTACCGCCGCTGGTACGGGCGGCTGCCCGCCGACCTCCGCGAGGGCGTGGAGCGGCACTGGGGTCCGGCGCCGGGCGAGATGTTCCTGGACCGGTCCCGGGTGGGTGACGGCGGCGACCCGGACGGGGACATCGTGCTGGCGGCGCTGCGCCGCGGGAACCTGCTGATCCTGATCCAGCCGCCGCGCGGCTTCGGGGAGAACCCGATCGCGATCTACCACGACCCGGACCTGCCGCCCTCGCACCACTACCTGGCCGCCTACCGGTGGATCCAGGCCTCCGCCGAGGACGCCGGTTTCGGCGCCGACGCGATGATCCACCTGGGCAAGCACGGCAACCTGGAGTGGCTGCCCGGCAAGAACGCCGGCCTGTCGGCGTCCTGCGCCCCGGACGCGGCGCTCGGCGACCTGCCGCTGGTGTACCCGTTCCTGGTGAACGACCCGGGCGAGGGCACCCAGGCCAAGCGCCGGGTGCACGCCACCCTGGTGGACCACCTGGTGCCGCCGATGGCGCGGGCCGACTCGTACGGGGACATCGCGCGGCTGGAGCAGCACCTCGACGAGTACGCGCAGATCTCCTCGATGGACCCGGCGAAGCTGCCGGCGATCCGGGCGCAGATCTGGACGCTGATCCAGGCGGCGAAGCTGCACCACGACCTGGGGCTGGAGGAGCGCCCGGACGACGACGGGTTCGACGACTTCCTGCTGCACGTCGACGGCTGGCTGTGCGAGGTCAAGGACGCGCAGATCCGGGACGGCCTGCATGTGCTGGGCGGTGCCCCGGCCGGTCCGGAGCGGGTGAACCTGGTGCTGGCGATCCTGCGGGCCCGTCAGATCTGGGGCGGGGCCACGGCCCTGCCGGGTCTGCGCGAGGCGCTCGGCCTGGACGAGTCGGCGGCCACCCGCACCACCGCGGACGCGGCGGAGGAGCGGGCCCGGGAGCTGGTCCAGGCGATGGAGGACGCCGGCTGGGACCCGGCCGCGGTGGCCGGTGTCGCCGAGGGGCACGGGTCGGCGGTCGCGGACGTGCTGGAGTTCGCGGCCCGTGAGGTGGTGCCGCGGCTGGCCGCGACCACCGACGAGCTGACGCATGCGGTGCACGCCCTGAACGGCGGTTTCGTGCCGGCCGGGCCGTCCGGTTCGCCGCTGCGCGGGCTGGTCAACGTGCTGCCGACGGGCCGCAACTTCTATTCGGTGGACCCCAAGGCGGTGCCCTCGCGGCTGGCCTGGGAGACCGGCCAGGCGCTCGCCGAGTCGCTGCTGACCCGCTACCGCACCGACAACGGCGACTGGCCGGCCTCGGTCGGGCTGTCCCTGTGGGGGACCAGCGCGATGCGCACGGCGGGCGACGACATCGCCGAGGCGATGGCCCTGCTGGGCGTCCGCCCGGTGTGGGACGAGGCCTCCCGCCGGGTGACCGGTCTGGAGCCGATCCCGCTCGACGAGCTGGGCCGGCCCCGCATCGACGTGACCCTGCGCATCTCGGGCTTCTTCCGGGACGCGTTCCCGCACGTGATCGGGCTGCTGGACGACGCGGTGCGGCTGGCGGCCTCGCTGGAGGAGCCGGCCGAGGACAACTTCGTCCGGGCGCACGCCCAGGCCGATCTGGCCGAGCACGGGGACGAGCGGCGGGCCACCACCCGGATCTTCGGCTCCCGGCCGGGGACCTACGGGGCGGGCATCCTGCAGCTGATCGACAGCCGGGACTGGCGGACCGACGCCGACCTCGCCGAGGTGTACACGGTGTGGGGCGGGTACGCGTACGGCCGCGGGCTGGACGGCCGGTCGGCCCGCGCGGAGATGGAGACGGCGTACAAGCGGATCACGGTGGCGGCGAAGAACACCGACACCCGTGAGCACGACATCGCGGACTCCGACGACTACTTCCAGTACCACGGCGGCATGGTGGCGACGGTGCGGGCGCTGCGGGGCACCGCCCCGGAGGCGTACATCGGGGACTCCACCCGGCCGGAGACGGTCCGCACCCGGACCCTGGTCGAGGAGACCTCGCGGGTGTTCCGGGCCCGGGTGGTCAACCCGAAGTGGATCGAGGCGATGCGCCGCCACGGCTACAAGGGCGCCTTCGAGCTGGCGGCGACGGTGGACTACCTGTTCGGCTACGACGCCACCACGGGCGTGGTCGCGGACTGGATGTACGACAAGCTGACCGAGACGTACGTGCTGGACCCGGAGAACCAGGCCTTCCTGCGCGAGGCCAACCCGTGGGCGCTGCACGGCATCGCGGAGCGGCTGCTGGAGGCGGAGTCCCGCGGCCTGTGGGAGAAGCCGGACCCACAGGTGCTGGAGTCCCTGCGGCAGGTCTATCTGGACACGGAGGGCCGCCTGGAGGGCGAGGCGGACTAGCGGCTCCACACTGGCGGCATGTGCCACTACTGCGGATGCCGCCAGATCCCGCTGATCAGGGAGTTCATCGCCGAGCACGAGGCGGTGACCGATGCGGCGGGCGATGCCCTGCGGGCCCTGGACCGGAGCGATCCGGCCGGGGCCCGCGTTTTCGTGGACCGGATGCGGTCCGAGCTGCTGTCCCACTGGCGGGGGGAGGAGGACGGGCTGTTCCTGGTGATGGGCGGGGACCCGGAGTACGCGGAGTACATCGCGGCGCTGGTCGCCGAGCACCGGGAGCTGGCGGCGTTCCTGGAGCGGGTGGACCCGGCGGATCCGGCGGACGCGGCGGAGCTGCGGGAGGCGGTCGCGGAACTGCACCGGCACATCGCCAAGGAGGAGGACGGGCTGTTCCCGGCCTCGCTGACGGCGCTGGCCGGGGACGAGTGGGACCGGTCGATCGAGGCGTGGCGGGCGGCCCATCCGGGCCGGGTGCCGGGTCCCGCCGGTTGACTTCCTGGACAGGTGTCCAGCTATTCTGAACACCTGTCCATCTTCCCTGAGACGAGGGTGCCCCCATGCACACCGCCGCACAGATCCTGGTCGGCCTGGTGGCCGCGCTGCACGTCTACATCCTGGTGCTGGAGATGTTCCTGTGGGAGCGCGCCCCGGGCCGGTCCCTCTCCGGGTTCGACGCGGGGATGGCGAAGGCCACCGCGCCGCTCGCCGCCAACCAGGGCCTCTACAACGGTTTCCTCGCGGCCGGCCTGCTCTGGGGCCTGATCGCCGACGACCCCACCGGCTACCGGGTGCGGATCTTCTTCCTGGGCTGCGTGGTGGTCGCCGGGGTGTACGGCGGGATCACCGCCAACCGCCGGATCCTGCTCGCCCAGGCCCTGCCCGGGGCACTGGCCCTGGCGGCGGTGCTGGCGGCCGGCCGGTGACGGCCCCGGCACCGCGGCCGCCCGGACCCGAGGACCCGCGGACGGCCCGGACCCGGGAGGCGCTGCGCCGGGCCCTGCTCGCGGAATGCGCCGAACGGCCCCTGGCGTCGGTCTCGGTGGCGGCCCTGGCCCGCCGGGCGGGAGTCGGCCGGGCCACCTTCTACGTCCACTACCCCGGGCTGGAGGCCCTGGCCGTGGACGCCTGCGCCGAAGTCGTCCGGGAGGCGGTGGACGCCCTGCACGCCTGGCGCGGCCTGCCCGACCCGGCGGCCCCGCCCGCCGCGCTCACCGCGTTCTTCGAGGGGCTCGCCCCGCACGCCGGGCTCTACCGGGAGCTGCTGCCCCCCGGCGGCGGCGGACCGCTCGGCCTGGTCCTCCACCGCGACCTGCGGGAACGCAGCGTCACCGAACGCCGGCTGGCCGGCGCCCCGGAACCCGAGCTGGTCGGCTCGGCGGTGGCCGCCGCCTTCGCCGGACTGCTGGCCGACTGGCTGCACGGGCTGGTGGAGGGCGGCCCGGACCGGATCGCCGGCCAGGTGTGGCGGCTGCTGATCTCCCTCCACCGCACCCCGCTGGCCTGAACCGCCGGGCCGGGCGCGGCCGGGGTGCTACGGGGCGATCGGCAGCTGCCGCTTGTGGGCGGTGGCCCGGTAGCGGCGGGCGATGGTCTCGAAGGCCCGCGCGTCCACCGGCTTGCCCTCCAGGAAGTCGTCGATGTCGTCGTAGGTGACGCCCAGCGCGTCCTCGTCGGCCTTGCCCGGGTCCAGGGTCTCCAGGTCGGCGGTCGGCACCTTCCAGACCAGCTCGGCCGGCGCCCCCAGGGCGTCCGCCACCGCGCGCACCCGGCGCTTGGTCAGCCCGGTGAGCGGCACCAGGTCGGCGGCCCCGTCACCGAACTTGGTGAAGAACCCGGAGACCGCCTCGGCCGCGTGGTCGGTGCCGACCACCAGCCCGTCGGCCGCCCCGGCCACCGCGTACTGGGCGATCATGCGCTGCCGGGCCTTGATGTTGCCCTGCACGAAGTCCTGGTGGTGGGCGTCCTTGAAGGTCACACCGGCGGCCAGCGCCGCCTCCAGCGCCGCGTCGCTGGCGGGCCGGACGTCCACCGTCAGCACCCGGTCCGCCCGGATGAAGGACAGCGCCAGCTGCGCGTCGTGCTCGTCGGCCTGGATCCCGTACGGCAGCCGCATCGCGAGGAACTCGGCCTGCCCGCCGGCCTCCCGGACCCGCTCCACGGCCAGCTGGCACAGCCGGCCGGCGGTGGTGGAGTCCACTCCCCCGCTGATCCCCAGCACCAGCGACCGCAGCCCGGCCGAGGTGATCCGCTCGGCGAGGAAGGCCACCCGGCGCTCGATCTCCAGCGCGGCGTCGAAGGTCTCGGCGACCTCCAGTTCCCGGGCGATCTGCTGCTGCAGGGCGATGGACGCCGGCTCGCTCACGGCTGCTCCTTCAGGTACGGGTGCGGGGTGCGCGAGGGGCCGCGCTGTCCCGCCCACCCTAATCCAGCCACTCCCGCACCCGGCCCGGCCGCCGCCTTATCCGGCCGCGCCGCAGCCCGCCGGGAAACCGCCCGACCATCACCTGAAGAAGTGAACTCCCCCTTACCGCAAGGGAATCGGGGGTAGTGCCCTGCTGATCTCATGCGGGGGCCCGCCGACCGGGCCCCCGCACCGACAGCAGAAAGGCCCGGCCCACCGTGACGCAGCCGTTCCAATTGCCGGATTTCTACGTGCCCTATCCGGCACGACTGAACCCCCACCTGGAGCCCGCCCGGATCCACACCAAGGCGTGGGCCCGCGAGCTCGGGATGCTGGAGGGATCGGGCGTCTGGGACGAGAGCGACCTCGACGCGCACGACTACGCCCTGCTCTGCTCCTACACCCACCCCGACTGCGACGGCGACGCCCTGGACCTGGTCACCGACTGGTACGTGTGGGTGTTCTTCTTCGACGACCACTTCCTGGAGATGTTCAAACGCTCCCAGGACCGGGAGGGCGCCCGGGACTACCTGGAGCGGCTCGCCGCCTTCATGCCCATGGACCTGGCGGACGGGTTCCCCGAGGCCACCAACCCGGTCGAGGCGGGACTGGCCGACCTGTGGGCCCGGACCGTGCCGGCCATGTCCCTGGACTGGCGGGAACGGTTCTCCGAGAGCACCCGCAACCTCCTCAACGAGTCCATGTGGGAGCTCGCCAACATCAACATCGGGCGGATCGCCAACCCGCTCGAATACATCGAGATGCGCCGCAAGGTCGGCGGGGCGCCCTGGTCGGCCGGCCTGATCGAGTACGTCTCCGCCGAGGTCCCGGCCCGGATCGCGCACTCCCGCCCGCTGGGCGTGCTGCGCGACTCCTTCTCCGACGCCGTACACATCAGGAACGACATCTTCTCCTACCAGCGGGAGGTCGCCGACGAGGGCGAGCTCTCCAACGCCGTCCTGGTGCTGGAGACCTTCCTCGAATGCTCCACCCAGGAGGCCGCCGAGGCCTCCAACGACCTGCTGACCTCCCGGCTCCAGCAGTTCGAGCACACCGCGCTCACCGAGATCCCCCAGCTGATCGCCGACCACGCGCTCGCCCCGGCCGAGGCCGCCGCGATCCTCGCCTACACCAAGGGCCTCCAGGACTGGCAGTCCGGCGGCCACGAATGGCACATGGTCTCCAGCCGCTACATGAACAAGGAGGCCCGCGCCACCGCCCCGCTCACCCTGCCGTTCCTGCCGGCCGGACTGGGCACCACCGCGCTGGACGTCCGCTCGGTGTTCGCGCCCCGCGCGGCGGAGCTCCGCCGCCGGTCCTTCACCCACGTACCGTTCGAGAAGACCGGCCCCTCGGTGATCCCCGAGATCCACCTGCCGTTCCCCCTGAGCCTCAGCCCGCACCACGGCCACGCCCGGGAGGAGTCGGTCGCCTGGGCCCGCCGGATGGGCCTGCTGGACGCCCAGCCCGGGGACCCGGCCTCCGCGATCTGGAGCGAGGAGCGGCTGCGCGGCTTCGACTTCGCGCTGTGCTCGGCCGGCATCGACCCCGACGCCACCCCGGAACAGCTGCTGCTCAACGCCTGCTGGCTGACCTGGGGGACGTACGGGGACGACTACTACCCGGTGGCCTTCGCCCAGCCGAAGAACCTGGCCGCGGCCAAGGCCACCACCGCCCGGCTGATCGCCCTGCTCACGGTGGACCACGCCGCGCAGCCCGCCCCTGCGACCGCGCTGGAGCGCTCGCTGGCCGACCTCTGGGTGCGGACCACCGCCCCGATGGCCGCCGAGCACCGCGAGGAGTTCCGCACCTGCCTGGTGAACATGCTGGAGAGCTGGGTGTGGGAGGTCGACAACTCGATCGCCAACCGGATCCCGGACCCGGTGGACTACGCGGAGATGCGCCGGCACACCTTCGGCAGCGAACTCACCATGTACCTGTGCCGGCTGGGGCTCGCGGGCCGCGGCATCCCGGAGGAGATCTACTCCTCGGGGGTGATGCGGTCCCTCCAGAACGCGGCCATGGACACCGCCTGCCTGATGAACGACATCTTCTCCTACCAGAAGGAGATCGAGGTGGAGGGCGAGGTGCACAACCACGTCCTGGTCACCCGGAACTTCTTCGACATCGGCTACCCGGAGGCCCTGCGCATCTGCCACTCGCTGATGACCCGGCGCACCGAGGAGTTCGAGCACATCGTCGCCACCCAGCTGCCGGTGCTCTACGAGGACTGGAAGCTGGACCGGGAGGCCCGGGCCGGCCTCGACGCCTACGTCGGGGAGCTCCGGGACTGGCTGGCCGGCATCCTCAACTGGCACCGCGAGTGCCGCCGCTACCGCGAGGAGGACCTGCACCGGCCGCCCGCCGTCCCGGCCTTCCTGCACCCGGAGTTCGGCCGGTCCGCCCTGCGCATCGCGTACGCGGGCCGCAGCATCTAGGCGGCACACCCCGGATCCCGCCGGGCCCCTTGCCCGCGGCCCCGCCGGGCCTGGATCCTGACACTCCGTCGCGGGCCGGGGGGGCACGCGCGATCAGGGGCGGGGGGCGGGGCCGAGATGGCGACCGGGCGTGGGGCGGACGGGCGGGACCGGGGGACGTTCCGGATGGAGGAGGGGGAGCGGCGGGCCTGGCCCCGCCTCCGGCAGGAGACCGTGGAGGTCCGGGTGAGCCGGCGGATCCTCTGGGTGGGCCCGGAGGCCTATCCGCTCCAGCAGATCGCCCGCGCCCGGGTCGTCCGGCTGGTCCCCCGCCGGGGGGCGATCCTCGGGCGCTGGCTGCGGCAGCTCCTCGTCTTCCTGTTCTTCTGGGTGGTGGTGCTGGCCGTGCTGGACCACCCGTCGATGGGCGAGCACGCCGGGCTGCGCGGGCCGCTCTTCGCGATGACGCTGCTGACCGCCTGCGTCATCACGGCCCGGCGGCTGAGCCCGCTGCTGACCCCGACGCACCACGCGCTCGTCGTGGAGACCTCGGGGCAGCAGCACACCGCCCTGGTCGGGCGCGATCCCGAGGTGATGCGGGACCTGGTGGCCCGGGTGATGGACGCCGTCGGCGATCCGGAGACCGAGTTCGGCCTGTCCGTGGAACGGGTCCGGCTCGGGCACGGCGGCGGCCCGGTGCCGGACCGGGACGGCGGGAAGCCGGAGCGCCGCTGAGTGGCGCCGCACGGCTCGGCGCCGGCGGTCCGGCCGGCGGCCGGCTCACGGCTGCCTTCAGGCGACGACCCCGATGCGGCCGGCCAGGCCGTCGCCGCCGTCGTGGTGGATCGGGATGCGGGCGCCGGTCAGGGCGGCGCCGGTGCCGCCGCGGCGGTTCGCGACGATCTCGGCGGCGATGGACAGCGCGGTCTCCTCCGGGGAACGGGCGCCGAGGTCCAGGCCGATCGGGGAGCGCAGCCGCGCCAGCTCCAGCTCGGTGACCCCGACCTCGCGGAGCCGCTTGTTGCGGTCCTCGTGGGTGCGGCGGGAGCCCATGGCCCCGACGTAGGCCACCGGGAGCTTCAGCGCGAGTTCGAGGAGCGGCACGTCGAACTTGGCGTCGTGGGTCAGCACGCAGAGCACGGTCCGGCCGTCCACCTCGGTGGACTCCAGGTACCGGTGCGGCCAGTCGACCACGATCTCGTCGGCCTCGGGGAAGCGGGCCTTGGTGGCGAACACCGGCCGGGCGTCGCAGAGGGTGACGTGGTAGCCGAGGAACTTGCCGATCCGCACCAGGGCGGAGGCGAAGTCGATGGCACCGAAGACGATCATCCGGGGGGCCGGGACGCTCGATTCGACGAGGACCTTGAGCGGCTCTCCGCACAGGCGGCCGTCGGCGCCGATCTCCAGCACGCCGGTCCGGCCGGCGTCCAGCATGGCGCGGGCCTCTTCGGCGATGGTGCGGTCCAGCTCGGGGTGTCCGCCGAAACCGCCCTCGTGGGGGCCTTCGGAGCGGACCAGTACGGCACGGCCGGTCAGCTCGGCCGGGCCGGCCGCTATCCGGGCCACGGCGGCGGGCTCGCCGGCCGCGGCGGCGGCCAGGGCGGACTCGAAGACCTTCCGCTCCGGGGAGCCGGCCAGTACCGGGGTGATCAGGATGTCGATGATCCCGCCGCAGGTCAGGCCCACGGCGAAAGCATCGTCGTCGCTGTAGCCGAAGCGCTCCAGGACGGTCTCGCCGTCCTCGATCGCCTGCTGGCACAGCTCGTACACCGCACCTTCCACGCATCCGCCGGAAACCGAGCCGATGGCCGTTCCCTCGCCGTCCACGGCGAGGGCCGCCCCGGGCTGCCTCGGTGCGCTTCCTCCCACGGCCACCACGGTGGCCACGGCGAAGTCACGTCCCTGCTCGACCCACCGGTTCAGCTCTTCGGCGATGTCCAGCATTGCGGCCTCCTGGCGAGGTTAGGGCTTCCAGTATGGGATACGTGGAAGGTGCGGGTTTGTCCGGCTTTCAAAGCCGCCCGGGTCAGCTGACCCCGAGCCAGCCCTCGATCGGGTGGAGCGCGAAGAAGACCAGGAAGATGCCGGTCAGCGCCCACATGAAGCCACCGATCTCACGGCTCTTGCCCTGAGCGATCTTGATGGCGACGTAGGAGATCACACCGGCGGCGACACCGGCCGTGATCGAGTACGTGAAGGGCATGATCACGACGGTCAGGAAGACCGGGATCGCGGTCGCGCTGTCGGCCCAGTCCACGTGGCGGGCGTTCTGCATCATCATCGCGCCGATGACCACCAGGGCGGCGGAGGCGACCTCACCCGGGACGATCTGCGTGATCGGGGTGAAGAAGAGGCAGGCGGCGAAGAAGAGGCCGGTGACCACGGAGGCGAGACCGGTACGGGCACCCTCGCCGACGCCGGTGGCGGACTCGACGAACACGGTCTGGCCGGAGCCGCCCGCGACACCGCCGACGACACCGCCGGCACCGTCGATGAACAGCGCCTTGGACAGGCCGGGCATCCGGCCCTGGTCGTCGGCGAGCTTGGCCTCGGTGCCGACGCCGATGATGGTGGCCATCGCGTCGAAGAAGCCGGCCAGCACCAGGGTGAAGACGATCATGCCGACGGTCATGTAGCCGACGTCGCCCCAGCCACCGAAGCTGACGTCACCGAAGAGCGAGAAGTCGGGGAGCGAGACGGCGGACCCGGAGAGCTCCGGCGGGCCGTTCTTCCAGGCCTTCGGGTCGATGTTCGCGACGGCGTTGACGATCGCGGCGATGACCGTGCCGCCGACGATGCCGATCAGGATCGCGCCGGGGACCTTGCGGGCCTGGAGCATGAAGATGGCGATCAGGGTGACGCAGAAGAGCAGGACGGGCCAGCCGGAGAGCTCACCGACGGCGCCGAGCTGGACCGGGGGACCGAACTCCGGGCCCTTGCCCACGAAACCGGCCTTGAAGAAGCCGATCAGGGCGACGAAGAGGCCGATGCCCATGGTGATGGCGTGCTTGATCGCGAGGGGGATCGCATTCATGATCATCTCGCGGAGACCGGTGACCACCAGGAGACAGATCACCACACCGTAGACCACGCACATGCCCATGGCCTGCGGCCAGGTCATCTGCGGGGCCACCTGGGAGGCGAGCACACCGGAGACGGAGAGGCCGGCGGCGAGGGCCAGCGGGACCTTGCCGACGAAGCCCATCAGAAGGGTGGTCACGGCCGCGGCGAAGGCGGTCGCCGTGATCAGGGCCTTCTGGCTCATCGTGTCGCCGGCGACGTCCTTGCCGGAGAGCAGCAGGGGGTTCAGCAGGAGGATGTAGGCCATGGCCATGAAGGTCGTGATACCGCCACGAACTTCGTTGCCGACCTTGGACCCTCGGTGGGTGATGTGAAAGTAACGGTCGAGCCAAGACTTGCCGGCCTCGGGACGCGAGCCTTCGGCTGCGTCTTCCGCGCTGGTCTTGGGCTCCACTGACGACTGGGTCATGGTGCCTAACTCCCAAGGTTCAAAGGGGCACCCGCTTGGGGATTGGAGATGCGGGATTTGGGATGGTGCGTTGGCTGCACGACCCGGGGTGACGGCCCGAGGCGACGCGAATGTCTACTGCGTGAACTGCGGGTACTGCGGTACTGCGGGCGGTGCGTGGTACTGCGGGGGTGAGAACCGCGAGCGGTGCGGTACTTCTCGTACTCCGGGCGGCGCGACGGTGAAGTGTGACGTTCCCGCGTCGCACCGCCCGGAGAGTCTGCGATCCCTAGAGGGTGCCGGTGAGGGCCTCGGGGCGGATCGGGGTCTTGTTCAGCTCCAGACCGGTCGCCTGCCGGATCGCCGCGAGGACGGCCGGGGTGGACGACAGGGTCGGGGCCTCGCCCAGACCGCGAAGGCCGTAGGGGGCGTTCGGGTCGGCGAGCTCCAGGACGTCGACCGGGATGGTCGGGGTGTCGAGGATGGTCGGGATCAGGTAGTCCGTGAAGGAGGGGTTGCGCACCTTCGCGGTCTTCGGGTCCACGATGATCTCCTCCATGATCGCCACGCCGAGGCCCTGGGTGGTGCCACCCTGGATCTGGCCGACCACGGAGAGCATGTTCAGCGCCTTGCCGACGTCCTGGGCGGTGGCCAGCTCGACGACCTTGACCAGGCCGAGCTCGGTGTCCACCTCGACCACCGCGCGGTGCGCGGCGAAGGTGTACTGGACGTGGCCGTCGCCCTGGCCGGTCTTCAGGTCGAAGGCGACCGTCGGGCGGTGGCGGAACTCCAGCTCCAGGTCGATCGCCTCGTCGCCGAGGATGTCGGCGATGTCCGCGAGGACCTCGCCGCCGTCGGTGACGACCTTGCCGCCCTCCAGGAGGAGCTCGGCGTGCGCCCAGGCCGGGTGGTAGGAGCCGTTCTTGCGGCGGCCCATCTCCAGCAGCGCCTCGCGGACGTTCTCACAGGTGTTCTTCACGGCGCCACCGGTCATGTACGTCTGCCGGGAGGCGGACGTGGAACCGGCGGAGCCGACCTGCGTGTCGGCGGGGTGGATGGTCACCTGCGTGACGCCCAGCTCGGTACGGGCGATCTGGGCGTGCACGGTGACACCGCCCTGGCCGACCTCCGCCATGGCCGTGTGGACCATCGCGACGGCCTCGCCGTTGATGACCTCCAGGCGGACCCGGGCGGTGGAGTAGTCGTCGAAGCCCTCGGAGAAGCCGACGTTCTTGATGCCGACCGCGTAGCCGACGCCGCGGACGACGCCCTCGCCGTGGGTGGTGTTGGAGAGGCCGCCGGGCAGCGCGCGGACGTCCGCGCCCTCGCCGGCGGTCTCCCACTGGCGCTCCGGCGGCAGCGGGCGGGCCTTGACCCGGCGCAGCAGCTCGGCGACCGGCGCCGGGGAGTCCACGACCTGGCCGGTGGGCATGATGGTGCCCATCTCCATGGCGTTCAGCTGTCGGAACTCGACCGGGTCCATGCCCAGCTTCGCCGCGAGCTTGTCCATCTGGGCCTCGTACGCGAAGCAGGCCTGGACGGCGCCGAAGCCGCGCATCGCGCCGCAGGGCGGGTTGTTCGTGTAGAGGGCGATGGCCTCGATATCCACGTCGTCGATGACGTACGGGCCGACCGAGAGCGAGGAGGCGTTGCCGACGACCGCCGGGGAGGCCGAGGCGTAGGCGCCGCCGTCCAGGACGATCTTGCACTTCATGTGCGTGATCTTGCCGTCCTTGGTGGCGCCGTGCTCGTACCAGAGCTTCGCCGGGTGGCGGTGCACGTGCCCGAAGAAGGACTCGAACCGGTTGTAGACGATCTTGACCGGCTTGTTGGTGGCGAGCGCCAGCAGGCAGGCGTGGATCTGCATCGAGATGTCCTCGCGGCCACCGAAGGCACCGCCGACGCCCGAGAGCGTCATGCGGACCTTCTCCGGCGGGAGGCCCAGGACCGGGGCGATCTGCTGGAGGTCCGAGTGCAGCCACTGGGTGGCCACGTACAGGTCGACGCCGCCGTCCTCGGAGGGCACGGCCAGGCCGGACTCCGGGCCGAGGAAGGCCTGGTCCTGCATGCCGAAGGTGTACTCGCCCTCGACGATCACGTCGGCCCGCTTGCGGGCCTCCTCCACGTTGCCGCGGATGATCGGCTGGCGGTGCACGATGTTCGGGTGCGGGACGTGACCGGAGTGGTGGTCGTCGCGGCCCTCGTGGATCAGCGGCGCGTCGGCGGCGAGGGCGGAGGCCTCGTCGGTGACCAGCGGCAGCTCACGGTAGTCGATCTTGATCTTGGCGGCCGCGCGGCGGGCGGTCTCCGGGTGGTCGGCGGCCACCAGGGCCACCGGCTCGCCGTGGTGCCGGACCCGGCCGTTGGCCAGGACCGGGGTGTCCTGGATCTCCAGGCCGTAGTTCTTCATCTCGGCCGGCAGGTCGTCGTACGTCAGCACCGAGTACACGCCGGGCATGGCGAGGGCCTCGGAGATGTCGATGGAGACGATCTCGGCGTGGGCGACGGTGCTGCGCAGGGTCTGGCCCCACAGCATGTCCTCGTGCCACATGTCCGAGGAGTAGGCGAACTCGCCGGTCACCTTGAGGGTGCCGTCGGGGCGGAGCGTGGACTCGCCGATGCCGCCCTTGTTGTGCTTCTGGGTGACGTTCGTCGGCGTACCCACGGTGCGGGTGTTCTGAGCCATGATCAGACCGCCTCTCCCTGACGGGCGGCCGCCAGGCGGACCGCGTCGAGGATCTTCTCGTAACCCGTGCAGCGGCAGAGGTTGCCGGACAGGGCCTCACGGATGTCCTGGTCGGACGGGTCCGAGTTCTGCTCCAGGAGCGCGTCCGCCTGGACGAGCAGACCCGGGGTGCAGAAACCGCACTGGACGGCGCCGGCGTCGATGAACGCCTGCTGGATGCCGGAGAGCTCGACGCCCTCACCGGTCTGCGAGTCGCCCGGCTTGGCAGCCCAGCGCTTCGCCTCGTCGGTGGAGACGCCCTTGGAGCCGCAGCCGCCGCCGGTGCCGCAGGCACCGCCGTGGCCGTGCTCCTCGCGCTGCTTGGCGAAGTCCGCCAGGCCCTCGACGGTCACGACGTCGCGGCCCTCGACCTGACCGGCCGCGACCAGACAGGAACAGACCGGCACGCCGTCGAGGCGGACCGTGCAGGAACCGCACTCGCCCTGCTCGCAGGCGTTCTTCGAACCCGGCAGGCCGAGGCGCTCACGCAGCACGTAGAGGAGGGACTCGCCCTCCCAGACGTCGTCCGCTTCCTGCTGACGGCCGTTGACAGTGAAATTGACGCGCATGGTTACGCAGCCCCTTCAAGCGAGCGGCCGTTGCTGCCGCGGTACTGCTCCCACGTCCAGACGAGCTGGCGGCGAGCCATGATGCCTACCGCGTGGCGGCGGTACTTCGCCGTGCCGCGGACGTCGTCGATCGGGTTGGCCGCGCCGGAGGCGAGCTCACCGAACTGCTTGGCGATCGACGGGGTGATGACCTTGCCGGACTCCCAGAAGCCGCCCTCTTCGAGCGCGGCGTTCAGGAACTCCTCGGCGGCCTTCGCCCGGATCGGGGTCGGCGCGGCCGACCCGATGCCGGTGCGGACCGTCCGGGTGTCGGGGTGCAGGGCGAGGCCGAAGGCGCACACCGCGATGACCATCGCGTTGCGGGAGCCGACCTTGGAGTACTGCTGCGGGCCCGTGGCGTTCTTGATGTGGACCGTCTTGATGAGCTCGTCGGCGGCGAGCGCGTTGCGCTTGACGCCGGTGTAGAACTCGTCGATCGGGATCAGGCGCGAACCGCGGACCGACTCGACCTCGACCTCGGCGCCGGCGGCGAGGAGGGCGGGGTGGGAGTCACCGGCCGGCGAGGCGCAACCGAGGTTGCCGCCGACGCCGCCGCGGTTGCGGATCTGCGGGGACGCGACCGTGTGCGAGGCGAGCGCGAGACCCGGCAGCGTGCCGCGCAGGTTCTCCATGATCTGGGTGTACGGGACGGAGGCGCCCAGCTTGGTGACCTCCTCGCCGACCTCCCACTCCCGCAGCAGTTCGATGCGGTTGAGGTCCAGGAGGTATTCCGGACGGCGGTGATCGAAATTGATCTCGACCATGATGTCGGTGCCACCCGCAATCGGCACAGCTGTGGGGTACTCGGCCTTAGCGGCGAGCGCCTCCTCCCAGCTGGCGGGGCGAAGGAAGTCCATGTGCGGCTCTCTTCTTCTTAATCGGGTCGTTCACTTCAAGCCAGGAGGCCGAAGGGCCCTCGACTGGTCGTTCACGTGCTGTTAACGCGGTGTGGAGTCAGTACACAAGCCGCGCGTCCCCCGGGTGCAGTCACCGAAACCATGAAGGAGTTGGCTGGCGACCTCCCTCGTCTTGTAGATTCGTATGAAAGGCAGGATGCGATGACCTGCCCGATTTCCAACGGCAACATCGAGACAGATCGGCGGCGACATCATGCGGCTGCGCGCACTGCTGGAAACCGAGGCGCTGGGGCTGCGGCTGCTGGGCGGCGAGGAAGAACTCGACCGTACGGTCCGCGGGGTCATGACCACGGACCTGAGGGATCCCAGCCGATACCTCTCCGGAGGGGAACTTGTCCTGACAGGACTCGCCTGGAGACGAAATTCGGCCGATTCGGAGCCGTTCGTACGAATCCTGGCCAGCGCCGGGGTGGCCGGGCTGGCGGCCGGCGAGGCCGAGCTCGGATCCATCCCGGACGACCTGGTTTCGGCCTGTCTGCGAAACCGGCTCCCGCTCTTCGTCGTGAACGAGGACGTTGCATTCGCCACGATCACCGAGTACGTGGTGCGCCAGGTCTCCGGCGAGCGGGCCGGCGACCTGGCGGCCGTGGTGGACCGCCACCGGCGGCTGATGACCTCGGGCCCGGCGGGCGGCGGACCGGATGTCGTACTGGATCTGCTCACCACGGACCTCGATCTGCGGGCCTGGGTGCTCTCCCCCACCGGCCGGCAGATCGCCGGGGCCGGGGAACCGCTCGCCCCGGGTGTCTGCGCGGCCCTGGCCAGCGAGCACCTGGCCGCCGTACGGACCGGCCGACGGGGGCCGCACCGGATCTCCATCCAGGGTATGACCTACTCCCTGTTCCCGATCAGAGGCGTCAACCGCGCGTCCGGCCCCGGCGGCCGGGACGTCCGCGAGACGGTCCTGTCGGACTGGCTGCTGGCCGTGGAGGCCGACGCGGGCGACTGGCCCGCCGAACGGCTGGACCTGCTCCAGGGCGTCACCCAGCTGATCGCCGTGGAACGCGACCGGCGGGACGCGGCCCGGACCGTGCGCCGCCGCCTGGCCCAGGAGGTCCTGGAGCTGGTCCAGACGGGCGCCGCGCCCGCCGAGATCGCCGCCCGCCTGCGGGTGGCGGCCCCGGTGCTGCTGCCCGGACTGGGCAGCGCCCCGCACTGGCAGGTCGTGGTGGCCCGGGTGGACTGGGACGGCGGGGACATCGCCGGCGGCCCGGTCGCCCAGTCCCTGCTGGAGGAGATCCTGGTCGACCCCTCGGTGTCCGGCCCGGAGCCCTCCGACCGGATCGCGGTGGCGCACGCCGGGGACGAGGCCATCGCCCTGGTCCCGCTGCCCGCCCTGTCCGCAGACCCGGAGGAGAAGGGCCCGGAGAGCGCCCTGCACGCGGACGCGCTGCTCACGGCCGTACGGGAGCCCCTCGCCGCCGGTCTGGCCGACGACGGACGGCTCACCCTGGGCGTCAGCGCCGCCGTGCACTCCGCGGAGGGCCTGCGCGGGGCGCTGGAGGAGGCCCGGCACGCCCGCCGGGTCGCGGCCGCCCGCCCCGGCCGGGTCTGCGCGGCCGGCCACCACGAGCTGGCCTCGCACGTGCTGCTGCTGCCGTTCGTCCCGGACGACGTCCGGCGGGCCTTCACCGCCCGGCTGCTGGACCCGCTGCGCGACTACGACCGGCGCCACCGGGCGGAGCTGATCCCCACCCTGGAGGCCTTCCTGGACTGCGACGGCTCCTGGACCCGCTGCGCCACCCGGCTGCACCTGCACGTCAACACGCTGCGCTACCGCGTCGGGCGGATCGAGCAGTTGACGGCGCGCGACCTCTCCCGGCTGGAGGACAAGCTCGACTTCTTCCTGGCACTGCGGATGAGCTGAGGCGATGCACGGGGGCGGGCCCGGCCCGCCCCCCGCACCCGCCTGATGCGCTGTCGGAACTTTGTGAAAGAGTTCACCCGACCCCTTGGCCGATCACGCGAATCCGTGCTGTCATTTCGCCCCAGGGCTCAATACGGTTCCGCACTGTCATTTCGCCCGGTGGCTCAATGACGTGCTGCTTCGGTTCCTTGGGGAGGGCAATGTGGCGGACACCGCCATGTCGGGTGCCGGAACTACCGGAGGGGACGACCCCCTCCAGCGGGCGATATGGCGGCTGCGCTCGCGCGGCTGTTGGACGGACGCGGCAGCGCTGCTGACACCGCACGTCGAGGACACCGACACGGCCGCCGCGGCCGGACCGGCCGTCCAGCGGACCGCGCTGCTGGTGGAGCGCTGCCTGTTCACCGGGCAGGGCTGGGCCGAGGCGGAGGACGCCCTGCGGACCGCCGAGGCCGTCGCCCGGGACGACGACGCCCGGGGCGCGGCGGCCTGCGAACGCGGCCAGCTGGCGTACGCCGCCACCGTGCTGGGCGTACGGGACCGGGCCGACGAGGCGCGGTCCGCGCTGGGCCGCGCGGCCGCCCTGCTCTCGCCGGGCTCCCGGACCCGCCCGCTGCTGGACTTCCGGCGGGGGCTGGTGGCCGAGCACCTGGCCGACGCCCCGCAGTCCGCCCGGCCCGCCTACCGGCGGGCCCATGCCGGTGCGGTGGCGAACGGCGACACCCTGCTGCTGTCCTTCACCTGGCGGCACCTGGCCGGGCTGGCGCTGCGCGACGGGGAGCTGGCGGAGGCCCGGCGGGGGTTCACGGAGTCCCTGCGGATCCGCGAGGAACTGGGCTTCCTGGTGGGCACCGCCCCGGCACTGGCCGCGCTCGCCGAGGCCGAGCCGGAGCCCGAGGCCACCCGGCTGCGCGCGGAGGCCCGCCGCCTGTTCCACCTGCTCGGCGGCATCCCGACCTGGCTGGCCGACCAGCTGCACCCGTCCCCGGCGGTCTAGGGAGTCCCTGGGGGCCGGCCGCGCCCGGCGGGCTGCGGGAAATCACCCGTCCGGCGGAGTGCGCGGGGGTCAGTGGGCGCCGGCGAAGTGCTCGCGGACCAGGGTCTCGGCCACCGGGAGGTCCCCGGCGGCCAGCGCCTCCAGCAGGGCCGCGTGCTCGGCCGCGTCCGCCAGCAGGTCCGCCCGGCGGACCCGGACGGCGCCCGGCAGCGGCCACTGGGACCGCCGGTGGAGCTCGTCGGCGACCAGCACCAGCTGCTCGTTGCCGGACAGGGCCAGCACCGCCCGGTGGAAGGCGCGGTCGGCCTCCGCGTAGCGCGGGAGCTCGCCCGAGGCGGCGGCCTCGCCGGTGGCGGCGGCGGCCGGGCGTAGCGCCTCCCACTCCTCGGACGGCACGGTACGGGCCAGCCGGAGCATCACCGGGACCTCCAGCAGGGCCCGTACCTCGGCCAGCTCGGCCAGCTCGCGGGCGGTCCGGCCGATGACCCGGAAGCCCCGGTTGGGCAGGCATTCCACGGCCCCTTCCAGGGCCAGCTGCTGCATCGCCTCCCGGACCGGGGTGGCGGAGACCCCGAAGCGCTCGGCCAGGGCCGGACCGGAGTAGATCTGGCCGGGGACCAGTTCCCCGGCCACCAGGGCGGTGCGGAGCGCGTCGAGGACCTGGCCGCGGACCGAGTGGCGCACCACCTTCTGGCGGGGCAGCCCGCCGCCGGTCCCGCCCGGGGCCGGGTCTGGAGCCGCCGCGTCCGGATCTGGATCCGAAGCCGTATCCGGAGCCGTGTCCTGCACTCGGTCCTCCTGGGTGGGCTTGATCCGGGCTTGTTCTGGGGTTGGTCCGGACTTGGTCTGGGCTTTTCCCGAGGGTAACCGACGAGTTCCGGCCAAGGCCTGGGGGATTCGGACCGAATCAGGTAAGGTAAGGCTTACCTGTTAACGATCGCGTGATTCGGTGGTCCGCTTTGACCGTCATGGCCGCACGTCCGTACGCGACCGCCCCGGCCGGCTCTCCGGTGGCGGCTTCGTACGCCCGCCTGGCCTCGGTCTACCCGGACCTGAAGGTGACCGAACTCGCCGCGCACGACCCTTCCCCTCGCGGTGTGGGGTGGGTCGGCGCGGACGAGCTGGCGGCCGGCGGTGCGGCCGTGGACACCTTCCTCGCCTGGGACGAGGACCAGGTCCTCCGGGACTACGGCACTCCCGGGCGCCCCGACGTGGTGGCCGGATTCGGCCTCCACCGGTACGCCTGGCCCGCCTGCCTGCTGTTCACGGTGCCCTGGTTCCTGGAGCGCCGGGTCCCCCGGCTGCCGCCCGGCCGGGTCTCCCACCACCGGACCCTGGGCCGGATGGCCGTCCGGGTGGAGGAGTTCGCCTGCCTGCCCGACGACCCGGCCGCGGACCTGCCGGGCGCCCGGGTGGTGGCCGACGAGGCCGCGCTACGCGCCGACCTGCTGGCCGCGGTGGCCGAGCACCTGGAACCCGTACGCGCCGGCTTCGCCGCCCGCACCCGGCGCGGCCGCCGGGCCCTCTGGGGAATGCTCACCGACGACGTGGTCGAGGGCCTCTGGTACCTCGGCGGCCTGTTCGGCGAGGAGGACCGCGCGGTGGCCGAACTGGGCCTCCTGCTGCCCGGCCCGGTCGCCCCGTACACCGGCCCCAGCGGCTTCCGCCCCCCGTCCGGCGAGGACCCCTCCCCCGACCGCACCCGCATCAGCTGCTGCTTCTTCTACACCATCCGCCCCGACGCCCCCTGCGCCTCCTGCCCCCGCACCTGCACCCGGGACAGCTGAGCCGGGCGAACCCGCCGCGCTCGGGCCAATCCTCCCTGACGGGTGACTCTGGTCGAACACAACTCCTCTCACTGGCAAGGGAGTTCGAGTCACAACCGCCTATCCGGAGGGCCCCGCACCCCGTGGGAGTCCTCTTGCCCCGAAACCCGCGTGCCGTCCTCGGGCGATCGGCCACTATGGCGCCCGGAAAGCCGCTCACACGACGCGAGTCTTCAGGCAAGGGACATCGGATGAGACTGACCGACATATCGCTGGACTGGGTGCTGCCCGGCAGCCTGCTGATCCTCGGCGTACTGGCGGCGGTCGCGGTGCTCGCCAGGGGCAAGCGGGACGGTGAGAAGGCCGCCGCCGAGGACAGCTGGGAGCGCAGCGAGGAGCGCCGGCGCCGCAAGGAGGCCATCTACGGAACCGCCTCCTACGGACTGCTGTTCTGCTGCGCGGCGGTCGCCGCGGCACTCTCCTTCCACGGGCTCGTCGGCTTCGGCCGGCAGAACCTCAACCTGGACGGCGGCTGGGAGTACCTGGTCCCCTTCGGCCTCGACGGCGCCGCCATGTTCTGCTCGGTGCTCGCCGTCCGCGAGGCCAGCCACGGGGACGCCGCCCTCGGATCCCGGCTGCTGGTCTGGATGTTCGCGGGCGCGGCCGCCTGGTTCAACTGGGTGCACGCCCCGCGCGGGCTGGGCCACGACGGGGCCCCGCAGTTCTTCGCCGGGATGTCGCTCTCCGCGGCCGTCCTGTTCGACCGGGCGCTCAAGCAGACCCGTCGGGCCGCGCTCCGCGAACAGGGCCTGGTACCGCGCCCGTTGCCGCAGATCCGGATCGTCCGCTGGCTCCGGGCACCCCGGGAGACCTTCGGCGCCTGGTCGCTGATGCTGCTGGAGGGGGTCCGCACCCTCGACGAGGCGGTGGACGAGGTGCGGGAGGACAAGCGGGAGAAGGAGCAGGAGCGGGTGCGCCGCCGCGAGCACCAGCGGCGGGAACGCGCCCACATCAGGGCCCTGGGCCGGCAGCACCGGGCCTTCGGCCTGCCCCGGGCCCGCGGCCGCCAGGTCGAGGCACCGGGACTCGCCCCGGGATCGGGCTCCGCGCCGGTCGGCGCGGAGCCCGCCATACCCGAGCCGGGACAGCTGCCCGTACGCCGGCGCCCCTCCCTGCAGGCCGTGCAGGGAACCGAGAACGGTGAGGCCCGGACCGTGGACCTCACCGCCGAGGACGACACCCAGACCCTTCCCCGACTCGACTCCCTGGAGCGCAAACTCAAAGACCTGGAACAGCAGTTCGGCTGAAACCGATCTCGAACCACACCACCTTGCCGGCGGCCGCCGGATCCACACCCCAGTCATCGGCGAGGGCCTGCACCAGCATGAGCCCCCGGCCGTGCGTACCGTCGTCGGCGATCGGTACGTACGGCCGGGGCCGTCGTGCGGTGCCGTCCCGGACCTCCACCCGTAACCGGGTGTCGGCGAACCGGACGCTCACTTCCGCTCCCTGGTCCGTGTGGACCAGCGCATTGGTCACCAGTTCCGTGGTCAGCAGTTCCGCGATGTCCGCGGTCTCCGCCCGGCACTTGTTCCGGAGCATCTCCCGCAGTCCTCTGCGGACTTCGCCCACCGCCTTCAGATCCGCCCGGCGCACCGCCCAGGTGATCTCGGTCCTCGCCCCGACCCGCACGGCGATGTACCTCCCGTATGCGCTCGCTCCTTCGAACTGGCCTACGGGATGCTTCCCGCCGGACGGAAACGCACTCCTCCGCGCCTGTAACGGAGTTACGGACGCGGCACGTTGCGCAGGTTGGATCGAGCCATCTGGACCATCCTGCCGACCCCGCCGTCGAGCACGATCTTGCTGGCGGACAGTGCGAATCCGGTCACCATCTCCGCGCTGATCTTCGGCGGGATGGACAGCGCGTTGGGGTCGGTCACCACATCGACCAGAGCAGGTCCGGGGTGCCGGAACGCGTCCTTCAGAGCCTGTCTGAGCTGCTTGGGCTTCTCCACCCGGACCCCGTACGCGCCCGCCGCGCGGGCAATGGCCGCGAAATCCGGGTTCCGGTTCGTCGTTCCGTACGAAGGAAGGCCGGAAACCAACATTTCCAGCTCGACCATGCCGAGCGAGGAGTTGTTGAAGAGGACCACTTTGACGGGCAGGTCGTACTGCACCAGGGTGAGGAAATCTCCCATCAGCATGGAGAAGCCGCCGTCACCGGACATCGACACCACTTGACGGCCCCGGTCGGTGAACTGGGCGCCGATGGCCTGCGGCAGGGCGTT
This sequence comes from Streptomyces sp. NPDC033845, assembly GCF_055576225.1. Lineage (NCBI taxonomy): Bacteria > Bacillati > Actinomycetota > Actinomycetes > Kitasatosporales > Streptomycetaceae > Streptomyces > Streptomyces sp. NPDC033845. The sequence goes on along the minus strand of NZ_JBVIRI010000020.1, from coordinate 69,503 downwards.
GGCCATCGAGCCGTGGCTGAAGGAGCCGATGATGCGGCGTCTGCCGTTCGGCGAAAGATAGCGCGCCGCCCAGACATTGCACATCCCCGTGTCCACGGTGAACACCGCGTCGTCGGCCGCCAGTTCGTCGAGCACCGAGGCCACGTACTCGGGGTGGATCGGGGTGTGCTTCTCCACCTTGCGGGTGTAGGCCTTCACCACCCCCTCCAGGGCGTCCGCGTGCTTCCTCAGCATCCGGTCCAGGAACCTGCGGTCGGTCTTGGCCCGCACCCGGGTGTTCAGGGCGCGCAGGGTCTCCCGTACGTCACCCCAGACGCCCAGCTCCAACTGGCAGCGCCGGCCCAGGTGTTCCGGACGGATGTCCACCTGGACGATCTTCACGTCATCGGGCAGGAAGGCGTTGTACGGGAAGTCGGTGCCCAGCAGGACCAGCAGGTCGCACTCGTGGGTGGCCTCGTAGGCGGCCCCGTAGCCGAGCAGACCGCTCATGCCCACGTCGTACGGATTGTCGTACTGGATCCACTCCTTGCCGCGCAACGCGTGGCCGACGGGCGCCTTGACCCGCTCGGCGAACTCCATCACCTCGGCGTGCGCGCCCGCCGTGCCGCTGCCGCAGAACAGGGTGACCTTGTCGGACTCGTCGATCAGCCGGACCAGCTTCTCGATCTCCCCCTCCCCCGGGCGGACCGCCGGCCGGGCCGTGACGAGCGGATGCTCCGCCGCCCGCTCCGGGGCGGGCTGGGAGGCCACGTCCCCGGGCAGGGCCACCACACCGACCCCGCCGCGGCCGATGGCGTGCTGGAGCGCGGTCCGCAGCAGTCGGGGCATCTGGCGGGGGTTGGAGATCAGCTCGCTGTAGTGGCTGCACTCGGCGAACAGCCGGTCCGGGTGGGTCTCCTGGAAGTAGCCGAGCCCGATCTCACCGGACGGGATGTGCGAGGCGAGGGCGAGCACCGGGGCCATCGAGCGATGGGCGTCGTAGAGGCCGTTGATCAGATGCAGGTTGCCGGGGCCGCAGGAACCGGCGCAGACCGCCAGCCGGCCGGTGATCTGGGCCTCGGCACCGGCCGCGAAGGCGGCCGTCTCCTCGTGCCGGACCTGGATCCAGTCGATGCCGTCGGTCCGGCGGATCGCGTCGACGACCGGGTTCAGGCTGTCGCCCACCACCCCGTACATCCGGCGGACCCCGGCCCGCACCAGGATCTCCACGAACTGCTCCGCCACGTTCTGCTTGGCCATGGGAGGGGGCGCCCTTTCGCTCGCGCTGGCTGGCTGTCCGCCTCCCATCAACCCATGTGCGGTCCGGTTACGCCTCCCAGAGCGCGGCGGCCGTACGGTCGTCCGCGTAGCCCTTGAGGCGGAGCTGCGCGTCGGCGAGGAAGGCCGCCAGCCCGGGCGGCTCGGCGCCGGACCAGCGGGCGGCCAGCTCGGCGGGCAGCACCGCCTCCTCGCGCATCGGCTCGGCCAGCCCGGCCGTGCAGAGCAGCAGGGTGTCGCCGGGGCGGGCCAGGCTGGCACGGAAACGGAACCTGGCGCCTGTGGCACCTGTGGCACCTGTGGCACCTGTGCTGTTCAGGGGGCCGGGGGCGGGCCCGGGCCCCGGCTGCTCCTCCAGGTCCTGCCACTCGCCCGCGCGGAGCCGGAACAACCCGCCCGGACCGCAGCCGAAGCCGACCCGGATCCGGCACTCGGGGTCCAGGGGCAGCAGCAGACAGCGGAGCCCGGCCGTGTACTCGGACTCGTCGAAGCCGAGCTCGGCGGCGCGGGCGCGGAGGCGGCCGTAGCCGCGGTCGGTGAGCCGCTGGAGTCCGGAGCGGAGGGCGTCGCGACGGCCGGCCCGGATATCGGCGCCGAGCCGCTCCTGGCTGCGGCCGACGGCCGCGCCCACCCAGCGGCACAGCTCGGCCGCGGCCTCCCGGGCCCCCTCCGCGGCCCGGTCCCCGCCGGCCACGGCCACCAGCAGCAGCGAGTCCTCGCCGGTGCCGAACCGGGCGGTGAGCAGGAAGTCCCGGCGGGCCTCGCCCCGGAACCGCGCGGAATCCCCGCGGACGGACCCGGCCCGGAGCACGGTCCCGCCATAGCGGGCCCCGTCCAGCACCGTATCGGGCACCAGCCCGTCCAACCCCTCCGGATCGGCCACCGGCAACGCCCCGGGCTCGGCCGCATACGTCGGCGCCCGATCCCCCAGATACCCCACCTCGGGCCGCGCCCCGTCCCCCTGACCACCCGGCCGGGCCCCGGGGGCGGGCGGGGCCGTGTGGGCCGGGGCCGGTGCGGTGCCCGGCGCGGGGCCCGGCGCGGGCGCGGGACGGGCGGCGGCCTCGCGGCCAGTGCCGGCCCCGGGGCCCGGTGCGGGCCCCTGCCCCGACCCGGCTCCGGCCCCGGTGCCCGGTGCGGGCGCGGGGGCGTCGGCCGCCGCATGGCCAGGGGCGGGCGTATCCCGTGGACCGGGCCCCTGGCCTGGTCCGGGCACGTTGCCCGGTGCGGAGGTGGTGCCCGCTGCGGGCCCGGCGCCGGATACGGACGCGAGGCCATCGTCGGCCGCGTAGCCCGGTCCGGGCTCCAGCCCGGGCCCGCCTCCGGGCCCGTCCCCGGAGCCTGATGCGCCGCCCGGTGCGGGCGCGGGGCCCGGTGCGGGCGCAAGGCCGGATGCGGGCGCGGGCCCGGTGCCCGATACGGGGGCGGGGCCGTCGGCCGCCGCGTGGCCGGGGGCGGGCGTATCCCGTGGACCGGGCCACGGACCGGAGCCGGGCGTAAGGCCCGATGCGGGGGTGGGGCCCGGGTCGGCCGCATAGTCGGGTGCGGGCGCGGGTCCCGATGCCCGCGCAGGACGGAGTGTGGGCGCGTCGCCGCGTGCGGACGCGGTGCCCGCTGCCGGCCCGCTGCCCGCTGCCGGCCCGAGGCGGCCCGTGCGTCCCGCACCGGCGCCCCGGTCGTTGCCCGATACGGGCTCGGGGTCGGACCTGTGGCCCGGTTCGGCCGCGTGCGCGGATCCGGGCCCCTGGCCGAAGCCGGGCCCGATGCCCGCTACGGGCACGTGGCCCGGCGCCGATGCCGGACCCGGTACGGGCGCGGGACCGGCTCCGGCCGCGTAGCCCGATCCGGGCGTATGCCCCGGACCGGCCCCTCGGCCGAGCCCGGGCTCGGGGTCCGATGCGGGCAGGGTGCCCGGCGCGGGCCCGGGGGCAGCGGCCGATGTGGAGCCCGGTGCGGGCGCATGCCCGGGTCCGGACAGTTGGCCGGACCCGGGGGCCGGTCCGGGGGCGGTGGGGGTCGGAGGGGAGGTCGGGGCGGAGTCCGGTGTGGGGCGGAGTCCGGTGGTGGGAGCCGGGTGGGGGGTCGGGGTGGTGTCGTACGGCGGGGTGGTCCGGGGGTCGGGGGTGCCGGTGCGGCCGGTGGGGTGACTCCCGCCTCGGGCGGGTGGGCCGGGGCGGGTCGGCGACGGCGGCTCGGGGGCGGGGGCGGAGCCGATCTCGTCGGGCCAGTCGACCGGTTCCAGGTCCTCCGGCTGGGCCGGCGGCACCGTGAGGTCGCCGAGGACGAAGCTGGTCGCCCCGGGGGCCGGGCGGTCGGGCAGCGGAGGCACCACCTGGGCGCGCGGATCCACCGTGCCGACCCCGCCGTCGCCGGCGCCGTCGCGAGCACCTGGCACGGCGGGCGCGGCCCCGGCCGGGACGTCCGGTGGCGGCGGGGCGGCCGAGGCGTCACGGGGTGCCGGCACCAGGCCCGCCGCGGAGGGCGGGTGAGTCGGGGGTTCCGCCACCGGAACAGGAGCCGGAGCCGGGGCCGGAGTTGAGGCCGGAGTTGAGGTTCGGGGGGCGAGGATGGCCGTGGCCTGGAGGTAGCGGGAGTCCAGGGTGTCGGGCGGGACGGTGGCCGGCTCGGCGGGCTCGGCCGTGCGGGGGCCCGGGAGGCCGGGCGCGGCGGTCCGGGCGGGCGGCTGTCCGGAGCCCACCCCCTCACCCAAGGCCTCGGCCGGCCCGGGACGACCATTCGGGGCCCCGGCGGCCCTGAGGGCCCCCGGGCCCCCGGCCGAGCCCGCCGACGGGGCGTCCTGCCCCGGCGGCCAACCGGTGGCCGTTCCCCGGCTCTCGGCCTGAGCCGGGCTCATGCCCGCGCCCCCGCCCCCGTCCTCGGACGGCTCCGTACCCACCGGCCCGCCCCGGGCCCCGGCCCAAGGGTCGGAGCTGGCGCCCCACTCAGGCGGGTATCCCCCGCCCGGCCCGGAAGCCGAACCGTCCGTGACGCCGGGTGCCGTGGACGGGTCCGTACCCACCCGCCCGCCAGGGGCTCCGGGCGGCGGATCGCCCGCCGACCCGCCCCTGGCCCCGGCCGGAGCCTCGTCTCGGCCCGGTGGTGAATCCGGGCCCGGTGCGGGGGCCGTGCCGTCCGGCCGGCCGGGGGGCTCGTACAGACGCTGCCACCAGTCCTGTGGGTCCGCGTCGCCCTGCTGACTCATGTTCACAGTCTCGACGGGATCGGGGCGGGGAAGGGGTGGAATGCCGGAATCCCGGTAAAAAGCGGTCCCGGCGGGCCGCCGCCCGCCGGGACCTTCACCGCCCGACCCCCCACGGATCGGGCGGGTCCGCCAGGATCAGCGGACGTCGTACGCGCGTCCGACCGTCTGGGTGACGGACGCGCCCTTCGCGTCGGTGAGCTCCACCTTCAGCGAAACCTGCTTGCCGGAGGCACCGGCGTGGTCGAGGACCGCGGTCCAGTGGCCGGCGCGTTCGGTGGTCCTCGCCTGGGTCCAGTGCTCGCCGTCGTAGGAGTACGAGAGCTTCGCGGACTTCAGGGCGCCCGGCGTGTAGCCGGCGTGCCCGGTGGTGCCGAGGCCGAGGGTGACGGCGGCCGTGGCGGGGACCGTCTTCAGGCCGTCCTCGGGGAGGGTGATGGCCGGGAAGAGGATCGGGAGCGGCTGCGAGTACACCGACTTGTCCTCCTTGGAGCGGAAGGTCCAGCTGGTGCGGACGCCCTGGGACCGCTGCCAGACCCGGGCCGGGGAGCCGATCTTCTCGATGGTCTGGGTGAGTTCGTAGCTGCCGTCCTCGGCCGGTACCTCGAACACCCCGGACGGGTAGCCGCTTTCGCCGATCTGCTCGCCGTCGCGGCGCAGCGTGAGTCCGCCGATGTCGCCGAAGCTGCCGGGCTGGGCGTAGTGGCCGCTGTCGCCCCACATGGCGGCGGCGAAGCCGATCAGGTTGCCCTGGCGTTCGGCGGCCAGGACGGGCCGGCCGGCCGTGTCGCGGGGGGCGACGGGGGCGATGACCCCGTCGTACCAGCTCTCGGTGCGGGTGCTGCCCTGGGTGTAGGTGCGCTGGCGGTCGGTCATGAACTCGCCCCAGGGGAAGCTGCTGGAGAGCATGTGGTCCCAGGCGGTGGTGCCGGCGGTGTAGTACTCGGTGCGGGTGCCGGGGGTGGCGACGGTCTCCAGGGAGCCGAAGAACACGGCGTGGCCCATGGGGCGGTAGGCGCCGACCAGGTCGACGTAGTCGGCGGCGGTGCCCATGGCCCGGTAGGTGGAGCGTACGGTGCCCAGGTCGCGGTCGCGGACCCGGTAGAGGCGGTCGGAGCGGATCTGGCCGGTCTCCGTCTGCTCCAGGTTGTAGACGTACGGGCTGCGGGCGGTGGCCTTCCAGGAGAGCGTGACCTTGCCGCCGGCCAGTCGGCCGAGCAGTGTCTTCGCCTCGGTGCGGTCGATGGTGAGGGCGGGCAGGGCGCCGCCCGTGTAGCCGGTGGAGCCGGTCCAGCGGCCGGGGGCCTCGCGGTGGGCGAGGAGTGCCTTGGCGCCGGCCTCCTTCGCGGCCTGGGCCTGCTGGTGGAGGGCGCCGGATCCGTCGGTGCGGACCAGGACCACGGCGCCTTCGGCGCCGGCGGCGGCGAGTTCCTCGGGGGTGCCGGTGCCGGCGTTGACCAGGCGGGCGCTGCCGGTGCCGTCGAGGTTGTCGCTGGCGGTGGAGGCGGTGATCGGGTGGAGGGCGGGTCCGCCGGACGGCTTCAGTTCGGAGATGAGCGGGGCTCCGGCCCGCCAGTAGCTGCCGAACTCGAACTCGCCGTCGGAGGCGCGGCCTTCGACGGAGGCGTAGTAGCCGCGGATGGTGCGGCCGCCCTGGGCGGTGCCGGCGTGCAGCCAGACGTCGTCCCAGCTGCGGGCGAAGGACAGGGTGGTGCCGCGGGCTTCGACGGGCCGGTCGGCGGCGATGTCCAGCCGGCCGGCGCGGCGGGCGTCGAGGACCACGGTGGTGTCCTCGCGGACCTCGACCTGGGGGCGGCCCAGGTAGGTGAGGGAGTCGGTGAGTTCGGCGCCCTCGCCGGGGTCGGGGGTGCCGACGAAGGCGGAGAGGAAGTAGGCGCCGGGGCGGACCCGGTAGAGCTGGTCGGCGGCGCCCTCGTTGAAGCGGCGTTCGCCGGTGGAGTCGTCGGTGCCGATGACGTCCAGGGAGGACGGGCCGCCGGCGGGCTTGCCGGCCCGGTCGATCAGTTTGACCCGGAGGGTGACGGTGCGGGGCTCCACGTAGAGGGAGAAGGGGGTGGAGACGCGGATGCCGCCGGGGCCGGTGGCGAGGATCCGGCCGGTGACGTCCCCGTACTGGGCGCGGTCGATCCGGGCGGCCGGGTCGAGGGCGAGCGGGACGTGCGCGGTGGCGCCGGCCGGGACGGTGACGGTGCGCCGGTCCAGTCGGGCGACGGTGGAGCGGATGGTGGAGCCGTCGTTGCCGGTGACCTCGGGGACGGACAGGGCGAGGGTGACGGGGGTGCGGCCGGTGTTGGTGTACGGGACCTGGACGGTGGTGCGGTCGCTGCGGTCCTGCGGCCAGTGGAAGGTGCCGCCCTGGACGGCGGGGGCGCTGGTGACGGTGGTGCCGATGGCGGCCTTCACGTCGAGCCGGCCGGCGCCGGTCTCCCGGACGTCGCCGGGGACGGCGGGGTTCGCGGAGCCGACGAGTGCGGCCTTGAGCCGGGCGCCGGTCCAGTCGGGGTGGCGCTGCTTGAGGATGGCGGCGGCTCCCGCGACGTGCGGGGTGGCCATCGAGGTGCCGGACATGCCCTGGTAGGCGTACACCCCGCGGCCGCCCGCGGCGGCGGCCGAGATGCCGACGCCGGGGGCGGCGATCTCGGGCTTGAGGGTGTGCTCGGGTCCGGCCGGGCCGCGGCTGGAGAAGGAGGCGGTGCTGTCGTCGCGGTCCACGGCTCCGACGGTGAGGGCGGAGGGGGCGCAGCCGGGCGAGGAGACGGTGTTGTTGCCGGGGCCGGAGTTTCCGGCGGCGATCACGAACAGGGTGCCGCGGGCGGAGAGTTGTTCGGTGGCGGCGGCGAGGGGGTCCTGGCAGTCGGTGCGGGAGGGGTCGCCGAGGCTCATGGAGACCACGTCGGCCTTGTTGTCGACGGCCCATTCCATGCCGGCGATGATCCAGGAGTCCAGGCCGTATCCCTGGTCGTTGAGGACCTTGCCGGAGAGGAGTTCGGCGCCGGGGGCGACGCCCTTCTTCGCTCCGCCGCTGGCGGCGCCGGAGCCGCCGACGGTGGAGATGGTGTGGGTGCCGTGGCCCTGGCGGTCGGTGTCGGTGTCGGAGTCGGTGAAGTTCTCCGATCCGCTGACCCGGCCCTTGAGGTCGGGGTGTTCGAGGTCGGTGCCGGTGTCGAGGACGGCGACCCTGGTGCCCTTGCCGTCGTATCCGGCGGCCCAGGCGGCGGGGGCGCCGATCTGCTTGGTGGAGCGTTCCAGGTTGGCCTGGACGCGGCCGTCCAGCCAGAGCTTGCGGATGCCGCCGGCCGGGGCGGCGGTGCGGGTGCGGGGGCCGGTGGCGTCGGTCCAGAACTCGGCGGCGCGCTCCTTGTCGGCGGAGAGGGCCACGGCGCCGATGGAGTCGAGGACGAGGGCGCGTTCGGCGCCGCGCGGGGCGGCGGGGACGCTGCGGGCGAGGGCTGCGGGGTTCTCGTAGACGGCGATCAGCGGGATCTTCCGGGCGTGGGCGTCGTCGTAGCCCTGCCGGATGAGTCCGGTGACGTTGAAGAGTTCGTGGTCGGCCAGTCCGGCGGCGAGGGCCTTGACCGCGCCTTCCGGGTAGACGTAGAGGTCCTTGCCGGACTGCCGGGTCTGGACGAGGGGCTGGGAGCCGTCCTCGCGGGGCATGGCGGTGGCCGCGGTGCGGCCGGCGGCGTCGGTGGAGACCAGGATCCGGTCACCGGTGACCAGGGTGACGGTGACCGGTGCGGTGGGCGTTCTCGCCGCGGCCGCGCTGCCGGTCAGTGGTCGCTTTCCGGTGGCGTCGCTCGGCTGTGCCGACGACGGGCCGACGGCGGTGACGGCCAGGACGGCGGCGGTGGCCGCCCCGAGTGCCGTACGCGATATCGGGCGCATCGCTCTCCCCAGGTGAATTCCGGCCAACTACGGCATCGGGCGGCAAAGTTGCCGCGTCTGCGAGCTCCGGCCGGTGAACGGTGGTGCTGCGGTGGCGTCACCTTGGCAGAGTGCCGGGGAGTGCGGTGATGATGTCCGCGGCGGGTTTGCGCCGTGGCCGTTTCCCGCCAGTCGGTGGGGTCAGAGTGATGGCAGTGGCTGAAGTGACGGAAGTGATGGAAGCGAGGTGGTCGGGTTGCTGGGTGCGATAGGTCTGGACGAGGGCCAGGAGTCGGCGTACCGGGTGCTGGTGGCGCTGGGCGCGGCGGAGGTGCCCGATCTGGCCCACCGGCTGACCCTGCCGGTGCCGCAGACCGAACGGGCCCTGCGGCACCTGGAGCGGCAGGGACTGGCGGCCCAGTCCTCGGCCCGGCCGGGCCGCTGGGTGGCCGCCCCGCCGGGAGTGGCCCTGGGGGCGCTGCTCACCCAGCAGCGGCACGAGCTGGAGCAGGCGGAACTGGCGGCCGCCCTGCTGGCGGAGGAGTACCGGGCGGAGGCCGCCGAACCCGCCGTCCACGACCTGGTCGAGGTGGTCACCGGGGCCAGCGCGGTGGCGCACCGGTTCGTCCAGCTCCAGCTGGGCGCGGTGGAGGAGGTGTGCGCGCTGGTCACCGGCCGGCCGCAGGTGGTCACCGGGACGGAGAACGACGCGGAGGACCGGGCGGCCGGCCGCGGGGTCGCCTACCGGGTGGTGATCGAACGGGAGGTGCTGACCGACCCCCGTGGGCTGCGGGAGGCCCAGGGGGCGCTGGCCCGCGGGGAGCAGGTCCGGGTGGTCCCCCGGGTCCCGACCAAGCTGGTGATCGCCGACCGCAGTCTGGCCATGGTGCCGTTGACCGGGCGGCAGGCGGATCCGGCGGCGCTGGTGGTGCACGCCTCCGGTCTGCTGGAGTCCCTGCTGGGCCTGTTCGAGGCGGTCTGGCGGGAGGCGCTGCCGCTGCGGCTGGGGACCGGCGGGGCGGTCCAGGAGGCCGGTGGCGGCCCGGACGAGACGGATCTGGAGATCCTCTCGCTGCTGCTGGCCGGGATGACGGACGCGAGCGCGGCGAAGCAGCTGGACCTGGGCCTGCGGACGGTGCAGCGGCGGGTGAAGGGGCTGATGGAGCTGGCCGGGGTGACCACCCGGCTCCAGTTGGGCTGGCACGCCTACGAACGGGGCTGGGTCGCCCGCTGACGGGCCCGGCCACGGGTCCGCCCACAGGTCCGCCGACGAGTCCGCCGACGGGGTCCCGCCGGCCGTCGCGCGAACGGCCCCGCGAACGCCCCGTGCGAGGTGCGCGGGGCGGTCGGCGCACCCAGGCTGGGGGGAAGCGTCCGGGAGGAAGCGTCGAGCGAGGAGGGCCGTCGATGAGCAGTCCGGTGCTGTGGAGCACTCCGGTCGCCCGGGCGGCACACGGCCGGGCGGCCCGCAAACGCGCCCCCCGGTCCGGGCACCGCGAGTGGACCGCCCCCGCCGACCGCCCCGACCCCGTCGACGTACTGCGCCGGCAGGCCGCCGACCGGGTGCCCGAGCTGCTGCCGATCCGCTACGGGCGGATGGCCGCCTCCCCGTTCGCCTTCCTGCGGGGCTCGGCGGCGGTGATGGCGGCGGACCTGGCGGGCCCGCCGGACACCGGGCTGACCGTCCAGCTGTGCGGGGACGCCCATCTGATGAACTTCGGGGTGTTCGGCTCGGCGGAGCGGTCCCTGGTCTTCGACCTGAACGACTTCGACGAGACCCTGCCGGGCCCCTTCGAGTGGGACGTGAAGCGGCTGGCCGCCAGTGTGGCGGTGGCGGCCCTGGAGCAGGGGCACGGGGAGGACCGCGCCTGGCGGGCCGCGCTGGCCGCCGCGGAGGGCTACCGGGTGGCCGTACGCCGGCTGGCCGGCTACGGGGAGCTCGCCGTCTGGTACGAGCGCACCGACACCGACACGGTGCTCCCGCTGATCCGGCGGCCCCGGCTGCGCCGCCGGGTGGAGCGGAACCTGGCCCGGGCCCGGCGCCGCACCAGCCTCCAGGCCCTGGACAAGCTGACCGAGATGCGGGACGGCCGCCCCCGGATCGTGTCCGACCCGCCGCTGCTGGAGCGGATCGGCGGGACGGAGGCCGATGCCGTGGACACCGTCTTCGCGGAGTACCGGGCCACCCTTCCGGAGGAACGGCGACTGCTGCTGGACCGCTACCGGTACGTGGACGCGGCCCGCAAGGTCGTCGGGGTCGGCAGCGTCGGCACCCGCTGCTACATCGTGCTGCTGACCGGCCGGGACGAGCGGGACCCGCTGTTCCTCCAGATCAAGGAGGCCGGGCCCTCAGTGCTGGAGAACCACCTCCCGGCCAGCCGGTTCGGCCACCACGGCCACCGGGTGGTCGCCGGGCAGCGGCTCACCCAGGCGGCCGGGGACATCTTCCTCGGCTGGATGACCGGACCGGCCGGCCGCAGGTTCTACGGCCGGCAGTTCCGCGACATGAAGGGCGCCGCGGACGTGCCCACCATGACCCCGGGCATGCTGCGCCGCTACGCCGCCCTGTGCGGGACCGCGCTGGCCCGGGCGCACGCCCGCTCCGGGGACCGCATCGCCATCGCCGCCTATCTGGGCAGGTCGGAGACCTTCGCCCGGGCCGTGGCCGACGGCGCCCTCGGCTACGGCGCCCGGACCGCCGCGGACCACGCCCTGCTCGGCGCCGCCATCGCGGCCGGCACCGTCGAGGCGACCCCGGACCTGTGAGGCCCGGGGCGCCCCGCGGCGGCCCGCGCACCCCGGTGGCCCGGGCGGGGCCGGATGCCCGGGGCGCCCCGGGCCCCGGCCGTCAGATGCGGTCGCCGCGCTTGGCCGCGTAGTTGGCGCGGCCCTCGGCCCCCTTCAGCCGCCAGTCCCGGCGGATCTCCGCCCGGAGCCGGGCGTCGGTCTTGGCCACGATCCGCTGGTTCTCGCGGAGCAGCTTGCGGTAGCTGTCCAGCCGCCGCTCCGGCAGCTCGCCGCGGTCCAGCGCCTCCCGGACCGCGCAGCCGGGCTCCGACTCGTGCGCGCAGTCCAGGAACCGGCACTCCCGCGCGTACTCCTCGATCTCAGAGAAGACCTGGCCGACGCCGGACTCCGCGTCGTAGAGGCCCACCCCGCGCAGACCGGGGGTGTCGATGAGCACCCCGCCCGCCGGCAGGACCAGCAGGTTGCGGGTGGTGGTGGTGTGGCGGCCCTTGCCGTCGACCTCGCGGGTCTCCTGGACCTCCATCACCTCCGCGCCGAGCAGCGCGTTCGCCAGCGTGGACTTGCCCGCGCCGGAGATGCCCAGCAGCACGCTGGTGCCCCCGGACACCACGGCGCCCAGCACGTCCATGCCCTCGCCGGTCCGCGAGGACACGGCGAGCACCTGGACCCCGGGGGCCGTGGTCTCCACGTCCTGGACGAGATGGGCGAGGGTGACCGGGTCCGGGACCAGGTCGGCCTTGGTCAGCACCACCAGGGGCTGCGCCCCGGACTCCCAGGCCAGGGCCAGGAAGCGCTCGATCCGGCCGAGGTCGAGCTCGACCGCCAGGGAGACCGCGACGATGGCGTGGTCCACGTTGGCGGCCAGGATCTGCCCGTCGGACCGCTTGGAGGAGGTGGAGCGGACGAAGGAGGTCCGGCGCGGCAGGTACGTCCGGACGTAGCGGGGGTCGCCGGCTCCGGCCGGGTCCACCGCGGCCCAGTCACCGGTGCAGATGACCCGGAGCGGGTCGTGCGGGGTGACGAAGGCGGTGTCGGCGCGGACGGTGCCGTCCGCGGTGATCACGTCGCACTGGCCGCGGTCGACGCGGACCACCCGTCCGGGGACCAGGCCCTTCGCGGCGTGCGGAAGGAACTCCTCGGCCCAGTGGGCGTCCCAGCCGTAGGGGGTCAGGGCGTGCGAGGAGAGGGAGGGGAGAGACAAGGGGAACCCTTCACAAGGGTGGCCCCGGCACCGCGTGCGCCCTCGGCGCGCGCGGGAGGAAGTGTGAGTGTCAGCCGGTGACCACGGGGATGAGAGTGATGGCCTTCTGAATGCGGGCAACGCCCTGCTCGACGGCAGTCATCAATGCACTCACCTCCGTTTTCCCGTGGGGTCGCCGTGCGCGTCACGGCGACCGCCCCACGGTAGACCGGGGGCCCGGGCCGGCGCCACCCGATTTACGGGTGCGCGGGCGCCGGGCCCCGGCCGCCCCGCGGGCGGCCCCGGTGCGGGCGGTCTCAGTGCGGGTGGCGCTCCTTGCGGAGGCGGGCCGTGTAGTCCTCGGGGGGCAGGAACTTGGACCAGCGCTCGGGGAACTCCGAGGGCATCCCGAAGTCCTCGTCGTCCTCCGACTCCCCCTCGGCCAGCGCCCGCCAGGCCGCCGCCCGGGCCACCAGCTGGGCCGCCTCGGCCTCCCGGATCCGCTCGTTGACCTCACGGGCGGCCGCGGTGGCCACCGAGGGCCACACCCGGTCGATGGCCGCGTTCACGGCCGCGCCCACCAGCACCGCGAACGCCGAGATGCCGATCCACAGCAGGACCGCCACGGGCGCGGCCAGCGAGCCGTAGATGGTCGGCCCCTCCACGGTGTTGGTGAGGTAGATCCGCAGCAGGAAGGAGCCGAACACCCACATCGCCAGGGCCACCAGCGCGCCCGGCACGTCCTCGATCCACGGGGAGCGGACCGGTACGGATACGTGGTAGAGCGTGGTGAGGAAGGCGATCGACAGCAGGGTGACGGTCGGCCAGTACAGGACCGCGATCAGGCTGGTCCCCCAGGGCACCAGCCGGACCACCGCGTCGGGCCCCACCACCATCAGCGGCAGCACCACCGCGCCGATCAGCAGGGCCACCACGTACAGCAGGAAGGCCAGCAGCCGGGTCTTGACGATCCCGCGCTGCCCGTCCAGCCCGTACATCACGGTGATGGTGTCGATGAAGACGTTCACCGCCCGGGAGCCGGACCACAGGGCGAAGGCGAAGCCCAGCGAGACCAGGTCGGGCCGGCCGGTGCGGGTGACGTCGTCCAGGAGGGGTTTGGCGATGTCGTTGACCCCCCGGTCGGACAGCACCGTGCCCACCGCGCGCAGGATGTTCTCCTCGATGCTGGCGACGGTGGTGGTGTCGCTCCAGTTGTCCACGTACCCGAGCAGGCCGAGCAGACCGAGGAACAGCGGCGGCAGTGACAGCAGCGTGAAGAACGCCGCCTCGGCGGCGAGACCGAGGATCCGGTACTCGATGCACGAATTGACGGTGTCCTTCAGCAGCAGCCAGGCCATCTTGCGTTTGGAGACGTTGCGGTAGAGGGCACGCGCCCGGTGTAGCCGCCCCGGGGGCCGCTCGGGTGTTTCTTTTGCTGGCTGCACGTCTTTACCGTATCGGCATGGCAGCCACCACCCACACAGTCAGCAACCAGACCCCACCCCTTGTGGGGTACGACGTCTACGGCGGTGACCGGGCGCTCACGGAGGGAGTGGAACGGCACCTGGCCCCCGAACTCCTGGACACCGCAAGGGAAGAGCTCACTCTGCTCGGGCGCGCCGCGGGCTCCGCGCAGGCCCAGGAGTGGGGGGTGCTGGCGAACGAGAATCCGCCTCGGCTGCGCACCCACGACCGGTTCGGGAACCGGATCGACGAGGTGGAGTTCCATCCGGCCTGGCACCGGCTGCTGGGGAAGGCCGTGTCCTCGGGGCTGACGGACGCCTGGGGACGGCCGGGCGGGCATCTGCGGCGGGCCGCCGGGTTCTTCGTCTGGTCGCAGGCCGAGGCCGGGCACGGCTGTCCGGTGTCCATGACGCACGCGGCGGTGCCCGCGCTGCGGGCGGACCCGGAGCTGGCCGCCGTCTGGGAGCCCCGGCTGACCTCCCACGTGTACGAGGAGGGGCTGCGCCCGGCCGCGGAGAAGGGCGGGGTGCTCTTCGGCATGGGGATGACGGAGAAGCAGGGCGGCAGCGACGTCCGGGCGAACACCACCTCGGCCGTGCCGCTGAACGCCTCCGGGGAGTACCTGCTGACCGGGCACAAGTGGTTCTGCTCGGCGCCGATGTCGGACGGGTTCCTGGTGCTGGCGCAGGCCCCTGCCGGACTGAGCTGCTTCCTGGTGCCGCGGGTGCTGGAGGACGGCGGGCGGAACGTCTTCGCCGTGCAGCGGCTGAAGGACAAGCTGGGGAACCGGTCGAACGCCTCGGCGGAGGTGGAGTTCGACGGGACCTGGGGGCGGCTGGTCGGGGAGGAGGGCCGGGGGGTGCGGACCATCATCGAGATGGTCGCGGCGACCCGGCTGGACTGCGTGATCGGTTCGGCGGCGCTGGTGCGCCAGGCCCTGTCGCAGGCCGTGCACCACGCGGAGCACCGCTCCGCCTTCGGGGCGAAGCTCTACGACCAGCCGCTGATGCGGAACGTGCTGGCCGACCTGGCGCTGGAGTCGGAGGCGGCCACCGCGCTGATGCTGCGGCTGGCCGCGGCCTACGACGCGGGCACCGAGCGGGAGCGGGCCTTCCTGCGCCTGGCGGTGCCCGCCGCGAAGTACTGGGTGACCAAACGCTGTACGCCCGCTGTCGCGGAGGCCCTGGAGTGCCTGGGCGGCAACGGCTACGTCGAGGAGTCGGGACTGCCTCGGCTGCTGCGCGAGTCCCCGCTGAACTCCATCTGGGAGGGCTCGGGCAACGTCCAGGCCCTGGACGTGCTGCGGGCCCTCCAGCGGGAGCCGCTCGCCCTGGACGCCTTCCTCCGGGAGGTGGGGCTGGCCCGGGGCGCGGACCACCGGCTGGACGCGGCCGTCAAGGACCTGCTGACCGAACTGGCCGACCTGGACGGGATCGAGGCGCGGGCCCGCCGGGTGGTGGAGCGGATGGCCCTGGTCCTCCAGGGGTCGCTGCTGGTGCGCTGGGCGCCGCCGGCGGTGGCGGACGCCTTCTGCGCCTCCAGGCTGGGCGGCGACCGCGGTTCCGCCTTCGGCACGCTGCCGCACACCCTGGACCTGCGGGCGGTGGTGGAACGGGCGCGGATCACGGGTTAGGCCGGGGCCGTCAGACGGCCCGGGGGTGTCCTGAACACCCCGCGGTCCCCAAACCGCTCCGAGTCCGGATCCGGGCCCGTTGCCGGGAACGGAGGTGGCACCGCGCCGACTCGGCACCACCCCTGCTCCCGTAGTAAGCCCCGAGGAGGAGCTGGACGCCGCAGGGCGGCGTCGCGCACAGTTTCGGTCGGGTGACCGGGGCTTGGCCAGAGTTGCATACCGTTGCACCCTGTAGGTCCTTGTCAGTCACGGGGAGGCACCGGTGGCCCACACCGCGGTGGATTTGGCCCGGCTCGCGGCCATGGACGCGCGCGAGGCGGCGCGGCTCCTCAAGGGGGTCCGCGAGGCGGCGCTGGCCGGGGACCGGCCGCCGGCCGTACCGCGCCCGGAGATCGCGGAGTCCTGGCGGCGGATGCTGGCGGGCGGGGTGCACCCGGACCGGGACAGCCGGTCCCGGATGCTGAGCGCCGCCGAGATGGAGGAGCGGCGGCAGCTGTCCCCGCTGCGGCAGCTGCTGCCGGTGCTGCGGGAGGGACTGCTGCCGGCCCTGGACGAGTCCCTGCACATCATGGTGGTCGCGGACGCGGACGGCCGGCTGCTGTGGCGCGAGGGCGCCCCCTCGATCCTGCGGAAGGCCGACCGGCTGGGCTTCGGGGTGGGCGCGGACTGGGACGAGGCGGTGGTGGGCACCAACGGGGTGGGCACCGCGCTGGTGACCCGCCGCCCGGTGCAGGTGTTCTCGGCGGAGCACTTCGTCTCCTCGCACCACGACTGGACCTGCGCGGGGGCCCCGGTGCACGACCCGCGGGACGGCCGGCTGCTGGGCGTACTGGACGTGAGCGGGCCGCTGGCCACCATGCACCCGGCGACGCTGACCTGGGTGAGCTCGGTGGCCCGGCTCGCGGAGCGGGAGCTGCGGGTGCGGCACCTGGAGTCGCTGGAGCGGCTGCGCCGGGTGGCCGCCCCGCTGCTGGCCAGGCTGCCGGGGCAGGCCCTGGCGGTGGACGGCAACGGCTGGACGGCGGCGGTGACCGGGCTGGCGCCGGTGGACCGGATCGCGCTGGCCAAGCCGCTGGCCGCGGGCCGGATGTGGCTGCCGCGGCTGGGCGAGTGCCTGGTGGAGCCGCTGCCGGGCGGCTGGCTGCTGCGGGTGGACCAGGCTCCGGCGGCCGGGTCGGCGGCCGGCCGGGTGGTGCTGGACCTGAGCCGGCCGGGGGCCGCGAAGGCCACCGTGTACGGGGCGGCCGGCAGCTGGTCTCAGGAGCTCAGTCCGCGCCATGCGGAGCTGTTGTTCCTGCTGGCGGAGAGCCCGCGCGGGCGGACGGCGGCGGAGCTGGCCCGGGAGATGTTCGGGGACGCCACCCGGACGGTCACCGTGCGGGCGGAGCTGTCGCGGGTGCGGCGGAACCTGGCGGGGGTGCTGGCGCACCGGCCGTACCGGTTCGCGGAGGAGGTGGAGGTGGAGCTGGTGCGCCCGGCCGATCCGGCCCGGCTGCTCCCGCATTCCACGGCTCCGGCCGTGGTCAGGGCCCGGATCGCCGGTCCCGGGCCGGGCGTGGTTCCCTGAACGGCATGAGCGATTCCGGCACTTTCACCCTGACCACCTGGTCCCTGGAGATGACCTCTCCGGCCGATCTGGTCCCGTCCGCGGCACCGCCCGGCGACGATCTGCGGATCGTCCGTTCCGAGGTGCCCTCCCCCGAGTTCAGCCGCTTCCTGTACGCCTCGGTGGGCGGGGACATCCACTGGACGGACCGGCTGGCGCTGACCCGCGCCGAGTGGGTGGCCCAGCTGGACCGGCCGGGCGTGGAGACCTGGGTGGCGTACGAGCGGGGCACCCCGGCCGGTTACGTGGAGCTGGATCCGCAGCCGGACGGGGTGGTGGAGATCATGTACTTCGGGCTGCTGCCGGAGTTCCGGGGGCGCCGGATCGGCGGGCACCTGCTGTCGGTGGGGGTGTCCAGGGCCTGGGACCTGGCCGAGCGCTGGCCGGCGGACCGGGAGCCGACCCGCCGGGTCTGGGTGCACACCTGCAGCCTGGACGGGCCGACCGCGATGGACAACTACCTCAAGCGCGGCTTCCGGCTCTTCCGGACGGAAACGGAACCGAGGACGGCCGCCCCGACCCCGGGCCCCTGGCCGGGCGCCTGACCGGCGGAGGAAGGGCGGCGGAACGGGTCCGGCGGACCCGCCGCGGGTGACCCGGAACACACTGTCCCACCATCCGGGACGGATCTGTCCGGATTATGGACAGTAGTGGACTCCTCCAAGACACGCATGCCACGCTTCCCCCCATGAATGGAGCTGGAATCGCCTTGGTGAGTCGACGGCACGTCGATCTCTGCCGCATGTCCAGCGCCATCTGTCCGGCGGGCTGACGGAACCAGCACCTCCGAACAGCGCCCGTCGTCCCCGCAGCGCAGCGGTATCAGACGCGTCGAAACCCTTGAAGGCCGAATCGGCCCGTGCCCACCGGCAACGGGCCGGCTCAGCCGCACCTGCCCCCCGTTTCGCAGGCCTCCCGCCCTTGCCCTGAGCCGCCGAAGAAGGACGTACCGCCATGGCCGCCACCCCCGAAAAGCCCGCAGCCGCTCCCGCTGCCGCGCGCCGCAAGACCGGCCGTCACCGCGGTGAGGGCCAGTGGGCCGTCGGACACCACACCCCCCTCAACGGCAACGAGCAGTTCAAGAAGGACGACGACGGTCTCAATGTGCGGACACGCATTGAGACGATCTACTCCAAGTCGGGATTCGACTCGATCGACCCCAACGACCTGCGCGGCCGGATGCGCTGGTGGGGTCTCTACACCCAGCGCAAGCCCGGGATCGACGGCGGCAAGACCGCGATCCTGGAGCCGGAGGAGCTGGACGACAAGTACTTCATGCTGCGCGTCCGGATCGACGGCGGCCGGCTGACCACCGAGCAGCTCCGGGTGATCGGCGAGATCTCCGAGGAGTTCGCGCGGGGCACCGCCGACCTCACCGACCGGCAGAACGTGCAGTACCACTGGATCCGGATCGAGGACGTCCCCGAGATCTGGCGCCGGCTGGAGGCCGTCGGCCTCTCCACCACCGAGGCCTGCGGTGACACCCCCCGCGTCATCCTCGGCTCCCCGGTCGCCGGCATCGCCGAGGACGAGATCATCGACGGCACCCCCGCCATCGACGAGATCTACCGCCGCATCGTGGGCAACAAGGACTTCTCCAACCTGCCCCGCAAGTTCAAGTCCGCGATCTCCGGCTCGCCGCTGCTCGACGTGGCGCACGAGATCAACGACATCGCCTTCGTCGGGGTGAACCACCCCGAGCACGGCCCCGGCTTCGACGTCTGGGTCGGCGGCGGCCTCTCCACCAACCCCAAGCTCGGCGTCCGGCTGGGCACCTGGGTCTCCCTGGACGAGGTCCCGGACGTCTACGAGGGCGTCATCTCGATCTTCCGCGACTACGGCTACCGCCGGCTGCGCACCCGCGCCCGCCTGAAGTTCCTCGTCGCCGACTGGGGCCCGGAGAAGTTCCGCCAGGTCCTGGAGGACGAGTACCTCAAGCGGAAGCTGACCGACGGCCCCGCCCCCGAGCAGCCCTCCGGCCAGTGGCGCGACCACGTCGGCGTGCACCGCCAGCAGGACGGCCGCTTCTACGTCGGCTTCGCCCCGCGGGTCGGCCGGGTCGACGGCGCCACCCTCACCAAGATCGCGGACGTCGCCGAGCGACACGGCTCCGGCCGACTGCGCACCACCGCCGAGCAGAAGATGGTCGTCCTCGACATCACCGAGGACAAGGTGGACTCGGTGGTCGCCGCCCTGGAGGCGCTGGACCTGCGGGTCAACCCGTCCCCGTTCCGCCGCGGCACCATGGCCTGCACCGGCATCGAGTTCTGCAAGCTGGCCATCGTCGAGACCAAGGCGCGCGGCGCCTCGCTGATCGACGAGCTGGAGCGCCGGCTGCCCGGCTTCGAGCAGCCGCTCACCATCAACATCAACGGCTGCCCGAACGCCTGCGCCCGTATCCAGGTGGCGGACATCGGTCTCAAGGGCCAGCTGGTCCTGGACGAGGACGGCAACCAGGTGGAGGGCTACCAGGTCCACCTGGGCGGCGCCCTCGGCCTGGAGGCCGGCTTCGGCCGCAAGGTCCGCGGCCTCAAGGTCACCTCCGCCGGACTGCCCGACTACGTGGAACGCGTGGTCAAGCGGTTCGAGGAGCAGCGCGAGGACGGCGAGCGGTTCGCCGCCTGGGTCGGCCGGGCCGGCGACGAGGACCTCTCATGAGCGAGCGCGCCGCCCCCTTCTACTGCCCCTACTGCGGCGACGAGGACCTGTTCCCCAACGAGCAGGGCCACGGCGCCTGGGAATGCCGGGCCTGCAACCGGGCCTTCCAGCTCAAGTACCTCGGGCTGCTCGCCCGCGGCCTGACGGGCAACGGCACGGAAGGGGAAGCGATATGACGACCGCTCGGACCACTGCGGTCACCGGCGACGAAGACCTCCGGGAACTGGCCGAGCAGGCGGGCCGGGACCTGGAGGACGCCTCCGCCCTGGAGATCCTGCGCTGGGCCGCCGACACCTTCGGCAGCGGCTTCGCCGTGACCTCCTCCATGGAGGACGCGGTCGTCGCCCACCTCGCCTCCCGGGTCCGCCCCGGCGTGGACGTGGTCTTCCTCGACACCGGCTACCACTTCGAGGAGACCATCGGCACCCGGGACGCGGTGGAGGCGGTGATGGACGTCCACGTCATCACCCTCACCCCCCGCCAGAGCGTCGCCGAACAGGACGCCGAGTACGGCCCCAAGCTCCACGACCGGGACCCGGACCTGTGCTGCGCGCTCCGCAAGGTCAAGCCCCTCGAAGAGGGTCTGACCGGCTACCGGGCCTGGGCCACCGGCCTGCGCCGCGACGAGTCCCCGACCCGGGCCAACACCCCGGTGGTCGGCTGGGACCAGAAGCGCCGCAAGGTCAAGGTCTCCCCGATCGCCCGCTGGACCCAGGACGACGTGGACGCCTACGTCGCCGAACACGGCGTCCTCACCAACCCGCTGCTGACGGACGGCTACGCCTCCGTCGGCTGCGCCCCCTGCACCCGCCGGGTCGCCGCGGGCGAGGACGCGCGGGCCGGCCGCTGGGCCGGACTGGGCAAGACCGAGTGCGGACTGCACGGCTGATGACCGCACGGCCGACGACTACGGAGAAGAAGCAGATGAGCGTGAGCGACCAGGGCGCCACGGTGTGGCTGACCGGGCTGCCCAGCGCCGGCAAGACCACCATCGCCTACGCGCTGGCCGAGCGGCTGCGCGCGGAGGGCCACCGGGTGGAGGTCCTCGACGGGGACGAGATCCGCGAGTTCCTCTCCGCCGGACTGGGCTTCACCCGCGAGGACCGGCACACCAACGTCCAGCGGATCGGCTTCGTCGCCGAACTGCTCGCCAGCAACGGCGTCAAGGCGCTGGTGCCCGTCATCGCCCCGTTCGCCGACAGCCGCGAGGCCGTCGCCAAGCGGCACGCCGCCACCGGCACCCGCTACCTCGAAGTGCACGTGGCCACCCCGGTCGAGGTGTGCTCCGAACGCGATGTGAAGGGCCTGTACGCCAAGCAGGCCGCGGGCGAGATCTCCGGGCTCACCGGGGTCGACGACCCGTACGAGGCCCCGGAGTCCCCGGACCTCCGTATCGAGTCGCACACCCAGTCCGTCCAGGAGTCCGCCTCGGCCCTGCACGCGCTGCTCACCGAGAGGGGTCTGGCATGACCACCGCCGCACACCTGCACGCGGACACCGGTTCCGACGCTCCGTACGCCCTGTCCCACCTGGACGCCCTCGAATCCGAGGCCGTGCACATCTTCCGCGAGGTGGCGGGCGAGTTCGAGAAGCCGGTGATCCTGTTCTCCGGCGGCAAGGACTCCATCGTCATGCTGCACCTGGCGCTGAAGGCGTTCGCGCCGGCCCCGGTGCCGTTCACCCTGCTGCACGTGGACACCGGGCACAACTTCCCCGAGGTCCTCGAATACCGCGACCGCACGGTCGCCCGGCACGGCCTGCGGCTGCACGTGGCCTCCGTCCAGGACTACATCGACGCCGGCAAGCTGCGCGAGCGCCCCGACGGCACCCGCAACCCGCTCCAGACCCTGCCGCTCACCGAGGCCATCCAGAACCTGAAGTTCGACGCCGTGTTCGGCGGCGGCCGCCGGGACGAGGAGAAGGCCCGCGCCAAGGAGCGCGTCTTCTCCCTGCGCGACGAGTTCTCCCAGTGGGACCCGCGCCGCCAGCGCCCCGAGCTGTGGCAGCTCTACAACGGCCGGCACGCCCCCGGCGAGCACGTCCGGGTGTTCCCGCTGTCCAACTGGACCGAGCTGGACGTCTGGCAGTACATCGCCCGCGAGGGCATCGAGCTCCCGGAGATCTACTTCGCCCACGAGCGCGAGGTGTTCCTGCGCAACGGCATGTGGCTGACCGCCGGCGAGTGGGGCGGCCCCAAGGAGGGCGAGGTCCCCGAGACCCGGCTCATCCGCTACCGGACCGTCGGTGACATGTCCTGCACCGGTGCCGTCGACTCCGACGCCACCACGCTGGACACCGTGATCACCGAGATCGCCGCCTCCCGGCTCACCGAGCGGGGCGCGACCCGCGCCGACGACAAGATGTCCGAGGCCGCGATGGAAGACCGCAAGCGCGAAGGGTACTTCTAGCCATGACCTCCACCACCGATCAGGCCGCCCAGCTGGCCGACCTGGCCGCCACCACCCTGCTGCGCTTCGCGACCGCCGGATCCGTCGACGACGGCAAGTCCACCCTGGTGGGCCGGCTGCTGCACGACTCCAAGTCGGTCCTGACCGACCAGCTGGAGGCCGTCGAGGCGGTCTCCCAGGCCCGCGGCCAGGACGCCCCCGACCTGGCGCTGCTCACCGACGGCCTGCGGGCCGAGCGCGAGCAGGGCATCACCATCGACGTGGCCTACCGCTACTTCGCCACCGCCCGCCGCCGGTTCATCCTGGCCGACACCCCCGGGCACGTGCAGTACACCCGGAACATGGTGACCGGCGCCTCCACCGCCGACCTGGCCGTGGTCCTGGTCGACGCCCGCAACGGGGTCATCGAGCAGACCCGCCGGCACGCGGCCGTGGCCGCCCTGCTGCGGGTGCCGCACGTGGTGCTGGCCGTCAACAAGATGGACCTGGTCGGCTACGCCGAGGACGTCTTCGCGAAGATCGCCGAGGAGTTCACCGCCTACGCCTCCGACCTGGGCGTCCCGGAGATCACCGCGATCCCGATCTCCGCGCTGGCCGGGGACAACGTGGTCGAGCCCTCCGCGAACATGGACTGGTACGGCGGCCCGACCGTGCTGGAGCACCTGGAGACCGTCCCGGTCAGCCACGACCTGACGGCCTGCCCGGCCCGCTTCCCGGTGCAGTACGTGATCCGCCCGCAGACCGCCGAGCACCCCGACTACCGCGGCTACGCCGGCCAGATCGCCTCCGGCGTGCTGCGGGTCGGCGAGCCCGTCACCGTGCTGCCCTCCGGCCGCACCTCGGTGATCGAGGGCATCGACGCGCTGGGCGAGTCCGTGGACATCGCCTGGGCCCCGCAGTCGGTGACCCTGCGCCTCAAGGACGACATCGACATCTCGCGCGGAGACCTGATCGCACCGACCGCGAGCGCCCCGGCGACCACCCAGGACGTCGAGGCCACCGTCTGCCACGTGGCGGACCAGCCCCTCTCCGTGGGGGCCCGGGTGCTGATCAAGCACACCACCCGCACGGTGAAGGCCATCGTCAAGGAGATCCCCTCGCGGCTCACCCTGGACGACCTGTCCCAGCACCCGGCCCCCGGGCAGCTGGTGGCCAACGACATCGGCCGCGTCGTGGTGCGCACCGCCGAGCCGCTGGCGCTCGACGCGTACGCCGACTCGCGGCGCACCGGATCGTTCCTGCTGATCGATCCGGCCGACGGCACCACCCTGGCGGCGGGCATGGCGGGCGACTCCTTCGCCTCCACGGCCCGGACCACCGTCCAGGCGGATGAGGAAGGGTGGGACTTCTAGACCATGCTCGCCGACATCTACTCGACCTTCGCGAAGGAGGGCGGCCGCGTAGGCAGCGGCGCCCTCGGCAGCGGCCAGGGAGGGGTGGCGCGATGTGCGCGATGACGTACGCGCACCGCATGCGCGCCCTCACCCCCCACGAGCCGTACCTGCCCCCGCACCACCGACGAAGACGTGTGTCATGAGACCACGTGCCGAGAGGAAAGCCTCCCGTGTCTGCCAACGGAAACACCCGCACCACCCGTAACACGCTGCGCCGCAGCATCGTCGCCGCCGCCGCGCTGCCGCTCCTGGTCGGTGCCCTCGCCTCCTGCGGCTACGGCTCCGACGCCAAGAAGGACGAGCCCTCGGACCCGAAGGCCAACGTCGCGGCCGACGCCAAGAAGCTCTCCGCCGACGAGGTCCGGATCGGCTACTTCCCGAACCTGACGCACGCCACCGCGCTGATCGGCGTCCAGGAGGGCCTGATCGCCAAGGAGCTGGGCGGCACCAAGCTCAAGCCCCAGACCTTCAACGCCGGCCCGTCCGAGATCGAGGCCCTCAACGGCGGCTCCCTGGACATCGGCTTCATCGGCCCCTCGCCGTCCATCAACGCCTACGTCAAGTCCAAGGGCCAGAACCTCCGGATCATCTCCGGCTCCGCCTCCGGCGGCGTGAAGCTGGTCGTGAACCCGGCGAAGATCAAGACCCTGGACGACCTCAAGGGCAAGAAGATCGCCACCCCGCAGAAGGGGAACACCCAGGACGTGGCGCTCCTGAACTGGATCGCCGAGAAGGGCTGGAAGGTCGACCCGGAGTCCGGCAAGGGCGATGTCTCCGTCGTCCGCACGGACAACAAGGTGACCCCGGACGCCTTCAAGTCCGGCTCCATCGACGGCGCCTGGGTGCCCGAGCCGACCGCCTCCAAGCTGGTCTCCCAGGGCGGCTCGGTCCTCCTCGACGAGACCACCCTGTGGCCCGACAAGAAGTTCGTGATCACGAACATCATCGTGTCGCAGAAGTTCCTCAAGGCCCACCCGGACGTGGTCGAGGCCGTGCTGACGGGCACGACCAAGACCAACGCCTGGATCAACGCCAACCCGGACCAGGCCAAGGCCGCCGCCAACAAGGCCCTGGAGGCCCTGAGCGGCAAGCCGCTGGACGCCAAGGTCATCGACCCGGCGTGGCCGAGCATCGCCATCACCGACGACCCGCTGGCCGCGACCCTGAAGACGCAGTCCGAGTGGGCGGTCAAGGCCAAGCTCATCAAGCAGCCCGACCTGGCCGGCATCTACGACCTGACGCTCCTCAACAAGGTGCTGAAGGCCGCCGGCAAGCCCGAGGTCTCCGACGCCGGTCTCGGCGCCAAGTAACCCCGCCGAGAACCCGAAGTCAGCGAATCCGTAACCCCAGGAGGTGACGACCATGGCCACGACGCTCGCCAAGGCTGCCGAGGGCACCGTAGCGGAGCAGACGCACGCCGCCCGGATCGAGCACGTCTCGAAGTCCTTCTCCGGCCCGGCCGGAAACCAGCTCGTCCTGGACGACATCAGCCTCGATGTCGCGCCCGGCGAGTTCGTCACCATCCTGGGTGCCTCGGGGTGCGGAAAGTCCACCCTGCTCAACCTGGTCGCCGGACTGGACCGGCCGACCCAGGGGTCCATCGCGACCCCGGGCGGCCGGCCGGCCCTGATGTTCCAGGAGCACGCCCTCTTCCCGTGGCTGACCGCGGGCAAGAACATCGAACTGGCCCTGCGGCTGCGCGGGGTCCCCAAGTCCCAGCGCAAGCCCGAGGCCGAACGGCTGCTGGAACTGGTCCGACTCGGCGGCGCCCACGGCAAGCGGGTCCACGAACTGTCCGGCGGCATGCGCCAGCGCGTGGCCCTCGCCCGGGCACTCGCCCAGGACAGCCGGCTGCTGCTGATGGACGAGCCGTTCGCGGCCCTCGACGCCATCACCCGCGACGTCCTGCACGGTGAACTCACCCGCATCTGGGCGGAGACGGGCCTGTCGGTCCTCTTCGTCACCCACAACGTGCGGGAGGCCGTGCGCCTCGCCCAGCGGGTGGTCCTGCTCTCCTCCCGGCCCGGCCGGGTCGCCAAGGAATGGACCGTGGACATCCCGCAGCCGCGCCGCATCGAGGACGCGGACGTCGCCGAACTGTCCCTTGAGATCACCGAACACCTGCGTGGGGAGATCCGCCGCCATGGCCAGCACTGACATCACGCCCAAGCCGGCGGCGAAGGCCGGCGGCCAGGACGACCTGGCCGGCCTGGAGGCCGGGCTCGACGCCCTGGACAGCGTGGAGATCCGCCGCACCCCGGTCCGGGAGGTCCTCCTCAAGAAGGTGCTGCCGCCGTTCGTCGCGGTCACCCTGGTCCTCGCCGTCTGGCAGATCCTGGTCTCCGCGGAGGTCACCGACGAGACCAAACTGCCCTCGCTGACGGCGGTCGGCTCCAGCCTCGCCGACATGTGGGCGCAGGGCACCCTGCTGGAGGTCATCTGGACCTCCGTCTCCCGCGGTCTGGCCGGCTTCCTGCTGGCCCTGGCCATCGGCACCCCGCTGGGCCTGCTGGTCGCCCGGGTCAAGTTCGTGCGCGCCGCGATCGGCCCGATCCTGTCCGGACTCCAGTCGCTGCCCTCGGTGGCCTGGGTGCCGCCCGCCGTCCTCTGGTTCGGCCTGAACGACGCGATGATGTACACGGTGATCCTGCTCGGCGCCGTCCCGTCCATCGCCAACGGTCTGGTCTCCGGCGTGGACCAGGTCCCGCCGCTGTTCCTGCGGGCCGGCCGCACCCTGGGCGCCACCGGGCTGCGGGGCACCTGGCACGTGGTCATGCCGGCCGCGCTGCCCGGCTACCTGGCCGGTCTCAAGCAGGGCTGGGCCTTCTCCTGGCGCTCCCTGATGGCCGCCGAGATCATCGCCTCCTCGCCGGACCTGGGCCTGGGCCTGGGCCAGCTGCTGGAGAACGGCCGCAACAACATCGACCTGCCCGGCGTGTTCCTGGCGATCCTGCTGATCCTGGTGGTCGGCATCGCCATCGACCTGCTGATCTTCAGCCCGCTGGAGCGGTGGGTGCTCCGCAGCCGCGGCCTGCTGGTGAAGTGACCGCCATGCACCACGCCACGCACCACGCCACACCCTGCGCCACGCCCCGGCAGGCGCCCCCCGTCCTCCTGGTGATCGCCCACGGCAGCCGCGACCCGCGGCACGCGGCGACCGTGCACGCCCTCACCGGGCGGGTCCGGGCGCTGCGGCCGGGGCTCCGCGTGGAGACCGCCTACCTGGACTTCAACGCCCCGTCGGTGCCGAGGCTGCTGGCCTGGCTGCACGCCTCGGGGGTCCGGGAGGTGGTGGCCCTGCCGCTGCTGCTGACCCGCGCCTTCCACGCGAAGGCCGACATCCCGGCGGTACTGGCCGAGTCCACCGCCCGGCTGCCCGGACTCTCGGTCCGGATCGCCGAGGTGCTGGGCCCGGACCCGCTGCTGGTGGCGACCCTGGAGCGGCGGCTCACCGAGGCGGGCCTGGACCTGTCCACCCGGGCGGCCCGTTCCACCACCGGCGTGGTCCTCGCGTCCGCCGGTTCCACAGACCCGGAGGCGATCGCGGTGATCGCTGAAATCGCGCGGGAGTGGCGGCACACCGGTTGGTGCGCCGTGCGGCCCGCGTTCGCCTCCGCTGCCCTGCCCCGCGTGGAGGACGCCGTACGCGCCCTCCGCGCGGAGGGGGTCCGGCGGATCGCCGTGGCCCCGTACGTGATCGCCCCCGGCCGCCTCCCGGACCGCATCGCGGCGGGCGCGGCCGCCGGCGGCGCCGACATCACGGCCGAGGCCCTGGGCCCCTCCCCCGAACTGGCCCGCCTCCTCCTCACCCGCTACGACTCCGCCACCGCGCTCCCCGCCCGAACCCCCCTCCCGGCCCTGTCGGCATAATGGCTCGCGCGTACGAATTCCGCGGAACCGGGAGGCGCACACAGCCATGGAGAACGCCGAACTCGCCGTCAAGGCCGACGAGCTGACCAGGCTCGCCGACGCGCTCGACGTGATGCAGGGGCGTCTGGAGAAGCAGGCGGAGAAGATGGACGGCATCGTGGCCGCCATCGGAGCGGGCTGGAGCGGCGCCACGGCCACCGCCTACCGGAGCCTGCACCGGGGCGTGATCGAGGACGCCGTACGGATCCGCCAGGTTCTGGTCCTCCTCGAACAGGCCGCCCGGCTCGGCCGCGACGGATTCAGCGCCCAGGACCTCGACGTCCTCGCCGAGATGCAGCGGGTCCAGGGCTACCAGAACGTCTCCGCGGTGGCCCGGGCCATGGTGGCACCCGGCCCGATGGCGGCCTCCGGTGCCCCGGCCGCCCCGCAGAGCCGCCTCGAAGCCCTCTGATGGGCGACCACGACGACCGCATCACGGTCGACTTCCCCACCCTGCGCCGGCTGTCCGGCGAGACGCGGGCGGCGCCGGCACCGACGCCACCGCGTTCTCCCAGGAGTACATGAAGATCGGCAACCGCTGGCTGGAGGTCTGGGCCAAGGGCGTCGTCGGCGTCGGCGGGGTCGCGGTCGGCTTCGTGGAGACCGCCAACGCCTACAGCCGGGCCGAGGCCGCCGCCCACCCGAAGGCCGGTACCTCCCCCGAGCAGCGGCCCCGACCCGCCGGAATCATCGAGAAGGCCCCGTCGTACGGCACGGTGCCCGACCTGAAGTGGGGGGACGACGACGGTGGTGACGACTTCCTCCGCTCCCTGATCGAGTCCATCCCGTCGGCGGTCCGGGGGGTCCTCCAGCCGGTCATCCGCAAGACGTTCCGGGTCGGCAAGGTCGCCGAGGTCTACCCGTACCCCCAGCAGCACTACCTGCGCTTCCTCTCGCAGAGCTGGGCGCGCAGCCTGAACTGCCTGAGCCTGGTGTCGGGTTCGCTGACCTCGGAGGTCGGCACGATCACCAACCCCAACCAGGCGGACTGGCACGACGCCATGACGGTGTTCTGCAGCGCGCTGTGGGGGGCGACCGGCTGGGGCGGGCAGCGGGAGGGCTACCAGTGGGCCCAGTCCACCGACAGCGGGCCCGGCACGCCCAAGGTGCCGACCGGCAGCCAGCCGGTGATGACGGTCCTCTTCGACACCGCCTACAAGATCAGCAAGATCCTGTACGAGTACGCCCAGGCGGCGGTGGTCCTCAACCGCGAGGTGTGGGAGGAGTACCGGAAGGCCGTGGCTCGGGAAGACCGCCGGCAAGGGCCTGGAGCTCCTCACCGAGTTCAACGTCCAACTGATCTTCAAGCTGGACACTGCCGCCCTCAACCGGATCGTCACCGATTACCAGAACACCCTGCGCGAGCTCACCACCCGCTTCGCCGCCCTGAAGGGCCCCTTGGACGAGGCTTACCTCTCCGCCCCCGAGTTCGAGGCGGGCGTGGCCCGCGCCCAGGGCTACGGCGCCCGCGCCCTGGACGAGTTCAAGGAGCCGCAGCACTGGCTGGCCCAGGACGGCAAGACGGGCCACTACACCCTGGACCTGGCGGGCAACGAGTGGCTGAACAACGGCCACACCCTGGACAAGCACGTCGGCAAGACCGATGAACAACTCCTCCAGCGGCTCCGGGACGAGCAGGTGCCCGCCTCGCAGACGGCCTGGCCGCATGGCCGACCCCGGCCCAGCGCCTCATCGTCGTTCCCCGACTACGCCACCGCCGAGCGACTCACCCAGTACAACATCAACAACAACAAGGCGGAGATAGCGGCCTGGCTGGCCGGGCCGCCGAGTCCGCCGACGCGCAACCTCCTCCTCACGGAGACCGCCCCCGGCAACGATTTCAGCGGCCGCAGCGTCCAGCGCAACGCCGATCCCAACCACCCTCCGTCGGGCTGGCGGTACAACGGCATGAACGCGGAGGTCGTGGACGTCAAGGGGATCCAGACGATAGTGAAGTACAACCGGGACACCGATCCCCCGTTCACCGTACTCACCTCGATGCCGACCAAGTGACGCCCCCGTGACGACCGGAAGGAAGCACCCCGCGTGTCCGTAGACCAGGCCGGCTGGGAGGCCACCGTGCAGTTGCTGTACGACGGCTCGTTCGCGTTCGTCGCCACCGGGCCGCGGCGGCACGCGGACTGGCGTGCCGACGTGCTCGACGTGATGGCGCGGGCGGTCCCCGACCCAAGGGGCTGGGCCCGGCTGGACGACTGCCCGGGGGGCTACGCGGAGGACGGCGACGAGCGGCCCCCGTATCCCTTCCTGCCGACCACGGCGGAGGCGCTCGGCGGACAGCTGTACGAGATCGAACCGGAGGCGGCGGCCGAGCAGCTGATCGCCATGACGGCAGCGCCCGGCGGGATGCTCTCGAAGGCCCTGCTGGGCTTCGCCGAGAGCCGGGAGGAGCTGCTGGCCTCGGCGGGCACCCTGCTGGCCCGGCACGGCCCGGACATCACCTGCCACACCAACCTCACCCGGGCCCACGGCAACCGCCACCCCGACTACGACGCCACCGCCCTCGGCTGGCACTCCCTGACGGTCTACGTCCAGGACCTCGGCCTGGTCGTGGCCTCACCCACCGAGGTCGGCCTGTACTGGGTCTTCACTCCCGAGTACTGACCCGTGAGGGAGAATGACGCCCGGGCCCGGCTCACCATCGAGGCCGAGTGGCCGTCCCGCGAGGAGCCGATCGGACGGGTCGCGATCCAGGCCATGGCGCTGGCCGGCCGGGACCCCGTCGACGTCCGGGCCGCCCGGGTGGTGCTGCGGCGGGAGCCCGGCGTGCCGCACGGCTTCGTCGTGCAGGCGTCCTTCCCGATCTACCTCTGAGGCCCCGCCATGCCCATGAAGCCCCTTGAGCACGACCGCCGCTACGGCGAGCTGGACCAGGTGATGCGCGCCTACCTCGGCCGCCCGGGCGACGACACCGCCGAGAAGAGCAGCGCGGCCCTGGACGCCTATCTGCGCCACACCTGGCACACCCGTCCCTGGGCCCTCGCCGAGGCGGAGCGCCAGCTGCGCGAGTACGCCCGGACCCCGCCCGGCCGGCTGCGGGTCGGACTCGGCGAGTACTACGCCGTCCCGGACGTCGGCCTGCCCGAAACAGCCGTCCAGGACTGGCTGCTGGTCCTCGCCGACCACCTCGGGCGGAGCATCGGGGAAGGGGCAGTCCCGCCGCCCGCCACCCCCGAGACCCACTGGGAGTGGCACGCCCGGTTCCCGGAGACCGCCCAGCTGCTGGGCGGCTGGTTCTCCCAGGACATCGTGGACGAATTCCCGGACCACGAGGCAGCCGTACGGGACTACGCCGCGACCACCCACCCGCAGCTGGTGGCCCGGCTGGTCGGGGAGCTGCACGAACTGCTCGCGCTGGCGCTCTCCGACTCCGAGTACGCCTGGGCCGCCGCCGAGCTGGGCATGGAGGTGCAGCCCCCGGAGCCGTTCTCGCACGGCGCCTGGTTCCGTTCCGTGGCCGACGGGCTGGCCGGCTGAGCGGCCGGCGGGCCGGGTGGTCCGGTGGGCGGGAGGCTAGCCGCGGGTGGTGGCCTCGTCGGCGAGGGCGGTGAGGTCCTCGATGGACATGGCGCCCGGCGGGAGTCCTTCGCGGGCCAGGATGTTGGCGGTGTGGCGCAGGACCTCGTTGACCGGGGTCGGGATGCCGTGCAGGCGGCCCAGCAGGGAGATCTCCCCGTTGAGGTAGTCGGCCTCGATGGAGCCGGTGCCCCGGCGGAGGCTCTGCCAGGAGGAGCCGCCGCGGTCCCCGGGCGGCTGGTTCACCTTGCCGTCGCGGGCGGCGGACTGCTCCTCCGGGGTGGCGTACGCGATTCCGGCCGCCTCGAACACCGCCTCGGCCTCGCGGACGGCCCGGCCCGTCAGGGCCGTCTTGGCCGGGTCCGGGCGCGGGCCGGTGACCGCCTGGATGGCGTTGCCGAGATTGCCGAGGAGTTTGGCGTACTTCCAGCGCATCACGTCCGCGACCACCGGTGCCTCGAACCCGGAGGCGGCGAGGTCCGCGGCGATCCGCTTGGCGGTCCGGTCGGTGCCGCCGGCCGCCCGGCCCAGGTGCAGGATGCCGGTGAGCGGGGCGCAGAGGGCGGAGACGGTGCCGGGCTCCAGGAAGGTGGCCGGGAGCCATACGCACACCCCGTAGACCCGGGCGAACCGGCGCAGCGCGAGCCGTTCCCCCTCCACCCCGTTCTGCAGACAGAGCAGTGGCAGCCGCTGGGCGGCGGTGCCGCCGCCGGCCACCTCGGCGTCGCTCCAGCTGTCCAGGGCGGCCGTGGCGTCCTGGGTCTTGACGGTGAGCAGCAGGACGTCGTCGGGGCGGAGCTCGCCCAGCTCGGCGGGGCCGGAGGCGACCGGGAGGCGGTGCTGCCGGGTGCCGTCGGCGGTGGCGAGCCGGAGTCCGGCGGTCCGCAGGGCCTCCGCGTGGGCTCCGCGCGCGACCAGGACGACCTCGTGGCCGGACTGCGCCAGGCGTCCGCCGATGGTGGCGCCGACCGCGCCCGCGCCGATGATGATGTAACGCATGGGGGGAGCCTGGCACACCGGGCGGTCCGGGCTACGGTCGGGGGCATGGAGACTTCGGTGTTTCACATCGGCGGGGACCTTCCGGTGCGTCGGCTGGGCCTGGGGACCGGCGGGCTGGTGGGTCAGGGGTACTGGGGGCCGCGCGCGGGCCGGGCGGAGGCCCGGGAGCTGCTGCGGTCGGCGGTGGAGCGGGGGGTCACCCTGATCGACACGGCCGACAACTACGGTCCGGAGCTGGCCGAGGAGCTGATCGCGGAGGCCCTGTACCCGTACCGGGAGGGACTGCTGGTCACCACCAAGGGCGGGGTGGTGCGCACCGGCTCGGACCGGTGGCACGCGGCGGGGCGTCCGGAGCAGCTGCGGGCGATGTGCGAGGCGAGTCTGCGGCGGCTGCGGGTGGACTCGATCGGCCTCTACCAGCTGCACCGGTTCGATCCGGCGGTGCCGGCGGAGGAGCAGTTGGGCGCGCTGGCCGAGTTGCGGGCCGAGGGGAAGATCCGGCACATCGGGCTGGACACGGTGACCCGGGAGGAGGTGGAGGCGGCGCTGCGGACGACGCCGATCGCCTCGGTGCAGAACGCCTACAACCTCCTCGACCGTTCCTCGGAACCGTTGTTGGAGCTGTGCGAGGCGCGGGGGATCGCCTTCCTGCCGTACTACCCGCTGGGGCGGGGGGCGTTCGGCCGGGAGAGTCCGGGCGCGCTGACCGCGGTGGCGGCGGAGCACCGGGCCACGCCGGGGCAGATCGCCCTGGCCTGGCTGCTGCACCGCTCGCCGGTGCTCTGCCCCACCCCGGGCACCGGCTCCCCGGAGCATCTGGCGGAGAACCTGGACGCGGCCGCGGTCCGGCTGTCCCCGCGGGAACGGGAACTCCTGGACGTCCTGGCCGACACCCCCTAGAGCAGCCCCCCGGCGACGGGCTCCTCTAGGGGGTGTCCTGGGTGAGTTCGACCAGTTTGCGGACGGTGTTCCAGTTGCGGGTGGTGGTGTCGAGGCCCTTGAGGAGCGAGGGGCGCAGGATGGTCTCGGCGAGGCGGGAGCGGCCCAGGCCGTCGGGGAGGTGGAGGTAGAGGACCCGGTCGCCGAGGGCGAACTCCTCCGGGAGGAAGGCCTCGGGGTCGATGCCGGCGAACCGGTCCGGGTCGGGCTGCTCGGAGAGGAAGGTGGCGTGCAGCTGCTTGCCGTCCAGGGCGTCCGCCGGGTACGGGCAGGCCTCGGCGACGGCCCGGAGGTGGGCGCCGTCCATGACCAGGCAGGCCACCGGGAAGCCGAAGTGGTCCTCGATGGCCCGCTCCAGCGCGCGGGCGAGGGGTTCCGGTTCCGGCCCGGTGCTGCGGAACACGGCGTTGCCGCTCTGGAGGTAGGTCCGGACGCCGGTGTGGCCGAGGCCTTCCAGCAGGGTGCGGAGCTCGGCCATGGGGACCTTCTTGGCCCCGCCGACGTTGATGCCGCGCAGCAGGGCCGCGTACGTCTTCATCATGGCCGAACCATAGGACGGGGCTGTGACATCGGCCGTGACATCGGCCGTGACATCGGCCGTGAGGTCAGCGGGTGGGCAGTTCGGCCTCGATGAGGTCGGCGGCCTGCCGGGTGCCTCCCTCGGTGGCCATCTGCCGGCGGATGGCGTCGGCGCGGGCGGCGACCTCGGGGTCGGCGGTCAGTTCGAGGACCGCGGTGCGCAGGGCCTCGGGGGTGGCCTGGTCCATCGGGAGGTGGCGGGCCACACCGAGTGCGGCGAGCATGTCGGCGTTGCCGAACTGGTCCACGGCCTGGGGGACGGCCACCATCGGGGTGCCGGTGGCCAGGCCCTCCTGGCTGCCGCCGGCTCCGGCGTGGGTGATGAAGGCGTCGGCCTGGCGCAGCAGGTCCAGCTGGGGGACCCAGCGGTGGACCTCGGCGTTGGCGGGCACCTCGCCGAGTTCGGCCTCGTCGGTGAACTTGCCGATCTGGAGGACCAGGTGCCAGTCCGGGAGGCCGGCGAAGGCCTCCAGGCAGGCCCGGTAGAAGGCGGGCTGCCTGGTGAAGGTGGAGCCGAGGGAGACCAGGGCGGTCTTCCTGCCCTCGGCGGCCGGGGGGCGCTGCCAGCGGCCCTGCGCGGAGCGGTCGCCCTGGCAGGCGCCGACGAAGGTGTACACCTTCTCGTCGACCCGGTCGGCGTGCGGCTGGAGGGCCTTGGGGATCAGCACGATGCTGCGGGGCGGGCGGCCGACGAACCGGTCGGGGTCGTCGGGGATGCCGTTCTCGTCCAGCCAGGAGCGGAAGCGGGCGTAGTACGCCCGTCCGCGCTCGGAGGCCTTCAGCGGGGCGAACATGGGCTCGGAGACCTCCTGCTCGTATCCCTCCCAGGCGACCAGGTTGGGTGAGAGGGAGACGGCGGGGACGCCCCAGCGGCGGGCCAGGACCATCGCCGGATAGGCGGTGATGTCGTGGATCACCAGATCGGGTTCGTCCCCCTCGAAGGCGGCGGCGAGCTGCGGGAGGGTCTGGACGGCGTCGTCCAGGAAGGGCTCGATGTTGTCGATGAGCTCGGTGCCCCAGGCCTCGGGGTCCTCGTCGGTGGGGAGGGTGGAGGTGTAGATCACCGGGGTGGCGCCGGTCTCGGCCACCTTCTCGGCGAAGGAGGCGGGGATGGCGTAGCTGACGCGGTGTCCGCGGGCGACGAGTTCCCGGATCACCTCGATGCTCGGGTTGACGTGTCCGTGGGCGGCGATGGAGAACATCGCGATGTGCGCGGGGCGGACGGCGGCGTCGGTGATGTCGGCTGCGGGGGTTCCGGCTGAGGTCATGGCCACACAGTAATACGAGACGAGACGTCTCGTCTAGTATTTTCGATACGGAACGGTGCGGGACGGTGCGAGACTGGCCCGATGGACGAAGCACGGGCCAGGGAACTGCTGCGGAGCGCCGGGATCGACGGGCCCGCGGAACTGCTCGCCCTGGGCGAGAACGCGGTGTTCGCCGTCGGCGGGCTGGTGGCCAAGGTGGGCCGGGCGGCCGAACTGCTGCCCCGGGCCGAACGGGAACTGGCGGTGGCCCACTGGCTCGCCGGGGCCGGAGTGCCCGCGGTCCGGGCGGCCGAGCCCCGCCCCCGGTCCGCCGACGGCCACCCGGTCACCCTCTGGCACCGGCTCCCGGACGCCACCGGGCCGGCCGGCCCGGAGGACCTCGCGGAACTGCTGCGCGCCGTCCACGCCCTGCCCGCGCCGCCCTTCGCACTGCCCGGCCGGGACCTGCTGGGCGGCGTGGAGCGCTGGCTGGGGCTGGCCGGCGAGGCGATCGACCCGGCGGACGCGGCCTATCTGCGGGCCCGCCGGGACTCCTTCGCCGCCGAAGCCGCCGCCCTGATCCCGCACCTGCCGCGCGGTCCGATCCACGGGGACGCGCTGCCGCGCAACGTCCACCGCACCGCGGACGGACCCGTCCTGGTCGACCTGGAGACCTTCGCCACCGACCTCCGCGAACACGACCTGGTCGTGATGGCCCTCTCCCTGGACCGCTACGGGCTCCCGGCCGACTCCTACCGGCGCTTCACCGAGGCCTACGGCTGGGACGTCCGCGACTGGGAGGGCTGCGCGGTGCTCCGGGGCGCCCGCGAGACCGCCAGCTGCGCCTGGGTGGCCCAGCACGCTCCCGCCAACCCCAAGGCCCGCGAGGAGTTCGCCCGCCGGGTCGCCTCCCTGCGCGACCGCGCCCCCGAGGTCCGCTGGCACCCCTTCTAGAAAGGGGAGCGGCCGACACCCCCGGCCGGCCCGCCCACCCGCCCACCCGCCCACCCGGCCACCCGGCCCGTCAGGCGGCCCCACCGCCCGGTCAGACCGTGGCACCCGCCGGGGTCAGCCCGCGCAGCGGCCAGGCCGTGTCGATCACCGCGTCCGCGGTGCCCTGGCGGCGCAGATAGGACTGGAAGTCGGCCGCCCAGCGGGCATGCCAGCGGACCTGCTCCCGGTGCAGCTCGGCCGGGGTGAGCCCGGCCACCGCCGGATGCCGGTCGGCTATCGCCCGGGCCACCTGGACCGCGGCCAGCGCGTCCGCGCCCGCGTCGTGCGCGTCCTCCAGCCGCACCCCGTACACCCCGCAGACCGCCTCCAGGGTCCGCTTGCCCCGGCGGTACCGGTCCACCGCCCGGTCGATGGTCAGCGGGTCGACCACCGGACCGGTCTCCGCCCCGTCGAGCCGCTCGGCCAGCGAGGGCAGGCCGTACCGGGCCAGCTCCGCGGCCAGCAGGGACAGGTCGAAGGCCGCGTTGTAGGCGACGACCACCGCCCCGCGCCGCCACAGCCCGGCCAGGGCCGCCGCGAGCTCCTCGGCCACCTGCGGGGCCGGCCGGCCTTCCCGGGCGGCCCGCTCGGTGCTGATGCCGTGGATGGCGGAGGCCTGCTCGGGGATCGCCGTCCCCGGGTCCGCCAGCCAGCCGCGCCGCGCGCCGACCACTCCGCCGGTCACCTCGACCAGCGCGGCCGTGACGATGCGGGACTCCGCCGGCTCCGTCCCGGTGGTCTCCAGATCGAATCCGACCAGTGTGCCCCCGTGCCACTCCCCCATGACGCCCCTCCCCCGTACCCCTGCACCTCTGCGGTCAACGGGTTTCAGCCTGCCACGGGGCACTGACAGCCCGGCCGCCGGGGCTCGCCGACCGGCCGGGACCCGGGGGCCGGCCGGGCCGGACCCGGTTCCGGAGCGGCTCAGGACACCGGCCGGGAGTCGTCCCAGACCGATTCGAACTCCTCCCGGTAGGTGGTGAACAGGCCGTGGTCGGCGTCCTTGGGGACGCCCCGGCCGCCGCCCCGCAGCACCAGCACCGGGGCCTCCATGCCCCGGGCCCGGCGCAGGTACGACTGCACCACCGCGATGCCCGCCGACTCGCCCTCCACCAGATAGGCGGTGAACCTCGGGGTCTCGTCGAACACGTGGATGGAGAATCCGGAGGGGTCCCGCAGCCCCGCCCGCACCCGGCGGACGTGCAGGATGTTCATCTCCACCGAGCGGCTCAGCTCCCCCTTGCGCAGCCCCAGCTCCCGCTCCCGCCGCTTCACCGCACTGCTGGCCGGGTTCAGGAACAGCAGCCGGACCCGGCAGCCCGCCTCCACCAGCCGGACGAGTCTTCGGCCCGAGTAGTTCTGCACCAGCAGGTTCAGCCCTATCCCGATGGCGTCCAGCCGGCGGGCCCCGCCGAAGAGGTCCTCGGCGGGCAGCTGCCGCTGGAGCCGGACCCGGTCCGGGTGCACCCCGATGACGTCCGCGTAGCGGTCCCCCACCAGGTCCTCGACCGCGTCGATCGGCAGCCGGTCCGCGGAGGGGCTGCCGGCCCCGCCGCCCAGCACCTCCAGCAGCCGGGCCGAGGCCCGTTCCGCCTGGCCCAGCACGGCCTGCGACAGGGCCCGGTTGCGGGAGACCACGTTGCGGGCGACCTCCAGCTCGTCGAGGGCGAGCTCGATCTCCCGGCGGTCGTCGAAGTACGGTTCGAAGCACGGCCAGTGCTGGACCATCAGCTCCCGCAGCTGCGGCAGGGTGAGGAAGGACAGCACGTTGTCGTCGGCCGGGTCCAGCAGATAGCCCTTGCGGCGGCTGACCTCGCGGACCGCCACCGCCCGCTGCACCCACTCCTGCCCGGCCGGTCCGGCGGCGGCGACCACCCAGTCGTCCTCGCCGTGCACCGGGTGGTAGATGGGCCGCAGGACCGCGCCCACCACGGACCGCAGCCGCTGCTCGATCAGATTCAGCCAGATGTACGCGCGGCCGGCCCGCTGGGCCCTGGTGCGGACCTCCGTCCAGACGTCGGCTCCCCAGTCCAGTTCCGCCCCGGCCGGCGCGTTCCCGCCCGGTTCCGGTCCCGCCAGCGAGACCGTACCGGCCTCCGCGGCGCCGCCCTCGTGACCAGGGTCACCAGGGGGCAGCTCCAGACCTCCCGAGCTCACCCGCGTACCGCCTTCCGCTACCCCTCCAGTGATCAAGGAAGGGTACTCCGCGCACCGGGCCCCATGCAGCCGGATGGCCCTTGTGCCGCCGCCCTGTTGACCCATCATCGGATTCCCGGACAGTCTGCTGACCCGCATATCAGGTAGACGGAGTCACCCGGTAGGACCCGTGCAAGTCCCCCCGCTGAGCCCCCCTTTCGGGGAAGATCTGCCGGAGACCATCCGACGCCGGATCAGGAATGGAAGAGTCGCATCTATGCAGGTCTGGCCCGGACAGGCGTATCCACTCGGCGCGACGTACGACGGCGCCGGCACCAACTTCGCGGTCTACTCGGAGGCCGCCCGACGCATCGAACTGTGCCTGCTGCACGAGGACGGTTCGGAGACCGCGGTGGAACTCCGCGAGACGGACGCGTTCGTCCGGCACGCCTACCTGCCCGGGGTGATGCCCGGTCAGCGCTACGGCTTCCGGGTGCACGGACCGTACGAACCCGAGCGCGGCAACCGCTGCAACGCCGCCAAACTGCTGCTGGACCCCTACGCCCGGGCCATCAGCGGATCCGTGAAATGGGGCGAGGAGGTGTACGGCTACCACTTCGGCCGCCCCGACTCCCGCAACGACCTGGACTCCGCCCCGCACACCATGAGCTCGGTGGTGGTGAACCCGTACTTCGACTGGGCCAACGACCGGCCGCCGCGTCACGAGTACCACCACACCGTGCTGTACGAGGCGCACGTCAAGGGGCTGACCATGCGCCACCCCGACCTGCCGGAGGAGCTCCGCGGCACCTACGGGGCACTGGCCCACCCGGCCGTGATCGGGCACCTGGTCAAGCTGGGGGTGACGGCGCTGGAGCTGATGCCGGTGCACCAGTTCATCAACGACCACCGGCTCGTCGACGACGGCCTCAGCAACTACTGGGGCTACAACACCATCGGCTTCTTCGCCCCGCACAACGGCTACGCCTCCGGGGACCGCGGCCAGCAGGTGCTGGAGTTCAAGTCGGCGGTCCGGGCCCTGCACGAGGCCGGGATCGAGGTCATCCTCGACGTGGTCTACAACCACACCGCCGAGGGCAACCACCTGGGCCCCACCCTGTCCTTCCGGGGGCTGGACAACTCCTCCTACTACCGGCTGTCCGAGGACGCCCGCTACTACACGGACACCACCGGCACCGGGAACTCGCTGCTGATGCGGTCCCCGCACGTACTCCAGCTGATCATGGACTCGCTGCGGTACTGGGTCACCGAGATGCACGTGGACGGGTTCCGCTTCGACCTGGCCGCGACCCTGGCACGGCAGTTCCACGAGGTGGACCGGCTGTCCTCGTTCTTCGACCTGGTCCAGCAGGACCCGGTGGTCAGCCAGGTCAAGCTGATCGCCGAGCCCTGGGACCTGGGCGAGGGCGGCTACCAGGTGGGCAACTTCCCGCCGCTGTGGACGGAGTGGAACGGCAAGTACCGGGACACCGTCCGGGACCTGTGGCGCGGCCAGCCCCGCACCCTGGCCGACTTCGCGGGCCGGCTCACCGGCTCCTCCGACCTCTACCAGGACGACGGCCGGCGCCCGCTGGCCTCGATCAACTTCACCACCTGCCACGACGGGTTCACCCTGCACGACCTGGTGTCGTACAACGAGAAGCACAACGAGGCGAACCGGGAGGGCAACCGGGACGGGGAGAGCCACAACAGGTCCTGGAACTGCGGGGTGGAGGGCCCCACCGAGGATCCGGAGGTGCTGGAGCTGCGGGCCCGCCAGATGCGGAACTTCACCGCCACCCTGATGCTGTCCCAGGGCGTGCCGATGCTCAGCCACGGGGACGAGTTCGCCCGCACCCAGGGCGGCAACAACAACGCCTACTGCCAGGACAACCCGCTGGCCTGGGTCGCCTGGCCGGAGCCCGGCAAACAGGCCCCGGGACTGCTGGAGTTCACCCGGCAGATGGTCTGGCTGCGGCGGGACCACCCGGTGTTCCGGCGCCGCCGCTTCTTCCACGGCCGGCCCGTGGAGGGCACCCCCGACGAGCTGTCGGACATCGCCTGGTTCACCCCGCACGGGGAGGTGATGCGGGCCCGGGACTGGCAGGCCCAGAGCACCCGGGCGCTGACCGTGTTCCTGAACGGGGAGGCCATCTCCGAGCCCGGCAGCCGGGGCGAGCGGATCACCGACGACTCGTTCCTGCTGATGTTCAACGTGGGCGCGGAGGCACAGGAGTTCACCCTGCCGGCCGGGCACGGCGACCGGTGGCGGCTGATCGTGGACACGGCCCGCACGGAGGTGCTGCCACCCGGCACCGGACCGCAGTTCGCGGCCGGCGACCGGGTGGCGCTGACGGGACGGAGCCTGGTGGTGCTTCAGCGCCCCGCGTAGCTGCGGGTGCCGTCGCCGCGGACATCGGCGACGTCGACGTCTACGTCTACGTCTACGTCGTCAGCGTCGGCGGCGGCGGCCGGTGAGCCGGTCTGCGGGGCCGGGATGAACGCGGTGGTGCGGGTGTGGGTGCGGGCGGCCGGCACCCGGGTCAGCAGGGCGAGCAGGAAGCTGAGGCCGGCCGCGCCGACCGCCACCGCGAAGGCGCCGGACGGCCCGTACCCCTCGGCGAGCCGCCCGGACAGGGCGAGCGCGAGGGCCTGCCCGGCCACCAGCGAGCTGGCCGCCAGGGCCATCGCCTCGGCCAGCCGGGCGGGCTCCACATGCCGTTCGGTCAGCGAGAACGCGGTGATCAGATGGGGGGCGTAGGCGGCACCGAGGAAGGTCACCACCAGGTACAGGCCGAGCAGCCCACTGGTGAGGAGCAGCGGTACGGACAGCACGAGGGCCGCGCCGGTGGCGGCCCGCCAGCGCATCCGCAGCCCGAAGCGGGCCGGTAGTGCGCCCAGCGCCAGGCCCACCACGGCACTGACCACGCCCATCGCCGCGTAGACGATCCCGGCCTGGCCGGGGACCCCCAACTCGGCGGTGAGGGAGGCGATCCCGGCCTGGCAGCCGCCGAACATGGCGCCCTGGAGGGCGAGCGAGACGCGGACGGAGCGGACCACCCCCGGCGGCCTGGTCCGGGGCTGCCCGGCGGGGCGGCGCGGTGCGGGGGACCCGGCCGTGACGGCGGCGGTCGGGTGCAGGGCGTAGGCCGTGGCGAAGACGGCGACCAGGGCGGCGGCGCCGGCCAGGGCCACGGCCGGGTGGGCGGCCAGGGCGGCCAGCCCGACCAGGGCCGGTCCGATGACGAACGAGACCTCGTCCAGGGTGCCTTCGAGCGAGTGCACGGCACCGACCACGCCCTCGTCGGCCTTCGCGCGGTGCGCGAGGGCCACCGAGCGGGTCCGGGCGAGCGGTCCGATGAGCGGGACGGAGGCGCCGGTGACGGCACCGATCGCGGCCAGCGGGAGGGTGTCCAGTCCGCCGAGGGCCCCGGCGACCAGGGCGCCGGTGGCCAGGGCGTTCACCGCGGCGGCGGCCAGCACCACGGGGCGCTGTCCGCGCCGGTCGGCGATCCGGCCCAGGACGGGTCCGAAGACCACCTGGCCGGCCGAGAGGGTGCCGCCCACGACGCCGGCCGTGGCCAGTGATCCGCTGGTCTCGGCGACCAGCAGCACGCTGCCGAACTGGGACATGGCGACGGGGAGTCGGGCGAAGAAGGAGACGAGCGGGAGAAGGGGCCCGGTCAGGGCGATGACTTTTCGATAGGTGTCGACGGTTCCAACCACCGGGCCGACGCTAACCCACCGCAGTCACCCGGATGCACTGGGCAATGGCACGGAATCGGCGTCGCTGGGTACGTAGGTTTCCATGACCCAGGAGTATGCGAACGCGATCTCGTCACCCGGGGAACACCCCACGTCCACCTATCGGCTCCAGCTGCGGCCGGGCTTCGGCTTTGCGGATGCGGAGGCGGCCGTCCCCTATCTGGCCTCGCTCGGCGTGTCCCATCTGCACCTGTCCCCGGTCCTGGAGGCGGTGCCCGGTTCCACGCACGGGTACGACGTGGTGGACCACGGCCGGGTCCGGGCGGAGCTGGGCGGGGAGGCCGGCCTGCGGGCACTGGCCGGGACGGCCCGCCGGCACGGTCTGGGGCTGGTGCTGGACATCGTCCCCAACCACATGGCGGTGCCCTCCCCGCTGCGGCTCAACCGGCCGCTGTGGGAGGTGCTGAGGGAGGGCCCGGACTCCCCCTACGCCCGCTGGTTCGACATCGACTGGGCGGCCGGCGACGGCCGGCTGCTGCTGCCGGTGCTGGGCGGGGAGCCGGACTGGGAGCGGGCCGGGACCGGCGGCGGGCTGCTGTCGTACGAGGGCCACGAGTTCCCGCTGCGGGAGGGCACGGAGGGGCTGCCGCTGCCGGAGCTGCTGGCCGCCCAGTGGTACCGGCCGGCCTGGTGGCGGGAGTCCCGGACCTCCCTCAACTACCGCCGTTTCTTCACCATTTCGGAGCTGATCGGGGTCCGGGTGGAGGATCCGGAGGTGTTCGCGGCCACCCATGCCAAGGTGCTGGAGCTGGTCCGGGACGGGGTGCTGGCCGGACTGCGGATCGACCATGTGGACGGGCTGGCCGACCCGGAGGGCTATCTGCGGCGGCTGCGGGAGGCGGTGGGCGACGGCTGCTGGGTGGTGGTGGAGAAGATCCTGGCCCGGACCGAACGGCTGCCCTCGGGCTGGCCG
Source organism: Streptomyces sp. NPDC033845 (assembly GCF_055576225.1). Taxonomy (NCBI): domain Bacteria; kingdom Bacillati; phylum Actinomycetota; class Actinomycetes; order Kitasatosporales; family Streptomycetaceae; genus Streptomyces; species Streptomyces sp. NPDC033845. The sequence goes on along the minus strand of NZ_JBVIRI010000020.1, from coordinate 27,057 downwards.
GTGGCGGGCACCACCGGCTACGACGCCCTGCACCGGGTGGACGGGGTGTTCGTGGACCCGGCCGGGGCGGAGGCCCTGGCGGTCCGGTTCCGGGCCGCCACCGGCTCCGCGGACTGGCCGGCGGTCGCCGAGGCGGCCGGGACCGCGGTACTGACCGAGGACCTGGCCCCGGAGCTGACGGCCCTGCTCCGGCTGGCCGCCGCCGGGCCGGAGGACGGTTCCCCGGAGCCGCTCTCCGGAGACGGTCCGGGCTCCGGCGGGGCGGTGGCGGAACTGGCCGGGGCGGTGGTGGCCCTGCTGGTCGCCTATCCGGTCTACCGGCCCTACCCCGGGGACGGGAGCCTCGACGCCGGGGCGCTGGCCAGGGCCCGGAAGACGGCCGGGGCCGGCGCCGTGGACCGGGTGGCCGCCCTGGTGCGGGACTCGCCCGCGTTCGCGGCCCGGTTCGCGCAGACCTCCGCCGCGCTGCGCGCCAAGTCCCTGGAGGACCGGGCGTTCTACCGGTACGCGCCGCTGCTGTCCGCCACCGAGGTCGGCGGGGACCCCGGGCGGCCGGCGGTCAGCCCGGCCGAGTTCCACGCCTACTGCGCGCACCTGGAGGAGGACTGGCCCGCCTCCGGGACCGTCCTCTCCACCCATGACACCAAGCGCAGCGCCGATGTCCGGGCCCGGATCGCCGCCCTCTCGGAACGGCCGTCGGCCCTCGCCGCGCCCTCCCCCTCCCCGGCCGGAGGTCAGGGCGCCGGGCCGGGGGATCCCCAGCTCGCCTGGGTGGCGGCGCAGAGCGCCCTGGGCCTGGGGGTGGTCCCGGACGGACCGGAACGGCTGGCCGGAGCCCTGCTGAAGGCCGCCAAGGAGGCCGCCCTGCACACCAGTTGGATCGATCCCGATCCGGCGTACGAGAAGACCGTGCCGGTCTGCGCCGACCGCAGCGCCGGCCCCGGCATCGGCGCCCTGACCGGTCTGGCACCGGCCGTGCGCGGCAACACCCTGGGGGCGGCGGTGCTCCAGCTCACCATGCCCGGGGTGCCGGAGGTGTACCAGGACTGCGAGGCGGAGTACCGGGCCCTGGTGGACCCCGACAACCGGCGGCCGGCCCGCTTCCACCGGGAGGTGCTGGCCCGGCTCGACGGCGGGGCGGCCCCGGTGGGCCTGTCCGAGGAGAAACTGGCCCTCAGCGCCTCCCTGCTGCGGCTCCGCCGGGACCGGCCGGAGCTGTTCCGCGGCTACGCCCCGCTCGCGGCGCGCGGCCCGGCCGCCGAGCACTGCCTGGCCTTCACCCGGGCCGCGGACTCCCTGCTGGTCGCCGTGACCCGGCTGGCGCTGCGGCTCGCCGACGCGGGCGGCTGGCGGGACACCGTCCTGCCGCTCCCGGCCGGCCGCTGGAGCCCGCTGCCCGCCCCGGGAGCGGCGGCCGGGGCGGCCGGGGGCACCGGGGCGGGCGGACCGGTGCACGAGGGAACCGTCGCCCTGTCCGCGCTGCTGGGCTCCGGCCGGCCGGTGGCGGTGCTGCTGCGGCAGCCGACCTGATCGGCGCACGGCCGGGAGCCGCTCAGGAGCATCCCGGGCGCGCCTTTACGGCGCGCCCGGGAGGGGCATCTCACCACGGTGACCCTGACCCGAGACATGTGCTATCCCACACCCCGTGAACTGGCCCTGGCCGCCCGCGCCCTGGCCGACGCCCACCCCGGCCAGGCGCGGCTGCGCCGGGCCGGGACCTCCCGGGGCGGCCGCCCGCTGTGGCTGCTGTCCGTCGCCCCCGGCACCGCCCGGGGCCCGGGGGTGCTGGTGGTCGCGGGGGCGCACGCCAACGAGCCGGTGGGCGGGCCCACCGCGCTGGCGCTGGCCCGCCGGATGCTCCGGGACCCCGCCGCCCTGGGCGGCCGGGCCTGGCACTTCCTGCTCTGCGCGGACCCGGACGGCGCGGCCCTGCACCGGACCCCGCGCCCGTACTCGCTGCTGGACTACCACCGGAACTTCTTCCGGCCGCCCGGGCCCGAACAGCCTGAATGGGCGCCGTCGTTACTGCCGGGCGACCTGCTGCCGCCGGAGACCCGGGTGCTGACCGGTCTGATCGACGAACTGCGGCCCGTCCTCCAGGTCTCGCTGCACGGCACCGACCTGGGCGGCAGCTGGGTGCAGCTCACCCGGGACATACCGGGGCTGGCGGAGCCGTTCGGGAAGTCGGCGGCGGAGCTGGGGATCCCGGTGGAGACCGGGGCCTCGGACGCGGCCGGCTGGCCCTCCTCCGGGCCCGGGGTCTTCGTGATGCCGGGCCCGGCGGGCGGGCCCGGCGCCGGGGACTTCCACCCGGAGGACGCCCGGCTGAGCACCTGGTACCGCGCGCACCGGTACGCGGGCACCACCGCGATCGTCGAGGTGCCGATGTGGGCCAGTGACCTGGTGGACGACCCGGCCCCGCACCCGGACCCGCGCCGGTCGCTGCGGGTGCTGGCCGGCCGGCTGGACCGGGACGCGGCCCTGGTCGCCGGGATCCTGGCCCGGGCCCGCCCGGACCTGCCCGCCGCCGGACCGGACCTGACCGCCCCGCTGCTGCGGTCGGTGGACTGGACCCTCGCCCTGATCCCCCGGATCGCGGCCGAATGGTCCGGCCCGGGCGCGCCCGCCGAGGCCACCGCCGCGTACATCGGCAGCATCGACGCCTTCGGCCGGCGGCTGGCGCTGCGCGCGGCGGCGATGCTGCTGCGGGTCCTGCGGGCCTCCGGGCATCCGGCCGCGCCGGAGCTGGACCGGCTGGTGACGGGGTGGTGCGAGGACTTCGCCAACCGGTTCGGGGCCCGCTGGATCCCGGTGGCCACCCAGGTGGAACACCAGTCCCGTACGGTCCTGGCGGCCTACGAGCGGCTCACCGGGCACCAGCAGCCGTGACGGGCCGGGTCAGCCGGTGACCGGCAGGGTGTAGCGGAGCTTGGGCCGGCCGGTCGCGCCCAGCCGGTCGTAGAACCTGATGGCGCCCTCGTTCCATTCGGGGGTCTGCCATTGGACCTCGGGCAGGCCGAGTTCGCGGGCGAGGGCGGAGACCGCGTCCATCAGGGCGGCGCCGAGACCGAGGCCGCGGGCGTCCTCGGCGAGGTAGAGGCAGTCCATGTGGAGGTAGCGGGCGGCGTCCCAGAAGGAGAACTCGGTGGAGCAGGCCGCGTATCCGACCACCCGGCCGGCCGGGTCCTCGGCGAGCAGGACGTGGAGTCCGGCGCCGGGGTCCAGGAGCAGCGGTCCGAGCCGGTCGGCGAGACCGGGCGGGCGGGGGGCGGACTTCTCGTAGGCCACGTGCTCGTGGATCAGTTCGACCAGCCGGGGCAGGTCCTCGGGGCGGGCGGCGCGCACGCCGTGGTGATCGGTCATGCCCCCATCCTCCGGGTCCGGCCCGCCGGAGGCCCGCTAGTTCGTGGAGAGGCGGAAGCTCATCCGGCCGAAGGACACCTGGTCGCCGTCACGGACCACCGCGGAGCCGGTGACCCGGCGGCCGTTGACCGTGGTGCCGTTGGTGGAGCCCAGGTCGCGCAGCACCCACAGGCCGTCCCGCAGGCTGAGCTCGGCATGGCTGCGCGACACCGTCTCGTGGGTGAGCCGCAGCCCGTTGCCGGGGTCGCGGCCGATCTGCAGGGTGCCCGCGCCCGGCATCGGCAGCAGCAGCTTCGGCAGCCGTTCCGCGTGCCAGGCCGAGGTGATGCCCGCGCGGACCGCGGAGACCCGCCCCACCCAGCCGAAGAGCTTCGCGGTCCAGCCGCCGGCCGGCCCGCCGCGGACGGCCAGGTCGGCGGTCAGCGCCGCGAGTTCCTCGGACCGCCGGGCGACCAGCGCGAGCTCCATCCGCCGCATGAAGGTGTCGTGCGACAGCTTCCCGTCCGCGGCACCCTCCCTGAGCTGGAACAGGGCACGGTCGCGCTCCGCGTCGGAGACCCGCGGCACCGGGTGCGCGGGATAGGCGGGGAACTCGAAACTCGACGTCACAGGGTGATTGTCGGCCCGTCGGGGCCGGAGTGTCCAGAAGTCCCCCGTCCGGCCCTGGATGATGGCGGTGATTCGTGGAGGATCGTGAATGCCGGTCACCGCCGGCCCCGCCGAAGACAAGGGGACCGTCCGTGCAGTTCGAGGTGTGGGCGCCGCATGCGGCGGCGCGCGTGGACATGCGGCTCAACGGGAACACCCACCCGATGGAGCGGGATCCCGATCCGGGGCGGCCCGGCTGGTGGCGGGCCGAGGTCCCGGCCGCCGCCGGCGACCGCTACGGCTTCCTGCTGGACGGCGGGCCCGCCGTGCTCCCCGATCCGCGCGGCCGGCGGCTGCCGGACGGCCCGGACGGGCTCTCCGCGGTGGCCGATCCGGCCGCCGACCGGCCAGCCGGCGCCGCACCGCCGCCGCGGATCCCGCTCCAGGACTCGGTGCTGTACGAGCTGCACATCGGCACGTTCACCCCCGAGGGCACCTTCGACGCGGCCGCCGCCCGGCTGGGGCACCTGGTCTCGCTGGGCGTCACCCATGTGGAACTGCTGCCGGTCTGCCCCTTCCCCGGCCGGCACGGCTGGGGGTACGACGGGGTCGCCCCGTGGGCGGTCCACGAGCCCTACGGCGGGCCGGCCGGGCTGGTCCGGTTCGTGACGGCGGCGCACGCGCACGGGCTGGGCGTGGTCCTGGACGTGGTGCACAACCACCTCGGCCCGTCCGGAAACCATCTGCCGGCCTTCGGACCGTACTTCACCGACACCCACCACACCCCGTGGGGCGCGGCGGTCAATCTGGACGCGGCCGGCTCCGACGAGGTCCGGGCCTATCTGCTGGGCAGCGCCCTGGCCTGGCTGCGGGACTACCGGATCGACGGTCTGCGGCTGGACGCGGTGCACGCGCTGGCCGACGGCCGGGCCCTGACCTTCCTGGAGGAACTCTCGCAGGCCGTCGACGACCTGGCGAAGGAGACCGGGCGACCGCTGTTCCTGGTCGCCGAGTCCGACCGGTGCGATCCGCGGACCACCACCCCGCGCGGCTCCGGGGCCACCGTCGGCTCGGACACCTCCGGAGGGCTGGGTCTGCACGCCCAGTGGAACGACGACTTCCACCACGCCCTGCACTGTGCGCTCACCGGCGAGTCCCAGGGCTACTACGGGGACTTCGCCCGGGCACCGCTGGCCGCCCTGGCCAAGACGATGACCCGGGTGTTCTTCCACGACGGCACCTGGTCCTCCTTCCGGGGCCGCACCCACGGCCGCCCGGTGGACCGGCGGCGGACCCCGGCGCACCGGTTCCTGGGCTACGCCCAGACCCATGACCAGATCGGCAACCGGGCGCTGGGCGACCGGCTGGCCTCGGGGGTGCCGGCCGGACTGCTGGCCTGCGCGGCGGCGCTGGTGCTGACCGGCCCGTTCGTGCCGATGCTGTTCATGGGCGAGGAATGGGGCGCGCGGACGCCCTGGCAGTACTTCACCGACCATCCGGACCCCGGGCTGGCGGAGGCCGTACGGGCGGGCCGGCGGCGGGAGTTCACCGCGCACGGCTGGTCGGCGGAGGAGATCCCCGACCCGCAGGACCCGGCCACCCGGGACCGGTCCTGCCTGGACTGGTCGGAGCCGGACCGCCCCGAGCACGAGCGGCTGCTCGGCTGGTACCGGACGCTGGTGGCGCTCCGCCGGACCCATCCGGACCTGCGCGATCCGGACCTGGGCGCGGTGCGGGTGGCCTACGACGAGGAGCGGCGCTGGCTGACCTTCCGGCGCGGGGACGTCCGGGTGGCCGTCAACCTGTCGGCGGAGCCGGTGACGATCGCGCTGGGGCGCAACGGGGTCCGGGTGCTGGCGGCCTGGGAGCCGGTGGAGCATCCCGGCCCGGACGGCCGGATCCATCTGCCGGGCACCTCGGCGGTGGTGCTCGGGCCGTAGGTCCTCCCGTCCCGGGGCCGTGGGAGGTGGGCGGCGGCCCGGGAGTCCCCTGTTCTCCCGGGTCGCCGCCGGTCGGTGCGGCGGACGCGGCCGGTCACCGGCCGCCGGGCTCCGCCGTGCCCGTCAGCGGCCGCCCCTGCCCGTCGTAGGCCCGGAACCGGGGCGGTTCGGCACCGGCGGCGGATCCGGCGGCCGTCAGGCCGGTGGCCACGTACCAGCCGTGGTCGATGACGGCGACCGCGGTGTTCCCGCCGTAGGTGACGGTGAGCCGGTCGACCTCCGGCGCGACCCGCCCGAAGTCGCTCCATCGGGACGGGAGTTCACCGGCAGGCCGTGGCGGGCGCAGTGCGGTGGCCTCCGGGCTGCGGCGGAGCGGCGGCCCGCCGGGGAGCGTCAGGGAGTCCTGGGCCTCCCCCGGAGTGGTGTGGAGCGGGACGAACTCCTCCACCTGGCCGTCGGCGATCCCGCAGCGCACCCCGGCCCCCGGGACGGTGGTGGAGACGGCGACCAGCCAGTACCGGCCGGGCGGGCCGTCGGTGCGGGCCTGGGCCAGGAGCAGCCGCATGTCGGCGGGGCGCTGCGGCTGGAGGGTGTTGCGGAGGCAGTCGGCGAGCCAGCCGGCGGCCTGACCGTAGGTCACCCCGTCCACCAGCTGATCGGCGGTGGCGGGCCGGCCGGGCCCGTGCGGGCCGGGGTCGGGGGTCTCGGTGGGGCGGCCCATCACCACCGTGCCGGCCGGCCGCTCCTCGTACCCCCCGCCGGCCAGGAGCAGTCCGGCGAGCACGGCCGGGGCTCCGGCCAGCGCGCACACCAGGGCGGCGACGGCCACCCGGCGGCGGCGCCGGTCGGCCCGTCCGTCACGGAGGATCTCCGGGTAGGGCGGGAGGCAGGGGCGGAGCGCGGCGGCGTCCTCGGCCAGCAGGGCGCGCAGCCGCGCCTCGAAGGCCTCGTCCACCCCGACGGCGGCCGCCGGCTCCCCCTCCCACCGGGCGCCGGTCACCGGACCGCCCCCGCCCGGACGCCCTCGACCACCTGGTCCAGCCCGGGGAAGGCCCGGAGCTTGGCCAGCGCCTTGGAGGCCTGGCTCTTGACCGTGCCCACCGAGCAGCCGAGGGCGTGCGCGACCTCCCCCTCCGCGAGGTCCTCCCAGTACCGCAGCACCACCACGGCCCGCTGCCGGTCCGGCAGGGTCGCCAGCGCCGACACCAGGGCGTTGCGCTCGTCCGCCCAGGCGGCCGTGGGATCGGCCGAGAGGGTGTCCGGCGGGGCGGCGGTGAGGCGCTCCGCGACCCGCCGCTTGCGGAACCGGTCGTTGTTGCAGCTCACCAGCATCCGGCGGAGGTAGGCCTCCGGGTTGTCCGTGCCCAGGATCCGCCGCCAGGAGCGGTAGGCCTTGGTGAGGGCGGTCTGGGTGAGGTCCTCGGCATCGTGCGGGTCGCCGGTCAGGAGGTACGCGGTCCGCACCAGATGGGCCCAGCGCGCACGCACGAAGGCCTGGAACTCGGCCTCCGCGTCCTGGTGTCCCGGCATCGCTCACCCCCTCGCCCTCCAGACCACCTCCGGGGCCGATCCGGTTGCCCGGGAACGGGGGCCAGTTCCGGCCAATTCCCTTGCGGGCCTGACTCATTCGACGATGGCGAGCTCCCGGGGAGCCAGGTTGAGGCGGCGTCCGCCGTCCTCCGTGACCGTCACGATGTCCTCGATCCGGACCCCGAACCGGCCCGGCAGGTAGATCCCCGGCTCGATGGAGAAGCACATGCCGGGCAGCAGCGGCTGCTCCTCCCCCTCGACCATGTACGGCGGCTCGTGGGTGGTGACGCCGATGCCGTGGCCGGTGCGGTGGATGAACCGGTCGCCGTACCCGCCGTCGGCGATCACCGCCCGGGCCGCCCGGTCCACCTCCTGGCAGGCGATGCCCGGGCGGACCGCCTCGAAGGCGGCCTGCTGGGCCGCCCTCACCAGATCGTGCACCGCCCGCTCCTCGGCGGTCGGCTCCCCGACGTGCACGGTGCGGGAGATGTCGGAGCCGTAGCCGTGCCTGAGGCCGCCGAAGTCGAGGACCACCATGTCGCCGCGCCCGATGGTGCGCTCCCCCGCCTCGTGGTGCGGGTTGGCGCCGTTGGGGCCGGAGCCGACCACGGTGAAGTCCACCTGGGAATGGCCGTGGGCGCGCAGCAGCGCGGCGAGGTCGGCGGCGACCTCGGCCTCCCGGCGGCCGGCGAAGCGGACCCGCAGGATCTCCGCGTACGCGGCGTCGGCGGCCGCCCCCGCCGCCGCGAGCCGGTCCAGCTCCCGGCGGTCCTTCACCGCGCGCAGCAGCGGCAGCGCCTCGGTGAGCGAGGCGTACGTCGTCCCGCCGGGCGCGTTCCGCTGCAGCCCCAGCAGGTGCGCGGCCCAGGTGTTGTCGCTGACCGCGTAGCGGCCGGCGGCGGCGAGCAGCGGGGCGGCCACGGCGTACGGGTCCTCGCCGTCGGCCCACTCCCGCAGCGTGAACCCCGGCGCCCCGGCGGCGGCCGCCGCGTCGGGCGCCTCCAGCGCGGGCACCACCAGCACCGGCTCCCGCCCGACGGCCAGCACCAGCAGCGTGAGCCGCTCGGTCTCGGCGGGCCGGTACCCCGTCAGATGCACCAGATCCGCCCCCGGCGCCACCAACACCCCCTCCAGCCCCGCCCCTTCGGCGGCCCGCACCGCGGCGCCCATGCGCGCGACGTAGTCGGCGGGACCGAAGGGGGCGGGGGGCTCCTGGGGGGCCCGGCCGGGGCGCTGCCCGGGCTGGGGTGCGGGCTGGGGTACGGGCCCGGGTACCGGCTCGTCCCCGGGCCCGCCCTCGTGTGCGTGCTCGTGTGCGTACTCGCGTTCCACGTCATCAGCCATACCCGCATCCTGGCGGACCCCCGTCCCCCGGACCTGCGATTCCGGTCGGGGGGTCGGGGGCGGATGCTGGGGGGATGGATCCGCATCTGCTCCGGACCTTCGTCGCCGTCGTGCGGCTCGGGTCGTTCTCCGCCGCCGCCCGCGAGCTCGGTTACACCCAGTCCGCCGTCTCCCAGCACATCGCCGCCCTGGAGGGCGACCTGCGCGCCGAGCTGCTGACCCGGCGGCCGGTCGGGCCGACCACGGCCGGGGCGCGGCTGCTGGAGCACGCCGGGCCGCTGCTGCTCCGGCTGGACGCCGCCCGCGCCGATGTCCTCCGGCTGGCCGCCGCGCCGCCCGGCCGGGTCACGGTGGCCGTGTCTCCGCTGGCCGTCGGCCCGCGCCTGCTCGCCGCGCTGCCGCCCACCGGGGTGACCCTGCGGGTGCTGCCCGCGACCGAGGTGCCGGCCGCCGTGGCCACCGGCGGCTGCGATCTCGGGCTGGTCGACGGCCCGGCCGCGCCCAGCGATCCGCTGCGGCTGCCGGACGTCGCCCCGCTCAGCGTCACCGGCCTGGGCGAGGAGGAACTCGCCGTGCTGCTGCCCGCCGGGCACCCCTTCGCGGACCGGTCCGCCGTCCGGCTGGAGGACCTGGCCGACGCCCGCTGGCTGGACGCCCCCGAGGCCGGGATCCCGCTGTCCGCGGTCCGCACCGCGCTGGGCGCCGCCGGCCCGCGGCCGGCCCCCGCCCTGCACTACTCCGGCACCGACCTGCGCGCGCTCTGCGCCCTGGCCGCCGGCGGCCACGGGCTGGCCCTGCTGCCGCGCGGGGTGGCGGAGTCGGCCGGGGCCGGGGTGGCGGTGCCGCTGGCCGGCCCGCGCCTGGTGCACCGTACGGAGCTCCTCTCGCCCGGCGCCCCGGCCGGGGCCGCCGCCGTCCTGGCCGACCGGCTCCGCCCGCCCGCCACCACTCATCAGCAGCACTGATGGGTCGTGCAGAAACCATCGTTGGACGTGAACCACCGCCCGCCCCGACGCTGGTCCCATGACGACCACGACCACGACCGCACCCACCACCGCACGGATCGCCCTGGTCGGCGACCGTTCCCCGCACGTCACCTCGCACGCCCGGATCCCGCTCCTCCTCGACTCCCTCGCCACCCGCGACGGACTGGTCCTCGACGCGTACTGGATCCCCACCGCCGACGCCGAGGCGGCCGCCGCCTCCGGATCGCTGGCCCGGTTCGACGCCGTCTGGGTGCTGCCCGGCAGCCCGTACGCCAGCGAGGCCGGGGCGCTCGCCGCCGTCCGGACCGCCCGCGAGCACGGCATCCCCTTCCTCGGCACCTGCGGCGGCTTCCAGCACGCGCTGCTGGAGTACGCCCGGAACGTCTGCGGGCTCACCGGCGCCGCGCACGCCGAGAACGACCCGGCCGCCGAGGACCCGCTGATCGCCCCGCTGGCCTGCTCGCTGGTCGGCCACGAGGGCGTGGTCCGGATGGCGCCCGGCTCGCTCGCCGAACGCGTCCTGGGCGCCGAGCGCTCCACCGAGCGCTACCACTGCACCTACGGGCCGGACGCCCGCCGGCTGCCCACCCTGGCCGAGCACGGGCTACGGCTCTCCGGCCACGACGAGAACGGGCAGGTCCGGATCGCCGAGCTGCCCGGGCACCCCTTCTTCCTCGCCACCCTCTTCCAGCCGGAACTGGCCGGCGACGGCAGCCGCCCGCACCCGGTGGTCCACGCCCTGGCCGCCGCCGCCGTGACCCGCGCCACGACCGCCCGCGCCACGGCCTAGTACCGGCCGGGCGGCGACTGGGCGGCGGGCGGGCGGCGGGCGTCAGGGGCACGTCAGCACGCACAGGACCACTCCGCTGATCGGCTATGCTGTGCGTGCACGACGACGGGCGGCTGGCCGCCCTTCGTGGTGGGTGTAGCTCAGCTGGTAGAGCACCTGGTTGTGGTCCAGGTGGCCGCGGGTTCAAGTCCCGTCACTCACCCTGTCCCCGTGGGGGGTACGAGATCTCTCTCGTACCCCCCACGGGCTTTTCCGGTCCGCCGCCCGGACCCCCGCCACCGGGTGCCCCGGGGCCGCCGGGCGGGACGCCTGGCAGGATCAGGGGATGCGCAGCGATACCCGGACACCGACGTCCGCCCACCCCGTCCCGGCCCGGCCCGCCCGAACCCGCCGCGCGCCCCGCACGCCGTCGCGTACGTCCGGTACATCGGGTACGTCCGGTACGCATCGCCGGGTCGGCTGAGCCGTGGCCCTGGACTCCCGGCTGATCCTGGTCCTCTCGATCCTCCTCGCCTGCGCGGTCCTGGCCGGCACGGTCCGGATCTGGCCCCGGCTGTCCCGCTCCGGCGCGCGCCCGGTGCTCGGCCGGATCGGCCTGCAACTGGCGATCACCCTCACCATGGGCCTCCCACTGCTCCTCGCGGTGAACTCCCACTACGGGTTCTACGCCTCCTGGGGCGACCTGCTGGCCTTCTCCCGCGAGGCCGGCCAGGACCGGGGCGGCTCCGACGGGGTCCGGGTCCGCGGCACCCACTCCTGGCGCCACCAGGGCACCACCGACCCCGCCGTGATCGGGCGGATCGACGCGGTCACCGTACGGGGCACCCGCAGCGACCTCACCACCGAGGCCTACGTCCACCTCCCCCCGGCCTATCTGAAGGCCTCCCCGGCCGACCGCCGGCGCTTCCCGGTGGTGGTGGCCCTCAGCGGCTACCCCAGCACCACCCGGGTCCTGATCGACCTGTTCAAGTACCCCCAGATCGCGGTGGACGCCGTCCGGGCCGGCACCATGCGCCCCACCGTCCTGGTGATGCTCACCCCGACCGTGGCACCGCCCCGGGACACCGAGTGCGTCGACATCCCGCGGGGCCCGCAGACCGAGACCTTCTTCGCCGAGGACCTCCCCGAGGCCGTCGCCCACCACTACGGCCTCACCCGCGACCCGCGCGCCTGGGGGGTCATGGGCAACTCGGTGGGCGGCTACTGCGCCCTCAAGCTCGCCCTGCGCAAACCCGGCTCCTACCGCGCCGCCGCCGGCCTCTCCGCCAACTACGCGGCCGCCGAGGACCCCACCACCGGCAACCTCTTCGGCGGCGACGACCGCTACCGCCGCGAGAACGACCTGCTGTGGCGCCTGGACCACCTCCCCCAGCCCCCGGTCTCCCTGCTGGTCGCCAGCAGCCGCAAGGGCGAGCACCAGTACCCCGACACCCAGCGGTTCATCCGCTCGGTGAAGGCCCCCGCCCGGGTCTCCTCCATCACCCTGCCGGTGGGCGGCCACACCTACGAGACCTGGAACCGCGAAACCCGCCCCGCCCTCGAATGGCTCACCACCCGCCTCACCACCCCCAACTGACCCGCGCGGAGCGGGTCGCCCTGGCCGTTGGTTCAGGGGCGGAGGAAGGATTCGGTGGTGGTGACGAGGGCGACCGGGGATTCCTGTGGGGGGTAGTGGCCGGTGCCGGGGAGGGTGTGGACGGTGGTGTGGGGGTACCAGGCGGCCCAGGTGGCGTGCATCAGGTCGGCGGTCAGGGCCAGGTCGTACTCGCCGACCAGGACGAGGACCGGGACCGGGTTGCCCTTGACGGCCGGGGTGAGGTCTAGGGGCTGCCAGCTCGCCAGGTAGCCGGCGAAGGCCTCCGGGCGGGACACCTCCAGGGAGTGGGCGACCATCCGGTCCAGCCAGTGCGGGGCGGCGCGGTGGCCGGTGACCAGGTCGAGGATGATCCTGCGGTTCTCCGGGGAGGCGGCGGCGCCGTGGAAGAGGGCGTGGGTGGGCTCGTCCATGGGGTAGGGGCCGGCCGGGACGGGGGCCAGGCCGACCAGCTTCTCCACCCGGTGCGGGGCGCGGGCCAGGACCTGCTGCATGGCCTTGCCGCCCATGGAGTGGCCGATAAGGGAGAAGGAGTCCCAGCCGAGTTCGTCGGCGAGGGTCAGGACGTCCTCGGCGATCTCGGGGAGGGTGTAGCGGCCGGGGACGTCGCGGCGGTCGCCGTAGCCGCGGTAGTCGAGGAAGGCGTAGGAGAAGGCCTCGGGGTCGAAGTAGTCCAGGACGGAACCCCAGTTGGCGGAGGTGCCGAACCAGTCGTGGAGGACGATCACCCGGGTCGGGCCGGTGCCGATGCGGCGGTGGGGGGTGGTGGCGGCCATGGGGGCTCCCTCGCGAGACGTGGCGCACGGTCGGAGGGAACACTGCCCAGTGGGGTCGGCGTCACACCGTTCGCCCACGCACACCGCCCCTGGCCCGTGCGCATGCGCGGGCGCAGGCGCGGGCGCAGGCGCGGGCGCAGGCGAGGGCGCGGGCGCGGGCGAGGGGCGGACGTGCCTCAGGTGGTGCGGATGGCCGGGTCGGAGATGCCGGGGGTGCCGTTCTCGACGTGGCCGGCGAAGCGGCGGAGGAAGGTGGTGTCCAGGTCGGACACCACCGAGACGTCGTACCAGCGGCCGGTGGTGCGGAGGTCGACCGTGTGGGTGGTGGTCGATCCGGCGGCGACGCGCAGGGTCTGCGGGGTGCCCCCGTAGGTGTTGGTGACGGTGAGGTTGACCGCCGTGGTGCCGCCGTTGGCCAGGGTCAGGCGCAGGTTGCCGGTGGTGGCGTCATGGCGGGCGGTGACCTCGGGGCCGGCCTTCTTCGCCGGGCCGCGGAAGCCGCGCAGGAAGCCGTTCGGTCCCCAGACGGTCAGGTTGATCTGGTTGCCCGTGGAGGCGGAGGTGCTCCAGGTGTCGGAGAGGGTCTTGCCCGCCTCGACGGTGTAGGGCCAGGGGCCGTCGGTGCGGTTGCCCGAGGTGATGTGGAAGTGGGCGCCGAGGGCGGGGCCGGAGCCGAAGCTCAGGGTGAACTTGCCGGTGGAGGTGGTGCGGGCGCCGTCCACGTACGGGGCGTAGCCCAGCGCTCGGGAGGGCTTGGAGCCGGGTTCCTGGCGGGGCAGGGTGCCGGTGGCGGGCGGGGTGGGGACGTAGTCGGGGTGGCGGTTGCGGTCCGGCGGGAGGTAGCCGGCGGTGGAGGGGAGGGCGGCCGGGGCGGGGTCCGCGGCGGTGAAGTCGAAGGCGGAGGTGAGGTCTCCGCAGACGGCGCGCCGCCAGGGGGAGATGTTGGGCTCCTGGACTCCGAAGCGCTTCTCCATGAAGCGGATGATCGAGGTGTGGTCGAAGGTCTCGGAGCAGACGAAGCCGCCCTTGCTCCACGGGGAGACGACGATCATCGGGACGCGCGGGCCCAGGCCGTACGGTCCGGCCGCGTATCCGCCGCCGCCCGCGTAGAGGTCGCGGGTGACGTCGGCGGTGGACCGGCCCCAGGCGGCGGAGGTGGGCGGGTAGGGCGGGACGACGTGGTCGAAGAAGCCGTCGTTCTCGTCGTAGGTGATGAAGAAGGCGGTCCTGGCCCAGACGTCGGGGTTGGTGGTCAGGGCGTCCAGGACCTGGGAGATGTACCAGGCGCCGAAGTTGACCGGCCAGTTGGCGTGCTCGCTGAAGGCCTCGGGGGCGGCGATCCAGGACACCTTGGGGAGGGTGCCGGCGGTGACGTCCGCGCGCAGCCGGTCGAAGAGGCCCTCGCCGGCGGCCGCGTTGGTGCCGGTGCGGGCCTTCTCGTAGAGGGGGCTGCCGGGCTGGGCGTTGCGGAAGGAGTTGAAGTAGAGGAGGGAGTTGTCCCCGTAGTTGCCGCGGAAGGCGTCGCTGATCCAGCCCCAGTGGCCGGCGGCGTTCAGGCCGTCGCCGATGTCCTGGTAGACCTTCCAGGAGATTCCGGCCGCCTCCAGGCGCTCGGGGTAGGTCTTCCAGCCGTAGCCGAGTTCCTGGTTGCCGAGGACCGGGCCGCCGCCGGTGCCGTCGTTGCCGGTGTGGCCGGTCCACATGTAGTAGCGGTTGGGGTCGGTGGCCCCGATGAAGGAGCAGTGGTAGGCGTCGCAGACGGTGAACGCGTCGGCCAGCGCGAAGTGGAACGGCATGTCCTGGCGGTTCATGTAGGCCATGGTGTTGGCCGTCTTGGCGGGCACCCACTTGTCGTACTTGCCGTTGTTGTAGGCCTGGTGGCCGCCGGCCCAGTCGTGGTTGAGGCCTTCCAGGAACTGCATGCCGAGGTCGGGTGCGGTGGGGTGGAACGGCAGGACGTCCTTGGTCCCGTTGGACTGCTGGAAGACGGTCTTGCCGTTGTCCTGGAGCACGGGGCGCGGGTCACCGAAGCCGCGGACGCCCTTCATCGTGCCGAAGTAGTGGTCGAAGGAACGGTTCTCCTGCATCAGGACGACGATGTGCTCGATGTCCTGGAGGGTGCCGGTGGCGCCCTGGGCGGGGATGGCGGCGGCGCGGGCGATGCTGTCGTTCAGCATGGCGATGGCGGCGGTGCCGCCGGCCATCTGGAGGAACCGTCGACGGTTGACTTCAGCCATGGGTGAGGACCTCGGGGGGTGAGGGGGCCGGGTGGAGGGGCGCCCCCAGGAGAGCCTCCGAGGGGGGCCGGCCGGGGGTGCTTGTGTGACGCGCGGTCGTACAGCCGGCGAAGCCCTCCGGAACCGGCCCAGGTCAAGCCCGCCCCGGCCCGGGCCAACCCGCCCGGCCCAGGTCAACACCGCCCGGCCCGGGTCAACACCGCCCGGCCCCGGTCAACACCGCCCGTCCCGGGTCGGTCCGGGACGGTCCGGGTCAGTCCAGGACGGGGTGGAGTTCCGGGCGGGCGTCCCACCAGGCCCGGTGGAAGGGGTTGTTGTCCAGGTTGGCCAGATAGGCGCGGGCCGTCGCCTCGAAGAGCAGTCCGGCCTGCGCGGCGGAGACCGCGGAGCGGTTCCAGGCCAGCCGGATCCGGCCGGTCACCGGGTCCCCGGTCAGCGGGCGCAGTACGGTGCCGGGCGCGGGCGGCGCGGTGGGCTGGCTCATCGAGACCGCGCGGCCGGCGGCGATCAGTCCGTACCCCATGGTGCGGTCGGTGATCCGGTAGCGGAGGGCGGGGCTGAAGCCGGCCCGGGCGCAGGCGGCGACCAGGGCCTCGGGGCCGCCGTCGTCGTCCTCCGCGAGGGCCATCCAGGACTCCCCCGCGAGGTCGGCGAGGTCGATCCGGGAGCGGGCGGCGAGCGGGTGCCCGGCGGACAGCCGGACGCAGAAGGGTTCCTTGGGGATCACGGTGCGCGCGGTGGTGCCCTCGGGGAGCGGGACCTCGTGGTCGTTGACCTCCCCGTACGCGATCACGTCGTAGTGGCCGGAGCCGAGGAGCCGGGTGAGGGCGGTCACCGAGTGCTCCACCTCCAGGGCGACCTCGCGTCCGGCGACGACCTGGTCGAGGCGTTCGAGGAGTCCGTCGATCAGGACGAGCAGGATGCAGCCGAGGCGGAGCGGGCTGTGGGTGGCGGCGGTGCGGGCGCCGGCGGCGAGGGCGTCCATCTCGCCCAGCACCCGGCGGGCCGTGGAGAGCACGAACCGGCCGAGCGGGGTGGGGTCGACACCGTGCCGGCCGCGGACGAAGAGTTCCCCGCCGGCGACCTGCTCGATCCTGCGGAGCTGGGCGGACAGGGCGGGCTGGGACACCCCCAGGCGGCCCGCCGCGCGGCCGAGACTCCCGGCTTCCGCGATCCGGCAGACGGCCTCTAGATGTCTCAACTCCAGCTGCATTTCGGCAGCGTACGAGAGGTGCGGGCGGCGCACCATAACCCGCGTCTTATGACGTCAGGGATGTCCCCCGCCGGTCATGTCCACGCCCATACTCGGCGCGTTCCACCGTCTCCCCCCACCACGAACGGAGCAGACGTTGCAGCGCACCCGAATGACCGCGGCCGTGGCGGCCCTCGCGCTCACCGCGAGCCTGGCCGGCGCCGTCGCCGGCACCGCCTCCGCCGCGGCGCCCTCGCCGCAGCCCGCACCCCCCGAGCGCGGCAAGGCCATGGCCCTCGCGGCCGCCGACCAGGCCGCGAGCAGCGGACTCGACGGGCTCACCCACGGCACCGACGAGGAACTGGTCCGCACCACGGTCACCCCGTGGTCGAACGGCCTGTACTACGCCGCCTACCAGCGGACCTACCGGGGCCTCCCGGTGGTCGGCGGGGACGCGGTCGTGCTCTCCGACAGCGCGGGCAAGGTCCGCGAGGTCACCGCCGCACCCGCCCCCCGGATCCGGATCGGCACCCGGGCCGCGGTGACCGCCGCCGCGGCCGAGAAGACGGCCCGCAAGCAGCTGGCCTCCGTGGAGAGCGCCGCCGCCCCCGAGCTGAAGGTGCTCCTCAAGGACGGCAAGCCGCTGCTGACCTGGCACACCGACGTGATCGGCCGGACCGCGAAGAACCTACCCAGCGCCCTGGACACCTACGTCGACGCCCGTACCGGCGCGATCGTCCAGGCCACCGACAAGGTCCGGCACGCCGACGGCCGCGGCTACCACAACGGCAACGTCACCATCGACACCGCCGCCTCCTCGATGACCGACCCGAACCGCTCCGGCTTCCGCTGCGGCGGCCAGAACGGCAGCGCGTACACCGGCTCCTCCCCCTGGGGCAACGGGACCGCAAACGACCTGGTCACCGCCTGCGTGGACATCATGTACGCGGCCCAGCGCGAGTCCGACATGCTCAAGCAGTGGCTCGGCTACAACGGGATCAACGGGCAGGGCGGGATGGTCCCGGCCCGGGCCGGGCTCAGCGAGGTCAACGCCTACTACGACGGCCAGAAGACCACCTACGGCCGGAACCAGAACGGCACCAACCAGCTGACCGGCATCGACGTGGTCGCCCACGAGTACGGCCACGAGATCTTCGACAAGACCCCGGGCAGCGCCGGCGGCAGCAACGAGAACGGGGGCATGAACGAGTCCACCGGCGACATCTTCGGGGCGCTCACCGAGCACTTCGCGAACAACCCCAACGACACCCCGGACTACACCGTCGGCGAGAAGCTGAACTTCACCGGCGACGGCAAGCCGATCCGCTACATGTACAACCCCTCGCTGCACAGCGGCGACCCCAACTGCTACAACCAGCTGACCAGCGGCACCGAGGTGCACGCCGCGGCCGGCCCGCAGAACCACTGGTTCTACCTGCTCGCCGAGGGCTCCAACCCCGGCGGCGGCAAGCCCGCCAGCCCCATATGCTCCGGCGGTCCCTCCTCGGTGACCGGGATCGGCATCCAGAAGGCCGGCAAGATCTTCATGGGGGCGCTGCTCGCCAAGACCTCCTCCTGGAACCACCTGGCCGCCCGCAAGGCGACGCTGACCAGCGCCAAGAACACCTACGGCAGCGCCGAGTGCCTGGCGGTGAAGGCCGCCTGGGACGCGATCCGGGTCCCCGCGCAGTCCGGTGAGACCGACTGCGGCGGCTCCACCACCCCGGACTTCTCGCTGGCCCTGAACCCGGCCACCGGCTCGGTGCAGCCCGGCAACTCGGTGACCAGCACGGTGTCCACGACCACCGTCGGCGGCAACGCCCAGACCGTCCAGCTGTCCGCGAGCGGCCAGCCGAGCGGGGTGACCGTCAGCTTCAGCCCCTCCTCGGTGACCTCCGGGAGCTCCGCCACCATGACCGTCGCGGTCGCCGCCGGCACCGCGCAGGCCACCTATCCGATCACCGTCACCGGGACCGGGACCGCCACCCACACCGTCACCTACAACCTGACCGTGGGCACCGGCACCCCGCCCACCGGCTGCGCGGGCTCGGAGTTCACCTACCGGGGCACCCTGGCCTCCGGCCAGACCGGAGTCCAGCCCGACGGCTCCTACTACTACTCGACGGTCTCCGGCCGGCACACCGGCTGCCTGCGCGGCCCGGCCGGCACGGACTTCGACCTCTACCTGCAGAAGTGGAACGGCTACGGCTGGACCGACGTCGCGGTCTCCGGTGACGAGGACGCCGACGAGGACATCAGCTACAACGGCACCGCCGGCTACTACCGCTACGTGGTCCACGCCTACAGCGGCTCCGGGGCCTACACCCTGGGCGTGACCAACCCGTAGCGCCCGCACCGACCGCCGGACCTGACCACCCGGCGGGCTCCCGTCGCCTCCCCGCACGGGGGGGGCGGGGCCGGACCCTGGACAAGGGTCCGGCCCCGCTGCCGTTCCCGGCCCCGCTGCCGTCCTCCGGGGCGGCGGTGCGCTCAGTGCGCAGACCCGGCCATCCGCTCCCGCAGGCTCCGGGGCCGCATGTCCGTCCACACCCGCCCGATGTGGTCCAGGCACTCCTGCCGGCCCCCCTCGGTGCCCTCGGCCTCCCAGCCGGCCGGCAGCTCCCGGTCCAGCCGCCAGACCGAGTACTGCTCCTCCTCGTTGCGCACGACCCGGTAACCGGTCCCGCCGCTCACGCTGTTGGCACTCATCGTGTCCGCTCCTCCTCTTGGCTTCGGTCGCCGGGGCCAGCGTGCCCGGCGCCCCCGCCGGCCCATAGGGACAAACGCGCAGCAGCACCGGCGGAAGACGCTGCCGCTCCTTCCCTGTCAGCGGGGTGCCGTCCACCGGCAGTGTTCGGGGCAGCCAGCCTGGAAGGAGTTCGTCATGTCGGAGCAGCCGGAGCAGCCGGAGATGCCGGAGATCCCGGATACGCCGCACAGTCCGGAGAGCGTGCATCTCCCCACCGGGGGGTGGCGGCTGTGGGAGCACTTCGCCCTCCGCGGCCCCGGCTTCCCGGCCGAGGGGGTTCTCCGGATGGCCCCGCCCGGACTGGCGCCCGCCGCCGACAAGTTCGGACCCGGCGACACCCTGGCCGGGCCCGAGTGGGAGGCCTTCCTCGACACCTTCGACACCGGGGCGGTCCGCACCGCCGGGCTGCTCCAGGAGATCGCCGGCTCGCCGCGCTTCCGGGCCGCCGTGGCCTGGCAGAACCCGGCCGTGCTGCGCACCGGCATCGCCCCGTTCCTGAACTGGACGCCGACCGCCGCGAGCCGGACGAGCATGCCCCGGCAGCGCGAGGAGCTGGTCGCCCACTACTGGCAGCGGTTCTGCGTCAAGAACGACACCATCGGCTTCTTCGGCCCGGTCGGCTGGGGCCGCTGGGACCTGGCGACCCGGGGCATCGAGGTGGACCCGGGCCCGCCCGGCACCGGATTCCTCGCCGACTCCCGCGTCTACTTCGCCTCCTGGGCCATCGACGCCCTCGCCAGGACCCTGGGCGCCGACCCGGCCCTGATGGCCTGGATCCCGCCGCGCCGGGTGTCCTTCGTCCGGGTCACCGACGGCACCGTACGGATGCCGGGCCGGCCCCCGCAGGAGATCGGCGCCACCGCCCGGACCGTCCTGGAGCTCTGCGACGGCGTCCGTACGGTCGCCGGGATCGCCGAGGCCGCCGCCCTCTCCGTGCAGGAGACCGAGGACGCGGTCCGGACCCTGGTCGGCAAGCGCTGGGCGCACTGGCGCCTGGACGTGCCCTCCGCCACCCACCCCGACCGCGAACTGCGGGTGATCCTGGAGCGGATCGGCGATCCGGCCGTCCGGGAGCCCGCCCTGGAGAAGCTGGACGTGCTGGTCCGGGGCCGTGACGCGGTGCAGGCGGCCGGCCAGGACGCCGAGGCGCTGACCGCCGCGATCGGCGCCCTGGAGGCCGAGTTCGCCGCGCTCACCGCCACCGACGCCCAGCGCTCCAAGGGCTCCCGCACCGCGCCCTGCCGCGGTCTGGTCTACTCCGACGCCCGCCGGGCCGCCACCGCCACCCTGGGGACCGTCCTCCACGAGGAACTGGCCCCGCTCGCCCAGTGCCTGACCGCGGCCCGCTGGATGACCAACCGGGTGGCCGAGGGCATCCGGGCCGGGATCCGGGAGGCGTACGGGAAGCTCGCCGCGGCCGGCCCGGTGGACCTGGGCTCCCTGTGGATGGCCACCCTGCCGTCCCCGCACCCGCGGGCCGGCGCGATCATCGACGCCGTCCAGGACGAACTGCGGGCCAAGTGGGCGGAGATCCTGGCCGTCCCGGAGGGCGCGCGCCGGGTCCGCCGCAGTTCGGCCGAGATCGCCGACCGGGTCCGGGAGGCCTTCGAGGAGCCCGGTGCCGGCTGGTCGCTGGCCCGCTACTTCAGCCCGGACGTCCTGGTCCTGGCCGAGGACCGGGCCGCCGTGGAGCGCGGTGAGTTCGAACTGGTGCTCGGCGAGATGCACTCGGCGCTGAACACCATGGGCGCCTCCCTCTTCGTCCACCAGCACCCCGACCGGGACCAGCTGATCGCCGAGGTGGACCGGGACTTCCCCGGGCCGCGGCTGCTGCCGCAGCTCCCCAAGGAGCTCCCGCTGAAGTGGTCCACCCGCAGCCGGCCCTCGCTGGACCGGGACGAGGACTACTACGTCGCGGTGATCGACGACACCGGCGACCCGCACCGCCCGCGGACCCTGCTCGGCGCCGACGTACGCGTCGAGGACCGGGAAGGCCGGCTGACCGCGGTCCTGCCGGACGGTGCCGCGTTCGACCTCCTCGACGTCTACGCCAACACGCTGACCCAGCGGGTGATGGACCGCTTCACCCTGCGCCCGGAGGGCGAGCACACCCCGCGGATCACCATCGACAAGATGATCGTGGCCCGCGAGACCTGGTCGGTGCCGGTCACCGAACTCGCCTTCGCCGAGGAGAAGTCCGAGGCCAAGCGGTACGTCCGGGCCCGGCACTGGCAGACCGGCCGGGAACTCCCCCGCTACGTGTTCGTGGTCTCCCCCACCGAACCCCGGCCGTTCTACGTGGACTTCGACAGCCCGGTCTATGTCACCATCCTCGCCAAGGCGGCCCGCCGGCTGGCCCGCAAGGACCCCGCGGCCCGGCTGAAGTTCAGCGAGATGCTGCCCACCCCCGAGCAGGCCTGGCTCACCGACGACGAGGGCTCCACCTTCACCTCGGAGCTCCGGTTCGTCGCCGTCGACCAGACCGCCGTGGAGGGCGCCGGCCCCGGGGGCGGTGCGCGGTGATGCGGACCTTCGTCGACGACATCCTGGAGCACGCCGCCCGGCACCCCGGACGGACCGCCCTGACCACCCCGGACGGAGACATCGGCTACGGCGCGCTCGCCGCCCGCATCGAGGAGACGGCGGCCCTGCTGCGGGCCGCCGGGGCCGGCCCGGAGACCGTGTGCGCGGTGGCCGTGGAACGCGGCGCCGACTCGGTGGCGGCCCTGGCGGCCGTGGTCCGCTCCGGCGCCGCCTTCCTCGGCCTGGACGTGGAGCAGCCGCCCGCCCGGCTGGCCGCCCTGGTCCGCAGCGGTGGCGCGGACCTGCTGCTCACCACCTCGGCCCTGGCCGGCCGGACGGCCGCGCTCGGCATCCCCGGGCCGCCGGTGCTGCTGGACCGCCCGGCCGGGACGGACCCCGGCCGCCGGCCGGCGGCGGCGTACGGCCCCCGGCACGAACGGCAGCTCGCCTACGTCAGCCACACCTCCGGCAGCACCGGGGAACCCAGCGCCGTCCTGGTCGAGCACCGGGGCCTGGACAACTACCTGCGGTTCGTGGCCCGGGACTACGCCCTGGGCCCGGACACGGTGGCCCTCCAGGTCGCCCCGCCCGGCTACGACGCCTCCCTGCGGGACACCTACGCCCCGCTGCTGGCGGGCGGCCGGCTGGTCCTGGCACCGCGCTCGGCCCTGCTGCGGCCCGAGGAGTTCGGGGCCGTGGTGCGCGCCCACGGGGTGAACACCCTGCTGAGCGTCACCCCCTCCTTCCTGTCCTTCCTGGCCGGGCAGCCGGATCCGGCCGGACTGCTCGCCGGGATCACCCTGGTGGTGTCCAGCGGGGAGTCCCTGCGGCCCTTCCTGTCGGCGGGCGGCCGGGCCCTGCTGGGCGGCCGCCTGGTCAACCAGTACGGGCCGACCGAGTGCACGATGACCTCCACCCGGCACAGCGTCCCGGCGGACCCCGACATCGCGGCCGACCTGGTCGGGACCCCCATCGACGGGGTGCTGGTCCGGCTGCTGGACGCGGGCCTGCGGCCGGTCGCCGACGGGGAGACCGGCGAGGTGTACATCGGCGGGGCCGGGGTGGCCCGCGGCTACCGCGGGCTGCCCGCCCGGACCGCCGAACGGTTCGTACCGGACCCCTACGGCCCGCCCGGCAGCCGGCTCTACCGGACCGGGGACCTGGCCCGCAGCGGCCCGGACGGGCTCGAATACCTGGGCCGCGGCGACCGCCAGGTCAAGATCCGCGGCTACCGGGTGGACCCGGCCGAGGTCGAAGGGGCGCTGCTGGCGCATCCCGCGGTCACCGGGGCCGTGGTCACCTCCGACACCGACGGGCAGGGCCGGGTGTACCTGGTCGCCCATGTCACCGGGGACCTGGCGGACACCGGCGATCCGGCGCTGCGCACCCATCTGGCCGGCACCCTGCCGCCGCATCTGATGCCGCGCCGGTTCGTCCGGCTGGACCGGCTGCCCACCACCCGCGGCGGCAAGGCGGACCGCCGGGCCCTCGCCGGGACGGGAGGCCGGCCGTGACCACCGCCCCCACCGCGCCCGGCCCGGACCTGGACCCGGCGGACCTCGACCCGACCGCACTGGACCCGACCGCACTCGACCGGACCGCCCTGGACGCGGCCCTGGACGCCGCCCTGGCGGAGCTCCCGCCGGAGCGGCCGCTCGGCCCCGCCGACGTGGCCGCGGCCGCCGAACGGATCGCCGGACACGTCCGGCACACCCCGCTGCTGCCCGGACTGCCCGCCCCCGGGCGCCGGCGGAATGGCTGGGGGCTGCTGCTGAAGGCCGAACACCTGCAGTACAGCGGCTCGTTCAAGATGCGCGGCGCCGTCAACGCGGTGCTCGCGCTGGGCGCCCGGGAGATCGTCGCCGGTTCCTCCGGGAACCACGGGATCGCGCTGGCCCGGCTGGCCGTCCCGCTGGGCGTCCGGGTCACCGTGGTCCTCGCCGACGGCGCCAGCCCCGCCAAGACCGCCCTGATCCGGGCGCTCGGCGGACGGACCGTCGGCGTCCCCGGCGGGGTCGCCGAACGGGACTCCACCGCCCGGGAGCTCGCCGCCCGGACCGGCGCCCTGCTGGTCCCCTCCTCCGACCACCCCCTGGTGGTCGCCGGCCAGGGCACCGTCGGCCTGGAGATCCTCGCCGACGCCCCCGACACCCGTACCGTCTACGTCCCGGCCGGCGGCGGCGGACTGCTCGCCGGGATCTGCCTGGCCGTCCGCGACCTCCCGGTCCGGGTGGTCGGGGTGGAACCCGCCGGCACCGACCGGTACGCCCGCTCGCTGGCCGCCGGCCGGCCGGTCCGGCTGGCGCCCGGCGACACCGTCGCCGACGGGCTGCGCGGCCAGCAGCCCGGGGCCGTCACCTATCCGATCATCCGGGACCGGGTCGACGACCTGGTCTCCGTGTCCGACGCCGAGATCCTCGCCGCCGTCGCGCTGCTGCGCCGCCGGGGCATCGAGGCCGAACCCAGCGGCGCCGTCGCACTGGCCGGCGCCCTGCGCGCCGACCGCGACGCCGGCCGGGCCGTCGCCGTCGTCTCCGGCGGCAACACCGGCGCGGCCCTGACCGCCGCCCTCACCGACCGTACCCGGAACGCGCGTTCTCACAACGCCCGCATCCAGCCCGACCGCATCCCGACGGAGGACCCCTCATGACCGCGAACACCGCCGCCCTGCCCACCGGAACCGCCCTCACCGACCTGGTGGTGGAGGTCTACCGGGAGACCCTCGGGGTCGCCGAACTCGACGAGCAGAGCGACTTCTACGAGTGGGGCGGCGACTCCCTGAGCGCCTTCCGGATCACCGCCCGGCTGGAGGAGGTCCTCGGCGCGGAGGTGCCGGTGGCGCTGGTCTTCGCCTACCCCTCGCCCGCGGACCTGGCCTCCGTCGTCGAGTCCGACCTCGTCCAGGTGTGAGGGCGGCCCACCATGATCGACACCGATACCGACAGCGGCACCGGGCCCGCGCCCCGGCTGCCCGGCGGGGGCCGCCGGCTCTGGGACCAGTTCGCCCTGCGCGGCGCCGGGTTCCCGGCCTCCGGGGTGCTGCGGCTGGCCCCCGACGGGCTGGCCGCGGCCGCCGACAAGTTCGGCCCCGAGGACCCGCTCGGCAAGGGCGGCGACCCGGCGGACAGCGGCTGGGGCGACTTCGCCGCACTGTTCGCCGAGGCGGCCGTGGAGACCGCGCACGCCCTCCAGGACATCGCCCGCACCCCGGCCTTCCGGGAGGCGGTGGCCTGGCAGAACCGCCCGGTGCTCGCCTCCGGCATCACCCCGTTCCTGAACTGGACGCCCAGCGCGGCCGGCCGGACCAGCATGCCCCGGCAGCGCGAGGAGCTGGTCGCCCACTACTGGCAGCGGTTCTGCGTCAAGAACGACACCATCGGCTTCTTCGGCCCGGTCGGCTGGGGCCGCTGGGACCTGGACACCGAGGGGGTGACCGTGGACCCCGGCGGAGGCGGGCTGATCGCCGCCTCCGAGGTGTACTTCGCCTCATGGGCCGTCGACGCCCTGGCCTCCGTCATCGGGGCCGAACCGGCCCTGCTCGACTGGGTGGCGCCCCGCCGGGTGCCGTTCGTCCGGCTGGCCGGCACCGAGGTGACCGTGCCCGGCCGGCCGGCCGCCGCCCTCGACCCGGAGCCCGCGGCCGTGCTCGCCCTGTGCGACGGCACCCGGACCGCCCGGGAGATCCGGGCCGCGCTGCCCGGCACCGACGTGCCCGCCGTGCTGGCCGACCTGGTGGCCCGCCGCTGGGTGGTGTGGAAGCTGGAGATCCCGGCCGACGCCCGCCCGGAACGCTTTCTGCGGGCCTGGCTCGACCGGATCGGCGACCCCGCGCTCCGACGGCCCGGACTGGCCGCGCTGGACGCGCTGGAACGCGGCCGGGACGCGGTGGCCGCCGCCGACGGAGCCGACGGCCTGCTGGCCGCCCTGACCGCCCTGGAGGCGGAGTTCACCGCCCTCACCGAGACCGCCGCCGTCCGCGAGAAGTCGGCCGGCACCGCCCCCTGCCGGGCCCTGGTGTACTCCGACACCCGGCGGGCCGCCACCGCCACCCTCGGCCGGGCCGTGCACACCGCCCTGGCCCCCCTGGACCCGCTGCTGACCAGCGCGGACTGGCTGACCGCACGGCTGGCCGAGGCCGTGATGGCCCGCGCCGGGGAGGTGCACGCCCGGCTCGCCGCCGACGGCCCGGTGGACCTGGCCGCGTTCTGGTTCGCCTGCATGCCGATCCTGCACGGGGCGGCCCGGGAGGAGACCGCCGCCCTCCAGCGGGAGTTCCGTCGGCGCTGGGACACCGTCCTGGCGGCCCCGCCGGACGTACGGCACCTGCGGCTGACCCTCGACGACATCGCCGGGCCGGTCGCCGAGCAGTTCGGCGGGACCTCCGGCACCGGCTGGACCGCCGCCCGCTATCTCAGCCCCGACATCATGATCGCGGCGACCGGCACCGAGGCCATCGCCCGCGGGGAGTTCGAACTCGTCCTCGGCGAGCTCCACATGGCCGCCAACACGCTCGGCGCCTCGCTGTTCGTCAACCAGCACCCCGACCCCGCCGAACTCCTCGCCCTGACCTCCCGCGACCACCCCGGACCCCGGCTGCTGCCGCTGCTGCCCAAGGAGCACCGCTCCCGGCTCTCCGCCCGGATCCGGCACACCCTGGTCCGGCCCGAGGACTACTACGTGGCCCTGGTCGACTTCACCGCCGACCCCGGCCGGCCCCGGACCGTCCTGAGCGCCGACGTCACCGTCACCGAACGGGACGGCGAACTGCGGGTGGTCCTGCCCGACGGGGCCGAGTTCCCCGCCGTGGACGTGTTCTCGCACGTCCTGACCACCCTGGCGATGGACCTGTTCCAGATCCTGCCGGAGGAGGCGGAGCACTCCCCCCGGGTCACCGTGGACCGGCTCGTCGTCGCCCGCGAGACCTGGCGGCTGCCCGCCGGGGACCTCGGCTTCGCCGAGGAGAAGGACGAGGCCCGCAGGTTCGTCCGGGCCCGCCGCTGGCGGGAGCGGCACGGGCTGCCGCGCTTCGTGTTCACCGTCCTGCCCACCGAGACCCGCCCCTTCTACGTGGACTTCGACAGCCCGGTCTACGTCAACATCCTCGCCAAGGCGGTCCGCCGGATGGCCCGCAAGGACCCGGCCGGCCGGGCCGTGTTCACCGAGATGCTGCCGAACCCCGAACAGGTCTGGCTGACCGACGAGGAGGGCCGCGGCTTCACCTCCGAACTGCGCTTCGTGGCCGTGGAGGAGGCATAACCCCCTCCCCGCCCCGCGCCCGCACGGCACCCCGTGCGGCGGCTTCCCACCGGCGGCGGGGGGGGGGGGGGGGGGGCCCCCCCCCGCCCCCCCCCCCCGGCGGGGGGGGGGGGGCGGGGGCGCGGGGGCGGGGGGGGGCGGGGGGGCGGGGCGGGGGGGGGGGGGAGAATAGTGGGGGGGGGAAAAACC
>NZ_JBVIRI010000019.1:0-114544 GCF_055576225.1 Streptomyces sp. NPDC033845 | reverse complement strand
TCCTTTGTACTGACCCTCGCGGGCTTTCCTCCGGGCGCTTCCTTCGTTCTTGCGTTTCCGACTCTATCAGATCTTTTCGGACCCGATTTCCTCGGCGCTTTCCAGGTTCTCGCTTTCGCGTTTCCCTTTCCGGCGGTTCCAACCTTACCAGATCCGTTTTCCGTTCCGACCGCTTCTCGAAAGTCGCAATCAGTGGAATTGAATTCCGATGGCCGTTGGGGGCCTTTCCCTTTCGGGCGGTTCAGACCATATCAGGTTTCCCCGGTCCGAATTCCCACCCGGCGCGCGACCGGTTCGGGCACAGGTGTGTGCTCGGGTCCTTGCTGGGGTGGGAGACGTCAACTTAGCGGAGCGGGGCCCCCGGACGCAAATCCGGTTGCCCCGCTCCGGTGTGGTCGCTACGGCGAGGGTCAGACCTCGACGACGACCGGGAGGATCATCGGGCGCCGGCGGTAGCCGTCGGAGACCCACTTGCCCAGCACGCGGCGGATGAGCTGCTGCAGCTGGTGCGGTTCGGCGACCCCGTCCGAGGCGGCCTTGGCGATGGCCTCCTCGATCTTCGGGAGCACCGCGGTGAAGGCGGAGTCCTCGATGCCGGAGCCCCGGGCGTTGATGTTCGGGCCGCCCACGACCTTGCCGGTGGTGCTGTCGACCACCACGAAGACCGAGATGATGCCCTCGTCCCCGAGGATCTTGCGGTCCTTGAGGTGGACCTCGGTGACATCGCCGACCGAGAGGCCGTCCACGTAGACGTAGCCGGCCTGGACCTTGCCGGTGATCCGGGCCCGGCCGTCGATCAGGTCGACGACCACGCCGTCCTCGGCGATGACGATGTGGTCCTTGGGGACCCCCGTCAGGGCGCCGAGCTCGGCGTTGGCGCGCAGGTGGCGCCATTCGCCGTGGACCGGCATCAGGTTCCGCGGCTTGCAGATGTTGTAGAAGTACAGCAGCTCGCCGGCCGAGGCGTGGCCCGAGACGTGGACCTTGGCGTTGCCCTTGTGGACCACGTTCGCGCCCCAGCGGGTCAGGCCGTTGATCACGCGGTAGACCGCGTTCTCGTTGCCGGGGATCAGCGAGGACGCCAGGATCACGGTGTCGCCGGGGACGATCCGGATCTGGTGGTCGCGGTTGGCCATCCGGGACAGGGCGGCCATCGGCTCGCCCTGGGATCCGGTGCAGACCAGCACGACCTCGTCGTCCGGCAGGTCGTCGAGGGTCTTGACGTCGACGATCAGGCCGGCCGGGACCCGGAGGTAGCCCAGGTCACGGGCGATGCCCATGTTGCGGACCATGGAGCGGCCGACGAAGGCGACCCGGCGGCCGTACTCGTGGGCGGCGTCCAGGATCTGCTGGATGCGGTGCACATGGCTCGCGAACGAGGCCACGATGATCCGCTTCTGGGCACCCGCGAAGACTCCGCGGATGGCGTTGGAGATGTCGCGCTCCGGCGGGACGAAGCCCGGGACCTCGGCGTTCGTCGAGTCCGAGAGCAGCAGGTCGATGCCCTCCTCGCTCAGTCGCGCGAAGGCGTGCAGGTCCGTGAGGCGGTTGTCCAGCGGCAGCTGGTCCATCTTGAAGTCGCCGGTGGCGACGACGAGGCCCGCGGGGGTGCGGATCGCGACGGCCAGGGCGTCCGGGATGGAGTGGTTGACGGCGATGAACTCGCAGTCGAAGTTGCCGAGGCGCTCGCGGTCGCCCTCCTTCACCTCAAGGGTGTAGGGGCGGATGCGGTGCTCCTGGAGCTTCGCCTCGATCAGCGCGAGGGTCAGCTTGGAACCGATCAGCGGGATGTCCGGCTTCTCCCGGAGGAGGTAGGGGACGGCGCCGATGTGGTCCTCGTGCCCATGGGTCAGGACGATGCCGTCGATCTGGTCGAGGCGGTCCCTGATGGACGAGA
This sequence comes from Streptomyces sp. NPDC033845, assembly GCF_055576225.1. Lineage (NCBI taxonomy): Bacteria > Bacillati > Actinomycetota > Actinomycetes > Kitasatosporales > Streptomycetaceae > Streptomyces > Streptomyces sp. NPDC033845. The sequence goes on along the minus strand of NZ_JBVIRI010000019.1, from coordinate 112,647 downwards.
AGTCCGGCAGGATCAGGTCGATGCCCGGCTGCTCCTCCTCGGGGAAGAGGACGCCGCAGTCGACGATCAGCAGGCGGCCGTCGAACTCGAAGACGGTCATGTTCCGGCCGATCTCGCCGAGGCCGCCCAGCGGGGTGACCCGGAGGCCGCCCTTGGGGAGCTTCGGCGGGGCGCCGAGTTCGGGATGCGGATGGCTCAAAAGTCTCTCCTCACCACACGCGCCACGCACCTCTGGGCACGTGGCGCGCATGACATTCGTGCACTTGCCGTTGTCTGTGTGGATGGTGCTTGTTCAGTTGTGAAGTCCGTTGTCAGAGCTGTACCCCGCCGGCGGCAAGATCGATCTTGAGCTGCGCGGTCTCTTCCGCGGTCAGGCCGATCATGGGCAGCCGCAGCGGGCCGGCGGGCAGGCCCTGGAGGGCCAGCGCCGCCTTGGTGGTCATGACTCCCTGGGTGCGGAACATGCCGGTGAACACGGGGAGCAGCTTCTGGTGGATCTCGGTGGCCTTCTGCACGTCGCCGCCGAGGTGGGCCTCCAGCAGGGAGCGGAGCTCGGGGCTGACCACGTGGCCGACCACCGAGACGAAGCCGACCGCGCCGACCGACAGCAGCGGAAGGTTGAGCATGTCGTCGCCGGAGTACCAGGCCAGGCCGCTCTGGGCGATGGCCCAGCTGGCGCGGCCGAGGTCGCCCTTGGCGTCCTTGTTCGCGACGATCCGGGGGTGCTCGGCGAGCCGGACCAGGGTCTCGGTGTTGATCGGGACGCCGCTGCGGCCGGGGATGTCGTACAGCATGACCGGCAGGCCGGTGGCGTCGGCGATCGCCGAGAAGTGCTGGTACAGGCCCTCCTGGGGGGGCTTGTTGTAGTAGGGCGTGACGGCCAGGAGGCCGTGTGCGCCGGTGCGCTCGGCCTCGCGGGCGAGCTCGATGCTGTGGCGGGTGTCGTTGGTGCCGATGCCGGCCACCACGTGGGCGCGGTCTCCGACCGCTTCGAGTACGGCTCGTACGAGGTCGGTTTTCTCCGCGTCGGTGGTGGTCGGGGACTCGCCGGTGGTCCCGTTGATGATCAGGCCGTCGTTGCCTGCGTCCACCAGGTGGACGGCGAGCCGCTGCGCGCCGTCGAGGTCGAGTGCGCCATCCGCCGTGAAGGGCGTGATCATGGCGGTGAGGACCCGCCCGAAGGGGGTCTGCGGAGTCGAGATCGGAGCCATGGGTAACACGCTACTCGCTGCCATGCTCTCGGTGTCCCCTTGGGGGCACGTCGGAGTACGTCCGTGGACGTCCGGGGTACGTCGGCGGGGTGAGGAGCCCGGCACTGCCTGCTCGGGGGTTCAAGCAGTGCCGGGTCCGTTTGATCAGCCTAGATGAACTTCGCGAAACGTCGCAATACGGACACTTCGGTCGGGGGCTTCGGACATCCGCACGGATGCGGTTACGGAGCCACCCGGCCGTTGGTGTTGAAGGCCGCGTAGGTCAGCGGCATCAGCCGCGCCCAGTGCTCCTCCATCTTCTCGCCGACCATCTCGATCTCCCGCTGCGGGAAGGACGGCACCGCCGCCAGCTCGTGCTGGGTGCGCAGTCCGAGGAAGTGCATCAGCGAGCGCGCGTTGCAGGTGGCGTACATCGAGGAGAAAAGACCGACCGGCAGGACCGAACGGGCAACCTCCCTGGCCACGCCCGCCGCCAACATCTCCTGGTACGAGGCGTAGGCCTGGCGGTACGAGTCCTCCATGACCTTGGCGGTCAGCTCCGTCTGGGCCTCGGTGCCCTCGACGAAGACGTACTTGCCCGGGCGGCCCTCCTGGACCAGCTTGCGGTCGGCGCCCGGCACGTAGAAGACCGGCTGGAGCTCCCGGTAGCGGCCCGACTCCTCGTTGTAGGACCAGCCGACCCGGTGCCGCATGAACTCCCGGAACACGAAGATCGGCGCGCTGACGAAGAAGGTCATCGAGTTGTGCTCGAAGGGGCTGCCGTGGCGGTCCCGCATCAGGTAGTTGATCAGGCCCTTGGAGCGCTCGGGGTCCTTCTGGAGCTCCTCCAGGGACTGTTCTCCGGCGGTGGAGACCCGGGCGGCCCACAGCACGTCGGAGTCGGAGGCCGCGGACTTCACCAGCTCGACGGTCACGTCGCTCCGGAAGTCGATCTTCAGCTCGGGGGTGTCGCTCACGAGGTCCTTCCAGGTCGTTCAAAAGTCCCGGACACCATATCGGCGAAATGCGGCACCTCTGGCGCCCCCCGTGCGTCCTACAGGGTGCAACGTCCTGACATCCTGAGGAGTGAGGCCCGACATGTTCCGCCGGCGCGAGCCCGTCCCGTTCGCCTTCGTCGCCGAGGCAGACCGCTTCCGCAGTAACGTCACTCCACCTCCACCGGAGCGCCTGAGCAGGACCCAGCTCGCCGCCCGTACCCTGGTCGGACTGACCGTGGTGGCGGGGCTCGTCGGCTCGCTCCTCTTCGGCATGCCCGCACTGCAGCCGCACAAGGCGCCCGAGAAGGCCCAGCAGTCCGAGGCCTCCGAGGGACGCTGACGGCCGCCCGCCGTTGTGCAAATGAGTGAGGACCAGCCGTGCCCCTGCCCTTCCTGACGGCCGAGCCGGACGACAGCGACATCGCGCTGCCCCACGAGGACCACGAACGCTGGCGCCGGCCCTACCGGCCGGGTCCCTGGCGGGTCGCCATCGGCGCGGTGCTGCTGCTGGTCGCCTCGTTCATGCTGCTCGCCACGATGATCATCGCCTTCGCCGGGGAGTGGACCGGCGCGGCCTTCTGCCTGGCCGCCGCGCTCGCCGTGGTCGGCGCCACCGGCCGGATGCTGCGCGCCGGGGTCTGGGTCAGCAGCTCGGGTCTGCGCCGGGTCGGGTTCTTCGGGACCCGCTCGGTGGCCTGGCGGAAGATCGCGGTGGTCCGCACGGTCCAGCAGCCGGTGCGCTGGCTGGGGCTGCCGCGGACGGTGCAGGGGCAGGCGCTGGTGGTGGACGGCCAGGACGGCCGCCGGGTGGCGATACTGCTCACCGACCACAGCCCGGACTTCCTGGCGCGCGCGGAGGCCTTCGAACGGGCCGCGGACACGGTGGAGGCCTGGGCGGCGGAGTACCGGCCGGTGGCGGCCCGCTGAGGGCCCCGGAGGACCTTTGCAGGAAGCCCGTGCGGGACCTGGGGGGAGCGGTTCCCCTCAGGCCCGTACGGGCTTCCTGTCGTGCAGGGCGATGGCCCGCTGCATGGCCTTGCGGGCCCGCGGGGTGTCGCGGGCGTCGTGGTAGGCCACCGCGAGCCGGTACCAGGTGCGCCAGTCCCCCGGCGCGTCCTCGGTCTCGGCCTTGCGGCGGGCGAAGACCTCGTCGGCGGAGTCCTTCAGGATCCGGCCGTACTCGTCCCGGGCCAGCTCGTCGACGGGCAGCCCGCCCTCGGCCTCCAGCTCGGTGGAGAGCCGGTGGGCCCTGCGGACGAACTTGGTGTTCATCCAGAGGAACCAGCCGCCGATGACCGGCAGGATCAGCACCATCACCCCGAAGAGGACGGTGAGCGGGGTGCCGATCCGGATCAGGGCCAGGCCCCGCCCGCCGGCCAGGACGAAGTACACGGCCAGCACGGCGGCCGTGAACAGGTACATGATCTTCGCGCGCATCTGTCAGCCCAGGTCGAGGAAGTGTTCCAGGCCGAAGGTGAGGCCCGGGGTCCGCGTCACGCGGCGTGCGCCGAGCAGGATGCCCGGCATGAAGCTGCTGTGGTGCAGGGAGTCGTGGCGGATCGTCAGGGTCTCGCCCTCGCCGCCGAGCAGCACCTCCTGGTGGGCCAGCAGGCCGCGCAGACGGATCGCGTGCACCGGGATCCCGTCCACGTCCGCGCCGCGGGCGCCGTCGAGGGCGGTGGCCGTGGCGTCGGGCTGCGGGGCGCAGCCTGCCTTCGACCGGGCCTCGGCGATCAGCTGGGCGGTGCGGGTGGCGGTGCCGGAGGGGGCGTCGACCTTGTTCGGGTGGTGCAGTTCCACGACCTCGACGGAGTCGAAGTAGCGGGCGGCCTGGGCAGCGAACCTCATGGTGAGGACGGCGCCGATGGAGAAGTTGGGGGCGATGAGCACACCGGTCTCCGGGGAGGCGGCGAGCCAGCCGTCCAGCTGCGCGAGGCGGTCCTCGTTCCACCCGGTGGTGCCGACCACCGCGTGGATGCCGTGGCGGACGCAGTAGTCGAGGTTGTCCATCACCGAGGCGGGGGTGGTCAGCTCGACGGCGACCTGGGCGCCGGCCGCGGCCAGGGCGTCGAGGTCGTCACCGCGGGACAGGGCGGCGACCAGTTCCATGTCCTCGGCGGCCTCGACGGCCTTGACCGCCTCGGAGCCGATGCGGCCCCGGGCCCCGATGACCGCCACGCGCAGCTTACTCATGCCTTCGCTTCCTTCGTTCCGTACGGACTCAGCCGACCACTTCGTCGAGGCGGGCGGCCTGCTTCTCCTTGAGCGGGCCGATCACCGAGAGGGAGGGCCGCTGGGCCAGTACATCCTGTGCCACGGCGCGGACCTCGTCCGGGGTCACCGCGGCGATGCCGGCGAGCATCTCGTCGACGGACATCTGGGTGCCCCAGCACAGCTCGCTCTTGCCGATGCGGTTCATCAGGGCGCCGGTGTCCTCCAGGCCCAGGACGGTGGAGCCGGACAGCTGGCCGACGGCCCGCCGGATCTCCTCGTCGGTGAGCCCGTCGGAGGCGACCTTGTCGAGCTCGTCCCGGCAGATCCGCAGCACGTCGTGGACCTGGCTGGGGCGGCAGCCGGCGTAGACCCCGAAGAGTCCGGTGTCGGCGAAGCCGGAGGTGTACGAGTACACGCTGTAGGCCAGGCCGCGCTTCTCCCGGACCTCCTGGAAGAGGCGGGAGGACATGCCGCCGCCGAGGGCGGTGTTGAGGACGCCCAGGGCCCAGCGGCGGTCGTCGGTGCGGGCCAGGCCGGGCATGCCGAGGACCACGTGGGCCTGCTCGGTCCTGCGGTCGACCAGGTCGACCCGGCCGGCGGTGCGCAACCGCTTGGTGCCGCCGCGGGGTGCGGTGGGCACGGCGTCGGTGCGGCCGAGGGCGCCGGCCTTCTCGAAGGCGGCGCGGACCTGGCGGACGACCTTGGCGTGGTCGACGTTGCCGGCGGCGGCGACGACCAGGTGGGTGGGGTCGTAGTGCTTCCGGTAGAAGCGGGCGATCTGGTCCCGGGTGAGGGCGTTGATGGTGTCCACGGTGCCGAGGACGGGGCGGCCCAGCGGGCTGTCGCCGAACATGGTCTGGGCGAAGAGGTCGTGGACCATGTCGCCGGGGTCGTCCTCGGTCATGGCGATCTCTTCGAGGATGACCCCGCGTTCGGCGTCGACGTCGGACTCCTCGATGAGGGAGCCGGTGAGCATGTCGCAGACCACGTCGATGGCCAGCGGCAGGTCGGTGTCGAGGACCCGCGCGTAGTAGCAGGTGTACTCCTTCGCCGTGAAGGCGTTCATCTCCCCGCCGACCGCGTCGATGGCGGAGGAGATGTCGAGGGCGGTCCGCTTGCGGGTGCCCTTGAAGAGGAGGTGCTCCAGGTAGTGCGTGGCGCCGTTGAGGGTGGGGGTCTCGTCACGGGAGCCGACGTTGACCCAGATCCCGAAGGTGGCGGAGCGGACGGAGGGCAGCGTCTCGGTGACGACGCGGAGTCCGCCGGGGAGGACGGTGCGGCGGACGGTGCCGATGCCGTTCTGGCCCTTGAGGAGGGTTTGGGTACGGGCGACGGCCCGCCCCTCCGAAGAGGGGCGGGCCGTCGCACGGGAACTACGGGAGCTCACTTCTCGGTGCCCCCGGCGGCGTCCGCGTCCGCGTCGTCGCCGGCCGCTTCGCCGTCGATCACGGGGATCAGGGAGAGCTTGCCGCGCTGGTCGATCTCGGCGATCTCGACCTGGACCTTGGTGCCGACCGCGAGCACGTCCTCGACGTTCTCCACGCGCTTGCCACCGGCGAGCTTGCGGATCTGCGAGATGTGCAGCAGGCCGTCCTTGCCCGGGAGCAGGGAGACGAAGGCACCGAAGGTGGTGGTCTTGACGACCGTGCCCAGGTAGCGCTCGCCGACCTCCGGCATGGTCGGGTTGGCGATGCCGTTGATCGTGGCGCGGGCGGCCTCGGCGGCCGGGCCGTCGGCGGCACCGATGTAGATGGTGCCGTCGTCCTCGATCGTGATCTCGGCGCCGGTGTCCTCCTGGATCTGGTTGATCATCTTGCCCTTGGGGCCGATGACCTCGCCGATCTTGTCCACGGGGATCTTGACGGTGATGATCCGCGGGGCGTTGGGGGACATCTCGTCCGGGGTGTCGATCGCTTCCATCATCACGTCGAGGATGTGGAGGCGGGCGTCGCGGGCCTGCTTGAGGGCCGCGGCCAGGACGGAGGCCGGGATGCCGTCCAGCTTGGTGTCGAGCTGGAGGGCGGTGACGAACTCCTTGGTGCCGGCGACCTTGAAGTCCATGTCGCCGAAGGCGTCCTCCGCACCGAGGATGTCGGTGAGGGTGACGTAGTGGGTCTCGCCCTCGATCTCCTGGGAGATCAGGCCCATGGCGATGCCGGCGACGGGGGCCTTGAGGGGCACACCGGCGTTCAGCAGCGACATGGTGGAGGCGCAGACGGAGCCCATGGAGGTGGATCCGTTGGAGCCGAGGGCCTCGGACACCTGGCGGATCGCGTAGGGGAACTCCTCGCGGGTGGGCAGCACCGGGACGAGCGCGCGCTCGGCCAGGGCGCCGTGGCCGATCTCGCGGCGCTTGGGGGCGCCGACGCGGCCGGTCTCGCCGACGGAGTACGGCGGGAAGATGTAGTTGTGCATGTAGCGCTTGCGGGTCACCGGGGAGAGGGTGTCCAGCTGCTGCTCCATGCGGAGCATGTTGAGGGTGGTGATGCCCAGGATCTGGGTCTCGCCGCGCTCGAACAGGGCGGAGCCGTGGACCCGCGGGATCGCCTCGACCTCGGCGGCCAGCGTACGGATGTCCGTGACGCCGCGGCCGTCGATGCGGACCTTGTCCTTGATGACGCGCTCGCGCACCAGGGCCTTGGTCAGGGAGCGGTAGGCGGCGGAGATCTCCTTCTCGCGGCCCTCGAAGGCCGGGAGGAGCTTGCCGGCGGCGATCTCCTTGATGCGGTCCAGCTCGGTCTCACGGTCCTGCTTGCCGGCGATGGTGAGCGCCTGGGCGAGCTCGCCGCGGACGGCGTCGGAGAGGGCCGCGTAGACGTCGTCCTGGTAGTCCAGGAAGACGGGGAACTCGCCGGTGGGCTTGGCGGCCTTGGCGGCGAGGTCGGACTGGGCCTTGCAGAGGACCTTGATGAACGGCTTGGCGGCTTCGAGGCCGGCCGCGACGATCTCCTCGGTCGGCGCCTCGGCGCCGCCCTTGACAAGCTGGATGGTGCGCTCGGTGGCCTCGGCCTCGACCATCATGATGGCGACGTCGCCGTCCTCCAGGGCGCGACCGGCGACCACCATGTCGAAGACGGCGTCCTCGAGCTCGGTGTGCGTCGGGAAGGCGACCCACTGGCCGCGGATCAGCGCGACGCGGACGCCGCCGACCGGGCCGGAGAAGGGCAGGCCGGCCAGCTGGGTGGACGCGGACGCGGCGTTGATCGCGACGACGTCGTACAGGTGGTCGGGGTTGAGCGCCATGACCGTGGCGACGACCTGGATCTCGTTGCGCAGGCCCTTCTTGAAGGACGGGCGCAGCGGGCGGTCGATCAGGCGGCAGGTGAGGATGGCGTCCTCGGAGGGGCGGCCCTCGCGGCGGAAGAAGGAGCCGGGGATGCGGCCGGCGGCGTACATCCGCTCCTCGACGTCCACCGTGAGGGGGAAGAAGTCGAGCTGGTCCTTGGGCTTCTTGGACGCGGTGGTGGCGGACATCACCATGGTGTCGTCGTCCAGGTAGGCCACGGCGGAGCCGCCGGCCTGACGGGCCAGACGGCCGGTCTCGAAGCGGATGGTGCGGGTGCCGAAGGAGCCGTTGTCGATGACGGCCTCGGCGTAGTGGGTCTCGTTCTCCACTAGCGTTCTCTCCATTTTCGTCGTCTCCGTCCTCCACCCGTGTGGTGTGGACGGTTTCGGAGAAGCGCGCCTTGGGTGCGGGCCGGTCTTCGATCGAAGCAGCCGGGACGGGGCCCGTACGGGCTCTCCGGATGCCACTACCGAGGACCGGCGTGCGGAAGGGAGGGCGCTTCCCCTCTTCAGTTGTGCGTGCGTCTTCCGTGCTGCGACCAGACTACAAAGCGTCCGGTACGTCCCGCACGTACGGCAAAGGGAGCGGTCCCCGTCGGTGTGGGAACCGCTCCCTCATCAGCGTGTTACTTGGCGCCGGCGGCACCGCGGCGGATGCCGAGGCGCTCGACCAGCGCGCGGAAGCGCTGGATGTCCTTCTTGGCCAGGTACTGCAGCAGGCGGCGGCGCTGGCCGACCAGGATCAGCAGACCACGACGGGAGTGGTGGTCGTGCTTGTGGGCCTTGAGGTGCTCGGTCAGGTCCGAGATGCGGCGGGAGAGCATGGCGACCTGAACCTCGGGGGAGCCGGTGTCGCCCTCCTTCTGGCCGAACTCGGCGATGATCTGCTTCTTCGTGGCGGTGTCGAGCGACACGTGTACTCCTCGTGAGTGAGCGGTGTCTCCGAGTGCCCCAGGTCTGCATCTCTGGGGAGCTTCCGTGACTCGGGAGACGGGTCCGTCGGTGCTTCCTCCCGTGATTCCTCGCGGATTCGCCGCGCGATTCCCGGCGCGGCGTGGGGGTGCGAGCACAGACGACCGTCACACAGCGTACCAGGGTGCCGGGGCGGGCCGTCTCAGCTGGTGAGCGAGCGGGCCCGGGAGTAGAGGTCGAGGACCGCGAGGGCCAGCGGGATCAGGCTGAGCAGGACGGCGGCCTCGGTGAGGTCGAGGAGCCTCCCCCAGAAGGGTGACAGTCCCTTGCTGGGGATGACCAGCCCGATGGCGGCGACCAGGGCGGCGCCGGCCGCGACGGCGGCGGACAGCCAGATGGTGCGCAGGTCGAGTCCGCCGCTGTGGCCGTGCTCGGCGAGTTCGGCGACCAGCTCGTGGGGCGGGTTGAGGGCGAGGCCGAGGACCAGCAGGGCGAGGGCGGCGAGGCCGGCGGCGAGGGCGCAGACCACCTGGGAGGTGTAGCGGAAGAGCCGGGCGCGCAGCAGCATGGCGAGGCCGGTGGCCAGGGCGAGGAGCCGGCCCCAGGTGTTGTCGGAGAAGCCGAGGACGGCGGCGGAGCCGACGGCGACGGCGGCGCAGCCGCCGACCAGGCCGAGGAGCATCTCGTGGCCGCGGCGGGCCTGGGCGGCGATCAGTTCGGCGTCGAGCGGGGCGGTGTGCTCGGGGGTTTCCGCGGCGGGGTCCTGGTAGGGGGCGGCCGGGTCCTGGTAGGGGGTGGTCTGCCGGCCGGTGCGGGTGCCGTAGCGGTGGTCCTGGCGGTCGGGGCTCTCGTACTCCTCGGTGGCGCTGTGCGGGGCGGCGTAGCCGATGGGCAGCCGGGCGAAGCGGGCGGAGAGGGCGGGGAGGAAGGCGACCAGGGCGATGGCGACGGGGGCGCAGACGGCGGCGGTGCGGGTGGCGGTGGCCTCGGTGACGATGGCCAGGAAGGTGGCGAGGGTGCCGGTGACGGCGAGGAAGGTGGCGGCCACGAAGGGGGCGTCGCCGCTGGGGGTGAGGGCGACCAGGGCCACCGAGGCGACCAGGACGCAGACGCAGCCGAGCAGGAACTGGAGCCGGCCGGGCCCCTCGCCGGCTTCGGGGGCGATGATCCCGGAGCCGGCGATGAGCAGCAGCGGGAGGGCGCCGAGTCCGAGGGCGACGGCGGAGCCGCGGTCGCGGTAGACGCGGGCGCGGACTCCGGCGGCGGCGGTGAGGAGCAGTCCGACGGAGCCGGCGATGATCCCGGGCAGCGCGTGCATGTCGTGCCGGACGGGGTCGGCGTACCAGAGGACGAGGCCGAGGAGGACGAGGAGGACCGCGGCGGCGGTGAGGCCGGCGGCGCGGAGCATGTCCTCGCTCCAGCGGTGCCGGTCGCGGACCACGGCGGCGGCGACGGCGTCGGAGACGTCGTCGAAGACGGCGGGCGGCAGGGACTCGGCGAACGGGCGGAGGCTGAGGACCTCTCCGTCCAGGACGGTCTGGGCGGCGAGGGTGCGGGCGCCGTCGAGGACGGAGCCGTCGCGGCGGACCAGGTGGTAGCCGGTGGGGGCGCCGACGGGCTGGGTCTGGCCGGTGAGCCGGAGCAGTTCGGGGTAGACGTCGGCGACGGCGATGTCCTCGGGGAGGGCTACGTCGATGCGGCTGTCCGGGGCCACGACGGTGACCCGGCAGAAACCCGTGGTTGCGGCCGTACTCACCTGTGTGACCCCCGTGGTTGGCGTGCTGGTTCTCGGCTGGCCCGCGGCCGCGTTCGCGGTTGCGCACGGTGCGCGGGCGATGCCCGCGACACCCTACCCGGAGTATGCGTGACTGTCGGCAAGTAGGATCACCGTCGCGCGGAGGAGACCCCCTCCGTGTCCGGGACTTGGGGGCGCCGGCAGCGACGTCCCGTCCGTTTTCGAGGGATTGGTGCTCCGGTGAGCCAGATCGTCGTCAAACGCCCGCCACGGTCCCTGCCGCCCGAAGTCCCTTCGGACGAGCTGAGGCTGGAGGCTCCTCCGGAGCTTCCGCGGGGGCAGCAGGAGGGCATGGCGATGCAGCTCCTGCCGATGCTCGGCATGGGCTCCTCGGCGGTGTTCTTCTTCATGCCGACCGGGATGCCGTTCATGAAGATCATGGGCGTGCTGATGCTGGTCTCGACGGTGGCCATGGTGGTCGCGCAGATCGTGCGGCACCGGCGCGGTACGCAGGGGCAAATGGCGGACGTCCGCCGGGACTACCTGAAGTACCTGGCCCAGACCCGCCGTCAGGTGCGGCGGACGGCGCGGGTGCAGCGGGACGCGCAGCTGTACCTGCACCCGGCGCCGGAGCAGTTGTGGTCGGTGGTGGCGGAGGGTTCGCGGCTGTGGGAGCGGCGGGTCGGCGACGCGGACTTCGGGCAGGCCCGGCTGGGGCTGGGCGCGCAGCGGCTGGCGACCCCGCTGGTGGCGCCGGAGACGGCGCCGGTGGACGAGCTGGAGCCGCTGGCCGCGGGGGCGATGCAGCGGTTCCTGCGGATCCACTCCTCGCTGGACGGGCTGCCGGTGGCGGTGTCGATGCGGGCGTTCTACCACGTGACGGTGTCCGGGGAGCCGGGGTCGGCGCGCGGGGCGGCGCGGGCCCTGGTGGCCCAGCTGGCGACCCTGCACTCCCCCGAGGACCTGCTGGTGGCCGTGGTGGCGGCGCCGGGAGCGGTGCCGGAGTGGGACTTCGTGAAGTGGCTTCCGCACTGCCAGGTTCCGGGGCAGGTGGACGGGGCGGGCACCAGGCGGCTGTTCGGTGACGACCTGTCCGAGGTGGAGGGGTTGCTGGCGGGCCGGCTGGAGGGGCGGCCCCGGTTCTCCCGGGACGTGTCCCCGGTGCTGGACCAGCCGCACGTGGTGCTGGTGCTGGACGCGAACTCGCGCGGCGGACTGGTGCCGGCGGACTCGGTGTTCGCGGCGGCGGAGGGTCTGCAGGGCGTCACCATCGTGGAGGTGGTGGCCGGTGAGCTGGACGAGCCGCGGGGCGGGCTGTCGGTGGTGGTGCGTCCGGGCCGGCTGCGGCTGGAGTCGGGCGGCGGGGTCGCGTACGAGGGCGTGCCGGACGTGCTGTCGCTGCCGGCCGCGGAGGCGCTGGCCCGGCAGCTGGCGCCGTTGCGGACCGGCGGCGGCGACGAGGACGAACCGCTGCTGGCCAACCTGGACTTCACGGACCTGCTGAACCTGGGGGACGCGGGTTCCATCGACGTGGCGCGGACCTGGCGGCCGCGGTCGGCGGGCGAGCGGCTGCGGGTGCCGATCGGGGTCGGCGAGGACGGCGGTCCGGTGATGCTGGACCTGAAGGAGGCGGCGCAGGAGGGCATGGGGCCGCACGGGCTCTGTGTGGGTGCGACCGGTTCCGGGAAGTCGGAGCTGCTGCGGACGCTGGTGCTGGGGCTGGCGGTCACGCACACCTCGGAGACGCTGAACTTCGTCCTGGCGGACTTCAAGGGCGGTGCGACCTTCACCGGGATGTCGCAGATGCCGCACGTGGCGGCGGTGATCACCAACCTGGCGGACGACCTGACGCTGGTGGACCGGATGGGCGACTCGATCCGGGGTGAGCTCCAGCGGCGGCAGGAGCTGCTGCGGTCGGCCGGCAACTACGCCAACATCCACGACTACGAGAAGGCGCGGGCGGCGGGCGCCCCGCTGGAGCCGCTGGCCTCGCTGGTGCTGGTGATCGACGAGTTCTCCGAACTGCTGACGGCGAAGCCGGACTTCATCGACATGTTCATCCAGATCGGCCGGATCGGCCGGTCGCTGGGCGTGCACCTGCTGCTGGCCTCGCAGCGGCTGGAGGAGGGCAAGCTGCGGGGGCTGGACACCTATCTGTCGTACCGGATCGGTCTGCGGACCTTCTCGGCGGCGGAGTCGCGGACCGCGATCGGGGTGCCGGACGCCTACCACCTGCCGTCGGTGCCGGGTTCGGGCTACCTGAAGTTCGGCACGGACGAGATGACCCGCTTCAAGGCGGCGTACGTGTCGGGCACCTACCGGTCGGGCGGCCCGGACCTGTCGGTGGGCCGGTTCCCGGTGGAGCGGCGGCCGGCGCTGTTCACGGCGGCCCCGGTGCCGGTGGTGTACGCGGCCCCGGACCCGGCGTACCTGGCCGCCTCGGCGGCGGCCCGGGAGGACGACGCGCTGGCGGACACGGTGCTGGACGTGATCGTGGGCCGGCTGGAGGGCCAGGGGGTGCCCGCGCACCAGGTGTGGCTGCCGCCGCTGGACCAGGCCCCGCCGCTGGACCAGCTGCTTCCGGCGCTGGCGACCGGGGAGGCGCGCGGGCTGCACGCGGACGGGTACACCCGGCCGGGCGGGCTGGTGGTGCCGCTGGGTCTGATCGACAAGCCGTTCGAGCAGCGGCGCGAGGTGCTCTACCGGGACTTCTCGGGGGCGGCCGGCCACATGATGGTGGTGGGCGGTCCGCAGTCGGGCAAGTCCACGCTGATGCGGACGCTGATCGCCGCGTTCGCGCTCACCCACACCCCGCGCGAGGTGCAGTTCTACGGGCTGGACTTCGGCGGCGGCGGGCTGTCCGCGGTGCAGGAGCTGCCGCACGTGGGCGGGATCGCCTCCCGGCTGGACCCGGAGCGGGTGCGGCGCACGGTCGCCGAGGTGGGCGGGATCCTGAACCGGCGGGAGGAGTTCTTCCGGGCGAACGGGATCGACTCCATCGCGACCTACCGGCGCCGGCGGGCGGCCGGGGAGCTGCCCGGGGAGCCCTTCGGCGACGTGTTCCTGGTGATCGACGGCTGGGGCGGCTTCCGCTCCGAGTACGAGGGCCTGGAGCCGGTGGTCACCGACATCGCCGGCCGCGGTCTGGGCTACGGCATCCATGTGGTGATCACCGCGGCCCGGTACATGGAGGTGCGGTCGGCCCTGAAGGACCAGATGCTGGGCCGGCTGGAGCTGCGGCTGGGCGACGTCATGGACTCGGAGTTCGACCGGAAGGTCGCCGCGAACGTGCCGCCGGGCATGCCGGGCCGGGGCCAGGTGGCGGAGAAGCTGCACTTCCTGGGCGCGCTGCCGCGGATCGACGGTTCGCACGAGGCGCACGACCTGTCGGAGGCCACGGCCGCGTTCGTGGCGGCGGTGCGGTCCGGCTGGTCGGGGCCGGCGGCGCCCGGGGTGCGGCTGCTGCCGCGGCTGCTGCACGCCGAACAGCTGCCCAAGGGGGCCGAGTTCCCGGAGCGCGGGATCGCGATCGGGATCGACGAGACGGCTCTGGAGCCGGTGTTCGTGGACTTCGGGACGGATCCGTTCCTGCTGGTGTTCGGGGAGAGCGAGTCCGGGAAGACGAACCTGCTGCGGCTGATCGCGCAGCGGATCGCCGAGCGCTACACCCCGGACCAGGCGCGGCTGGTGGTGGCCGACTACCGGCGGACCCTGCTGGGGGCGCTGCCGGAGGAGCACCTGCTGGAGTACGCGCCGATGGCGAGCTCGATGCAGACGCACATGGAGGCGCTGGCCGGGGTGTTCGCGCGCCGGCAGCCGCCGGACGACGTCACCCCGCAGCAGCTGCGGGACCGCAGCTGGTGGACCGGCCCGGACGTGTTCATCATCGTCGACGACTACGACCTGGTGGCCACCAGCGGGGGCAATCCGCTGGCGCCGCTGGTGGACTACCTGCCGTTCGCCCGGGACACCGGGGTCCGCTTCGTCATCGCCCGGAACTCGGCGGGCGCCTCGCGGTCCATGTACGAGCCGTTCATGCAGCGGATCAAGGAGCTGGGCGCGCAGGGCCTGGTGCTGTCCGGGGATCCGTCGGAGGGCGATCTGGTGGGCGGTGTCCGGCCGCGGCCGATGCCGCCGGGCCGGGGGTACTTCGCCTCCCGCAAGCGGGGGACCTCGCTGGTGCAGCTGGGCCGGCTGCCCGGGCTGTAGCGGGCCGGGATGTGGCAAGAGGCCCACGGGCGGGCGTCCGTGGGCCGATAATCGGTGGTGGACGCGCACCACCGAGGGAAAGGCCGCCCATGGGCACGCAGTCGGAGAAGGACGAGCTCTACGCGCTGGACATCAGCGGGGTGGAGTGGGAGGGCCCGCCCGGGACCAGCGCCGAGGAGGAGCGGGTGGAGATCGCGCACCTGCCGGGCGGCGGGGTGGCCATGCGGTCCTCGCTGGACCGGGAGACGGTGCTGCGGTACACGGCGGCCGAGTGGGAGGCCTTCGTGCTGGGGGCCAGGGACGGGGAGTTCGACATCGCGTAGCCCGCGGCCGGCCGGGCCGGTCAGGACACGAAGGGGGCGCACCCGTGCGGGTGCGCCCCCTTGGTGTCGGTTCGTCCGCGACCGGGCTCAGAAGGCCTCGGTGAACAGGCGCGAGGCCCGGACGTCGGTGGCGCGGTAGTCGCCCTTGCCCTGCTCGATGATCTTGGCGACGTTCTCCAGGGTGTCGCGCATGTGCTCGGCGCGGCCCTTGTACTTGGCCTGGAGCTGGATGTACTGGGCGTGCGCCTCGCCGTCCCAGGTGTCGGTGACGACCTTCAGTGCCTGGTCCATCTCCGTGAGGTCGTCGACGATCTTCTTGGAGACGGCCCGGAGGCGGTTCGCCATCTCCTGGACGCTCTCGTACCGGACCCGCATGGCGCCATCGGCACCGGACATGTTCTTCTCCTTAACGCCGGCCGGGGGAACCGGCCTGGTGGTGTGGGGTGACGAGCCGTCGGATGCCCGGACGCTCAGATCGAGTTGAGACCGGACGAGTTGGCGCTCTGCGCCTGGACGCTGCTGAACGCGGCGCGGACCTCGTCGTCCTGGGCGTTGCTGAGGTTCTTGGTCTCGGCCACGGCGTGGTGCAGCACGCCGAGCAGCCGGCGGATCGCGTCGTGGTCCTCGTTCACCATGGTCTGCGCCTGGGTGAACCCGGCGGCACCGGAACCGGTCCAGCCGGCGCTCACGGTGGCCAGGATGTCGGCCAGTTCGCGGGCCTGGTTGCTGACGGCGTTGCCCGTCGTGTTGATCTTGTTCTTCGCCTGGACGATCGGATCGTCGGCGAGTCCGAATCCACCTGCAGGGTTGCTCATCCGAAGCTCCTCACTTCTTTACTCACGTTCCCCGGTCACAGTCGTGAAGGCTGTTGTCACTCTAGTCAGTTCATCCTCCGGGCCCAACACCGGCCGGGGGGTGCCGTGGGCGAACCGTGACGTTCACTGCAAACGGCGTCGGCGGTTCCGGGCATCCCGGACGACCGTGGCCGCGCCCGCGATCACGGCGATCGCCACGCCCCCGATGCCCAGCGCGTAGGTGCCCAGCCGCTCCTGGCGCTGCTGCGCGGTCTCCGCCGTCGGCATCGCGGCCGGCTCCGGGGCGGCGGCCGGCGGCGGGCCCGGGTCGGCGACCGGCGGCCGGGGCCGCTCGTGGTCCTGGCCGACCGCGCGCACCGGGTCGACCACCCCCCATCCCACGTAGTCGTCGCGGCCGTTGACCGAGCGCTCGGCGGTCTGCTGGATCTGCCAGACGATCTCCTGCGGGGTCCAGTCCGGGTGCCGGCCCTTGAGCAGGGCCGCGACCCCGGCGACGTAGGGGGCGGAGAAGCTGGTGCCGTTGTCCACGCACTGGCCGTCCCCCGGCACCGTGGACACCATGTCCACGCCGGGGGCCGCCACCGAGACGAAGCTGCCGGGCTGGGAGAAGGCCGCCCGCTCGTTGTTGCGGTCGGAGGCGCCCACGGCCAGCACTCCGGGGAAGGCCGCGGGATAGGTGGAGCCCTTGCGGCCGTCGAGGCCCTCGTTGCCGGCCGAGGCGACGATCAGCACGCCCTTGTCCACCGCCCGCGCGACGGCCCGGCCGAGCACGGAGGACTCGGCCATCGGCAGATCGGTGTCCTGCGAGACGTTGATGATGTGGGCGCCCTTGGCGAGCGCGTGGTCGATGGCCTTGGCGAGGGTGTCCGCGTTCCCCTTGCCCTGGCCGTCGTTCTGCCGGATCGGGATGATGGTGGCCTCGGGGGCCAGCCCCACGAACCCGGTGCCCGTGCGGGGACGGGCCGCGATCAGTCCCGCGACCTTGGTGCCGTGGCCGACCGTGTCCTTGGTGCCGTCGCCCTTGGTGTCGATGAAGTCCTTGCCGGCCCCGATGTCGAGGGCACCGCTGAGCTGCCGGTTGACCCGGTCCACCCCGGTGTCGACGACCGCCACCCGCACCCCCTTGCCCTTGCCCCCGGCCCACAGTTCGTCGAGCAGCAGCCGCTGGAGCGCCCAGGGCCGGCCGGCGATCTGCTTCCGCATCGGGAAGGTGCACTCG
The DNA here is from genome assembly GCF_055576225.1 of Streptomyces sp. NPDC033845. Lineage (NCBI taxonomy): Bacteria > Bacillati > Actinomycetota > Actinomycetes > Kitasatosporales > Streptomycetaceae > Streptomyces > Streptomyces sp. NPDC033845. Next base: position 95,747 of record NZ_JBVIRI010000019.1, on the reverse strand, counting down.
CCGGCGCCGTCCGGGCCCAGCAGCGCCCGCGGGGCCGTGCGGGGCACGCTGTCGGGGGCCGTGCCGGGGGCCGCCGCCCCCGTGGTGCCGAGGGCCGCGGCAAGGACCAGTACGGCGGGGAGCACGCCCCGCCCGCTGCCGGCCATCTCAGGAACCCTGCGGCTGGCGGGCGGCGTTGGTGTCCAGCCGGGGCCCCTTGGACAGGAACTCCGACCAGGCGATGGGCACCAGTGCCGGGGCCACGTCCTTGTAGCCGAGCCGTGCCTGGGCCTGGCTGGCCTCCGGCGGGGCGTCCTGGCCGCCCTCCGCCGCGCCGGGTTCCGGGGAGGCCGCCCCGATGTCCGAGCGCCCGGCGTCGCTGTCGCCGTTGGCCTGCACCGCGTACCGCAGCCCGGTGTCGGTCACCAGGAACAGCGACCCGCCGCCCTCGGCCCGCCGGCCCTGGAACTGGGTGTACAGCAGCCCCGTCCCGGGGGTGACGTACGCGCTGGTGCCGCTGGCCGAGATGTCCACCGGGAAGGCCGGGCCCGCCCAGGTGCTCAGGGTGGCGCGGCCCTGCCCGTCCACCGAGCGCAGCACGTTGCAGACGGTGGCGCGCGACCCGCCCGGGGTGCCGGCGGAGCCGGTGGTGCCGGTGGTGCCGCTGTTGACCTGCTGGGTCTTCGTCCTGGGCCAGCGCTTCTTCTCGCCGAACTGGCTGCCGTCCAGCGGGAGGGACTGGAGGTCGACCTCCTTGGGCCGGCCGTTCATGTTGAGCCGCTCGCTGCCGGGCGCGTGCACCAGCAGCCAGGCGGTGAACGAGGAGACCCGGGACACCTTCCCCGGCTGCACCACGTAGTGCTGCGGTCCGGAGCCGGTGTTGGCCAGCAGCACCATCCCGACCCGGTTGTCCTCGGTGCTGAGGCCCTCCACCCCGGCGTCCTCCCCGGGCCGGCCCGCCACCTTCGGGAAGGCCAGGTCCTCCCCCGAGGCGAGGGTGTCCAGCCACTGCCGGGTGACCTGCTGCGGCCGGCCGCTGCCCACCAGCGCGGTGGTCAGCGTCCCCGCCCCGGCGGCCTTCTCCGGGAACCGGTACTTCACGCCCTGGGCGTCCACCAGATAGCGGGTGGTGCTCTCCCGGCCGTCGGCGCCGCGGGTCTTCGCCTGGACGTAGAGGGCCTCGCCGTCGTCGAGCCGCATCCCGCCGTCCATCAGCCCGGCCTCCCGCTCGGCCAGCACGAACGTGGCGGTCTGCACCCCCTTGCCGTTGCCGCCGGGCTGCTGGCAGACCGCCCACCGCTTGGCGGTGCCGGCGTCCTTGGCGGACGGCAGCCGGTCGGGGGCGTAGGGGATGCCGATGATGGGGCCGCGCGGCGGCTTGCCCCGGTCCAGGGTCTTGTCGGCGACCTGGATCACCTGGAACTTGCCCGGATCCAGCAGCAGTCGGGCCGAGGCCAGGTTGAGCACCGGGTGCAGCCGCGGCTGGCCGTCGGTGTTCAGGACCACGTACCGGGTCGTCGACTCCTTGCCGACGATCACCCGGGTGCCGGGGGCGTCCCAGTCCTTGGGGGCCTGCGGTTTGATCAGCCCCCAGGCGCCGAAGCCCGCGAGGACCACGAGGGCGACCACCAGCGAGGGCACCACCGCCCGCAGCGGGCGCGGGGCCCCCTCCTCGGTGCCGGTGGCCGAAGGCTGGAGGAACGCGGCCACCGTACGCCGCTTCGCAAAGGTGTACGCGTTGAGCTCATCACGTCGCGATGCCATGGCCGCCTGCTTCTCCCCGCCCGGCCCGGTCGGTGGGTACGGTCCCCGGGCCTCGATCGTCGGACCGGCCACCTACTATGCCTGTTGCCCAGGGGCACCCGGGGGGCGGGTAGGGTGAGGCCGCCGCTCCGTGCGGCTCAAGGGCTTTGGTACGGGGCGATCCGGGCTTTTCAGGCCCGGCCGGGGCGTGTTGGGGAGGTGTCCGGGCGATGGCCATCGCAACGGAACGACGGGCGGCGGCCGGAACGGCACCGGCCCGCGGGGCCGGGTCCGGGGTGAGCCCGCATCCGAGGTCCGGACCGGGGCGGTTCGGCCCGTTCCGATTGCAACAACTGGCGCTCCTCCAGGTCGCGGCCGCCCTGCTGCTGGTCGCCTGGGTGACAGATCCGCTGCTCCTGGTGCCGGCCGGCGCGGTCGCCGCCGTCCTGCTGGTCCTCGCGGTGGTACGCCGCCACCAGCGCTCGCTGCCCGAGTGGATCGGCACCGCGCTGGGGCTGCGCGCCCGGCGCCGCCGGGCCGCCGCCCAGGTCCCGCCGGCCGGGGTGGAACCGGGGCTGGCCCCGGTGGTCGAGGCCGATCCGGCCCTGCGCACCTACACCTTCAGCGACCGCGACCGGCGGCCGGTCGGCATGATCGGCGACGGCACCTTCCTGACCGTGGTGGTCCAGGTCGACATGGACGCGACGGCGCTGCGCCCCGACCGGGCCGCCCGCCCGCTGCCCCTCGGGCTGGTCCGCGAGGTCCTCGAAGTGGACGGGATCAGGCTGGAGTCGGCGCAGCTGGTGCAGCACACCCAGCCGGCCCCCGCCCCGCACCTGCCCGCCCAGTCGATGGCCACCCGCAACTACGCCCCGCTGCAGGCCCGGACGGGCAGTCCGGCGGTGCGGCTCACCTGGGTGGCGCTCAAACTCGACCCGGAGCTCTGCCCGGAGGCGGTGACCGCGCGCGGCGGCGGGATGGCGGGCGCCCAGCGCTGTGTGGTGCGGGTCGCCGACCAGCTGGCCAGCCGGCTGACCGGGGCCGGTTTCCGGGCCACCGTGCTCACCGAGCAGGAGCTGACGGCCGCCCTGGCCACCTCCACCTGCGCCAACCCGATGGCCATCACCCAGGCCGGCCGGTCGGCGAGCACCGGGCGGCGCACCGAGGAGACCGCGCGGACCTGGCGGTGCGACGACCGGCGGCACACCACCTACTGGATCGGGCGCTGGCCCCAGCTCGGCGGCCCCGCCGCCCCGCTCACCCAGTTCGTGGCCCTGCTGACCTCGCTGCCCGCACTGGCCACCAACTTCAGTCTGACGATGGCCCCGGCCGACCGGCAGGGGGTCGCCCTGACCGGGCACGTCCGGGTCACCGGGCGCAGCGAGGAGGAGCTGGTGACGGCCCGCCGGGAACTGGAGCGCACCGCCCGCGGGATCCGGACCGGACTGGTCCGGCTGGACCGTGAGCAACTGCCGGGGCTGCTGGCCTCGCTGCCGCTGGGAGGGGCCCGATGAGCGGGACGGGTGGAACGGCCTGGACGGCCGGGACGGCTGACCGGGGTGCGCGCGGCGGTGCGGCCGGCCGGACCGGCTTCGGGCTGATCGGCCCGCGCCGGGAGCGGCACGTCCTGGCGGCGGAGGAACTCGACGGCCTGGCCGTGCCGGTCGGCGACGACGGGGTCGTGATCGGGGTGGACGCCGAGGGCCGGCCGGCGGTGCTCGGCATCAACCGCCCCACGGCGTACGAGGTCACCCTGATCGGCGGCCTGTGGACGGCCCAGGTGCTGGCCCTGCGGGCGGCGGCGACCGGGGCCCGGGTGGCCGTGGAGACCGGCCGCGCCCAGGTGTGGTCGGCGCTGGCCCAGGCGGCGGGCGGCGGGCAGCCCTGTGTGACCCTGCACGACGTGGGCCGGGTGCCGCCGCAGGGCGCCTCGGCGGGCAGCCCGGTTCTGGTGGTCCGCGACTGCGGGATGCGGCCGCCGCGCGGCCGGGTGGTGGCCGGACCCTGGCAGTCGGTCCTCACCCTGCTCCCCTATCTGAGCCCGACGGCCCCCCGGCTGCTGCAGAACTCGGCCCTGGTCGGCGTCCAGCGGGTCTCCCCCGACGAGGCCGAGCGGATCGGCCGGCTGATGCACCTGCCCGCGCCCGCGGTGGAGTCGCTGCCGACCCTCGGCGACGGGGTGACCCTGTGGTGCACCCCCCGGGACCGACAGTTCGTCATGACCCAGGGCACCGAAGGGGAGACGGGGCTGCTCGGCACCGCCCGCCGGATCGACTAGCGGGTGCGGCCCCGGTGTGCGGCCGGTACGCCATTAGGCTGGTCGTGGGCTCGGCGCCGACAGGGCCGCCGGGTACCGGGGGCGGAAGCGCTTCGGGGTCGGACCGGCCCCCGGCGTAGGGTGCCATGAAGCCGCCCGCGCCCTTCCGGGATGTGGTGGGAGGCCCGACGACCGGCGAGACGGGCCCCGGGGCCCGACCAGACCAGGAGGACATTCGAGTGAACGGCGATCGGAACGAGAGCCGCGACGGGGCGTGGGACGTCCCGACGGACGATCAGTCCGACGCGGAGCCCGAGCTGACGGGCGAGTTCACCATCGACTACACGCCGCCGGCCTGGTACACGCAGAGCGCGCCGACCCCGCCCGTGGTGCCCGAGCTGCCGGCCGGCAGCGGTTTCGAACCGCACCGCCCGGCGGCCGCGCCGCCCGCCGCCCCGGCCCCCTCCCCGTACGGAACGGGCCCGGCGGCCCCGGAGGGCTCCGGCTTCGGAGTACCGCGGGAGGGGACTTCCGGGGCCTCCGGGGCCTCCGGGGCCTCCGGGGCCTCCGGGGCCGCCGCCCCGGCCGGGTATCCGGCCGAGCCCGCGGCGCCGGAGCCTGGCCCGGCTGCCCCGTCGGCCGCCCCGGCGGAGCCCGTGGCGCCGGCATCCCCGTACCCCGCGTACCCGCAGGCGCCCGCCGCCCCGCCGGCCCCGCCGTTCGGGGCGGTCCCGCCGGTCGAGCCCCGGCCCGAGCCCACTCCGGTGGTTCCGGTGGCCGAGGCCGCAGGGGCGGCCGCTCCGGCGGCGGGTTCACCCGAACCGGGGACCCCGGAGCCGATGGACTCGGTGCCCCCGGGCTACACGGCCACCCCGCCCGCCGGGGTCCCGGTACCGGAGCCGACGGCGTCCGCCCCCGTGCCCGAGGCCTCCGCCGAACCCGAGGACGCCCGGCCCGCCGTCCGCCCGGACGGCTACGGCTTCCCGCCGGCCGCCACGCAGGACGCGGCCGAGCCGCAACCGGACGGCTACGGGTTCCCCCCGGCCCGGCCGGACTCCCCCGCCCAGGAGGCCCAGGCACACGCCCCGGCCCCGGAACAGCAGGCTCCCCCGCAGGGGTACGGCTTCCCGCCGGCCCACCCGGAGGCGCCCTCGCACCAGCAGCACCAGCCGAACCCGCCCCAGGAGTACGGTCTGCCGCCCGCGCAGCCCGGATACGGGTCCCAGCAGCCGCAGCCGCAGTTCGGCCTGCCGCAGCCGGGCCCGGGCTGGGCGGGCCCGCCGGCCGGTCAGGGGGTTCCGCAGCAGGGGGTTCCGCAGGGCGATCCCCGGGCGGGCGGCCACTGGCCGCAGCCCCAGGCCCAGCCCCAGCCCCAGGCCCCGGCCCCGGCCCCGGACAACGGCCCGGCCGCCGCCCCCGCCGGGCAGGGCGCTCCGCCGCAGTCGGCCGGGCCGATGGCCGCCGGTGGACCGGCGGGACCGAACGGCCCCGCGCCGACCGGTGGCCCGGGTGGCCCCGGCGCGCAGGACCCGCGGTACCAGGCGGCCCCGGGCGGCGGGGCGCCGCTCGGCTACACGGCCGCGGTGGAGCTGTCCTCCGACCGGCTGCTGCGCGGCAACAAGCAGAAGCCGAAGAGCAGCCGGACCGGCGGCCCCGGCGGCGGCGGTTCGCTGTTCCGGTTCGGCGGCAAGGCCGCCGAGGCCGAGCGGCGCCGCAAGCTGGAGCTGATCCGCACCCCGGTGATGTCCTGCTACCGGATCGCCGTGATCAGTCTGAAGGGCGGGGTCGGGAAGACCACGACCACCACCGCGCTCGGCGCCACCCTGGCCACCGAGCGCCAGGACAAGATCCTGGCCATCGACGCCAACCCGGACGCCGGCACCCTCGGCCGCCGGGTCCGGCGGGAGACCGGTGCCACCATCCGCGACCTCGTGCAGGCGATCCCGTACCTGAACTCCTACATGGACATCAGGCGGTTCACCTCGCAGGCCCCGTCCGGCCTGGAGATCATCGCGAACGACGTGGACCCGGCGGTCTCGACCACCTTCAACGACGAGGACTACCGGAGGGTGATAGAGACCCTCGGACGGCAGTACCCGATCATCCTCACCGACTCGGGCACCGGGCTGCTGTACTCCGCGATGCGCGGGGTCCTGGACCTGGCCGATCAGCTGATCATCATCTCGACGCCTTCGGTGGACGGTGCCTCCAGCGCCAGCACCACCCTCGACTGGCTGTCCGCGCACGGTTACGCCGACCTGGTGTCCCGTTCGCTGACGGTGATCTCCGGGGTCCGCGAGACCGGTAAGACGATCAAGGTCGAGGACATCGTGCAGCACTTCGAGACCCGCTGCCGCGGGGTGGTCGTGGTGCCCTTCGACGAGCACCTGGCCGCCGGTGCGGAGGTGGACCTCGACATGATGCGGCCGAAGACCCGGGAGGCGTACTTCAACCTCTCGGCGCTGGTGGCCGAGGACTTCATCCGGGCCCAGCAGACCCAGGGCCACTGGGGCGCCCAGCCCCCGTACCCGCAGCAGCACCAGCAGCCCCAGCACCAGCACCAGCCGCAACACCCGGCGCAGCCCCAGCCGCAGCCGTACCAGCAGCCCTACCAGCCGCAGCCCCAGCCGCAGCCCCCGTACGGCGGGCCCCAGCAGCCCCCGGCCGGCCAGGGCTGGCCGCAGGACCCGAGGCAGGGCCACTGAGAAACGGCGGGGGCCGGTTCCGTCCCCGGGGACGGAACCGGCCCCCGCCGTCGGGCGGGTCCGCGGGTCAGCGGACCGCGTCGTAGTTCTCGGTGAGCGTCCGGGACCGCTTGACGTCGTCGCCGATGGCCTCCAGCAGCCCTTCCAGGGACTCGAACTTCGCCATGCCCCGGACGTACTCCAGGAAGTCCACGGTGACGTGCAGCCCGTAGAGGTCGAGTCCGACCCGGTCGATGGCGTACGCCTCCACGGTCCGCTCGGTGGCGTCGAACTGCAGGTTCGTGCCGACCGAGATGGCGGCCGGCATCCGCTCGCCGTCCGCGGTGAGCCAGCCCGCGTAGACCCCGTCGGCGGGGATCGCGGTGTGCGGCAGGGTCTCCACGTTCGCGGTCGGGTAGCCGAGCTCGCGTCCGCGCTGCGCCCCGCGCACCACCACGCCCTCCACCCGGTGCGGCCGGCCGAGGATCTCGGCGGCGCCCGTCATATCGCCCTCGGCGACCAGCCTGCGGGCCAGGGTGGAGGAGAACGGCTCGCCGCCGCCCGCCTCCCCGCGGACCACCAGGTCGAGCACCTCGACCTGGTAGTCGTAGGTGGCGCCGAGCTCGGCGAGGAACGCGACGTTCCCCGCGGCACGGTGGCCGAAACGGAAGTTGGGGCCCTCGATGACCCCGCGCGCGTGCAGCTTGTCGACGAGCACCTTGACGATGAAGTCGGCCGGGGACAGCTGGGAGAACTCCGCGGTGAACGGCAGGATCAGCAGCGCGTCCACGCCCAGTTCGGCCATCAGCTCGGCCCGCCGGTGGTGCGGGGCCAGCATCGCCGGGTGGCTGCCCGGCCGGACGACCTCGCTGGGGTGCGGGTCGAAGGTGACCACGACGGCGGGGACGCCGAGCTCCCGGGCCCAGGCCACGGCCCGTCCGATGATCAGCTGATGGCCCCGGTGCACCCCGTCGTAGGAGCCGATGGTGACGACGCTGCGTCCCCAGTCCTGGGGGATGTCCTCCAAGCCACGCCAGCGCTGCACTGTGACCGCTCCTCGCCCGAACCCGTGTGTACCTAGTTGAGATTGCAGGTCTAAGACTGCCATGCCGCCGGGCGGCGCCCCGCATCGGCATGGAAAGCCCGGCCCGGCGGCCCCGGGGCCGGCCGGGCGGTCCCGTGCCGCGGGGCGGGGGGCGACGGTGACCCGGTGGCCACCGGACCGCCGTCCCCCGCCCCGGGTCGGGCCCCCGAGGGGGTCAGACGAAGACGGCCAGGGACTTGGCCTTGCCGTTCTTGTTCTCCACCAGGCCCAGCAGCCGGCCCTCGGGGCCGAACACGGCGACCGTCCGGCCGGCCGGGTACTCCTCCGGCATGTCCAGCCGGACCCCGTTGGCCAGCAGCGAGGAGCGGCGGGCGTCCAGGTCCCAGCGGGGGAACGCCGCGGCCGCCGCCTCGGCGATCGGCATCACGGTGAGCTCCTCCTGGTGCTGGTCCAGGGTCCGGGCCCGGTCCAGCTTGTACGGGCCCACCCGGGTGCGCCGGAGCGCGGTCAGGTGCCCGCCGACGCCGAGGTCGGCGCCGAGGTCGCGGGCCAGGGCCCGGATGTAGGTGCCGCTGGAGCACACCACGGAGACGACCAGGTCGACGACCGGGGTGGTGGTCCCGTCGGCGTTCTCGGCCATGGCCTCGCGCATGTCGTAGACCTGGAACGAGGAGATGGTGACCGGCCGGGCCGGGATCTCGAACTCCTCGCCGTCGCGGGCCCGCTTGTAGGACCGCACGCCGTTGATCTTGATGGCGCTGACCTTGGAGGGGACCTGCATGATCTCGCCGGACAGCTTGCGGATGCCCTCGTCCACGGCCTCGCGGGTGACCGCGGAGGCGTCCGTGGTGGAGGTGATCTCGCCCTCGGCGTCGTCGGTCAGCGTGTTCTGGCCGAGCCGGATCGTCCCGAGGTACTCCTTCTCGGTGAGCGCGAGGTGGCCGAGCAGCTTGGTGGCCTTCTCCACGCCGAGCACCAGCACACCGGTGGCCATCGGGTCGAGGGTGCCGGCGTGGCCGACCCGGCGGGTCCGGGCGATCCCGCGCATCTTGGCGACCACGTCGTGCGAAGTGAAGCCGGACGGCTTGTCGACGATGACAAGGCCGTCCGGCGTCGGGGTTGCTTTGTCGCTCATTCGGCAGCGTCGTCCTCGTCGGGCTTCTTGTACGGGTCGGCTTCGCCGGCGTACGTGGCTCCCGAGGAGGCCTGACGCACCTGCTCGTCGGAGGCGCGCACCTGGTCGAGGAGGTCCTCGATGGTCTTCGCGGTCTCCGGCAGGGCGTCGGCGACGAAGGTCAGGGTGGGCGTGAACTTGATGCCCGCCGCCTGGCCGACCGCCGAGCGGAGGATGCCCTTGGCGCTCTCCAGCCCCTTCGCGGCGGCTTCCCGCTCCTCGTCGCCCCCGTAGACCGTGTAGAAGACCGTGGCCTCCCGCAGGTCGCCGGTGACCCGGGTGTCGGTGATCGTCACGTGCGTACCGAGGCGCGGGTCCTTGATGCCTCGCTGCAGCTTCTGGGCGACCACCTCCCGGATGAGGTCCGCCAGCTTCTTCGCCCGCGCGTTGTCGGCCACTGGTCCGTCTCCTTCTTTTCCTTGCAGTCAGTCTTCATCACCGTGGAGCCGCCGTCGCACCGACAGCAGCTCCACTTCCGGACGTGCCGCGACCAGCCGCTCGCAGCGGTCGAGCACGTCCGACAGGAATCCGGCGTCCCCGGACACCAGCGCGACCCCTAGGCGGGCCCTGCGGTGGAGGTCCTGGTCGCCCACCTCGGCCGCGCTCACAGCGAACTTGCGCTGGAGCTCGGCGACGATGGGCCGGACGACGGAGCGTTTCTCCTTCAGCGAGTGGACGTCGCCGAGGAGCAGATCGAAGGACAGGGTCCCCACGTACATGCGGTGCCGGATGTCCCGCCGGTTCGGGTTCGGTGACCTGCCAGCCAACCGGGTGGCAGGGACACCTGAAACCGTACACGGAACGGCCGGGGCCGATCGACGGAAATTCCGCCGACCGGCCCCGGTGGTGACACCGTCACGATCGCTGTGCGTCCGACGTGCGTCAGGCGCGCGGCTTCTCGCGCATCTCGTACGTCGCGATGACGTCGTCGATCTTGATGTCGTTGAAGTTTCCGAGGTTGATACCGCCCTCGAAGCCTTCGCGGATCTCGGTGACATCGTCCTTGAAGCGGCGCAGACCAGAGATGGTGAGGTTCTCGGCGATGACCTTGCCATCGCGCAGGAGCCGCGCCTTGGTGTTGCGCTTGACCTCGCCGGACCGGATGAGGACACCGGCGATGTTGCCCAGCTTGGACGAGCGGAAGACCTCGCGGACCTCCGCGGTACCGAGCTCGACCTCTTCGTACTCCGGCTTGAGGAGACCCTTCAGGGCCGCCTCGATCTCCTCGATGGCCTGGTAGATCACCGAGTAGTACCGGACGTCGACGCCCTCGCGCTCCGCCATCTGCGCGGCACGGCCGGCCGCACGGACGTTGTAGCCGATGACGATGGCGTCGGAGCCCATCGCCAGGTTGATGTCCGACTCGGTGACCGCACCCACACCGCGGTGCAGGACGCGGATGTCGACCTCTTCGCCGACGTCGAGCTGGAGCAGGGAGGACTCCAGGGCCTCGACCGCACCGGACGCGTCGCCCTTGATGATGAGGTTGAGTTCCTGGACCAGACCGGCCTTGAGGACCGAGTCGAGGTCTTCCAGGGACACCCGGCGGACGCGCTTGGCGAAGTTGGCGTTGCGCTCTCGCGCAGCACGCTTCTCGGCGATCTGACGGGCGGTGCGGTCCTCGTCGACGACGAGGAAGTTGTCGCCGGCGCCGGGGACGTTGGTGAGACCCAGGACCAGGACGGGGGTCGACGGACCCGCTTCCTCGACGTTGTTGCCCTTGTCGTCGAGCATGGCGCGCACCCGGCCGTAGGCGTCGCCCACGACCATGGTGTCGCCGACGCGGAGGGTACCGCGCTGGACGAGGACGGTGGCGACGGCGCCGCGGCCGCGGTCGAGGTGGGACTCGATCGCAATACCCTGCGCGTCCTGCTCCGGGTTGGCCCGGAGGTCGAGCGAGGCGTCGGCGGTGAGGACGACGGCCTCCAGCAGGGAGTCGATGTGCAGACCCTGCTTGGCGGAGATGTCGACGAACATCGTGTCGCCGCCGTACTCCTCGGCGACCAGACCGAACTCGGTGAGCTGACCGCGCACCTTGACCGGGTCGGCACCCTCGACGTCGATCTTGTTGACCGCGACCACGATCGGCACGCCGGCCGCCTGGGCGTGGTTCAGCGCCTCGATCGTCTGCGGCATGACGCCGTCGTTGGCCGCGACCACCAGGATCGCGATGTCGGTGGACTTGGCACCACGGGCACGCATGGCGGTGAACGCCTCGTGACCGGGGGTGTCGATGAAGGTGATCTTGCGCTCTTCACCGTTGACCTCGGTACCGACCTGGTACGCACCGATGTGCTGGGTGATGCCGCCGGCCTCGCCCGCGACCACGTTGGTCTTGCGGATGGCGTCGAGGAGGCGGGTCTTTCCGTGGTCGACGTGACCCATGACGGTGACGACCGGCGGACGCGGCATGAGGAGTTCCTCGCCGCCCTCGTCCTCGCCGAACTCGATGTCGAAGGTCTCCAGGAGCTCGCGGTCCTCCTCCTCGGGGCTGACGATCTGAACCCGGTAGTTCATCTCGTCGCCGAGGAGCTGCAGGGTCTCGTCGGAGACCGACTGCGTGGCCGTGACCATCTCGCCGAGGTTCATCATCACCGCGACGAGCGACGCCGGGTTGGCGCCGATCTTCTCGGCGAAGTCGGTGAGGGAGGCACCGCGGGACAGGCGAATGGTCTCGCCGCCACCGCGGGGCAGCATCACGCCGCCGACCGACGGGGCCTGCATGGCCTCGTACTCCTGGCGCCGCTGCCGCTTCGACTTGCGGCCACGACGGGCCGGTCCGCCGGGACGGCCGAAGGCGCCCTGCGTGCCACCGCGGCCACCGGGGCCGCCGGGACGGCCCGCGAAGCCGGGACGACCGCCGCCGCCACCGGCGGGACCGCCGCCGAAGCCGCCGCCACCCGGACGGGGACCGCCGAAGCCGCCGCCACCGGCCGGACGCGAGCCCGGACCGGCCGGACGGCCGGCGAAGCCGCCGCCACCGGGACGACCGGCGCCGCCGCCGGCCGGACGGCCGCCGGGACCGCCGGGACCGCGACCGCCGCCACCGGGGCCCGGACGCGGGCCGGCAGCGGGACGCTGCGGCATCATGCCCGGGTTGGGACGGTTACCGCCGGGAGCACCGCCAGGGCCACCGGCAGGACGCGCGCCGCCCTGCGGACGGGGCATGCCGCCCGGGGTGGGACGGGCGCCGCCGGGACCCTGCGGACGCGGGGCGCCGCCGGGGCCGCCCTGCGGGCGGGGAGCACCCTGGCCGCCGCCGGCGCCGGGGGCACCGGGACGGGGGGCACCCTGCGGGCGCGGGGCCTGCGGGCGGGCCATGCCGGTGGAGCCACCGGAGGTGAAGGGGTTGTTGCCCGGACGCGGGCCGGCCGGACGGGCACCGCCCGGACGCGGGGCCTGCGCGCCACCCTGACGGGGGGCCTGGGCACCGGGGGCCGAGCCGGCCGGACGCGGCGCGCCGGGACGGGCACCGGCCTGGCCGGGGCCGGCCGGACGCTGCGCGGCGGCCGGGCGCGGGCCCGGGGTGGCGCCGGCGGGGCGCGCCGGGGCGGCCGGGGCCGACGGCGGCGCCTGGAACTCGGCGGCGACCGGAGCCGGAGCCGCCGGGGCGGGCTTCGGGGCCGGAGCCTTGGGACCGGGACGCGGGCCGGAGGCGGCCGGGGTCACCGGGGCTGCTGCGGCCGGAGCCTCCGCGACGGCCGGCTTGGGGGCCGGGGCGCCGGGCTTCGGGGCAGCGGGACGTGCCGCGGCGGCCGGGGAGGGCGCCGCGGGCTTGGCGGGCGCGGCCTTGCGGGGCGCGCCGGGCTTCGCAGCGGACTTGCCGGCGGTGCCGGGCCCCTGCAATGCGTCGGTCAGCTTGCGTACAACAGGCGCCTCGATCGTCGAGGACGCCGAACGGACGAATTCACCGAGTTCTTGGAGCTTGGCCATGACGACCTTGCTCTCGACCCCGAACTCCTTGGCGAGTTCGTATACCCGGACCTTAGCCACTTCGCTCCTTTTAGGTCCGGGTTACGCCGGACCGTCGCTACTTCATGGGCGTACTCATCGCGTACTCATCGAGTGCTCATCGCAATCTCGACCTACTTCCAACTCGCGAGGTACCTGACCGCACGGGGATCCGTGCCGTACTTCTGTCTTACGGTGTCGCCTCGATGACCGTCCGCAGGGCGGCGGTGTCGAGAGTCCCCTGGACCCTGAGGGCCCGGGGGAACGCCCGGCGGCGAACCGCCTGGTCGAGGCAGACCACGGCGGGGTGCAGATACGCACCCCGGCCGGGCAGCGTACCGCGAGGGTCCGGGACGCATGCGTCCCCGACCGCCACGATGCGCAGCAGATCGCTCTTGGCCGCTCGCTCCCGGCACCCCAGGCAGGTGCGCTCGGGGCATGTGCGGGCATGCGTACGGCCAGACACGCTCAGTCTACCTCCCCGTACCGACCTCACCCCTTCAGGCGAAAAATCGAACGGACGTTGTCTCTATCTCGGTCGTCAGCTGGGTGGACACCTGTCTACCGGCCCGGAACCCCGGACCGGTACCGGTTTATTCCGCGGACCCGTTCCGGTCACCGGGGTCGCCCTCGGTGTCGGGACGGATGTCGATGCGCCAGCCGGTGAGCCGGGCGGCGAGGCGGGCGTTCTGGCCCTCCTTGCCGATGGCCAGGGACAGCTGGTAGTCGGGCACGGTCACCCGGGCGGACCGGGAGTCCCAGTCCACGACCTCGACCTTGCTCACCCGGGCGGGGGACAGCGCGTTGGCCACCATCTCCGCCGGGTCGTCCGACCAGTCGACGATGTCGATCTTCTCGCCGTGCAGTTCGGCCATCACGTTGCGGACCCGGCCGCCCATCGGGCCGATGCAGGCGCCCTTGGGGTTGAGGCCCGAGCGGGTGGACCGCACGGCGATCTTGGTGCGGTGGCCGGCCTCGCGGGCGATCGCGGCGATCTCGACGCTTCCGTCGGCGATCTCCGGGACCTCCAGCGCGAACAGCTTCTTCACCAGGTTCGGGTGGGTGCGCGAGAGGGTCACGGACGGACCGCGGACACCCTTCGCCACCCGCACCACGTACGTGCGCAGGCGCAGTCCGTGGGTGTAGTCCTCGCCGGGGACCTGCTCCTGCACGGGCAGGATGGCCTCCAGCTTGCCGATGTCGACGAGGACGTTCTTGGGGTCCTTGCCCTGCTGGACGACGCCGGTGATGACATCGCCCTCGCGGCCGGCGAACTCGCCGAAGGTCAGGTCGTCCTCGGCGTCGCGCAGACGCTGGAGGATCACCTGCTTGGCGGTGGTCGCGGCGATCCGCCCGAAGTCCGACGGGGTGTCGTCGAACTCCTTGGGCTCCTGGCCCTCTTCGAGGTCCTTGGGGTCCTCGGTCGCCCACACGACCACATGGCCGTTGGTCCGGTCGAGCACCACGCGGGCCCGCCGGAAGCTGCCCTCGGTGCGGTGGTACGCGATGAGGAGGGCCGACTCGATCGCCTCGACGAGCAGGTCGAAGGAGATCTCCTTCTCCCGGACCAGACCCCGCAGGGCACTCATGTCGATGTCCACGACTACGCCTCCTCTTCCTTCTTGTCTTTGCGGTTGAACTCGATCTCGACGCGCGCCCTGGCGATCTCGGAGAAGGCGATGCGGCGGGCGGTGGCCTTGCGGCCCTTCACGCCCGGGACCTCCAGGTCCAGCCCGTCCTCGTCGACGCCGAGGATCCGGGCGACGAGCTCGCCGCTCTCGGCCAGCTGGAACTTGACCAGCCGGCCGGTGGCACGCACGTAGTGCCGGTGTTCGGTGAGCGGGCGGTCCGCGCCCGGGGAGCTGACTTCGAGGACGTACTCGTCCTCGCCCATCGCGTCGGTCTCGTCCAATGTGTCGGAGATCTCGCGGCTCAGCTCGGCGCAGGTGTCCAGTTCCACGCCCTCGTCGGAATCCACGATGATCCGGAGCATCCGCCGCTTGCCCGCCTTGGAGAGCTCGATGTCCTCCAGGTCCAGGGCCTTCGCGGCGACCAGCGGCTCCAGCAGTCCGCGCAGCCTGTCGCTCTGGGGGGTGCTCATCCGGGTGACTCCTCGGCCGCGTGTGCTGTTGTGTTTCCGTCGCGTGGATCGCGCGTCAGGACAAAGGGTATCCGCTCGCGGGGGGTGTTGCCGCCCGCCCCGTTCCGGCCGCCCCGGGTACCGTGATCACTGCGTTCACCGCCTGCCACCTGCCGCCCCGCTCCCGAGGACCGTGCCGTGCCCTGGACCCCGCCTTCGCGAAGAACCCTGCTCACCGGCACCGCCGGGGTGCTGGGCGCCGCCCTGCTGTCCGGCTGTTCGGATCCGGGGGGTGGTGGCGGGTCCGCGTCCGACACGCCGGAATCCCTCGAACGGCGGATGCGGGAAGCCGCCGTCCGGGACACCCGGAACCTGCTGGAACGTTACGACGCCACCCTGGCGGCCCATCCGGCACTGGCCGGACGGCTCGCCCCGCTGCGGGCCGCGGTGGCCGAGCACGAGGGCGCGCTGGACCCGGAGCCGGCGGCCCCCCGCGGGCACACCGCGGACCCCTCCCGGACCGGCACGGCACCCGGGACCCCCACCCCGGTGGCCGCTCCCCCGCCGCCGCCGGTGCCCGGCGCCCCCGCCGAGGCGCTGGCCGCGCTGGCCGGCGCGGAGCGCAGCCTGGCCGAGAACCGGACGATCGCCCTGGCCTCGGCCCCCGGCGAGCTGGCCCGGCTGCTGGCCTCGGTCGCCGCCTGCGGGGCCGTCCACCACCATCTGCTGACCCGTACGGGAGCCCCGGCATGAAGCCCGAACCGAACCCCGGACCGGACCGGGCCCTGGCAGCCGCCCAGGCCGCGCTGGCCGCCGAGCACGCGGCCGCCTACGCCTACGGGGTGATCGGCGCCCGGGCCGCCGCGGACCGCGCCGCCGAGGCCGGACAGGCCTACGGCGGACACCTCGCCCGCCGGGACGCGCTCACCCGGACGGTCCGCGGGCTGGGCGGATCGCCGCGCACCGCCGAGGCCGGCTACCGGCTGCCGTTCCCGGTCCGCACCCCCGCGGACGCCGCACGGCTGGCCGCCGAGATCGAGGACCGGGTGGCCGGCGCCTACTCCGATCTGGTGCGGGCCTCCACCGGCCCGCTGCGCCGCGAGGCGGCCGACGCGCTGAGCGCGGCGGCGGTCCGGGCGGCACGCTGGCGCGGTGTCGGCGTAGCCTTCCCTGGGCTCACGGAACGCGCGGGACAGGCGCGGCCGGCCCGGCACAGCTGAAAGGGATCACGCGCGCATGGCTTTCGAACCGCCGGAGCGTCTCGTACGGGCGCTCGGCGAGCAGCCCGACACGGCGGGGCACGAGGACTGGCTGGACCGGCTCCCCGGCCTCGCCGAGGAGGCGCTCGACCGGCGCGGGGTCCGGGCCCAGCGGGTGCAGGCCCCGGGCGGCCGCAGCAGTCTGCTGGTGCTCGTCCGCTACCCCGACGGGACCCCGGCCGCGCTGAAGCTGGCCCCGCCGGCCGCCCGGCCCGACCGGGAGCTGGCCGCGCTGGCGCACTGGGGCGGGTTCGGGGCCGTACGGCTGCTGGACACCCGGCACGAGGACGGGGCGCTGCTGCTGGAGCGGCTCCAGCCGGAGGTGTCGCTGCGTTCGCTGCCGGAGGCCAAGGCCCTGCTGGAGGCGTCCGGGACGATCCGCCGGCTGTGGGTGGCCCCGCCGGCGGAGCACGGTTTCCCCTCGGTGGCCGAGCGCACCGAGCGGCAGTCGGAGGGGCTCAAGGCCGCCCCGGAGGAGCTGCGGGAGCTGGCCGGCACGGCGCTGGCGGCCCGCGAGGAGCTGACCGCGCTGCCGCCGGAGGAGGTCCTGCTGCACGGGAACTTCCGGCAGGGCAAGGTGCTCTCCGGGGAGCGGGCGCCCTGGCTGGCGGTCGGCCCCGAACCGCTGGTCGGCGAGCGGGCCTACGACCTGGCCCGGCTGGTCCGGGACCGGCTGGAGGACCAGGTCGCCTCCTCGGCGGGTCCGGCCGGGGCGCGCCGCCGGGTCACCAAGCTGGCCGACTCGCTGGCGGTGGACCGGGACCGGCTGCGCGGCTGGACGCTGTTCCGGGCGGTGGAGTCGGGGCTGCGGGCCCGGGCGGCCGGCCGGTACCGGGACTCGGAGCTGCTGCTGGAGTTCGCGGGCTGGCTGTGAGTTCGCGGGCTGCCCGTAGGGGAATACTCCCGAAAAGAGGCATTCGCCCGGCAGGGGGCCGTCATGGTCGAAGAACTGCTGGTCGCGGCGGCAGCCGCGGGCACCGGCATCGCGCTCTACACCGCCGCGGCGGCGCGGGTGATCCGCCAGTACGAGCGGGGGCTGGTCTTCCGGTTCGGCCGGCTGCGGCCGGCCGTGCGGGCGCCCGGGTTCACCCTGGTGGTGCCGGTGGTGGACCGGCTGCACAAGGTGAACATGCAGATCGTGACGATGCCGGTGCCCGCGCAGGAGGGCATCACCCGGGACAACGTCACCGTGCGGGTGGACGCGGTCGTGTACTTCCGGGTGGTGGACCCGAGGAACGCGGTGGTGGAGGTCGAGGACTACCGGTTCGCGGTCTCCCAGATGGCGCAGACCTCGCTGCGCTCGATCATCGGCAAGTCCGACCTGGACGACCTGCTGTCCAACCGGGAGCAGCTGAACCAGGGGCTGGAGCTGATGATCGACTCCCCGGCGGTGGGCTGGGGGGTGCAGATCGACCGGGTGGAGATCAAGGACGTGTCGCTGCCGGAGACCATGAAGCGGTCGATGGCCCGGCAGGCGGAGGCGGACCGGGAGCGGCGGGCCCGGGTGATCAACGCGGACGCGGAGCTCCAGGCGTCGAGGAAGCTGGCCGAGGCGGCGGGGGTGATGGCCGAGCAGCCGGCCGCGCTCCAGCTGCGGCTGCTCCAGACCGTGGTGGCGGTCGCGGCGGAGAAGAACTCCACGCTGGTGCTGCCGTTCCCGGTGGAGCTGCTCCGCTTCCTGGAGCGCGCCGCGCCGGCCGCGGCCCCGCCGGGAGCGGAGCCGCCGGCCGGCCCGCCCGCCGCGGCCGGCCCGCCCGCCGCCGCCGACCCGCCCGCCGCCTAGAGGGCCGTCAGGCGGGTGAGGGCCTCGGGGAGGGTGAGGTGCTCGCGGGTGCCGGTGCGGCGGTCCTGGAGTTCCAGGACGCCCTCGGCGGTCCGGCGGCCGGCCACCAGGATCCAGGGGGCGCCGATCAGTTCCGCGTCGGTCAGCTTCACGCCCGGGGACAGTCCGGGGCGGTCGTCCAGCAGGACGGTCAGGCCGGCCGCGGCCAGCGCCTCGGCGGCCTCCTCGGCCAGGGCGAGCTGCGGGGCCTTGCCCGCCGCCACCACGTGCACCCGGGCCGGGGCCACCTCGGCGGGCCAGCACAGCCCGCGTTCGTCGGCGGTCTGCTCGGCGAGCGCCGCGACCACCCGGGAGACCCCGATCCCGTACGAGCCCATGGTGACGCGGACCGGCTTGCCCTCCCGGCCCAGCACGTCCAGGCCGAAGGTGTCGGCGTACTTGCGGCCCAGCTGGAAGATGTGGCCGACCTCGATGGCCCGGTCCAGCCGCAGCCCGGTGCCGCAGGCCGGGCAGGGGTCGCCGGGGCGGACCACGACCACGTCGAGGTACTGGTCGACCTCGAAGTCCCGCCCGCAGACCACGTGTTCGGCGTGGGTGCCGGGCCGGTTGGCCCCGGTGACCCAGGCGGTGCCGGGGGCGATCCGGGGGTCGGCGAGATAGCGGACCTTGTCCAGGCCCTGCGGGCCGACATAGCCGCGGACCAGGTCGGGCCGGTCGGCGAAGTCCTCCGCGGTGACCAGCTCCACCACCGCCGGGGCCAAGTGCTCGCCGAGCTTGCCGAGGTCCACCTCGCGGTCCCCGGGCACTCCGACGGCCACGATCTCCCCGTCCACCGTGACCAGCAGGTTCTTCAGGGTGGCGGAGGCCGGTACGCCGAGCAGCGCGGCCAGGGACTCGATGGTGGGGGTGTCGGGGGTGTCCAGCTCGCGCGCGGCGGGGTGCCCGTCGGGCGCGGGCGCGGCCGCCGGGACGAGCGGGAAGGTGACCGCCTCGGTGTTGGCGGCGAACCCGCAGGAGGGGCAGTCCGCGAAGGTGTCCTCGCCGGCGGCGGCGGGGGCGAGGAACTCCTCGGAGGCGGAGCCGCCCATGGCGCCGGAGACGGCGGAGACGATCCGGTGGTCCAGCCCGAGCCGGGTGAAGATCCGCTGGTAGGCGGCGCGGTGCAGGGCGTAGGAGGCGGCCAGGCCCGCGTCGTCGGTGTCGAAGGAGTAGGAGTCCTTCATCTGGAACTCGCGGCCGCGGAGCACTCCGGAGCGGGGCCGGGCCTCGTCCCGGTACTTGGTCTGGATCTGGTAGAGCATCACCGGGAGGTCCTTGTAGGAGGCGCACTGGTCCTTCACCAGCTGGGTGAAGACCTCCTCGTGGGTGGGGCCCAGCAGGTAGTCGGCGCCCTTGCGGTCCTTCAGCCGGAACAGCAGGTCCCCGTACTCGCTCCAGCGTCCGCTGGCCTCGTACGGCTCGCGGGGCAGCAGGGCGGGCAGCAGCACCTCCTGGGCGCCGATGGCGTCCATCTCCTCGCGGACGACCCGGCTGACGTGGTCCAGGACCCGCTTGCCCAGCGGCAGCCAGATCCACACCCCGGCGGAGGAGCGGCGGACGTATCCGGCGCGGACCAGGAGGCGGTGGCTGAGGGTCTCGGCGTCCGCCGGGTCCTCGCGCAGGGTGCGGGCCATCAGCCGGGACATCCGCTGGACCGGCACGGCGGGGGTTCGGGGGGTCTGGTGCGTGGGCATGCCCGGAGGCTACCGCCGGAGCAGCGGCAGCGGCGCGCCCATGACCGCGTAGGGGCGGGCGGCACTGGGGAAGAGGACCCGGCGGGCCAGGTCGGTGTAGCCCAGCGAGCGGTAGAGCGCCCGGGCCGGGGACTCGGTGTCGATGGCGGAGAGGATGGAGCGGGGTTCGGTGGCCGTGTCGGTGATCTCGGTGATCAGCGCGCGGCCGGCGCCGCGGCCCTGGAAGCCGGGGTGGACGTGGAGTTCGGTGATGGCGAAGGAGTCGTCGAGCCAGTGGTCCTCGCCCCGGGCCCGCAGATGGGGTTCGACGATGGTGGACCACCAGTGGCCGCGGTCGTTGGGCATGCCGTAGACGAATCCGGCGAGGGCCCCGTCCTCGGTGAAGGCGCCGAGGGCGCGGGCGCCCGGGCAGGTCATGTGGCGCTGGACGATGTGGCGCCGGATGCAGACCTCCTCCTCGCCGAGTCCGAAGGCCACGGCCTGGACCCGCAGCGCCTCGTCGACGCGTGCGGCGAGGTCCAGGGGGCCGATGCTGAGGCCGGCGGGGGTTTCAGACATGCGGAGACCTTACTTCGGCGGCCGCGGCGGAAGGGCTCGGTCGCGATCAGAACAGGACGCTCATGAACGCGCCGACCTCGCGGAAGCCGACCCGGCGGTAGGCGGCGCGGGCGGCGGTGTTGTAGTCGTTGACGTAGAGGCTGACCACCGGGGCGACATCGCGCAGGGCGTGGGCGACCACGGCGGCCATCCCGGTCTCGGAGTGGCCGCGGCCCCGGTACTCGGGGGCCACCCAGACGCCCTGGATCTGGCAGGCGCGGGAGGTGGCGGCGCCGATCTCCGCCTTGAAGACCACGGTGCCGTCCTCGATCCGGGCGAAGGAGCGCCCGGTGGAGACCAGCTCGGCGACCCTGGCCTGGTAGAGGAGTCCGCCGTCGCCGGCCAGCGGGGAGACCCCGACCTCCTCGGTGAACATGGCCACGCAGGCGGGCATGATCAGGTCCATCTCGTCCTTGCGGATGCGGCGGACCAGCGGATCCGGGGCGATCTCCGGGGAGGGCCGTTCGGTGGTCATCAGGGGCTGGTGCGAGCGGACCTCGCGGGCGGGTCCCCAGTGGGGTTCCAGCAGCCGCCACAGCAGGGCGGTGGCCTCGGCGGGGCCCACGATGGAGGAGCAGCGGCGGCCGGTGCGGCGGGCCCGGTCGGCGAACGCCCGGACGGCCTCGGGGGTGGCGCAGACGGGCACCAGGTTGGCCCCGGCGTAGCAGAGGGAGCGGAGCTCCCCGTCGCTGTAGAAACCCCACATCTCGCCGCCCAGGCGCCAGGGGTCGAGTCCGGCGACCCGGACGCGGGAGGTGACGAAGGCGTTCGCTACCGGCTCGCGGTCGAGGAGTTCGAGGGCGAGCGCGAGATCGCTGGGTTCGAGGACCCGGGTGGTGGTCTGCGTCAACACGTGGGGGGCCTCACCGTGCAGGTCTGCTGATCTCCGCACTGTACCCGGCCCGCCCCGAGGATGCCGCCCCCACGCGGTCACGAAAGGGCCCCGGACCGCCCGCGAACTGCGGGAACGGGCCGGGGCCGGGTTTCGGCGGCCGGGTCGGACGGGGCCCGTCCGGTCAGACTCCGATGGCGACGGTGGGCTCCCCGGAGGGGATGCCGTCCTTCTCCATCTGCTCGGCGATCTTGAGGGCTTCCTCGATCAGGGTCTCGACGATCTTCGATTCGGGGACGGTCTTGATGACCTCGCCCTTGACGAAGATCTGGCCCTTGCCGTTGCCGGAGGCGACGCCGAGGTCGGCCTCGCGGGCCTCGCCGGGGCCGTTGACCACACAGCCCATGACGGCCACGCGCAGCGGGACCTCCATGCCCTCCAGACCGGCGGTGACCTCCTCGGCCAGCTTGTAGACGTCGACCTGGGCGCGGCCGCAGGAGGGGCAGGAGACGATCTCCAGGCGGCGGGGCTTGAGGTTGAGGGACTCCAGGATCTGGTTGCCGACCTTGACCTCTTCGACGGGCGGGGCGGAGAGGGAGACCCGGATGGTGTCGCCGATGCCCTCGGAGAGCAGGGCGCCGAAGGCGACGGCGGACTTGATGGTGCCCTGGAAGGCGGGGCCGGCCTCGGTGACGCCGAGGTGGAGGGGGTAGTCGCAGGCGGCGGCGAGCTGGCGGTAGGCGTTGACCATGACCACCGGGTCGTTGTGCTTGACCGAGATCTTGATGTCGCCGAAGCCGTGCTCCTCGAAGAGGGAGGCCTCCCAGAGGGCGGACTCGACGAGGGCCTCGGGGGTGGCCTTGCCGTACTTGCGGAGCAGGCGGGCATCGAGCGAGCCGGCGTTGACCCCGATGCGGATCGGGGTGCGGGTCTCGTTCGCGGCCTTCGCGATCTCCTTGACCTTGTCGTCGAACTGCTTGATGTTGCCCGGGTTCACGCGGACGGCGGCGCAGCCGGCGTCGATCGCGGCGAACACGTACTTGGGCTGGAAGTGGATGTCGGCGATGACCGGGATCTGCGACTTCTTCGCGATGACCGCGAGGGCGTCGGCGTCGTCCTGGGTGGGGCAGGCCACCCGGACGATGTTGCAGCCGGCCGCGGTCAGCTCGGCGATCTGCTGGAGGGTGGCGCCGATGTCGGAGGTCCGGGTGGTGGTCATGGACTGCACCGAGATCTGCGCGTCGCCGCCCACGGCCACGGAACCGACCTGGATCTTGCGGCTGACCCGGCGGTCGGCGAGCTTCGTCGGCACGGAGGGAATTCCGAGAGAGATAGCAGTCATCTGCTGTGCAACCCCAAGGTGTGGATCAAGGTCCCGAATTCGGCGGGCTCCAGCCTTCGAGATTACGCCAACCCGTGCTCCGCACGCGCATCCGAGGGGGTCCGCCACCCGAACGTAGGGAGCCGGGCACGAATCGTGCCCGGCTCCGGGGTCCCGCGGGTATACGCCGCGGAATCAGGTGATCTTGATGGGGTTCACCACGTCGGCGATCATCACCAGCGCGGTGAAGCAGACGAACACGCCGGCCACCACGTAGGCCACCGGCATCAGCGTGGCCACGTCGAACGGGCCGGGGTCGGGGCGCCGGAACAGCCGGGCCGTGTTGCGCCGGACCGACTCCCACAGGGCGCCGGCGATGTGCCCGCCGTCCAGCGGGAGCAGCGGCAGCATGTTGAACAGGAACAGCGAGAGGTTGAAGCCGGCCAGCAGCTGGAGGAAGAAGACCAGCCGCTCCTCCGCGGGCATCTCCAGGCCGGCGATCTCGCCGCTGACCCGGGCCGCGCCGACGATGCCCATCGGGCCGTCCTGTTCGCGTTCGGCGCCGTTGAAGGTGGCGTCCCACAGGGCGGGGACCCGGGAGGGCAGGTCGATCAGCGACTGCACCCCGGACTCCATCATCTCGCCCATCCGGTCCACGGACTGGCCGAAGGACTGCTTGACGTAGCCGACGGACGGGGTGAAGCCGAGGAATCCGGCGGTGACGTACTGGTTCTCCACGTAGCGGCCGTCGGCGTCGGTCTTGGCGACCGTGTTCGCGATGACGTCCGCCTTGAGGTCCACCCGCTGTCCGGCCCGCTCCACGGTGATCACGGCGGGGCCGGTGGTGGCCCGGATGTCCTTCTGGAGGGTGCTCCAGTCCTCGGTCGGGTGTCCGTTGAAGGCGACGATCCGGTCCCGGGGCAGCAGGCCGGCGGCCTTGGCGGGGGCGGCGGGGTCGCCGGGGGCGCACTTGTCCCGCTTCTCGCTCTGCTGGATGACGCAGTCGGAGACCGAGTTGACCACGGTGGTCTGGGTGTTCACCCCGAAGGCCATCAGGGTGGTGACGAAGATCCCCACGGCCAGGACCAGGTTCATGAAGGGTCCGGCGAACATCACGATCACGCGCTTCCACGGCTTGCGCGTGTAGAAGAGCCGGCTCTCGTCCCCGGGCTTGAGCTCCTCGTAGGCCGCCGAGCGGGCGTCCTCGATCATCGACCGGAACGGGGAGGTGGAGCGGGCGGTGATCCTGCCGTCCTCGCCGGGCGGGAACATCCCGATCATGCGGATGTAGCCGCCCATCGGGATGGCCTTGATCCCGTACTCGGTCTCGCCCTTCTTCCGGGACCAGAGGGTGGGGCCGAAGCCGACCATGTACTGGGGCACCCGGATGCCGAACATCTTGGCGGTGGAGAGGTGCCCCAGCTCGTGCCAGGCGATGGACACGAGCAGGCCGACGACAAAGACGACTATGCCCAGCACCGTCATGAAAGCTGTCATGCGCGCGCCTCCACGGCGGCCTTCGCCGCCATCTCCCGGGCCCGGGCCCTGGCCCAGGTCTCCGCTTCGAGGACGTCCTCGACGGTCAGGGAGGTTCCCCGCGCCGGCGTCCCGTGCTCATCGACCACGGCAGCGACCGTATCGATGATTGCTGTGAACGGCAGCCGACCGGCCAGGAACGCCTCCACGCACTCCTCGTTCGCCGCATTGAACACGGCCGGGGCGGTGCCGCCCAGGGCGCCCACGTGCCGGGCCAGGCCCACCGCCGGGAAGGCCTCGGTGTCCAGCGGGAAGAACTCCCAGGTGGAGGCCTTGGTCCAGTCGAAGGCGGGGGCCGCGTCGGGGACCCGCCGGGGCCAGCCGAGGCCGACGGCGATCGGGCCGCGCATGTCCGGCGGGGTGGCCTGGGCGAGGGTGGAGCCGTCGGTGAACTCGACCATCGAGTGGACGTACGACTGGGGGTGGACGACCACCTCGATCCGCTCGAACGGGATGTCGTAGAGGAGGTGGGCCTCGATCACCTCCAAGCCCTTGTTGACCAGGGTGGCGCTGTTGACGGTGATGACCGGGCCCATCGCCCAGGTGGGGTGGGCCAGGGCGTCCTCGACGGTGACCTCGGCGAGCTCGGCGCGGGTGCGGCCGCGGAACGGCCCGCCGGAGGCGGTGACCACCAGCTTGCGGACCTCGGCGCGGGTGCCGGCCGCGAGGGCCTGGAAGAGCGCGGCGTGCTCGGAGTCCACCGGGATGATCTGGCCGGGCGCGGCCAGCTCCTTGACCAGCGGGCCGCCGACGATCAGCGACTCCTTGTTGGCCAGGGCCAGGGTCCGGCCGGCTTCGAGGGCCGCCAGGGTGGGGGCGAGGCCGATGGAGCCGGTGATGCCGTTGAGGACGGTGTGGCATTCGGAGGCGGCCAGCCGGGCCGCCGCCCCGGGTCCGGCGAGGACCTCGGGCAGCGGCTCGCCGGCGAACTGCGCGGCGAGCGCCTCCCGCAGCGCCGGCACGGCGCTCTCGTCGGCCACGGCCACGGTGCGCACCCGCAGCAGCCGGGCCTGCTCGGCCAGCAGGCCCACCCGGCCGCCGGCCGCGGAGAGACCGGTCACCCGGAAGCGGTCGGGGTTGCGCAGGACCAGGTCGACCGCCTGGGTCCCGATGGACCCGGTGGAGCCGAGGACCACGATGTCCCGGCGGCCGTCCGCGCTGTCGAAGAGGAGGTGCGGATCGGCGAGGGGGGATGGGCTGTCGCTCATCCCCCCATTGTTGCCGCAACCCGGAGCGGTCCGGACACGGCCTCAGCGGATCGGCCGGTGCACGTTCTCCCCCCGGGTCGGGCCGGGGGTGGCGTCGGCGATCCAGGGGCCGTCCCCGGAGGGGTCCAGGACCCCTTCCTCCAGCCAGGCGTAGGTTCCGGAGAGGACTCCGGCGACCACCTTGCGGTCGAGGTCGTCGGTGTTGTTCCAGAGCCGGCCGAAGAGTTCCTCCACCCGGATCCTGGACTGCCGGCAGAAGGCGTCGGCCAGCTGGTACGCCTCCCGGCCGTGGTCCCCGGAGGCCCTCAGGTGCTCGGCGCGGACGCAGGCGGCGCTCATCGCGAAGAGTTCCGCCCCGATGTCCACGATCCGGCCGAGGAAGCCCTGTTTGGTCTCCATCCGGCCCTGCCATCGGGACATGGCGTAGAAGGTGGAGCGGGCCAGCTTGCGGCTGGTGCGCTCCACGTAGCGCAGATGGGTGGAGAGGTCGGTGTGGCCGCGCGGGTGGAACTCCCGGTAGGTGCCGGGGACCTGGCCGGCGCCGGTGGCGAGCCTGGGCAGCCAGCGGGCGTAGAACCCGGCGGCCCGGGCGCCGGCCTTCGCCTTGTCGCCGAGGTCCTTGTCGGGGTCGATGAGGTCTCCGGCCACGGACAGGTGGGCGTCCACGGCCTCCCGGGCGATCAGCAGGTGCATGATCTCGGTGGAGCCCTCGAAGATCCGGTTGATGCGCAGGTCGCGGAGCATCTGTTCGGCGGGGACGGCCCGCTCGCCGCGGGCGGCCAGCGACTCGGCGGTCTCGAAGCCGCGGCCGCCGCGGATCTGGACCAGTTCGTCGGCCATCAGGCAGGCCATCTCGGAGCCGTACAGCTTGGCGAGGGCGGCCTCGATGCGGATGTCGTTGCGGTCCTCGTCGGCCATCTGGGAGGCGAGGTCGACGACCGCCTCCAGGGCGAAGGTGGTGGCCGCGATGAAGGAGATCTTGGCGCCGACGGCCTCGTGCTCCGCGACCGGCCGGCCCCACTGCTCGCGGACCCCGGACCACTCGCGGGCGATCTTCAGGCACCACTTGCCGGCGCCGACGCACATGGCGGGCAGCGAGAGCCGGCCGGTGTTGAGGGTGGTCAGCGCGATCTTGAGGCCGGCCCCTTCGGCGCCGATGCGCTGGTCGGCCGGGACCCGGACCCGGTGGAAGCGGGTCACCCCGTTCTCCAGGCCGCGCAGACCCATGAAGGCGTTGCGGTGCTCCACGGTGATGCCGGGCGAGTCGGCCTCCACCACGAAGGCGGTGATGCCGCCCCGGTGGCCCTCGCTCCGGGGCACCCGGGCCATCACCACGAGCAGGTCGGCGACCACCCCGTTGGTGGTCCAGAGCTTCACCCCGTCCAGGAGGTACGCGTCCTCGCCGTCGGGCACCGCCGTGGTGGCCAGCCGGGCCGGGTCGGAGCCGACGTCCGGCTCGGTGAGCAGGAAGGCGCTGATGGCGGTGGTGGCGCAGCGGGGCAGGTAGGCGTCCTTCTGTGCCTGCGTGCCGAACATCTTCAGCGGCTGTGGTACGCCGATCGACTGGTGGGCGGAGAGCAGGGCGCCGATGGCGGGGCTGACCGATCCGACGAGGGCGAGGGCCTTGTTGTAGTAGACCTGGGTGAGGCCGAGCCCGCCGTACCCGGGGTCGATCTTCATGCCGAGGGCGCCGAGTTCCCGGAGCCCGCGCACGGTCTCGTCGGGGATCCGCGCCTCGCGTTCGATGCGGGCCCCGTCGATCGAGGTCTCGCAGAAGGCGCGCAGCCGCTCCAGGAAGGCCTCGCCGCGCCGGACGTCCTCCTCGGCGGGCATCGGGTGGGGGTGGATCAGGTCGAGCCGGAACCTGCCGAGGAAGAGCTCCTTGGCGAAGCTGGGCTTGCGCCAGTCGGCCTCGCGGGCCGCCTCGGCGACCTGCCGGGCCTCGCGCTCGGTCACCTTGGGCCGGTCGGGCCCGTCGGGGGGTGCGGGTGGCGCGGACTGGCCGGAGGGTGCGGACCGGTCGGGCTGTGTTGCGGACATGAGGGGACTCACCTCGCCGCCGAGAGTCGGGGTGGAGCTACCGGTGGGTGTTGCTCTGCCAGTGACTCGTACCCGTTCCGCCCGCCCGGGAAAAGGGGGACGGCCGGAGCCCCCGCACAGTGGGCTCCGGCCGTCGGCTCTTCGGCCGTACGGGATCAGATGTCGAGGCCGGTCAGGACCAGGACTCGCTCGTACGTGTAGTCGTCCATCGCGTAGCGGACGCCCTCGCGGCCGACGCCGGACTGCTTGACGCCGCCGTAGGGCATCTGGTCGGCGCGGTAGGAGGGGGCGTCGCCGATGATCACGCCGCCGACCTCCAGTTCCCGGTGGGCGCGGAACGCGGTCTGGACGTTGCGGGTGAAGACGCCGGTCTGCAGGCCGAACTTGGAGTCGTTGACCTTGGCGAAGGCCTCGTCGGTGCCCTCGACCCGGTGCAGGGTCAGGACCGGTCCGAAGACCTCCTCGCAGGCGAGGGTGACGCCGTCGGGCAGGTCGGCGAGCACGGTCGGCTCGTAGGAGGCGCCCTCGCGGCCGCCGCCGGTGAGCAGCTTGGCGCCGGCCGCGACGGCCTCGTCCACCCAGGACTCGACGCGGATCGCGGCGGCCTCGGAGACCAGCGGGCCGACGTCGGTGGCGGAGTCGTTCGGGTCGCCGGTGACCTGGGCGCGGACCTTCTCGACGACCTTCTCGGCGAGCCGGTCGTAGACGGAGGCGTCGGCGATCACGCGCTGCACGGAGATGCAGGACTGGCCGGCCTGGTAGTTCGCGAAGGTGGCGATGCGGGTGGCGGCCCAGTCGAGGTCGGCCTCGGAGGACCAGTCGTCGAGGACCACGGCGGCGGCGTTGCCGCCGAGCTCCAGGGTGCAGTGCTTGTGGGGCACCGACTGCTGGATGGCGTAGCCGACGGTGTCGGAGCCGGTGAAGGAGATGACCGGCAGGCGGTCGTCCTTGACCAGGGCGGGCATCTTGTCGTTCGCGACCGGGAGGACGGACCAGGAGCCGGCCGGCAGGTCGGTCTCGGCGAGGATCTCGCCGAGGATCAGACCGGACAGCGGGGTGGCCGGGGCCGGCTTGAGGATGATGGGGGCGCCGACGGCGATGGCCGGGGCGACCTTGTGGGCGCACAGGTTCAGCGGGAAGTTGAACGGGGCGATGCCGAGGACCGGGCCCTTGACGAAGCGGCGGGTCAGCGCGAGGCGGCCGGTGCCGCCGGCGTCGGTGTCCAGGCGCTGGGCGTCACCGCCGTTGAAGCGGCGGGCCTCCTCGGCGGCGAAGCGGAACACGGACACGGCGCGGCCGACCTCGCCGCGGGCCCACTTGATGGGCTTGCCGTTCTCGGCGGAGATCAGCTGGGCGATCTCCTCGGTGCGCTCGGTGAGCCGCTTGGAGACGTGGTCCAGGGCAGCAGCCCGTACGTGGGCGGGGGTGGCGGAGAACTCCGCCGTCACGGCGTACGCCGCGGCCACGGCCTCTTCGACCTGCGCGTCGGTGGGCACGCTGACGGTGCCGACGAGACGGCCGTCCCAGGGGGACGTGACGTCGAAGCTGTCCTCGCCGGTGGCCTGGCGGCCGGCGAGCCAGAAGGCGTGGGTGGAAGTCATGCGAATCCCGGCCCTTCGGGGTGTGTGCGGTGGGTGCTGCTGCCTGTCCCCCTCACGGTAGGGGTGCGGGCCGAATCCGGCGCTTGTCCGCGGTGGAGCACCACCCGCCCGGTCTTCGCCGGTTTGTCAGTTCCGGGTTCCGGGCTCAGCTGCCGGGGGCGGTGGCCTTGAGGGCCAGCCACAGCTCCATCCGGACGTCGGGGTCGTCGAGGGAGCGGCCGAGGATCTCCTCCACCCGGCGCATCCGGTAGCGGAGGGTGTGCCGGTGGACCCCCAGGTCGGCGGCGGCCGCGTCCCACTGGCCGTGCCGGGAGAGCCAGGCCTGGAGGGAGGCCACCAGGTCGCCGCGTCCGGTCTCGTCGTGCTCGCGCAGGGCGCGCAGGGTGCCGTCGGCGAAGGCGCGGACCGCCTCGTCGGCGAGCAGCGGGAGGACGGATCCGGCGGCGAGGTCGGCGTGCTCGACCAGCGGGCGGCCGCGGCGGCGGGCCACCGCCAGGGCCTGGTCCGCCTGCTTGCGGGCGGCGGCGGCGCCGGCCGGGCCGGCCGGCGCGGACAGGCCGATGACCAGTTCGTCCGGTTCGGGTCCGGTGGCCTCCCGGCCGCGGCGGGCCTCCAGGGCCTCGGCGTGGTCGGTGACGGCCTGGACGGCGGCGCCGCCGTCGGCGGCCAGGACCACCAGCCGGCCCTCCTCCGGCACCAGCAGGACCGCCTCGCCGGTGCGGGCGGCGGCCGTCTCCACGGCGTCGCCGAGCAGCGCGAGGCCCTCGGGCTGGGCGGTGCCGGGCAGCGCCGGTTCGGCCAGGACCATCCGGAACGGAGCCTCCAGGAGGGCCCCGTAGAGGTCCCCGGCGACCGCCCGGGCGTGGTCGGGCTGTCCGGCGAGGAGCAGCGTCAGGATCGCGGAGCCGAGCCGGGTCTCGGCCTCGTGCAGGGAGCGGGTGCGTTCGGTGGTGAGGGTGAGCAGGGCGACCGCGGAGTGCACCGCGTAGCGTTCGGCGGTGCCGAGCGGGGCCCCGGTGCCCACCGCGAGGGCGCCCCTGGCCCGGCGGCCGGTGCCCAGGGACTGGAGTTCCACCCGGTCCTCGGAGCCGCCGACCACGGCGCTGGCCGGGGCGGGCCGCTCGCGCAGCCGCTCCACGTCGGCGGTGAGCCGGGCGGCCCGGCGGGCGGCCCAGTCGGGGGCGGCGGCGACCACCGCGCCGGAGGCGTCGTAGAGCGCGGCCCAGCCGTGGACGTGGGCGGCGAGCCGGCTGAGGAGTTCGGCGGGGCCGTCGGCGGAGAGCGCGGCCCGGGTCAGTTCCCGCTGGGCTTCGAACCCGGCGGTGACGGCCCGGTACTGGTCGGCGGCCAGGGCCGCCGAGACGGCCTTGCTGATGGCGAGGAAGGGGGTCCGCCGGGGGACCTCCAGCAGCGGGAGGTCCTCGGCCCGGGCGGCCTCGACCAGGGCCTCGGGGACGGCCTCGTAGTTCACGCCGACGGCGAAGCCGATGCCGACGACTCCGGCGGCGGCGAGCCGGCGGACGTAGCGGCGCATCTCCTGCGGGTCCTCCGCGTCCAGTTTCATCGCGGTGATCAGCAGGAGTTCCCCGCCCTCCATGTAGGGGACGGGGTCGGCGAGCTCGCTGACATGGGCCCAGCGGACCGGGGTGTCGAGACGGTCCTCCCCGGCCCGGACGCTGAGCTTGAGCGCCGAGTGCTGGACGAGCGAGGCGAGGGTGAGCGGCATCGGCGGCTTTCGGGGGACGGGACGGCGTCGCGGACATGACCGTGTCGTTTTCGCCGTGTCGTATGAACGGCTCGGTTCGATTCTGCCACCCCGTACGGGTCGGGGCTCAGCCGTCCAGCCGGACCAGCAGCGGGGCGGCCCGCTCCCCCGCCACCGAGGTCAGCGACAGCACCGCGTGCCCGGGCGGGACCGCGTGCGCCAGGTCGGAGGCCGACCAGCGCTCCCGCTCCACCTGCCGGACGGTGATCGCGTCGGTGGTCACCGCCTTGCCGGTGACCAGCTTGCGGAAGGCGTGCACGGCGCGGGTCAGCGGCTGGTCGGCGAACACGGTCCGGCTGGTGACGTCACGGGCCTCCACCCACTCGGTGCCCCAGGCCTCGGCGAACCGCTGCCCGTCCCAGGTGGTCACCCCGGAGAAGGCCATCCGGCAGCCGACCGCGCCCAGCAGCGGGGTGCGCAGGGCCTCCGGCACCTCGTCCAGGGTGCGCAGGGTCAGCAGGACGCCGGCGTTGGCGGAGCGGAGCCGCTGGATGCCGCGGACGGTCCGCGGGGTGAGGGTGTGGGCGGCGTCGTCGAGGACCAGGAAGGCGAACAGGGAGCGGTCGGCGCGGGCCGCGGCCCCGGCGGTGAACTGGGCCAGCAGCAGCCGGGCCAGCATCCGGGAGGCGTCGGCGTGGCCGCGTTCCGGGAGGTCGATGCGGACCCGCACGGGGTGTTCGAGGGAGCGGAGGGAGAACGGGCGGCCCTGCCGGCCGGTGGTGTCGAAGAAGCCGGCGAAGGCGGGCCGGTCCAGCAGGGCGACCCGGTCGGCGAGCACCGGTCCGGGGTCACCGTGGGCTCCGTGCGCCCGGTCCCGGGCATCGAGTTCGCGGAGCATGGCGTGGGCTCCGGCGGCCTCCAGGGCGGCGCGGAGTCCGTCGACGGCGGCCGGCAGCCGGTCCAGGAGCTCGCGGAGCTCGGGGACGCCGGGGAAGCGGCCGTGGGCGGCCCGGAAGGGGCCCAGCAACTGGGCGAGGGCGGTGGTGGCCCGGCGGATGTCCAGGTCGGGGACGTCCCCGGCGAAGGCCTCGGCGAGCAGGCCGGCGGCCTCGTCGGGGTCGGTGGTGCCGCCGTAGAGGTCGAGGTCGTAGACGGTGGCCGGGTCGCCGACCCGGATCACCACGTCATAGGACCGGTCCGGGCCGAGCGGGGTGCCGGCCGCGGCGACCGCGACCACGGCGGCCTGCCCGGCCAGGGCCTGCAGGGCGAGGGACTCCGTGACCGGGCGCACCAGCCGGGTGGTCTTCCCGCCGCCGGAGGGGCCGACGGCGAGCAGCGAGGTGCCGAGGACGGCGGGGTCGAGGGCGAGGCCGGTGCCGCGGCGGGGGTAGGGGTTGCGGGGGCCGTCCTCGACGGTGCCGAGGCGGACCTGGCGGGCGAGCAGGTCGTGCCGGGCGGACCGGGCGGGCAGGTCGCGGGCGCCGGAGGGGTGCACGCAGGCGGCGGCGCCCTTCTGCCGGACGGCCTCGGCGAAGGCGGCCCGCCGCCCGGGGTCCACCAGCACCCCCTCGAAGGCGCGCCGGATCCGGGCCACGTCCACGTCGTTCATCCGCCCGCCCCCGGCCTCCGCCTCCCCCTTCAACCGCTCGGCGGCCCCCGCCAGCCCGGCCTCCCGCAACTCCGGCCACCCGACCGGATCCCCGGGCCCACCGGGCTGCGGCGGGGGCGGGACGGCGGGGCGGCCGGTCCGGGCGGCCCGCCGGGACGGACCGCCGACGATCCGTGCGGCGAGTTCGGCCCACCGGCCGAGCCGTCCGAAGCCGATCAGGAGGGCGCCTCCGACGATGGCGTACCAGATGTAGGCGGCGACCACGGAGGGTGTCCGGCCGGCCCAGGAGTCGGGGGTGAACATGTAGAGGGGCCAGAGCCAGAAGCCGCCCAGATAGCCGTTCCACAGCAGCGACCACAGCAGCAGCCCGGCCAGCAGGGCGATCAGGGCGCCGCTGACCAGTTGCCGGGTGGGGGTGAGCTCGGGTTCCTCGGCGGCCCTCGGGACATGGCCGTACGCCCAGATGCCCGGGCCGTCCGAGTGGCGCGGTGTGCGGAGCCAGTCGGTGAGGGGGGAGCCGGCGGGGGTGGGGGGCGGCGGGGGGTGGGCGCCGGGGGCGTGGAGGGGTTTCGGGGGGGATGCCGGCCGGGGGATGCCGGGGGTGGTGCCCCCGGTGCGCGCCGCCGCGTCCTGTGTGCCGTCCGTGTCCATGAACCCCTGCCCCCTGCCAGTTCCGGTGCTGCGCCGGATCAATCTAGTGCCCGTGGGCGCTCCGGCCGCGGTATCCGGTCGTGGTCCCTCGGACGTTTCGTATGGCCGTCGCGGACAAGGACACGCGGGCACCACTACCGAACGGAGCATGCAGCACCCCCTCCCCCGGGCCTAGCCTGCGGACAAAGACACAAGTGCGTCCGAAAACACCCCCAGGAGCCCCCTATGACCGCTGTCCCGCAGGAGCGCAAGCTCGTCACCGCGATCCCCGGCCCGAAGTCGCAGGAGCTGCAGGCCCGCCGCCTGCAGACGGTGGCGGGCGGCGTGGGTTCCGTGCTGCCGGTCTTCACCGCGCGCGCGGGCGGCGGCATCATCGAGGACGTCGACGGCAACCGTCTGATCGACTTCGGTTCCGGTATCGCCGTGACCTCCGTGGGTGCCTCCGCCGAGGCCGTGGTGCGCCGCGCCTCCGCCCAGCTCGCGGACTTCACCCACACCTGTTTCATGGTCACCCCGTACGAGGGCTACGTGGAGGTGTGCGAGGCGCTCGCCGAGCTGACCCCGGGCGACCACGCCAAGAAGTCGGCGCTGTTCAACTCGGGCGCGGAGGCCGTGGAGAACGCGGTCAAGATCGCCCGTGCGTACACCAAGCGCCAGGCCGTCGTGGTCTTCGACCACGGCTACCACGGCCGCACCAACCTGACCATGGCGCTGACCTCGAAGAACATGCCGTACAAGAACGGTTTCGGTCCGTTCGCCCCCGAGGTCTACCGTGTCCCGGTCGCCTACGGCTACCGCTGGCCCACCGGTGCCGAGAACTGCGGCCCGGAGGCCGCCGCCCAGGCGATCGACCAGATCACCAAGCAGATCGGCGCCGACAACGTCGCCGCGATCATCATCGAGCCGGTGCTCGGCGAGGGCGGCTTCATCGAGCCGGCCGAGGGCTTCCTCCCGGCGATCGTGAAGTTCGCGAACGACAACGGCATCGTGTTCGTCGCGGACGAGATCCAGTCCGGCTTCTGCCGCACCGGCCAGTGGTTCGCCTGTGAGCACGAGGGCATCGTCCCGGACCTGATCACCACCGCCAAGGGCATCGCCGGCGGTCTGCCGCTGGCCGCCGTGACCGGCCGCGCCGAGATCATGGACGCCGCGCACGCGGGCGGCCTGGGCGGCACCTACGGCGGCAACCCGGTGGCCTGCGCCGGTGCGCTGGGCTCCATCGAGACCATGAGGGAGCTCGACCTCAACGCCGCGGCGCAGCGGATCGAGGCCCTGATGAAGGCCCGTCTGGCGGTCATGCAGGAGAAGCACGAGATCATCGGCGACATCCGCGGCCGCGGCGCGATGATCGCGATCGAGCTGGTCAAGGACCCGGTGTCCAAGACCCCGAACCCGGAGGCGGCCGCCGCCCTGGCGAAGGCCTGCCACGCCGAGGGCGTGCTCGTCCTCACCTGTGGCACCTACGGCAACGTGCTCCGTTTCCTGCCCCCGATCGTGATCGGCGAGGACCTGCTGAACGAGGGTCTGGACATCATCGAGGCCGCTTTCGCGCGCATCTGACCGAAGGTCGGGAACACCTGAGCGCCTCACCCGGCCGATACCGCCGGTAACCGGTCGGGGGCTGTGAAGAAGGTGTGGGGGGCCGATGGCGGGAGCGCGTTCCCGCTGTCGGTCCCCCTTTCGCTGCCGTACGGTTTCTGCAGATGAGTGAGACACACCGCCCGCGGGAAACCCCGGGCGATCCCGGTACCGGGCTTCCCCAGCGCCGTACTGGACATGCGTTCGCGCAGCACATCACTCCTCACCGATCGGACGAACGCCCGCCCCAAACCCCCCGGGGCGCGCGCCGAACCGGTCCGGGCGGCCGCCCCGGAACCATCCCCCCTGTTCCGGGGCGGCCGGCCACCTTCTCCGCACTCTCCCCGCTGCCGCTCTCGCTGCTCTGCGTCGCGCTCTTCGCGCTGATCACCTGGCAGGTGCTGGTCACCGGCCCGCTGCTGGTCCCGGACGAGGCGCTGAGCCGGGCCCTGGTGCGCACGGTCCCGGACGCGGTCACCGAACGCCTCGCCGATCTCGGCAACATCCCGGTCGCGGTGCCGGTCCTCGCGCTGGCCATGGTCTTCGCCTTCCGGCGCGGGCTGCGCCGGGCGGCCCTGGCCGCCGGGCTGGCGATGGCCCTGGTGCCGGCCCTCATCGTGCCGCTGAAGGAGTGGACGGCGCGGCCGGGCCCGCTGGAGCCCTGGGCGGCCGGCTACTTCCCGTCCGGCCACACCGCCACCGCGCTGGTGGCCTATCTGGGGGCGGCCCTGCTGACCGCCCCGTCCACCGAACGGGCCTGGCCGGTGCCCGTCGCCCTGTCGCTGTCCGCGGCGACGGCCACCGGCCTGGTCCTCAGGGGTTTTCACTGGCCGCTGGACGTGCTGGCCAGCGTGCTGCTGTGCGTTCCCCTGCTGTTGGCCGTACGGGCCGTGGTCAGGGGCGAGGCAGGGGCCTCGGTCAGGGGAAGTACGCGTCGAAGTTCCGGCTGAACTCCCAGCCGCCGAACCGGTCCCAGTTGATGGACCAGGTCATCAGCCCGCGCAGGGCGGGCCAGGTGCCGTGGGTCTGGTAGCTGCCGCAGTTGGTCTTCTTGGTGAGGCAGTCCAGGGCCTTGTTGACCTCGGCCGGGGAGGTGTGGCCGTTGCCCGCGTTGGTGGTGGCCGGAAGGCCGATGGCCACCTGGTCGGCGCGCAGGGCCGGGAAGACCCGGGCGGTGTTGCCGGCCACCGGGAAGCCGGTGAGCAGCATGTCGGTCATGGCGATGTGGAAGTCGGCGCCGCCCATGGAGTGGTACTGGTTGTCCAGGCCCATGATCGGGCCGGAGTTGTAGTCCTGGACGTGCAGCAGGGTCAGGTCGTCGCGCAGGGCGTGGATGACGGGCAGGTAGGCGCCGGCCCGGGGGTCCTGGCCGCCCCACGGCCCGGAGCCGTAGAACTGGTAGCCGAGCTGGACGAAGAAGGTCTCGGGCGCCATCGTCAGGATGAAGTCCGGGCCGTACTTGGCCTTGAGGGTCTTCACCGCCTGGATCAGGTTGACGATCACCGGGGTGGTGGGGTTGCGGAAGTCGGTGTCCCCGGTGTTCAGGGACAGCGAGTGGCCCTCGAAGTCGATGTCCAGGCCGTTGAGCCCGTACTCGTCGATGATCTTCGAGACGGAGCTGACGAAGGCGTCCCGGGCCGCGGTGGAGGCGAGCTGCACCTGCCCGTTCTGGCCGCCGATGGAGATCAGCACCTTCTTGCCGGCGGCCTGCTTGGCCTTGATGGCGGCCTTGAACTCGGCGACGGACTCGACGTTCGGGCACTCGGTGACCGGGCAGAGCTGGAAGCGGATGTCGCCCGAGGTGACCGAGGTGGGTTCGCCGAAGGCCAGGTTGATGACGTCCCAGGAGGCGGGCACGTCCGCCATCCGGGTGTATCCGGAGCCGTTGGCGAAGCTGGCGTGCAGATAGCCGACCAGGGCGTGGGCGGGCAGCTGGCCGCCCGGACCGCCGGGGTCGGTGGGTCCGGTCACCACGGTGACCGGGGCCGACTTCGGGGACTCCCCGGCCGCGTTGTAGGCGGCGACCTGGAAGGTGTACGAGGTCGAGGGGTTCAGCCCGGTGACGGTGGCGGAGGTGCCGGTGACCTGGGCGGCCTGGGTGTCGCCCCGGTAGACCCGGTAGCCGGTGGCGCCGGCGCTGGGCTGCCAGCTCAGCGGTACGGCCGTGGAGGTGGCGGTGCCCGCGGCCAGTCCGGCCGGGGCGGCGGGCAGCTGCACGGAGCCGCCGGGGTCGGGGCCGATCAGCTGGACGTCGTCGGTGTAGTGGGCGGGCTGGCCGTACCAGCCGTTGGTGTAGACGGTCACCGAGGTGGTGGCGGGGCCGGTGGTGAAGCTGGTGGTGAGCTGCTTCCAGGCGCCCGGGGACTGGGTCCAGGTGGAGACGTCGGTGGTGCCGGTGCCGGTCGCGCCGAGGTAGACGTACGAGCCCTGCACCCAGGCGGAGAGGCTGTACGTGGAGCCGGGCTTGACGGTGACGGTCTGGGAGCAGCGGCCGAAGTCCTGGCCGGCCGGGGTGGCCTTGAGGGCGGCGGACCCGCTGTGGGCGGGGGTGCCGACGACGGCTCCGCTGCCGGCCGAGCAGCTCCAGCCGGTGAGGCCGGTCTCGAATCCGCCGTTGCGGACCAGGTCCGCGTCGGCGGCCGTGGCCGTGGGGACCGCGGCGAGGAGGCCGGCGGCGGCCAGCGCCGCGGCGGTGAGGACGGACAGGGTTCTGCGTGGGTTCCCGCGCAGGGCGTGGCGCACAACTGCCTCCGGTTCATGGGGGGATGGAGGGGTCTGATCGCGCACCACAACATGGTCCAGACCAATGTCCCTGTCAAGGCCTCCGGTCCCCTTCCGTCATCACGTTGGCCGCCGCCTCGTGCATGGCGAGCTCCAGCACGGCCGGGTCGGTCAGGGTGCCGCGGCCGTCCGGGAGCACCAGCCAGCGCACCCCGCCGGTGGCCCGGCCGGGGTAGGGCACCACGATCCAGCTGCCCGGACCGGCCCCCCGCACCCCGGTGCCCAGCCAGCGGGAGGCGGTGCCCGGGGGCACGAAGAAGCCCAGCCGGGAGTCGCCGAAATCGGCGAGCACCGGGCCGGGCGGGTCGAGCAGCCGGGTCAGCACCTCGAAGGTCTCCCGGGCCAGCCGGCCCGGCAGGATCAGCACGTCCCAGCGCCGGCCGGCGGGCAGCAGCGCCACCCCGAGCGGGTGGCGCTCCCAGTCCCACCGGCAGGTGTCGGGGTCGGGCGCCACCGAGACCAGCCATTCCACTGCCGTCGTGAACTCCGCGCCGTGCATCGCCCGGCCTCCGTCTCCCCGTGGTCGACATCCGTCACCGGGAGAGAGCGGGGCCGGGCCGGACCATGACGCGGGTTCCGGCACCCCGTGGGGGTGAAACGGATCACACGGCCGGGACGGGACGCGCGCCGGGGCGCGGACCGGGCGCCGGGGCCCGGCCCCGGGCCGTCGGCCGGGCTCAGGAGTCGAAGCCGAGGCCCAGCCGGTCCATGGTCTTCAGCCACAGGTTGCGGCGGCCGCCCCGGGCGTCGGCCCGGGCCAGCGACCACTTGGTGAGGGTGATGCCGGTCCAGGCGATCGGCTCCGGCGGGAAGGGCATCGGCTTGGAGCGGACCATCCGCAGCCGGGTCCGCTCGGTGTCCGCCCCGTCCAGCAGGTCCAGCATCACGTCCCCGCCGAAGCGGGTGGCGCCCACCCCGAGCCCGGTGAACCCGGCCGCGTAGGCCACCTTTCCGGCGTGGGCGGTGCCGAAGAAGGCGGAGAACCGGGAGCAGGTGTCGATGGCCCCGCCCCAGGCGTGGCTGAACCGCACCCCCTCCAGCTGCGGGAAGCAGGTGAAGAAGTGGCCGGCCAGCTTGAGGTAGGTCTCCGGCCGGTGGTCGTACTCCTCGTTGAGCCTGCCCCGGTAGGGGTAGACGGCGTCGTAGCCGCCCCAGAGGATCCGGTGGTCCGGGGTGATCCGGAAGTAGTGGAACTGGTTGGCGCTGTCGCCGAGGCCCTGCCGGTTCCGCCAGCCGATCGACTCCAGCTGGGCGGGCGTCAGCGGCTCGGTCATCAGCGCGTAGTCGTAGACCGGGACGGTGTACGGGCGGACCCGCTTGACCAGCGAGGGGAAGATGTTGGTGCCGAGCGCGACCCGGCGGGCGAACACCCGGCCGTAGGGGGTGGCCACGGCCATCTGGGAGCCGGTGGAGGCCATCTTCAGGCCGCGGGTGTTCTCGTAGATCCGCACGCCCAGCCCGAGGCAGGCCGCCTTCAGGCCCCAGGCCAGCTTGGCCGGGTTGAGCATGGCCACCCCGTCCCGGTCCCACAGCCCGGCCAGGAAGGTCGGGGAGTCCACCTCGGCGCGCACCGCGTCCCTGTCGAGGAACTCCGAGCCGCCGAAGCCGAGGCGTTCGGCCTCCTGGTGGAGCTCGCGGAGCTCCTCGACCTGGTGGGGTTCGGTGGCCACGTCGATCTCACCGGTGCGTTCGAAGTCGCAGTCGATGCCGTAGCGGGCGACGGCCGCCTCGATGGCGTCGAGGTTGCGGGCGCCCAGCTCCTCCAGCCGGGGCAGCTCCTCCGGCCAGCGGGCCAGCCCGTTGGAGAACCCGTGGGTGAGGGAGGCGGCGCAGAACCCGCCGTTGCGGCCGGAGGCGGCCCAGCCCGCCTCCTTCCCCTCGATCACGACCACGTCCCGGGCGGGATCCCGCTCCTTGGCGAGCAGCGCGGTCCACAGACCGCTGTATCCGGCGCCGATGACCAGCAGGTCGCAGTGCTCGTCCCCGGTGAGGGCGGGCTGCGGGGCGGGCCGGCCGGG
Organism: Streptomyces sp. NPDC033845; assembly: GCF_055576225.1. NCBI lineage: Bacteria > Bacillati > Actinomycetota > Actinomycetes > Kitasatosporales > Streptomycetaceae > Streptomyces > Streptomyces sp. NPDC033845. The sequence goes on along the minus strand of NZ_JBVIRI010000019.1, from coordinate 56,582 downwards.
GTCGTCCAGCCAGTACGAGACGGGCAGGACGTCGGCCAGGGACCGGGTGGCGCTTCGCATGGCGACTGGGGCCATGTCTTCCAACTCCCTACAGAGTCATGAGGTGTTACTTGGGTTGTGCCTTCTTGCGGCGGTTGCCGACCCACTGGCCGGACAGGACCACCAGCACCGCGATGACGAACATGGCCGTGCCGATGACGTTGATCTGCACGGGCGTACCGCGCTGGGCCGAGCCCCACACGAACATGGGGAAGGTGACGGTGTTGCCCGAGTTGAAGTTGGTGATGATGAAGTCGTCGAAGGAGAGCGCGAAGGACAGCAGCGCACCCGCCGCGATACCGGGGGCGGCGATCGGCAGGGTGACCCTCAGGAAGGTCTGCACGGGTCCCGCGTAGAGGTCGCGGGCGGCCTCCTCCAGCCGCGGGTCCATGGACAGCACCCGGGCCTTGACGGCGGCGACCACGAAGCTCAGGCAGAACATCACGTGGGCGATCAGGATGGTCCAGAAGCCCAGCTCGACGCCCATGTTGAGGAAGAGGGCGAGCAGCGAGGCCGCCATCACGATCTCCGGCATCGCCATCGGCAGGAAGATCAGCGAGTTGACCGCGCCCCGGCCCCGGAAGCGGTACCGGACCAGCGCGAAGGCGATGGCCGTGCCGAGGGCGGTCGCGCCTATCGTCGCCCAGAGGGCGATCTGCAGGGACAGGCTCAGCGAGCCGCACATGTCGGCGACCCCGCAGGGGTCCTTCCAGGCGTCGAGGGAGAACTCCTGCCAGGCGTAGTTGAAGCGGCCGGCCGGGTTGTTGAAGGAGAACACCGTGACGACGACGTTGGGCAGGATCAGGTACGCGAGCGTGCCCAGCCCGGCGATGACGACGAGATTGCGGCGCAGCCAGCTGACGGAAGTGCGCATCAGACCAGGTCCTCCGTCCCCGCTCGGCGGATGTAGATGGTGACCATGATCAGCACGATGGCCATCAGGATGAAGGACAGCGCGGCCGCCGTCGGGTAGTCGAGGATCCTCAGGTACTGCGACTGGATGACGTTTCCGATCATCCGGGTGTCCGTGGAGCCGAGCAGTTCGGCGTTGACGTAGTCGCCGCTCGCCGGGATGAAGGTCAGCAGGGTCCCCGAGACCACGCCGGGCATGGACAGCGGGAAGGTGACCTTGCGGAAGGTGGTCACCGGCCGGGCGTAGAGGTCCCCGGCGGCCTCGTGGAGGCGGGTGTCGATCCGCTCCAGCGAGGTGTACAGCGGAAGGATCATGAACGGCAGGAAGTTGTACGTCAGACCGCAGACCACCGCGAGCGGGGTGGCCAGCACCCGGTCGCCCTCCGTCATCCCGAGCCAGCTGGTGACGTCCAGGACGTGCAGCGAGTTCAGCGCGCCGACCACCGGGCCGCCGTCGGCCAGGATCGTCTTCCAGGCCAGGGTGCGGATCAGGAAGCTGGTGAAGAACGGGGCGATGACCAGGATCAGCAGCAGGTTGCGCCAGCGGCCGGCCTTGAAGGCGATCAGATAGGCCAGCGGGTAGCCCAGCAGCAGGCACAGGGCGGTCGCGGTGCCCGCGTACAGCAGGGAGCGCAGGAACTGCGGGTAGTACTCGGTGAAGGCGTCCCAGTAGGTCTGGAAGTGCCAGGTGACCTGGTAGCCCTCCTCCAGGGAACCGGTCTGCACCGAGGTGGAGGCCTGGTAGACCATCGGGAGGACGAAGAAGACCAGCAGCCACAGGATGCCGGGGAGCAGCAGCCAGTACGGGACCAGCCGCTTGCGCAGCGAGGGGGTGTGGACCGGCGGGTCGGCGGGGGCGGGCGCCTTCGGGGGCGCCTCGGTGAGGGTCACGCGTTCTCCTCGACCGTCTCGATCCCGGCGTCGCCCATCGTCCCGGCGAGCAGGGACTGGGCGGCGTCCAGGCCGAAGGTGTGGTCGGGGTTCCAGTGCAGGACCACCTCGGCCCCGGGCACCAGGCGGGCGTCCCGCTCGATGTTCTGGACGTACACCTCCAGCTCCGGGCAGACCGGGCTGTCGATGACGAACTGGGTGGAGACCCCGATGAAGGAGGAGGCGGCGATCCGGCCGGTGACCTTGTTGCGGCCGGCCGCGACGGTGTCCGCCTCGTCCGCGTGGACCAGCGAGATCTTCTCGGGCCGCACCCCGACCAGCAGTTTCCCGCCGGCCCGCGGGGTGGCGGAACACCGTGCGGCGGGCAGCCGCAGCTTGGTTCCGGCCGAGCCCACGACCACCTCGTCGGAGCCCGCGGTGACCACCTCGGCCTCGATCAGGTTGGAGGTGCCCAGGAAGTTGGCGACGAAGGTGGTGCGCGGGTTCTCGTAGAGCTCGGCGGGGGCGCCGAGCTGCTCCACCCGGCCGCCGTTCATCACCGCGACCGTGTCGGCCATGGTCATGGCCTCCTCCTGGTCGTGGGTGACGTGCACGAAGGTGATGCCCACCTCGGTCTGGATCCGCTTGAGCTCCAGCTGCATCTGCCGGCGCAGCTTGAGGTCCAGGGCGCCCAGCGGTTCGTCCAGCAGCAGTACCTGGGGGTGGTTGATCAGGGCGCGGGCCACCGCCACCCGCTGCTGCTGGCCGCCGGAGAGCTGGTGCGGCTTGCGGCGGGCGAACTGGCCGAGCTCGACCAGCTCCAGCATGTCGTCCACCTGCTTCTTCACGGACTTGATGCCGCGCCGGCGCAGTCCGAAGGCGACGTTCTCGCTGATGTCCAGGTGCGGGAAGAGCGCGTAGCTCTGGAAGACGGTGTTGACCGGGCGCTTGTACGGGGGGAGGTCCGTGACGTCGCGGTCGCCGAGGCTGACCGTGCCGGTGGAGGGTTCCTCCAGGCCGGCGATCATGCGCAGGGTGGTGGTCTTGCCGCAGCCGGAGGCGCCGAGCAGGGCGAAGAAGGAACCCTGCGGGATGGTCAGGTCCAGCGGGTGCACGGCGGTGAAGGAGCCGTAGTGCTTGCTGATGCCGCTGAGGCGGACGTCGCCGCCGGGAGTCTTGTCAGTCATGGGTCGCGGTCCCGGTTGTCTGTGGTGGGCGGAAGAGGGCGGATCAGGAGCCGATGAGCTTGGCGAACTTCTCCTCGTACGCCGTCTCCTCTTCCGGGGTGAGGGAGCGGAAGGCGCGGGACTTGGCGGTCATCGCCTTGTCCGGGACGATCAGCGTGTTGTCCGCGAGGGCCGGATCGATCTTCGCGAGCTCGTCCTTGACGCCCTCGACCGGGCAGACGTAGCTGATGTAGGCGGCCAGCTGGGCGGCGACCGGGAGCTCGTAGTAGTAGTCGATGAGCTTCTCGGCGTTGGCCTTGTGCCGGGCCCGGGCGGGGACCAGCAGGTTGTCGCTGGAGGTGATGTAGCCGGCGGCCGGGATGGCGTAGCGGATGTCGGGGTTGCCGGCCTGCAGCTGGATGACGTCCCCGGCCCAGGCCAGACAGGCGGCGAGGTCGCCCTTGTCCAGGTCGGAGGTGTAGTCGTTGCCGGTGAACCGGCGGATCTGCTTCTTCTCCACGCCCTTGTTGAGCCGGCCGATGGCCCCGTCGAAGTCGGCGGTGGTGAAGTTCCCCGGGTCCTTGCCCTGGTCGAGGAGGGTCATGCCGACGGAGTCGCGCATCTCGGTGAGGAACCCGACCCTGCCCTTGAGGGCGGGGTCGTCCAGCAGCTGGGTGACCGAGTCGACCTTCCGGCCGCCGGTGGCCTTGATGTTGTAGGCGATGACGGTGGAGATGCCGGTCCAGGGGTAGCTGTGGGCCCGTCCCGGGTCCCAGTCGGGGCTGCGGAACTGCGGGGACAGGTTCGCGAAGGCGTGCGGCAGCCGGGCCGGGTCCAGCCGCTGGGCCCAGCCCAGCCGGATCATCCGGGCGGCCAGCCAGTCGGTGACCACGATCAGGTCGCGGCCGGTGTCCTGGCCGGCCGCCAGCTGCGGCCGGATCTTGCCGAAGAACTCGACGTTGTCGTTGATGTCCTCGGTGTACTTGACCTTGATCCCGGTCCGCTTGGCGAACGCGGCGAGGGTCGGGCGGGACTTCTCGTCCTCGCTGATGTCCATGTACTCGGTCCAGTTGGAGAAGTTGATCTCCTTCTCCGCGGCCGAGTGGTCGTCGGAGGCCGCCGCGGGCCCGTCGGCCCGTTTGGCCGGCGGGATCCCGCAGGCGGTCAGGCCCGCCAGCCCGCCGAGCGCGAGCGCCCCGGCCCCGGAGGCGCGCAGCAGCGACCGGCGGGTCAGGGCCCCGCGGCCACTGGTCAGGCTCCGCCGCATCGCGGCGAGTTGCGCCGCCGAGAGGCGGTCGGGCTCGTGGTGCTCCATGCGCTGTGCCCTTTCGGAGGTGTACCGCTGGTCGGGCGGTGGCTGCCGCGCGGCGGTGGCCGCGGGTCGTTACGGACGGTCCCCGAAGATCGTGCGGTGCCAGTCCTTCTCGGCGACCGCGGTGTTGTCGTACATCACATGCTTGACCTGCGTGTACTCCTCGAAGGAGTAGGCCGACATGTCCTTGCCGTAGCCGCTGGCCTTGTAGCCTCCGTGCGGCATCTCGCTGATGATCGGAATGTGGTCGTTGACCCAGACGCAGCCCGCCTTGATCTCGCGGGTGGCCCGGCCGGCCCGGTAGACGTCCCGGGTCCAGGCGGAGGCGGCGAGGCCGTAGGGGGTGTCGTTGGCCAGCGCGATGCCCTCCTCGTCGGTGTCGAAGGGCAGCACCACCAGGACCGGCCCGAAGATCTCGGACTGGACGATCTCGCTGTCCTGGGCGGCCCCGGCGACCAGGGTGGGCCGGTAGTAGGCACCCCCGGCCAGGCTGTTGCCGGCCGGGTCGGTGTCCGGGACCTCCCCGCCGGTGACCACCGTGGCGTAGCCGCGGGCCCGCTCCACGAATCCGGCCACCCGGTCGCGCTGGGCGTGCGAGACCAGCGGGCCCAGGTCGGTGCCGGCCGCGAAGGGGTCGCCGACCCGGACGGTGTCCATCAGCTCGGCGACCCGGGCCACGAAGGCCTCGTACAGCGGCCGCTGGACGTAGGCGCGGGTGGCGGCCGTGCAGTCCTGGCCGGTGTTGATGAGGGAGCCGGCGACGGCGCCGTGCGCGGCGGCCTCCGGATCGGCGTCGTCGAAGACCACGAAGGGGGCCTTGCCGCCGAGTTCCAGGTGCAGTCGCTTGACCCCGGCGGTGGCGATCTCGGCGACCCGCTTGCCGACGGCGGTGGAGCCGGTGAAGGAGGTCATGGCCACGTCGGGGTGCCCGACCAGGTGCTCCCCGGCGGTCCGGCCGGCCCCGGTGACGATGTTGATCACGCCGTCCGGGATGCCGGCCTCCTTGGCCGCCTGGGCGAACATCAGGGAGGTCAGCGGGGTGAGCTCGGCCGGCTTCAGGACGATGGTGTTGCCCGCGGCCACGGCCGGCAGGATCTTCCAGGCGGCCATCTGGAGCGGGTAGTTCCAGGGTGCGATGGAGCCGACCACCCCGATGGCCTCGCGGCGCACGTGGGAGGTGTGGTCCCCGGAGTACTCGGCGGCCGCCTGGCCCTGGAGGTGCCGGGCCGCCCCCGCGAAGAAGGCCGTGTTGTCCACGGTGCCCGGTACGTCGAACTCGGTGGTCAGCTTGAGCGGCTTGCCGCACTGCACGGACTCGGCGTACGCGAAGTCCGCCGCCTGCTCGGCGAGGATCGCGGCCAGCCGGTGCAGGGCGTCCGAGCGCTCGCCCGGGGTGCTCCCGGACCAGCCGGGGAAGGCCGCCACGGCGGCGGCCACGGCCGCGTCCACGTCCTCGGTGCCGGCCAGCTCGAAGGTCAGCACCTCCTGGCCGGTGGCCGGGTCGACGACGGTGTGCGATTCTCCCGAGGTCCCGGACCGCAGCCGCCCGTCGATGTACTGCGCGCCCTCTGCGAAGCGGTCTTTGATCTGGAAGCGGTTGCCCATCACGCTCTCCGTAGCTCCTGCCCGAATTGAGTGCCGATCCTGGCAGAGGCATTGGCCCCAGCCAAGGGATTCCGTAGTTGCCTTTTGATTACGCGACGGAATCGGTCGACCAAGTGTCGAGACTGGCCGCAAATCCCGTACGAAGTGTCCGTGGCGGCTGCCAGACTGGCGTGCATGGAGATGATCGACACGCTGATCGGGCAGGTCAGCCGGGGTGAGCGGGTCAAGTTCCTGCCGTTCTGGGGGCACCGGGCCCGGCCCGACGGCTCCCTGGGACCGGGCTGCCTCAGCCAGTGGTGGCCCTCCCCCTTCACCGTCGGTGAGGTGGAGTACGCGACGGCCGAGCACTGGATGATGGCCGCGAAGGCCCGGCTGTTCGAGGACCCGGAAGCGGAACACGCGGCGCTGACCGCGCGCAGCCCCGCCCAGGCCAAGAAGGCGGGCCGGCTGGTCCGCGGTTTCGACCCCGCCGTGTGGGAGCGGGAGCGGTTCGGGATCGTGGTGGACGGCAGCGTCCACAAGTTCGGCTCCAGCCCCGAGCTGCTCGGCTATCTGCTGGGCACCGGCCGGCGGGTGCTGGTGGAGGCCAGCCCGATGGACCGGATCTGGGGCATCGGACTGGCCGCGGACGACGAACGCGCCCTGGACCCGGCCCGCTGGCGGGGGCTGAACCTGCTGGGCTTCGCCCTGATGGAGGCCCGGGAACGGCTCCGGGCCGGAGCCACCGGAACCACCGGGACCAACGGGACCAACGGGACCACGGGGACCTGAGCCCCGGCCGCGTGGCGGCCGGGAGGGCGGGGCCGTCGGGGGGCGGCCCCGCTCCGGCCGGTCAGCTGCGGTGCAGCACCTGGGAGGTCGCGGGGTCGTCCACCCCGTACTCGGTTCCGCCCTCGCCTTCGCCGTCCCCGCCGTAGACGGCCCCGAGGACCACCAGGACGGTCATCAGCGCGCCCAGCACGATGCCGACCGCGCCGACCACGATCCCGGCCAGCGCCTGCCCGCCGTTGGAGGCCTCGCCGCGCGCCGCCCGGCCGCGTCCCAGGATCCCGAACACCACGGCGGCGATGCCGAGGACCACCGACAGCGGGCCGAGGCAGGACAGCACCGCCGAGATGATCCCCAGGGTCAGGGCCGTCACCCCGAAGCCGTTGCGCGGCAGCGCCCCGTACGGCGGGAGGCCGGGGCCGGCGGCCTGCGGGCCGCCCGGATAGCCGTATCCGTAGGCCTGGGACGCGCCGCTGTCGTAGCCGTACCCGTACTCGTACCCGCCGGGGGCGCCGGCGGGGGCCGCCGGTTCGGCCGGGGCCGGGTACCCGTACGCCGGGCCGGCGGCTCCGGGCATCCCCGCGACGGTCGGCTGGTCGTGCACGGACGGCGGACCCTGCCGGTCCGCGGCCCCCGGTGCCTGCCCGGCGGGCCGCTCGGGCAGCGCCCACGGGTCGGCGGGATCAGGGCTCTGGTTCGTCATGTGCGCCCCCCTTCTCGGACGGCCATGCTACGGGCTGCCCCGGCGGCTCCCCGGGCCTGCCTACGATGAGGGTTCGGTACCCGCTGTGAGAGAGGCCCCCCATGTCCGACCTGCACCGCTTCATCGCGGGGCTGCCCAAGGCCGAGCTGCACGTCCACCACGTCGGCTCGGCCTCCCCCCGGATCGTGGCCGAACTGGCCTCGCGGCACCCCGACTCCAAGGTGCCCACCGACCCCGAGGCGCTCGCCGACTACTTCACCTTCACCGACTTCGCGCACTTCATCGAGGTGTACCTGTCGGTGGTGGACCTGGTCCGCACCCCCGAGGACGTCCGGCTGCTGACCTACGAGGTCGCCCGCGACATGGCCCGGCAGAACATCCGCTACGCCGAACTCACCATCACCCCCTACTCCTCCACCCGCCGGGGCATCGAGGAGAAGGCCTTCATGGCGGCCATCGAGGACGCCCGGCTGGCCGCCGAGGCCGAGCTCGGCGTGGTCCTGCGCTGGTGCTTCGACATCCCCGGCGAGGCCGGCCTGGAGGCCGCCGCCGAGACGGCCCGGCTGGCCGTGGACCTGCGCCCCGAGGGGCTGGTCTCCTTCGGCCTCGGCGGGCCGGAGATCGGCGTGCCCCGCCCCCAGTTCAAGCCCTACTTCGACGCCGCCCGGGCGGCCGGTCTGCACAGCGTCCCGCACGCCGGCGAGACCACCGGCCCGGAGACCGTCTGGGACGCCATCCGCGAGCTGGGGGCCGTCCGCATCGGTCACGGCACCAGCGCCACCCAGGACCCGGAGCTGCTGGCGTACCTGGCCGAGCACCGGATCGCGCTGGAGGTGTGCCCCACCTCCAACCTCGCCACCCGTGCGGTCACCGACCTGGACGCGCACCCGGTCAAGGAGATGGTGGCGGCCGGGGTGCTGGTCACCATCAACAGCGACGACCCGCCGATGTTCGGCTCCGACCTGAACAACGAGTACGCGGTGGCCGCCCGGCTGCTGGACCTGGACGAGCGGGGCCTGGCCCAGCTGGCGAAGAACGCGGTGGAGGCCTCCTTCCTCGACCCGGCCGGCAAGGCGGCGCTGACCGCCGAGATCGACGCGTACACCGCCTCCTGGCTCGCCGCCTGACCTGCGCGGAGAATGGGGATCATGCGCACCCTGACTGCAGTCGGCCACCGCGGTGATCCCTACCGCGTCCGCGAGAACACCCTCGCATCGCTCCGCTCCGCGTTCGCGCGCGGAGCGGACGCCGTGGAGATCGACGTACGGCTGACCCGTGACGGGGTGCCGGTGCTGCTGCACGACGACACCCTGGGCCGGCTGTGGCGGGCGGACGTGCCGCTGGCCTCGGTGACCGCGGCCCAGCTGCGCGAGCTCACCGGCGGCGGGGTGCCGACCCTGCGGGAGGCGCTGATCGCCACCGGGGCCGCCCGGGTCATGGTGGACCTGCCGGGGGCGACCCCGGAGGCGGTGCGGACCGTGGTGGGGCAGGTCCGCGAGTGCGGGGCCCGGGACCGGGTGTACTACTGCGCGGGCGCCGACACCATGCTGGCGGTCCGGGCCGCCGACCCGGGCGCCGAGATCGCCCTGACCTGGACCACGCTCAGCCCGCCGCGCCGGGTCCTGCTGGACGCGATCGGCCCGGCCTGGCTCAACTACCGGTTCGGGCTGCTCGGGCCGGAGCTGACCCGGGCGCTCCAGGCGGACGGCCTGCTGGTGTCGGCCTGGACGGCGGACACCGCCCGCAGCATGCGGAAGCTGATCGCGGCGGGCGTGGACTCCATCACCACCAACCGCGTCGACCTGCTGGCCGGGGTCCGGGCCCGCACCGCCGCCCTGCGCGAGGGCCGGCAGCCAGGCCGGGCCTAGAGGCCGACGATGGCGTTCCAGCGCTTGGCGAAGGGGCGCCGTTCCTCGGCCGAGATGTCCCGGGCCACCGCGAGCCGTGCGCGCATGGCGGTGTCCGGGAAGATCAGCGGGTTCTCGGCGAGGGCGGCCGTCTCCTCGTCCTCGGAGCCGGCCAGGACCTCGCGGGCGGCCGGGACCGGGCAGACGTAGTTGACGTAGGCGGCGAGTTCGGCCGCGACCTCCGGCTGGTAGTAGTGGTCCACCAGGGCCTCGGCATTGGCCTTGTGCCGGGCGAGGTTGGGGATGAGCAGGCTCTCCGCCCACAGTTCCGCGCCCTCCTCCGGGACCACGAACTCGATGTCGGGGTTGTCGGCTTGGAGCTGGATGGCGTCGCCGGAGTAGGCCTGGCAGGCGATCACATCGCCCTTGCTGAGGTCGGAGGTGTAGTCGTTGCCGGTGAAGCGGCGGATGTGCTTCTTGCGGACCAGCGCCTCCACCCGGTCGCACATCCGGTGGAAGTCGTTCTCGGTCCAGCGGGTGACGTCGACCCCGTCGCCCTGCATCAGCAGGGAGAAGGACTCGTCCAGGCCGGAGAACAGGGTGACCTTGCCGGCCAGGTCGGGGTGCCACAGGTCCCGGACGGACTTCAGTTCGCGGCCCAGCGCCTTGCGGTTGTAGGCGATCCCGGTGATCCCGGACTGCCAGGGGACGGTGTGCAGCCGGCCGGGGTCGAAGGCGGGGTCGGCGAGCAGCGGGTCCAGGTGGGCGGTGACGTTGCCCTGGGCGGCGCGGTCCATCTTCTGGGCCCAGCCCAGGTGGACGAAGCGGGCGGCCATCCAGTCGCTGACCACCACCAGGTCGTGGCCGGTCTCCTGACCGTTCATCAGGGCCGGGCTGACCTTGCCGAAGAACTCGTCGTTGTCGTTGATCTCCTCGCTGTAGCGGACGGAGATCCCGGTCCGCTCGGAGAAGGCCGACAGGGTCGGCCGCAGGGTCTCGTCCTCTTCGTCGGTGTCGATGTAGAGGGGCCAGTTGGCGAAGGCCAGGCTCCTGTCCCGGCCGGACCGGTCCGGTCCGCCGCGCCGGTCCTCCGGGATGTACGCGGCGGGCACCCCGCAGCCGGTGAGCGCGGCGAGCAGGCCCGCGGCCCCCAGGCCACGCAGGGCGGAGCGGCGCGAGAAGGCGAGTTCAGGCATGGGGAAAGACTCGGGGAAACGCCGAGGGGCGGGCAATAGACACACTGTCTACTGCCCGCCCCAGGGGAGCCCGGCCTGACCGGGCCGATGATCGATCAGTCGCCGGGCGGTCAGCCGCCGAGCGAGGTCATCACGTGCTTGATGCGGGTGTAGTCCTCGAAGCCGTAGGCGGAGAGGTCCTTGCCGTAGCCGGACTTCTTGTAGCCGCCGTGCGGCATCTCGGCGACCAGCGGGATGTGGGTGTTGATCCACACGCAGCCGAAGTCGAGGTTCTTGGACATCCGCATGGCGCGGCCGTGGTCCTTGGTCCAGACGGAGGAGGCGAGGGCGAACTCGACGCCGTTGGCGTACTCCAGGGCCTGGTCCTCGTCGGTGAAGGACTGGACGGTGATGACCGGGCCGAAGACCTCGTTCTGGATGATCTCGTCGTCCTGCTTGAGGCCGGAGACCACGGTCGGGGCGTAGAAGTAGCCCTTGTCGCCGACCCGGTGGCCGCCCGCCTCGACCTTGGCGTGGGCGGGGAGCCGCTCGATGAACCCGCTGACCTGGGCGAGCTGGTTGGGGTTGTTCAGCGGGCCGTAGAGCACGTCCTCGTCGTCCGGCTGGCCGGTCCTGGTGTCGGCGGCGGCCTTGGCGAGGGCGGTCACGAACTCGTCGTGGATCGACTCGTGGACCAGCACGCGGGTGGCGGCCGTGCAGTCCTGGCCGGCGTTGAAGTAGCCGGCGACGGCGATGTCCTCGACGGCCTTGGCCAGGTCGGCGTCCTCGAAGACCACGACGGGGGCCTTGCCGCCGAGCTCCAGGTGGACCCGCTTGACGTCCTTGGCGGCGCTCTCGGCGACCTGCATGCCGGCCCGCACCGAGCCGGTGATGGAGGCCATCGCCGGGGTGGAGTGCTCGACCATGGCCCTGCCGGTCTCGCGGTCGCCGCAGATCACGTTGAAGACGCCCTTGGGCAGCACCGAGTCGATGATCTCGGCCATCAGGACGGTGGAGGCGGGGGTGGTGTCCGAGGGCTTGAGGACCACGGTGTTGCCCGCGGCGATGGCCGGGGCGAACTTCCACACGGCCATCATCATCGGGTAGTTCCAGGGGGCGACCTGGGCGCATACGCCGACCGGCTCGCGGCGGACGATGGAGGTCATGCCCTCCATGTACTCGCCGGCCGAGCGGCCCTCCAGCAGACGCGCGGCGCCGGCGAAGAAGCGGATCTGGTCCACCATCGGGGGCAGTTCCTCGCTGGCCGTGAGGGCGAGCGGCTTGCCGGTGTTCTCCGACTCGGCGGCGACGAGCTCGTCGGCGCGGGCCTCGAAGGCGTCGGCGATCTTCAGCAGGGCCTTCTGGCGCTCGGCGGGGGTGGTGTCGCGCCAGCCGGGGAAGGCGGCCGCGGCGGCGGCCATGGCGGCGTCGACATCGGCCTGGCCGGACAGCGGGGCGGTCGCGTAGACCTCGCCGGTGGCGGGGTTGACCACCTCGGTGGTCCGCCCGTCGGCGGCGTCCTTGAACTCTCCGCCGATGTAGTTGCGCAGACGACGCAGTTCGGTGGTCACTACACCCACACTCCTGATCACATGTCCAACGATTGAGACGATGACGCCAGCCTAGCTCGTTTGCCGACGCTTTCGACAGAGCCAAGCGGAGTCGACTACGAAATCCGTGAACTTACGTCGCCCAAACAACGGATTTCATCGATTCCGGGTTGCGGAACAGACGAGTCCTCGTGCACAGTGAGGCCGTGGTCAGTCGAAGCGCAGATTCCAGGAACCGACAACCGTCCCCTTCGGTCGATGCTGTGTCCCTGGCGATCATCGAGCAACTGCAGGAGGACGGACGCCGTCCCTACGCAGCGATCGGCAAGGCCGTCGGCCTCTCCGAAGCGGCCGTGCGGCAGCGCGTGCAGAAGCTGCTCGACCAGGGGGTCATGCAGATCGTCGCCGTCACCGACCCGCTCACCGTGGGCCTGCGGCGCCAGGCGATGGTCGGCATCAACGTCGAGGGCGACCTCGACCCGGTGGCCGACGCCCTGACCGCGATGGCCGAATGCGAGTACGTGGTGATGACCGCGGGCTCCTTCGACCTGATGGTGGAGATCGTCTGCGAGGACGACGACCACCTGCTCGACACGATCAACAAGAAGATCCGCACGCTCCCCGGCGTGCGATCTACCGAAAGCTTCGTTTACCTGAAGCTGAAGAAGCAGACCTACATGTGGGGAACCCGATAACCGTGACCCAGGACCTGTCCAAGACCGCGTACGACCACCTGTGGATGCACTTCACCCGCATGTCCTCGTACGAGAACTCCCCCGTCCCCACCATCGTGCGGGGCGAGGGCACCTACATCTACGACGACAAGGGCAAGCGCTACCTGGACGGCCTCGCCGGGCTGTTCGTGGTCAACGCCGGCCACGGCCGCAAGGAGCTGGCCGAGGTCGCCTACAAGCAGGCCCAGGACCTCGCGTTCTTCCCCATCTGGTCGTACGCGCACCCCAAGGCCGTCGAGCTCGCCGAGCGCCTCGCCGACTACGCCCCCGGCGACCTGAACAAGGTCTTCTTCACCACCGGTGGCGGCGAGGCCGTCGAGACCGCCTGGAAGCTCGCCAAGCAGTACTTCAAGCTCCAGGGCAAGCACACCAAGTACAAGGTCATCTCGCGTGCGGTCGCCTACCACGGCACCCCGCAGGGCGCCCTGTCCATCACCGGCCTGCCGGCCCTGAAGGCCCCCTTCGAGCCGCTGGTCCCCGGCGCCCACAAGGTGCCGAACACCAACATCTACCGCGCCCCGATCTTCGGCGACGACCCCGAGGCCTTCGGCCGCTGGTGCGCCGACCAGATCGAGCAGGAGATCCTCTTCGAGGGCCCCGACACCGTCGCGGCCGTCTTCCTGGAGCCCGTGCAGAACGCCGGCGGCTGCTTCCCGCCGCCGCCCGGGTACTTCCAGCGGGTCCGCGAGATCTGCGACCAGTACGACGTACTGCTCGTCTCCGACGAGACGATCTGCGCCTTCGGCCGCCTCGGCACGATGTTCGCCTGCGACAAGTTCGACTACGTGCCGGACATGATCACCTGCGCCAAGGGCATGACCTCGGGCTACTCCCCGATCGGCGCCTGCATCGTCTCCGACCGCATCGCCGAGCCCTTCTACAAGGGCGACAACACCTTCCTGCACGGCTACACCTTCGGCGGACACCCGGTGTCCTCCGCGGTGGCGCTGGCCAACCTCGACATCTTCGACAAGGAAGGCCTGAACCAGCACGTGCTGGACCAGGAGGGCAACTTCTTCGAGACCCTGAAGAAGCTGCACGACCTCCCGATCGTCGGCGACGTCCGCGGCAACGGTTTCTTCTACGGCATCGAGCTGGTCAAGGACAAGGTCACCAAGGAGTCCTTCACGGACGAGGAGACCGAGCGCGTGCTCTACGGCTTCCTCTCCAAGGCGCTCTTCGAGAACGGCCTGTACTGCCGGGCCGACGACCGCGGCGACCCGGTCATCCAGCTGGCCCCGCCGCTGATCGCCGACCAGGGCACCTTCGACGAGATCGAGGGCATCCTGCGCTCCGTGCTCACCGAGGCGTGGACCAAGCTGTAACCAGCGCACCACCGCTCCACCGAGCCGCCCCGGCCCGGATCCGCCGTTCGAGTGAGAACGGGGGGTCCGGGCCGTGTGCTGTCCCCAGCCGGGCGTTTCATCCTCTTACATCTCTTTGCGGCGCCAGTGACTTCCAGCGGCTCCGCTTCGTTCCCCCGGACGGAGGTGTACGCCATGGTGGAACCACCGGACAACGAGGTGCTCTGGGCGCGGTCCCTGCACCACACCCACAACGGCACGCCCGGCCTGACCGACGTGTCCGCGGGAGTCCGGCAGGGCGAGATCCTCGCCGTGACCGGCCCCCGCGGCAGCGGAAAGACCACCCTGCTGCGCTGTCTGTCCGGACAGCTGGCACCCGACCAGGGCGAGGTGTGGTTCAACAGCGTCCCCGTGCACACCATGGGAGCCGTCACCCGCGAGCGGCTGCGCCGCGACCGGTTCGGCTGGATCGGCCCCGAACCCCAGCTGCTCCCCGAGCTCACCGCCTGGGAGAACGCCGCCCTCCCGCTGCTGCTCACCGGCGCCCCGCACCGCGCGGCCAAGCGCGCCGCCCTCGAATGGCTGAGCCGCCTCGACATCGGCGGACTCGCCCGGAAACGGCCCCGCGCCCTGACCCGGCCCGAGGCCCAGCGGGTGGCCCTGGCCAGGGCCCTGGCCAACGAACCCGCGGTGGTCTTCGCCGACGAACCCACCGCCCCGCTGCACCGGGCCGAACGGGCCCTGCTGCTGCGCACCCTCACCACCGCCGCCCGCTCCCACGGGATCACCGTGGTCATCGCCACCCACGACCAGGACACCGTCGCGGCCGCCGACCGTGAGCTCGCCCTCCTCGACGGGCGCACCAGCCACACCGGCCTCGCCGGACCGCCCCGGGCCGCCACCGACAGCGGGGAGGGCCGCGCAGAGTGCTCGCTCTCCGCCTAGCCCGCGGCTCCCGCCCGCTGGTCCAACTCCGCCGGCTGCTGGTCGCCGCCGCCTCCGCCGGCACCGGGTTCCTGCTGCTCGCCGTCCTCGCCGGGGCCACCGCCGGCTCCGCCGGACCCGGCGGATCCTTTCCGCTGCTGCTCTGGGCCCTGGTCCCGCTGGCCGTCACCGTCCGGCTCGCCGTGGCCGTGGCCCGCACCGACCCCTCCACCCGCCCCCGGGACGCGCTGACCGCCGCCGGGCTGGGACCCGTACGGCTCACCCTGGTCGCGGCCATCTCCACCGCCGTGGCCTGCGCCCTGGGCAGCGCCCTGGCCTTCGCCGTCTTCCTGCACCTGCGCGGAGACCTCTCCGGGTTGCCCTTCGACGGGGCCGGCGCCGCCTTCCTGCACGCCGACCGGCCGCTCCCGCTGGCCGCCGCCCTCACCCTGCTCGCCGTGGTCCCGCTCGCCGGGGCGGCCGCCGCCGCCCTGGCCCTGCGGCCCCGCCCCGCCCGCGCCCCGCAGACCGGGCTGCCCTGGGGGGTCGCACTGACCGCCTGCGGCCTGGCCGTCCAGGCCTACGCCGGCCGGGAGCCCGCCGGACTGCTCGCCGGCTGGACCCTGACCGCCGCCGGACTGGTCCTCGCCGGTCCCGCCCTGGCCTACGCCTGCGGGGCCCTGGTCCAGTCGGTCCGCCCGGGGGCGCTGCGGCTGCTGGCCGGCCGCGGACTCCAGGAGGAGGCCGGCCGGGTCGGCGGACCCCTGGGCCTGCTCTGCGCACTGGCCGCCGCCGCGTTCACCGGGCTGGCCCTGCGCGACCGGGGCGGGCTGCCGCTGCCGCCCGGACCGCTCACCGGACCGGCCGCCGGACTGGTCGCCGCCTGCGTGGCGGCCATCCTGCTCACCACGGCCGTCGAGGCCCGGCAGGCCCGCGCCGAGACCCGGGGCGCGCTGCTCGGCCTCGGCACCCCCGGCCGCACCCTGCGCACCGCCGCCACCCTGCGGGCGGGCACCCTCACGGCGGTCTGCCTGCCGCTGAGCTGGGCCGTCGCCCAGCTGACGGCGGCCGCCCTGACCCGCTGAAGCGCCGCCCGGCCCCCGTCATAGGGTGGGCCGGGTGGCCAACGCAGACATCGAGATCGAGACCCTCACCGAATTCGACCAGGTGGTCGCCCGCGGATCCCTGAGCGGGTACCGGATCCAGTCCGTCAACCTGCTGGAACGCACCTTCGCCCTGCTGTCCGCCGACACCTCGGCGGCCGTGTTCCTGGGCTGCCCGATGGAGCCCGACGCGGCCGTGAAGGTCCGCGCGGACGGGGCCCTGGTCTTCCCGCCGGTCCCAGACCTGCCGTTCGACCCGTACCGGGGGCTGCTCTACACCCCCGAGGAACTCTTCGCCTCGCTCCCCCACGGCTACGAGGCCACCCCCGACGCCCTCGCCTACTCCTGGTTCCAGGAGACCAAGGACGACGGGGACGTCTTCTCCTCCATGCTGCGCTCCGTGCACGACGACTCCATGTCCGACGCCCTGGACGAGCACCTCGTCGGCGCCCGGGTGGTCGGGGTGATGGGCGGCCACGCCCTGGCCCGCGGCGGCGACGCCTACGCGGGGGCCGCCCGGCTCGGCCGTACCCTGGCCCGCGGCGGGCTGACGGTGGCCACCGGCGGCGGACCCGGGGCCATGGAGGCCGCCAACCTCGGCGCCTATCTCGCCCCCGCCCCCGACGAGGCCCTCACCGAGGCCCTGGAGCTCCTCGCCAAGGCCCCCTCCTTCACGCCGTCCGTGTCCGACTGGGCCCGGGCCGCCTTCGCCGTCCGGGAGCGCTGGCCGGCCGGCGGCGACTCGGTGGGCATCCCCACCTGGTTCTACGGGCACGAGCCGCCGAACGCCTTCGCCGGGCACATCGCCAAGTACTTCGCCAACGCCACCCGCGAGGACGGACTGCTGGCCCGCTCCACCGCCGGGGTGGTCTTCCTGCCGGGCGCCGCCGGCACCGTCCAGGAGGTCTTCGACGCCGCCACCCCCAACTACTACGGGTCCCGCGGCGAGCCCACCCCGATGGTGCTGGTGGACCGGGCGCACTGGACCGAGCGGCTGCCCGCCTGGCCGCTGCTGCGGGCCCTGGCCGCGGGCCGGCCGATGGAGTCCCGGATCGCCCTGGTGGACTCGGTGGACGAGGTCCCCGAGGCCCTCGCCGGAATGAACTGAGTCACCCGGGGCAACTCCGGAGCCCGATCCCACGTCTGGCAGGAGTACCGCAGAACCTGCCCGACATGTGACGTGAACGGAGCCCACCGGTGCTCATAGGCCTGCTGACCGCCGTGGCGGCGTCCCTCTGCTACGGCACGGGATCCGTGCTCCAAGCGGTGGGCTCCCGCCGGGCCGCCCGCGAGAACCCGACCGCCGACGGGGTCACCGCGCACGGCGGCCCCAATCTGTCCTCCACCGCCAAGGCGGCCATGACCTGGGAGTTCATCCTCGGCACGGTGCTGGACTTCATCGGCTTCGGGCTGGGCGCACTCGCCGCCCGGCTGCTGCCGCTGTTCCTCTCCCAGACGGTCATCAGCGCCAATCTGGTGGTCACCGCGGTGCTCAGCGTGAGGATGCTGGGGATCCGGCTCACCCGCCGGGAGTGGACCTCCATCGCGGTGGTCTGCTCCGCGCTGGTGCTGCTGGCGACCGCGGCGGGCCACGAGGGGGACGGCCACGCCCCGGCGGCCACCCACTGGTGGCTGCTGGCCGTGACGGTGCTGATCATCGTGGGCGGCACGGTGGCCGTGCGGTTCCTCGGCTCCCGGGCCGCGATCCTGGCCGGCCTGCTGTCCGGACTGGGCTTCGGCGCCCTCGGCGTCGGAGTGCGGATCCTGGACGGGGTGGACCCCTTCGACCTCGGCACCCTGCTCGCCGACCCGGCGCTCTACGCGATCCTGATCGCCGGCTCCGGCGGCATGTACCTGCACACGGTGGCCCTGCAGATCGGTTCGGTGAACGGGGCCACGGCCGCGCTGGTGGTCGGCGAGACCGTGCTGCCGGGGGCCATCGGGGTGCTCTGGCTGGGCGACGCCTCCCGGCCCGGATACGCCTGGCTGGCCGTGCTCGGCTTCGTCCTGGCGGTGGCGGGGGCGGTGGCGGTGGCCTGGTTCGGCCGGCACGAGACCGAACCGGCGGCGACCGCCGCGCCCGCCCCCGAACCGGCCGCGGTGCGGTAGCCGGGAGCTACTCCCCCGGCTCCCCCGGCTCCCCCGGCCCGCCGGGCCCGTCCGGCCCGCCGGGGAGCAGCACCACATCGCCCGCGTCGAAGGTCACCGAGACGGCCTTGCCGACCTCCGGGGCCTCCGCCAGCTCGCACTCGGCCTCCAGCGGCGGTCCCTCGGCCGGGCGCACGGTCACCGCCACATGGGTGCCGCGGAAGGTCCGGGACTCCACCGTGCAGCGCAGCCCCTCGGTCTCCGGCCCGGCCAGCCGCACCCCGGCCGGGCGCACCAGCAGCCGGCCCGGTCCGGCGGCGGATCCGGCGGGGACCGGGACGCGCCCCCAGGGGGTGTCGGCGGTGCCCCCCGACACGGTGGCCGGGACCACGTTCTCGAAGCCGAGGAAGCGGGCCACGAACTCGGAGGCGGGACGCTGCCACACCTCCAGCGGGCTGCCGGCCTGGGCGATCCGGCCGTCCTGCATCACCACCACCCGGTCGGCCAGCGCGAAGGCCTCGCTCTGGTCGTGGGTGACGGCCAGCACCGTGGTGCCCAGCCGGGAGAACAGCGTCCGCAGCTCCACCACCAGCCGCTCCCGCAGTCCGCGGTCCAGCTGGCCCAGCGGCTCGTCCAGCATCAGCAGCCGGGGCGACGGGGCCAGGGCCCGGGCCAGCGCCACCCGCTGCTGTTCGCCGCCGGACAGCGAGGCCACCGCCCGGTGCCCGGCGCCCGGCAGGCCCACCAGGGTGAGCAGCTCGGCCACCCGGGCCCGGGTCTCCGCCTTGCCGACGCCCTGCATCCGCAGGCCGAAGGCCACGTTGGCTCCGACGTCCCGGTGCGGGAACAGCTGGTGGTCCTGGAACATCAGGCCCACCCCGCGCCGGTGCACCGGCACCCCGGCCTGGTCCGCGCCGGCCAGCCTGACCCGCCCGGAGTCGACCGGCTGGAGGCCGGCGACCACCCGGAGCAGGGTGGACTTGCCGCTGCCGCTCGGGCCGAGCACACAGACGATCTCGTGCTCGGCCACGTCGAGCCGCACCGCGTCGACCACGGGACGCTCGCCGAAGCGGACCGTGACGGAGTCGAGTTCCAGCATTGCGGGCATCAGAATTCTCCGGAGGTCTTGTCGGGCCGCAGCCGCTCCAGCGCGACCAGGGCCACCGCGCACACCAGCATCAGGATGGTGCTCAGCGCCATCGCCTGCCCGTAGTTCAGCTCACCCGCCCGGCCCAGCAGCCGGGCCACGGCCACCGGCAGGGTCGGATGGTCGGGCCGGGCGATGAACACGGTGGCCCCGAACTCGCCCAGCGAGACGGCGAAGGCGAACCCGGCCGCGATCAGCAGGGCCCGCCGCACCATCGGCAGGTCCACCTCCCGCCAGGCCCGCCACGGGGAGGCGCCGAGCACGGCGGCGGCCTCCCGCAGCCGGCCGTCGACGGCGCGCAGCACCGGCAGCATGGTCCGCACCACGAAGGGCACCCCGACCAGGGCCTGGGCCAGCGGCACCAGGATCCAGGAGTCCCGCAGGTCCAGCGGCGGCTCGTCCAGGGTGATCAGGAAGCCGAAGCCCACCGTCACCGCGGACACGCCCAGCGGCAGCATCAGCAGCGCGTCGAACCCGCGGACCAGCCGGCCGCCCCGCCGGGTGAGGGCGGCGGCGGCCAGCCCGCCGACGGCCAGGGCGATGGCGGTGGCGGCCAGCGCGTACTGGAAGGAGTTCCAGATCGCCTCCAGCGGCGGGACCAGGAAGGTGCCGGTGGCCCCGGCGTCCTGGAGGGCCCGGTAGTAGCCGAGGCCGTAGCCGCCGGGCAGGTCGAAGGACCGTTCCACCAGGACGCCCAGCGGGAGCACGATCAGCAGCCCGATGGTCAGCAGCACCCCGCCGAGCAGGGCCCACTGCCCGGGGCCGTGTGGCCGGTGCGCGGTGCCGGCCGGGTCGACCAGCCGCAGGGCGGTCTCCCGGCGGCGCACCGTCCAGGCGTGCAGGCCGAGGATCCCGCCCATGGCCACGAACTGGATCATGGTGAGGACGGCGGCCGTCGGCAGGTCGAGCAGCTGGGCGGTCTGCCGGTAGACCTCCACCTCCAAGGTGGAGTAGGCGGGGCCGCCGAGGATCTGGACCACGCCGAAGGAGCTGAAGGTGAACAGGAACACCATCAGCGCGGCGGCGGCCACCGCCGGGGCCAGCGCGGGCAGGGTCACCCGCCGCCAGGCGGCGAACCGGCCGGCGCCCAGGACCCGGGCGGCCTCCTCCTGCCGGGGGTCCAGCTGGGCCCACAGTCCTCCGACGGTCCGCACGATCACGGCGTAGTTGAAGAACACGTGGGCCAGCAGGATCGCCCAGACGGTGGTGTCCAGCCGGACCCCCCACAGCTCGTCGGCCAGCCCGTTCCGCCCGACCAGGGCCAGGAAGGCGGTGCCGACGACCACGGTCGGCAGCACGAACGGGACGGTCACCACGGCGCGCAGCAGCTGCTTGCCGGGGAACTCGAAGCGGGCGAAGACATACGCCCCGGGCAGCGCGAGGAGCAGGGTGAGGGCGGTGGAGGCGAGGGCCTGCCAGGTGGTGAACCAGAGCACCCCGGCGATGTCCGGCCGGGTCAGGACCTCCCCGATCCGGCCGAACTCCCAGCCGGAGCCGGTCCTCAGCCCGCGCCCCAGGATGGCGGCGACGGGCCAGGCGAAGAACAGGGCGAAGAACGCGAGGGGCAGGGCCATCAGGGCCGGCCGGACCAGCCGTCCGCCCGGCCCCCCGGGCCCGCCGCGCCGCTTCACCGGGTGTCCGCGGTCTACTTCACGACGAGCGAGGTCCACGACTTGATCCACTGGTCGCGGTTCGCGGCGATGGTCTCGGGGGCCACCGTCTCGGGCTTCTCGACGACCACACCGTGCTTGGTGAAGATCTCGGGCAGCTTGGCGTCCTTGACCACCGGGTTCACGAACATGTTGAGCGGCATGTCCTCCTGGAAGCCGGTGCCGATCAGGAAGTCGATCAGGGCCTTGCCGCCGGCCTCGTTCTTCGCCCCGTCCAGGAGGCCGGCGAACTCGGTCTGGCGGAAGCAGGTGCCGGTGGAGACGCCCGTCGGGGCCTCGGCCGGCTGCGGCTCGGCGTACAGCACCTCGACCGGCGGGCTGGAGGCGTAGGAGACCACCAGCGGGCGGTCGCCCTTGGCCTTCTTGCCGCCGGCGGAGCCGGAGAACCGCTCGTTGTAGGCCGTCTCCCAGCTGTCGACCACCTCGACGCCGTTGGCCTTGAGCTTGGTCCAGTACTCCTCCCAGCCCTTCTCGCCGTACTTGCCGACGGTGGCGAGGAGGAAGCCGAGGCCCGGCGAGGAGGTCGCGGTGTTCTCGGTGACGAGGAGGTTCTTGTACTCGGGCTTGACCAGGTCGTCCAGGGTCTGCGGCGGGGCGAGCTTCTTGTCCGCGAAGTACTTCTTGTCGTAGTTGACGCAGATGTCGCCGCTGTCGATCGGGGTGACCCGGTGCTCCTTGTCGAGCTGGTACTCGGCACCGACCGAGGCCAGGCCCTTGGCCTCGTAGGGCACGAAGACCTTCGCGTCGAGGGCGCGGGAGAGCAGGGTGTTGTCCACCCCGAAGAAGACGTCGCCGCGGGGCTTGCCCTTGGTGAGGATCTCCTGGTTGAGGGCGGTGCCGGCGTCTCCGCTCTTGACCACCTTCACCGTGTAGCCGGTCTGCTTCTGGAACTCCTTCAGGATCGCCTCGGAGGCGTTGAAGGAGTCGTGGCTGACCAGGGTGACGGTCTTGTCCTTGGACTCGTCCTTGGCGTCGCCGCCACCGCAGCCGGCGAGCGTGCCGACGCCGAGCGCGGCCGCGAGCACGGTGCCCGTGATCTTCTTGGTGGTGCTCATGGAACATTTCCTCCTGGAGTGACCAGGAGAAGACGCGGCCCCGCCCCGGGCGCTCAGAAGGGAGCGGGCAGCCCGGCGCAGGGCGCAACAGCTTGAGGTGGTGACCGAACTTCCTACCCGGAATGACCCGGGCGAGGTTCAGAGGGTCTGCGGCCTGACGGGTGCCGCACTCTCAGCGCTGTGGCGCTCCCCTGTCGGAATATGCAATTGGTTCGGCCACAGGGTACCCCGTGGCCGAACCTGTGCGCGGATCTGTCCGGAACCTAGCGTTCCGAGGCTGCGAGCTGGCCGCAGGCGCCGTCGATCTCCTGGCCGCGGGTGTCCCGGACGGTCACCGGCACCCCGTGGTGGGCGATGGCCTGGACGAAGGCCCGCTCGTCCTCCGGACGGGAGGCGGTCCACTTGGAGCCCGGGGTCGGGTTCAGCGGGATCAGGTTGACGTGTACGCGCTTGCCCTTGAGCAGCCGGCCCAGCAGGTCCCCGCGCCAGGCCTGGTCGTTGATGTCGCGGATCAGGGCGTACTCGATGGAGATCCGGCGGCCGGACTTCTCCGCGTACTCCCAGGCCGCGTCGAGGACCTCGCGGACCTTCCAGCGGGTGTTCACCGGGACCAGGGTGTCGCGCAGCTCGTCGTCCGGGGCGTGCAGGGAGACCGCGAGCCGGCACTTGAAGCCCTCGTCGGCGAATCGGAGCATGGCCGGGACCAGGCCGACGGTGGAGACGGTGATGCCGCGCTGGGACAGCCCGAGGCCGTCGGGCTCCGGGTCGGTGAGCCGCCGGATGGCGCCGACCACCCGCTTGTAGTTGGCGAGCGGCTCCCCCATGCCCATGAAGACGATGTTGGAGAGCCGGGCCGGGCCGCCGGGGACCTCGCCGTCGCGCAGGGCGCGCATCCCGTCCACGATCTGGTGCACGATCTCGGCGGTGGACAGGTTCCGGTCCAGGCCGGCCTGGCCGGTGGCGCAGAACGGGCAGTTCATGCCGCAGCCGGCCTGCGAGGAGATGCACATGGTGACCCGGTCGGGGTAGCGCATCAGGACGGACTCCACCAGGGTGCCGTCGTGCAGCTTCCACAGGGTCTTGCGGGTGGTGTCGGCATCGCAGGAGATGTGCCGGATCACCGTCATCAGCTCGGGCAGCAGCTCCTCGCGGAGCTTCTCGCGGGAGGCGGCCGGGATGTCGGTCCACTCGGCCGGGTCGTGCGCGTACCGGGCGAAGTAGTGCTGGGAGAGCTGCTTGGCCCGGAAGGGCTTCTCCCCGATCGCGGCCACCGCCTCGCGGCGCTCCTCGGGGGTCAGGTCGGCCAGGTGCCGGGGCGGCTTCTTCGCCCCGCGGGGCGCGACGAAGGTGAGCTCACCGGGAACGGGGCGGGCCATGGCAGGTACTCCTCTAAGACGAAAGGCGCGCTGCACCGGCAGCGCGCCTTTCCAGAGTACCGGCCGGCGGGTCAGCCCGTTCCGACGAAGGCCGCGAGCAGCAGCCAGACCACCGGGGCGGTGGGCAGGAGCGAGTCCAGCCGGTCCATGATGCCGCCGTGGCCGGGCAGCAGGGTGCCCATGTCCTTGATGCCGAGATCCCGCTTGATCATGGATTCGCCGAGGTCGCCGAGGGTGGCGGTGACCGCGACCACCAGTCCCAGGACCAGGCCCTGCCACCAGCTGCCGCCGTCGATCAGGAACTCCATGCACAGGGCTCCGGCGACCATGGCGAAGCCGATCGCTCCGAAGAGGCCCTCGCGGGTCTTTCCGGGGCTGATGCGCGGGGCGAGCTTGTTCCGGCCGAAGCGCCAGCCGACCGCGTAGGCGCCGGTGTCGCTGACCACGGTGAGCACCAGGAAGGTGATCACCCGCTGCGGGCCGTCGTCGGCGGCCAGCAGCATGGTCACGAAGGTGGCCAGGAACGGCACGTAGAAGGCCGCGAAGACTCCGGCCGTGACGTCCTTGAGGTAGTCCTCCGGCGGCTCGGTCATCCGCCAGACCAGCACCGCCAGCGCGGTCAGCGCCATCGCGACCCAGGCGCCCTCGGCGCCCCGGACGTATCCGGCGATGACCATGGCGGCGCCGCCGACCGCGAGCGGTACCAGCGGTGCCTTGATGCCCTTGCGTTCCTGCAGCCGGGAGGTGAGCTCCCACAGGCCGACGACGACGGCGACGGCGACCACGCCGACGAACACCGCCTTGACGATCAGCAACGAGGCGAAGATGACCGCACCGAGGCCGACACCGACCCCTATGGCGGCGCGCAGGTCACGCCCGGCGCGCTTCTTGGGCGGCGGCGAGGCGTCCTGCGGGGCCTGCGGGGGTGGCGTGGGCATGGGCTCCTGCGGCGGCATGTCGGCGCGGAACGGGGGGCCGTCCGGAAGGACGGCCCCCCGATCATATGCGGGACCAGCCGGAACGGGCTCCGCCTCCCAGGGAGAGTCGTTCATCAGACCTCGAGGAGCTCGGCTTCCTTGTGCTTGAGCAGCTCGTCCACCTGGGCGACGTACTTCGCGGTGGCGTCGTCGAGCTCCTTCTCCGCGCGGCGCACCTCGTCCTCGCCGGACTCCTTGTCCTTGACGAGCTTGTCGAGGGCGTCCTTCGCCTTGCGGCGGATGGCGCGGATGGAGATCTTGGAGTCCTCGGCCTTGGTGCGCGCGACCTTGATGTACTCCTTGCGGCGGTCCTGCGTCAGCTCGGGGAAGGTCACCCGGATGATATTGCCGTCGTTGCTGGGGTTGACGCCCAGGTCGGAGTCCCGGATGGCCTGCTCGATGTTGCGCAGGGCGCTCTTGTCGAACGGGGTCACCACGGCCATCCGCGGCTCGGGCACCGAGAAGGACGCGAGCTGGTTGATGGGCGTGATGGCGCCGTAGTAGTCGGCCACGATCTTGTTGAACATCGCCGGGTGCGCACGGCCGGTGCGGATCGCGGCGAAGTCCTCCTTGGCGACCACGACGGCCTTCTCCATCTTCTCCTCGGCTTCGAGGAGGATTTCTTCGATCACCACGTGCTCCTGCATGTCAGATTCGGATGGTGCGGGCGGGCGGGCGGACCGGCGCGAGCCGGCAGGGCGCTCAGTCCCGGGTCCCCTGGTCGCTCACGAGCGTGCCGATCTTCTCACCCTTGACCGCGCGGGCGATATTGCCCTCGGTCAGCAGCTCGAAGACGAGGATCGGAAGCTTGTTGTCACGGCACAGCGTGATGGCGGTGGCGTCGGCGACCTTGAGGTCGCGGGAGAGCACCTCGCCGTATTCGAGCGCGTCGAACTTCACCGCGCCCGGGTTCCTCTTCGGGTCGGAGTCGTAGACCCCGTCCACGCCGTTCTTGCCCATCAGCAGGGCCTCGGCGTCGATCTCCAGGGCACGCTGGGCGGCGGTGGTGTCGGTGGAGAAGTAGGGCATGCCCATGCCCGCGCCGAAGATGACGACGCGGCCCTTCTCCAGGTGTCGTACGGCCCGCAGCGGGATGTACGGTTCCGCGACCTGACCCATGGTGATGGCGGTCTGGACGCGGGAGTCGATGCCTTCCTTCTCCAGGAAGTCCTGGAGGGCGAGGCAGTTCATGACGGTGCCGAGCATGCCCATGTAGTCCGAGCGGGCCCGGTCCATGCCGCGCTGCTGCAGCTCCGCGCCGCGGAAGAAGTTGCCGCCGCCGATGACGATCGCGATTTCCGCGCCGTCGCGGACCACCGCGGCGATCTCTCTCGCGATGGCGTGGACGACGTCGGGGTCGACACCGAGTCCCCCGCCGCCGGAGAAGGCTTCGCCCGACAGCTTCAGCATGAAGCGGCGGCCCTTCTTCTCGTGGTCGCTCGTGTCGTCGGAAGCGGTGTGGGGGTCCACGCCCTGATTCATGGAGATCTCCTCGTGCACATACGAAGGAGGCCATTGCCGACGGGTCCTCGCGGTTCCCTCTACGGCAATGGCCTCCTCGTCAGATCTGCGGTCGTCCCGCGCGAACGCGGGCGACTGCCTCAGACCCTACCGGGGCCCGGTGTCCGTCGCGTACGGACGGACTCAGATGCCGACCTTGATGCGGGTGAAGCGCTTCAGGGTGACGCCGGCCTCGTCCAGGATCTGCTGGACGGACTTCTTCTGGTCCAGCGCGTAGGGCTGGCCCAGCAGGGTGGCGTCCTTGAAGAACGCGTTGACGCGACCCTCGACGATCTTGGGGAGCGCGGCCTCGGGCTTGCCCTCGGCGCGGGTGACCTCTTCGGCCACGCGACGCTCGGACTCCACGACCTCGGCCGGGACGTCTTCCTTGGTCAGGTACTTCGGCGCGAACGCGGCGATGTGCTGGGCGATGCCCTTCGCGAGCTCGGCCTGCTCCTTGTCGAACTCGACGAGGACACCGATCTGCGGGGGCAGGTCCGGCATGGTGCGGTGCATGTACGCGGAGACGTAGCCGTCGGCGTACTGCGCGAAGCGGTCCAGGACGATCTTCTCGCCGAGGAGGGCGTTGGCCTCGTCGACGTACGCCTGGACGGTCTTGCCGGCCTCGATCTCGGAGGCGAGCAGCGCCTCCAGGTCGGCCGGGGAGGTCTTCGCGACGTGCTCGGCCAGCGCGTTGGCGACGTCCTGGAACTTCGTGCCCTTGGCGACGAAGTCCGTCTCGCACTTCAGCTCGACCAGCACACCGGTCGAGTTGTCAGCGGCGATCAGGGAGACGACGGCACCGTTCTCGGCAGAACGGCCCTCGCGCTTGGCGACGCCCTTCTGACCCTTGATGCGCAGTGCTTCCTGGGCCTTGTCGACGTCGCCGTCGGCCTCTTCCAGGGCCTTCTTGCAGTCCATCATGCCGACGCCGGTGAGCTCGCGGAGCTTCTTGACGTCAGCGGCGGTGTAGTTCGCCATGAGTCTGGGATTCTCTCTCGAAGTCGTAGATCTACGGGTGAACGGCGGGGGGCGGTGCTCGTGGCACCGTCCCCCGTCGTCATCGTCCGTGCTGCGAGTGCCCTGGGAGTGAACTCAGGGCGCTCTCAGTGGGTCAGGCCTGCTCGGCGTCGGCGGCCGGGGCCTCGACGGCCGGAGCGGCCTCGGCGGCGGGCGCCTCGGCGGCGGCCTCGGCCGGAGCGGCCTCGGCGTCGTCGGCCTTCTTCTCACCCTCGAGCAGGTCGCGCTCCCACTCGGCGAGCGGCTCGGCGGCGGCCTTCTCGCCCGGCTTCGAGTCACCGGTCGCAGCGCCGGAACGGGCGATGAGGCCCTCGGCGACCGCGTCGGCGATCACGCGGGTGAGCAGGGTGACGGAGCGGATCGCGTCGTCGTTGCCCGGGATCTTGTAGTCGACCTCGTCGGGGTCGCAGTTGGTGTCGAGGATCGCGACGACCGGGATGTGGAGCTTGCGCGCCTCACCGACGGCGATGTGCTCCTTCTTGGTGTCGACGATCCAGACGGCGCTGGGGACCTTCGACATCTCGCGGATACCACCGAGGGTCTTCTCCAGCTTGATCTTCTCGCGGGAGAGGACCAGGAGCTCCTTCTTGGTGAGGCCCGACGCGGCCACGTCCTCGAAGTCGATCGCCTCAAGCTCCTTCAGACGCTGGAGGCGCTTGTAGACGGTGGAGAAGTTGGTGAGCATGCCGCCCAGCCAGCGCTGGTTCACGTAGGGCATGCCGACGCGGGTCGCCTGCTCGGCGATCGCTTCCTGCGCCTGCTTCTTGGTACCGACGAACATGATGGAACCGCCGTGGGCGACGGTCTCCTTGACGAACTCGTAGGCGCGGTCGATGTACGACAGCGACTGGAGCAGGTCGATGATGTAGATGCCGTTGCGCTCGGTGAAGATGAAGCGCTTCATCTTCGGGTTCCAGCGACGGGTCTGGTGACCGAAGTGGACGCCGCTTTCCAGCAGCTCCCGCATCGTGACGACGGCCATGGCCGTATCTCCTTGAATTCTCGGTTGCATCCTGACGCCCCGCCGCGCCCTCCCCCCGAACAGGGACCGAGAGACGCTGTCACCAGGCCGTTTCCGGGCCGGTGCTGGGGCGTGCGAAGTCGACCCGGTGACCCGGATCGCCACAAGAAGTGTACGGGACCCGGAACCGTGCCGGGTGACGCCCTTTTCCACAGGGCCCCGGCCGTCCACAGGGCGGGGCCCCGGGTCCCCGCCGGGCGGGACGCTCGGGGCATGACCGCGCTGCTGCTCGTCCTGTTCCTGGCCCTGGTCCCCGGGGCCGTCCGTCCGCTGCCCGCTCCGCTGGAGGTGGTCCGCTGGTGGGACCCCCCGCCGACGCCGTATGCGGCGGGGCACCGGGGGGTGGACCTGGCGGCCCCGGTGGGGGCCCGGGTGCGGGCGGTGGGCCCGGGGCGGGTGCACTACGCCGGGCGGGTGGCGGGCCGCGGGGTGCTCTCGCTCACCCTGCCCGGCGGGCTGCGGACCACCTTCGAGCCGGTGCGGCCGCTGGTCGCGGCCGGGGAGGTGGTGCGGGCCGGGCAGCCGGTGGCGGAGCTGGAGGCCGGCGGGCACTGCCCGGTGTCCTGTCTGCACTGGGGACTGCTGGCCGGCGAGCTGTATCTGAACCCGCTGGGCCTGCTCCCACGCCGCTCACCGCGGCTGCTGCCGTTGGCCGACCCGGGGGCGGACTCAGCCGCGGACCCCGCGCAGGGCCATGCCCACGGCGGCCTCGGTGACCGATCCGGGGTCCTCCGCGCCCAGCTCGATCCGGCGGACGGCGGCGTCCACCACGCCCTGCAGGAGCATCGCGGCCAGCCGGGGCTGCTCATGGCCGAGCGCTGCCAAGGCCTGCACGATCATCGCGACCAGCCCGCCGTGCGCGGCGCGGATCTTGTCCCGGGCCCCGGCGTCCAGCTCGCTGGCCGAGATGGCCACCACGGCGCGGTGCCGGCGGTCCCCGACCAGGGAGAGCTGCTGGCGCACATAGGCCTCGATCTTGGCCTCGGAGCCCTCCGCCGCCTCCATGGCGGCCTCGATCTCGGCGGCCCAGACCGGGAAGTCCACGGCACAGAGTTCCTCGACCACGGCCGCCCGGGACCGGAAGTACTCGTACACCGAGGACCGGGCGAGGCCGGTCCGCTCGGCGAGGGCGGGGAAGGTCAGGGCTTCCGTCCCGCCTTCCGACAGCAGGGAGCGCGCGGCGTCCAGCAGGGCGCCTCGCTGCATCGTCCGGTGCTCGGCCACGGAGGCCGCTCGAATCCTGGGCACGTCACCACTGTACGGAGGGGGCGCAAGCTCAGCGCCCGACATCCGCCAGCTTGGCCCGGAGCTGGAGCACCGACTTGGTGTGGATCTGGCTGACCCGGCTCTCGGTGACCCCCAGCACATGGCCGATTTCGGCCAGCGTGAGCCCCTCGTAGTAGTAGAGGGTGACCACCGTCTTCTCCCGGTCGGGGAGGGTGTTGATGGCCCGGGCCAGGAGTCTGCGCAGCTCCCGATCCTCCGCCACGGCCACCGGGTTGTCGGCGGCGGTGTCCTCCAGGGTGTCCATCAGCGAGAGCCGGTCGCCGCCCTCGCCGCCGGCGTGCAGCAGCTCCTCCAGCGCGACCACGTTCGCCAGCGACAACCGGCTGAAGACCGAGTGGAGTTCCTCCACCCCGATGCCCATCTCGGCGGCCACCTCCGCCTCGCTGGGAGTGCGTCTCAGCTGGGCCTCCAGGGTGGCGTAGGCCCGCTCCACCGCGCGGGCCTTCTGCCGGACCGAGCGCGGGATCCAGTCCAGGGCGCGGAGTTCGTCGATCATCGCGCCGCGGATCCGGGTGATCGCGTACGTCTCGAACTTGATGGAGCGCTCGATGTCGAACTTCTCGATGGCGTCGATCAGTCCGAAGACTCCGGAGGAGACGAAATCGGCCTGTTCGACATTGGGCGGCAGACCCACGCTGACCCGGCCGGCCACGTACTTCACCAGGGGCGAGTAGTGCAGGATCAGCTGCTCCCGCAGCCGTTCGTCACCCGTTTCCTTGTACGTGCGCCACAGCGCGTCCAGGGACGAGGGCGCGGTGGACCGCTCGCCGCTCCGGGCAGCGGGGGGTGTAGCGGCGCGGTCAGACCCTGAGGTGTGCTGGGGCATGCTCCGCCTTTGTCGGGGCCGGATTCCTTGCGAGCGTAGCGTGACTGAAGTGTCGCGGTCCGCGAAGAGTACGGGATCCGCCGGGGGCTCCAGGGCTCCCGGCGGGCCCCGGGCGGCCCGGGACCGGCGCCTCGCGCACGGTCCCGGCGGCCGGCCCGGGGAAGACGGCGTCTCTCATCGGCTTCACTCTTTCACCGGAACGTCCCAGGTCAATGACCGCCTCGCCGGACCGCCGGGGTTCACCTGCCCGTGGTATCCGGCCGCGGGGTCAACCGCCATCCCTCGCCATGCCGTTCGACGAACCCCAGAGAGTGAAGTTCGTACAGTCTGCCGATGACTTCATCGGTGCCGGTGCCGGCGGCCGGTGCCAGCGCGGCCGGTTCGACGACCCGGCCGGCCGGCAGCGCCTCCAGGACCCGCGCCGTGTCCGGCGGCAACAGGTCCCGGGGGAGCACCGGTCCGCGCCGGACCGGTGCCAGCTCCCCCATGCCACCGGCCAGTTCGACCACCTCGGCGGCGTCGGTGACCAGGACCCCCTCCCCGCGCAGCAGTTCGTGCACCCCGGCGGAGAGTCCGCTGGTGGCCGGGCCGGGCACCCCCATCACGAACCGGCCCAGGTCCCGGGCCCGCCGGGCGGTGACCAGCGACCCGCTGCGATGGGCCGCCTCCACCACAACGGTGCCCCGGGTGAGGGCGGCGATCACCCGGTTGCGGAGCACGAACCGGCTGGGGGTGGGGTGGCTGCCCGGCGGGAGCTCCCCGATGAGCAGTCCCTGCCCGGCGATCCGGCCGAGGAGTCCGGAGTGCCCCTTGGGATAGGCGACGTCGGTCCCGCAGGCCAGCACGGCGGCGGTGGCGCCGCCGGCCGCCAGCGCCCCCCGGTGGGCGGCGGCGTCGATCCCGTACGCCGCGCCGGAGACCACCACCCAGCCGCGTTCGGCGAGCCCGGCGGACAGGGTCTGCGCCATGTGCGCGCCGTACGGGGTGCAGGCCCGGGCTCCGACCACGGCCACCGAGCGCAGGGCCCATATCCGCAGGTCGGCGCTGCCCCGCAGCCAGAGGCCCACCGGGCGGGCGGGGCCCAGGTCGTCGAGCTGGCGGGGCCAGTGCGGGCTGCCGGGGACCACGAACCGGCCGCCGGCCCGGGCGATCGCCTCCAGGTCCCGCTCGGGCTCGGCGGCGGCCGCCCGGGCCCGGTACCCGTCCAGCCGCTCGGCCCGGACTCCCGGCAGCGGTGCCCGCCCGGCCCGCAGCAGCCGGAGCAGTGCCACCGGGCCCAGCTCCCCGAGCCAGCGCCCGCCGAGCTCCTCCCCCGGCTCCAGGACCCGGGTCAGGGCGGCGCGGGCCAGCAGCTCCGCCCGGTGGTCCCCGGTCACCGGGCGCCCGCCGGGAGGAGCGGGGTGCCCCGGGCGATACCGGTGCGGAGCTCCAGGGCGAGCCCCACCTCGGCGGCGCCCGGCCGGTCGCGCCCGGCGAGATCGGCCGCCGTCCAGGCCACCCGGAGCACCCGGTCCAGGCCCCGGGCCGTCAGCAGCCCCCGCTCCAGGTCCCGTTCGGCTTCGAGCAGCGCGCCCGGGGCGGGCTCCCAGCGGGTGCGCAGCTCGTGCCCGGGAACCTCGCTGTTGAGGGTCCAGGGGGTCCCGGCGAGCCGGGCGGCGGCCCGGGCCCGGGCCTCGGCCACCCGTGCGGCGACGGCCGCGCTGGGCTCCCCGCGCCCGCCCCGCCCGAGCAGATCGGCCCGGCCGACCGGTTCCACCTCCACCCGCAGGTCCACCCGGTCGAGCAGGGGCCCGGACAGCCGCGCCTGGTACCGGCGCACCGCCGAGGGCGGGCAGTCGCATCCGGCGCCGTGCCGGCTGTGCCGGCCGCACGGGCAGGGGTTCGCGGCGAGCACCATCAGGAACCGGGCGGGCAGCCGCATCACCCCGGCGGCCCGGGCCACCACCACGTGCCCGGACTCCAGGGGCTGGCGGAGCGCGTCGAGGGCGCGGGAGCTGAACTCGGGGGTCTCGTCCAGGAAGAGCACCCCCCGGTGGGCGAGGGAGACCGCTCCGGGGCGCGGGATGCCGTGTCCTCCGCCGACCAGGGCCTGCATGCTGGCCGAGTGGTGCGGGGCGCAGTAGGGCGGGGAGTCCACCAGGGGCTGTCCCGGGGGCAGGATCCCGGCGACCGAGTGGACCGCGGTGACTTCGAGGGCCTCCTGCCGGGTGAGCGGGGGCAGCAGTCCGGGGAGGCGTTCGGCGAGCATCGTCTTGCCCGCCCCGGGCGGTCCGGACAGGAAGAGGTGGTGGCCGCCGGCCGCCGCCACCTCCAGCGCCCGGCGGGCGGCGTACTGCCCGGCCACCTCGCCGAGGTCCGGTGCCTCGGCCCGGTTCGGGGGTCCGATCCCGGCCGCCGAGGCCGCTCCCGGGATCAGCAGCCCGGCGAGCATCGGGTCCGGGCCGCCCCGGCGGTCCGCCGGGGTGTCGGGATCCTCCTCCCCCTCGGCCGCGGCGGCGGAGGCCGGGTCGGCGAGCAGGGCGATCAGCTGGCGGAGGCTGCGGACCGGGAGGATCTCGGCCTCCGGGACCAGGGCGGCCTCGCCCGCGCACTGGTGGGGGACGACCACCCGGTGGTGGCCGCCCTCGACGGCGGCCAGGACCGCCGGGAGGATCCCCCGGACCGGGCGGACCCGGCCGTCCAGGCCGAGCTCGCCGATGAGGACCAGGTCGGCGATCAGGGCCGGGTCGACGCGCTCGGCCGCGGCCAGCACCGCGAGGGCGACGGCCAGGTCGAAGCCGGCTCCGGACTTGGGCACCGAGGCCGGGCTGAGGCCGACGGTGAGCTTCTTCTGGGGCCATTCGGCACCCGAGTTGACCACGGCGGCCCGGACCCGGTCCCGGCTCTCGAACAGGGTCTTGTCGGGCAGTCCGACCAGGGTGAAGGCCGCCAGACCCGGCTCCAGGTCCGCCTGGACCTCGACCACCACGCCGTCGACCCCGGTGAGGGCCACCGAGCAGGTCCGCGCGAACCCCATCAGGCCACCCCCCTGAGGTGTTCCACGACGGGCGCCCCGCGCCGGGGCAGCAGCACTCCGACCAGGTCGATCCGGACCCCGCCCGGCGGTGGTCCGCCGTGGTCCGCCAGCCAGCGTTCGGCGAGCCGGCGCAGCCGCTCGGCCTTCACCGGCCGGACCGCGGCCGCCGGGTGTTCGAAGGGCCCGGCCCGGCGGGTCTTGACCTCGCAGACCACCAGGGCGTCACCGTCCCGCGCCACGATGTCGATCTCGCCGCCCGGCCCGGACCGCCAGTTCCGCGCGATCACGGTCATCCCGGCCTCGGTCAGCCGCCGCGCGGCCAGTCCCTCGCCGTACCTGCCCAGTGCCCGTCGTGCGTCCATTCGGCACCACCTCCGGTACCGACGGTCCCGCACCCCCGCCCACCCGGTGGATCTTGGTGGACGGCCGGGCCGTTGTGGACGACCGGCTCACCCCCAGGAGTGAGGGGGCGGCCGCCGGGAGCGGGCGGAGGCGCCGGCCGGATCAGCTGCCGGGCAGTTCGAGGTCGCTCTTGTTGAGCTCCTCGATGTTCACGTCCTTGAAGGTCAGCACCCGGACCTGCTTGACGAAGCGGGCGGGCCGGTACATGTCCCAGACCCAGGCGTCCGCCATCGACACCTCGAAGAACACCTCGCCCTGGACCGAGTGCACCTGCATCTCGTAGTCGTTGGTGAGGTAGAAACGGCGTTCGGTTTCGATCACGTACTTGAACAGCCCGACGACGTCGCGGTACTCGCGATAGAGCTTCAGCTCCATCTCGGTCTCGTACTTTTCGAGGTCCTCGGCGCTCATGGCATGTTCCCCTTCAGCCGTGCGTCCCCCTATTGTGCGCCAGTGCCGCCCGCCCCTAAACGATTTCAGGGTCCAGGACCACCGGCGCAACCGGAGGACCTTCGTCGAGCAGTCTGCGGAGCAGCTCGGCGAGTCTGGTCGGGTACACCGTCTCACGTGCCGCCAGCAGTTCCTCGGAGGTCCACCACCTGGCACCGGAGACGCTGCGCCGCTCCAGCTCGGTCAGACCGGCCGGGCTGGTCTCGGTCTGGGCGGTTCGGGCCAGGAAGTACCACTCGTCCTGCTCCCAGCGGCGCCCGTCGAACGGGAAGGAGCAGTACCGCCGCCACAGTACCGGCCCCAGTTCCACCTGTGTGATCCCGGTCTCCTCGGCCAGCTCCCGCAGGGCCGCCTCGGCCCGGGACTCGGCGCCCTCCAGGCCGCCGCCGGGGGTGAACCACCAGTCCTCCGCCGGATCGGCCGGTTCGAAGCCGTGCAGCAGCAGGATCCGGTCGGCCGGGTCGAGCAGGACCACCCTGGAGACCCTGCGGGGCCGCTCAGCCGACACGGGAGGGCTCCCGGGCCGCGCGCGCGGCCCGGCCGGCCGCGCCGAACCTGCGGGCGAGGGGCCCGTACGCCGCTCCGGCGACCACCAGGAAGGCGCCGACCAGCACCGCGGCCACCTGGAGCCGCAGCGGGCCGGGTGAGGACACCCCGCCGGGCAGCCCCGCGTAGGCCCGGGGGCGTTCCAGCATCTGTCCGGAGGGCCAGGCCCTGGCGTCCACCCGGGCGGTGACCGCGGAGCGGTCCACGGTGCCCTGGCCGGCCTCCTGGAGGTGGGCCCGGGAGTCCAGCGAGGCGGCCCGCCGGTCGCCGAGCAGGAACAGCTTGCCCTCCGGGACCTTCACCTCGAACGGGAGCTCGGAGGCTATCCCGGACTTCCGGCCCGTGCCGTCGGAGGAGACGGTGTCGATGTAGGGCTCGTCGAGCTCCTTGCCGTTGACCGTGAGCCGGCCGCCCTGGGTGCAGCAGCGGACCGTGTCCCCGCCGACGCCCACCACCCGCTTCACCATCGGGGCGTTGCTCCACAGCACGTCGGTGAAGACCACCACGTCGCCCCGGTGCACCCGGTCGCCGTCGATCCGCTGCGCGAGGACCCGGTCCCCGGGCATCACGGTGGGCATCATCGAGTCGGTGGGCACGGTGTACGGCCGGTAGACCAGCGCCCCCCAGACGAATCCGCCCAGGAACAGCGTGAAACCGATGGCCACGGCCAGCCCCGACAACAGGTTGCCGAGGCGGCCGTGGCCACCGTTCGTTCGTGCCGATCCGCCCATCCCAGCGCCCCCCACACTCCGGAGTTCCTCGATGGGCGGCAATCTACCCGGCGGTAGTGTCCCGGGTCACGGGGGTGGTCTCCCCCGCCGGGGCGGATCCGGCCGGACCGGTCAGCCTGCGGCGGCGCCACAGCACCAGCGGGACCGCTCCGGCCACGCCCAGACCGGCCGGGGCCAGGCCCAGGGCGGTCGCGGCGGTCTGGTCGCCGATGCCGGGCTGCTCGAAGGTCTTCGGGATGGGGAGGGTCGCCCAGCGGGTGACCGGCCAGGCCACCACCACGGCACGGCCGACGACCTCGGAGTTGGGGACGAAGCCCTTGGTCTCGTCGTCCTGGTGGTACCGGGAGTCGTAGGAGTTCTGGCGGTGGTCGCCCATCACCCAGATGTGGTCCTTCGGGACCTTCAGCGGGCCGAAGGGCTTGTCGTCGCACGGGGTGTTGCCGGGGTAGATGTACGGCTCGTCCAGGGCCTTGCCGTTGACCTTGACCGGGCCGCCCTTCTGGCACTCCACGGTGTCCCCGCCGATCGCGATGGTCCGCTTGATCAGGTCCTTCTCCTCGGCCGAGGGCATCAGACCGATGAAGCTGAGGACCTTCTGGAGGACGTTGGGGTCGGGGGTGGGCTCCCCGGCCAGCCAGGCCGCCGGGTCGTGGAAGACCACGACCTCGCCGCGCTCGGGCTCGGAGCCGAACCACGGGGTCAGCTTGTCGACCAGCACCCGGTCGCCCCGCTGCAGGGTGTCCTGCATGGAGTCGGAGGGGATCGAGAAGGCCTGCACCAGGAAGGTCTTGATCAGCAGGGCCAGCAGCAGGGCGATGCCGATGAGGAGGGGCAGCTCCTTCCAGAAGGAGCGCGGGCGCGGGGCGGCTTCGCCGTCCTCCGGGTCCGGGGTGACCGGGGCGTCGTCGCCGGGGCCCGCCGGCGGCGTCGCGGAAGCGGACGCGGAGTCCTCGCCGGCCTTGTCCGCCCGGCCGGGCCGCTCGGGCCGGTCCTCCGGTTCCTCGCGCCCGGACCGTGCGCCTACTGCCACGTCCCCCACATCCACTCCTCAATTCGCATTCCCGCCCGCGCCGGATCAGACACGAGCCCTCCACTCCCCTAACGAGCGGGAGTTCCCTAAGGGTCGGGAGACGGAGGACACACTATGCGAACGGCCTGGGGCGTCTGCGCCCCCGGCGCGCGGGATCGGGTACGGAGGCGAACACGGCGGGCGGTTCCAGCCGTTTCCAGTGGCCGGTGGGCCAGGCGATCACGAAGGCCCGGCCGACCACGCCGGACTCGTCGATGGTGCCCTGGAAGGGCTCGTCCAGGTGGTAGCGGGAGTCCGCGGAGTCCCCGCGGTGGTCGCCCATGACGAACAGCCGGCCCTCGGGGACGGTCACCTGGAACCGGATCTCGGAGGGGCTGTTCCCGGTCCGCACATAGGGTTCCGTGAGGGCGTAGCCGTTGACGCTGACCCGGCCCTTGGCGTCGCAACACTTGACGGTGTCCCCGCCGGTCCCGATCACGCGTTTGATCAGGTCCTGCTCGTCGGCGGAGGGCAGCAGCCCGATGAAGGTGAGGGCCTGCTTGACCTGCTTGACCACGACGGGGTCGGTGTGGGAGCGGGCGGTCTCCTCGCGGAGCCAGCCGCCGGGGTCCTTGAAGACGACCACGTCGCCGCGTTCGGCCTTGGCGCCGAACCAGGGGGTGAACTTGTCGACGAGCACCCGGTCGCCGATCCGGATGGTGTCCTCCATCGAGCCGGAGGGGATGAAGAAGGCCTGCACCAGGAAGGTCTTCAGCAGCAGGGCGATGCACAGCGCGACCGCGACCAGCAGCGGGAGCTCGCCGACCCGCCGGGTGCGGCGCCGCCGCCGGACCTTGCGGGCCAGCCGGCGCCGCTCGGCCCGGCCGCCGAGCACGGCCAGCTCCTCGTCGCGCTCGCCGCGCGCCCGCCCGCGGCTACCCATGCGTACCGCTCGATCCACCGGTTCTCCCCCAGCGCGAGAGCGGCCAGCCGATCCATTCGGCCCGGCCGATGACCTTCTCCTCGGGGACCATCCCGCCGCCCGGTTCGCCGAGGTGGTCGCGGGAGTCCCGGGACTGGGACCGGTGGTCGCCCATCACCCAGAGGGTGCCCAGCGGTACGACGATCCGGAAGGGCACCTTGGAGGGCTGGTCGCCGGGGTAGAGGTAGGGCTCGTCGAGCGGCCGGCCGTTGACCGCGAGCCGGCCGCGGGCGTCGCAGCACACCACGTCGTCCCCGCCCACGCCCACCACCCGCTTCACGAAGTCGGTGTCGGCCGGCTCGGCGAGCCCGAGGGCCGCCGCCGCGCCGCGGAGGGCCTCGCCCACCGGGTTGCCGGCGGCGGGTTCCCGTACGAAGGATCCGGTGCCGTCGAAGACCACCACGTCGCCGCGGGCCGGGCGGTCGCCGAACCGGTACGCCAGCTTGTTGACCAGGACCCGGTCGCCGACCTCCAGGGTGGGTTCCATGGAGCGGCTGGGGATCAGGAACGGCTGGAGCACGAAGTTGCCGAACAGCAGCGCCGCCACCGCGCCCACGACCCCGGCCAGCGCGGCCCGTCCCAGGCCCGTCCGCGGCAGCCAGGACCGCAACAACGCGAAACGCGGCCGCTCCGCCCCCTGGTCGGGGGTGGAGTGGCCGCGCTGCGTGGGTCCTGCTTCGGTGTCCATCGGGGGGAGCCTATCCGGCCTCCCCGGGGACCCGGAGGGGGACTAGCGGTCGCGCTTCTCCTTGATCTTCGCGGCCTTGCCGCGGAGCTCACGGAGGTAGTACAGCTTCGCGCGACGCACGTCACCGCGGGTGACGAGCTCGATCTTCTCGAAGATCGGGGAGTTCACCGGGAAGGTGCGCTCCACGCCGACGCTGAAGGAGACCTTGCGGACGGTGAAGGTCTCGGAGACGCCCGAGCCCTGGCGACGGATGACGACGCCCTTGAACTGCTGGATACGGGAGCGGTTGCCCTCGATCACGCGGACGTGCACGTTGACGGTGTCACCCGGGCGGAAGGCCGGGAGGTCCGAACGCAGGGAGGCGGCGTTGACGCCGTCCAGGAGAGAAGCCATGTTCTTCTTCTGCTTTCTTCGCACGACGCCACAGGTCGCGGTGCGGGTTTCCGTAGAGAGATCGGTTGCCGTTCCATCCGGCGGGCGACGGTCCCCCTGTGGCAGGGGCGCCCTCGGGCGTACAGCAGCCGCCTATTGTTCCACGGCCTCGGGCCTGAGCCAAAATCGGCCGTCCGGGGACGGTCGCCAGCCCAGGACGCTGAGGGTCTCGCGGTCCTTCTTGTCGAAGGAGGCGGCCTCGGTCCGCTCGATCAGGTCGGGCCGGTTGCGGGCGGTGCGCTCGAAGGCCTGGTCCCGGCGCCAGCGGGCGATCTTCCCGTGGTGGCCGCTGAGCAGCACCTCGGGAATGCCGCGGCCGCGCCACTCCGGGGGCTTGGTGTAGACGGGGCCCTCCAGCAGGTTGGCCATCTCGCCGGGGGCGAAGGAGTCGTCGCGGTGCGACTCGGCGTTGCCGAGGACCCCGGGCAGCAGCCGGGCCACCGCCTCGGTGATGACCAGGACGGCGGCCTCGCCGCCGGCCAGCACGTAGTCCCCGATGGAGACCTCGTAGACCGGCATCCGGGTGGCGTACTCGTCCATCACCCGGCGGTCGATGCCCTCGTAGCGGGCCGGGGTGAAGACCAGCCAGGGGCGGGCGGCGAGCTCCACGGCCAGTTCCTGGGTGAAGGGGCGGCCGCTGGGGGTGGGCACCACCAGGACGGGGCCGTGCGCGCCGGCCTCGTATCCGGCGGCCAGCGCGTCGTCCAGGCAGTCGCCCCAGGGGTCGGTCTTCATGACCATGCCGGGGCCGCCGCCGTAGGGGGTGTCGTCCACGGTGTTGTGCCGGTCGTGGGTCCAGTCCCGCAGGTCGTGGACGTGGATGTCGAGGACCCCGCGGGCGCCGGCCTTGCCGACCAGCGAGACGTTCAGCGGTTCCAGGTACTCGGGGAAGATCGTGACGACGTCGAGCCGCATCAGACGTCTTCCCCGTCCCCGGCACCGGCCTCGGCGTCGCGGGCGGAGGCGATCTCGGCGCGGTCGTCGATCAGCCCGGGCGGCGGGGTGATGACGCAGCGCTGCTCCTCCAGGTCGATCTCGGCGACGATCTCCTCCACGAAGGGGATCATCACCTCGGAGCCGTCCGGCCGTTCGACGATGAAGAGGTCCTGGGAGGGCAGGTGGGAGATCTCGGTGATCCGGCCGATCTCGGTGCCGTCCCCGAGCACCACGTCCAGGTCCATCAGCTGGTGGTCGTAGTACTCGTCCTCCTCCTCGGGCAGCTCGGCCGGGTCCACGTCCGCGATGAGCAGCGTGTTGCGGAGCGCCTCGGCGGCCGTACGGTCCTTCACCCCGGCGAACCGGAGCAGCAGCCGGCTGCTGTGCACCCGGCCGGTCTCGACGGTCAGCGGCCCGGCCGAGGCCGGTTCGGTGCGCAGGACGGCACCGGGTGAGAGCCGCAGTTCGGGCTCGTCGGTCCGTACCTCGACGGTGACCTCGCCCTTGATGCCGTGGGCGCGGCCGATCCGCGCGACTACCAGCTCCACTGTCTGTGCCTCTCCTGTTTCAAGACCCTGTCCAGACGACAACGGGCCGGGGCGGGCAGCGAATGCCCTCCCCGGCCCGTGCCGGTGTTCACACTTCTGTCGAACCGCGTCTCAGCGGACCTGGTCCACGTCGACGAGGTCGACGCGGATCCCCCGGCCGCCGATGGCGCCGACCACGGTCCGCAGGGCGCGCGCGGTGCGGCCGTTGCGGCCGATCACCTTGCCGAGGTCGTCGGGGTGGACCCGGACCTCCAGCACCTGCCCGCGGCGCAGGTTGCGCGAGGCGACCTGCACGTCGTCGGGGTTGTCGACAATGCCCTTCACGAGGTGCTCAAGAGCCTCCTCGAGCATGATCAGGCCTCGGTCGACTCGGCGGAGGCCTCGGCCTCGTCCGCCTTCTTGTCGGCCTTCTTCGCCTTCTGGGTGATGGCCTCGCCCTTGGCGTCGCCACCTTCCAGAGCCTTGGCGAACTCGTCGAAGGAACGACGCTTGTCTTCCTTCGTCGCCGGCTGCAGCAGCGGCGCGGGGGCCGGGAGGCCCTTGTGCGCCTGCCAGTCACCGGTCAGCTTGAGGATGGCGAGCACGGCCTCGGTCGGCTGGGCGCCGACGGACAGCCAGTACTGCGCACGCTCGGCGTTGACCTCGATGCGCGAGGGGTTGTACGTCGGGTGGTAGATACCGATCTCTTCGATCGCGCGACCGTCCCGACGGGTACGGGCGTCCGCGACGACGATGCGGTAGTGCGGCTGGCGAATCTTGCCGAGGCGCTTGAGCTTGATCTTGACTGCCACTGGAGTGGTGTCTCCTGAACTTGACGTGGTTGGGCACTTGAGATGCCACGTGGGGTTGCGGTACTCGGGTGCCCGATGGACGCGTCAGCCGTAGGAGAGAGGGGTCCTGTTCGACTGTCGAGTACAGCTAGCCATTGTGCCACACGCCCGTGGCCCTTCCCCACGGGGAGAGATCAGGAGGCGGCGGCCACGATGGCGGCTTCCGGGATGCGGAACGGCTTGCCGCAGCCGCCGCACACGATGGGGGCCTGGGCGAGCACCGAGGGGACCACCCGGACGTTGCGGCCGCAGTCGCAGACCGCCTTGACCCGGACCCCGCCGCCGGAGGAGCCGTGCCGGGCGGCCGGGCCCCGGAAGCTCCGCTTGGTGTCCGCCTGGGCGGCCGCCTTGTGAGCCTTGAGCGCCCGCTGGAGCCGCTCCATGGTGGGCCGGTAGCGCCTCTTGGCCTCGGGGTTGAGGGAGACCAGCGAGAAGCCGCTGCTGGCGTGTGGCTCCTCGGAGTGGTCCAGCCCCATCTCCTCGGCGATCGCCAGGAACCGGCGGTTGTGGTAGCGGCCGGCGCGCGAGGTGTCCCGGACACCGCGGGCGGCGGCGATGCCGTGGACTGCCTCGTGCAGCAGTCGCTCGAAGGAGAGCTCGGCGCCACAGGCGGACGAGGACTCTCCGATCAGGGACTCGGGCGCGGCAAGGTCGGGCAGCTCGGGGTGGTACCGCTGAATGTCGGCCCACGCCTGCGCCAGCTCTGCGGCGAGAACAGGTGGTGTCGTGCTCACGTCGTGACAACGAGCCGGGGTGCCCCGGTGTTCCGATTCCGGGCCATTCCAAATTTTTTGCACGTACCAGTCAGTTCAGTCTCATGCGTCCCGAGGACGACGTGTGCGCAGAACTCAGGAGGAGTCGGTACGTACGGGTGTGCCCCGGACTACGCCCGGGGCACA
The DNA here is from genome assembly GCF_055576225.1 of Streptomyces sp. NPDC033845. NCBI lineage: Bacteria > Bacillati > Actinomycetota > Actinomycetes > Kitasatosporales > Streptomycetaceae > Streptomyces > Streptomyces sp. NPDC033845. The sequence continues at coordinate 15,134 of NZ_JBVIRI010000019.1, read as the reverse complement.
CCTGAGTACGAGATCGGTCAGTACGAGCGGGCCACGATGGCCAGGGTGCCCGGGGCGTCGTCCGCCTGCGGCACAGAGCCGTCCTCGGCGATCAGGCAGCGCACCGAAACGGACTGCTCGGCCAGCTTGGCCTCGCCCTCCGGCCCGAGGTCCGCCCACGGGATCCGCGCCCAGCCGCCGGCCACGGCCGCCTCGGCGGCCTCACCGATGGTGGCCACGTCCGAGGTGCGGGACTCACGGCGCTCCCGGGACTCGCGCAGCAGCTGCGCCTGGTCCTCGTCGAGCACGCCGGGCAGCAGCTCGGCCAGCGCGTCGATCTGCACCGGGGTCTTGCCGCCGGGGATCCGGCGGGCCAGCATCGCGGTGCCGGCCTCCAGGTCCCGGGGGCCGATCTCGATGCGCACCGGTACGCCCTTGAGCTCCCAGTCCACCGCGCGGCGGCCGAACGGCGTGTCCACCCGGTCGTCCACCTGCACCCGGATGCCGGCCGCCTTCAGCCGGTCGCCCAGCTCGCGGACCTTGGCCACGGCCTCGTCGCCCTTGATCGCCATGACCACGACCTGGACGTGCGCCAGCCGCGGCGGGACCCGCAGGCCGTTGTCGTCGCCGTGCGACATGATCAGGCCGCCGACCATGCGGGTGGAGACGCCCCAGGAGGTCTGCCAGACCAGCTCCTGCTTCCCCTCCTTGGAGAGGTACTGGGTGTTGAAGGCCTTGGCGAAGTTGGTGCCCAGCTCATGGCTGGTGCCCAGCTGGAGGGCCTTGCCGTCGCCCATCATCCCTTCGAGGGTGAGGGTGTTGATGGCGCCGGCGAAGCGCTCCTTGGCGGTCTTGCGGCCCAGGACCACGTCGATGCCCAGCACGTTGGTCATGAAGTCGCCGTAGACGTCCGTGTGGATCCGCGCGGCGTAGTCGCGGGCGTCCTCGTAGCTGGCGTGGGCCGTGTGGCCCTCCTGCCACAGGAACTCGCTCGTACGGAGGAACACCCGGGGGCGCATCTCCCAGCGGACGACGTTCGCCCACTGGTTGATCAGCAGGGGCAGGTCCCGGTAGCTCTGGACCCACTTGGAGAAGTAGTCGTTGATGATCGTCTCGGAGGTGGGCCGGACCACGACCGGCTCGTCCAGCTCCTTGCCGCCGCCGTGCGTGACGACCGCGAGCTCGGGGGCGAAGCCCTCGACGTGCTCGGCTTCCCTCGTCAGGTACGACTGCGGGATGAACAGCGGGAAGTACGCGTTCTGGGCGCCCGCGTCCTTGATGCGCGCGTCCATCTCCTGCTGCATCCGCTCCCAGAGCCCGTAGCCGTACGGTCGGATGACCATCGTGCCGCGCACTGGGCCGTTGTCGGCCAGCTCGGCCTTGTTGATCAGATCCTGGTACCAGCGGGGGAAATCCTCCGCCTGGGGGGTGAGAACGGGAGCCTTTGCCATGGCGCGAATGGTACGGCGCCGCGCGTGCCGAGCGTGAATCGGGGCGGAATCGGGGCGTGCGTTCCTCTGGACGCGGGGGCGAATCGGGAGTTCCCTGGCAACGGGGGCAAGGGGGCGAGAGGAATCAGGAGCGCTCTTTCGATGACACCGACGCCGACGGCCGTGAACACCGCCAGGGACTGGGCGGAGATCCAGGAACGGATGCTGGTACCGCTGTACGAAGCGGTGTACGACCGGCTGGAGGTCGGGCCGGGGGACCGGGTGCTCGGCCTGGACTGCGGGGCGGGCCTGAGCCTGCTGCTGGCCGCCGCCCGGGGGGCCGCCGTCACCGGGGTGGAGCCCCGGCCGGCCCTGCGGGCCCTGGCCAGGGACCGGGTGCCGGAGGTGCTGCCCGCTCCCCCGCGCCCGGACGCCGCCCGGTACGGGCTGCTGACCGCCTTCGCGCCGGATCCGGCGGCGCTGGCCGAGGCGCTGCCGGCGGTCCGGCGGGGCGGGGCCGTGGTGCTGGCGGGCTGGGGCCCGCCGGAGCGCTGCACCGTGCCGGCCCTGCCGGAGGCCTCCGGTCCGTACGGCCCGGCCGGCCCCGCCGACCTCGACGCGCTGGCCGAGCGGGCCGGGCTGCGACCGGACGGATCCGGCCGGGTGTTCTGCCCGTTCGGGTACGCGGACGGCGCCAGCGCGGTGCGCGGGCTGCTGTCCACCGGGCTCTACGACCTGTCCGACCCCGGCCAGGCCGAGAAGGAGCTGGCCGAGGAACTGCACCCGTACGAGCGGCCGGACGGCAGCGTGTGGCTGCCGAACATCTTCCGGTACGTGGTCGCCCGGGTGCCGTGAGCGGGCCGCTCCGCGCCCCGCCCGGCCCGGGGCGCGGCGGGCGCGGGTGCCCGCATGCGGAAAGGGGGCGGCGGAGGCCTTCCCGGCCCTCCGCCGCCCCCTTTCCGGGGCCTTCTCCGCCTACTGCATGAACTTCTTGAACTCGTCCGGCAGGTCGAAGTCCTGGCCGGGCTTGCCGCCTCCGGCGGGGAGGCCGAACGGGTTCCCGGGGGCGGCCGGGGCGTCGTCCTGGGGGCCCTGCTCGCGGCGGGCCGCGGCGGCGGCCTCGTCGGCCTTGCGCTTCATCGGGTTGCCGCTCTTGCGCTTGCCCTTGGCCTGCTTGACCTGCTTCTTCTGCCGGCCGGGGCCGCCGCCCATGCCCGGGATGCCGGGCATGCCGGGCATCCCGCCGCCCTGGGCCATCCGGGACATCATCTTGCGGGCCTCGAAGAACCGCTCGACCAGGTTCTTGACCGCGCTGACCTCGACACCGGAGCCCTTGGCGATACGGGCCCGGCGGGAGCCGTTGATCAGGTGCGGGTCCTGGCGCTCGGCCGGGGTCATCGACTTGATGATGGCGGCCGTGCGGTCGACGTCGCGCTCGTCGATGTTGTTGATCTGGTCCTTGATCTGGCCCATGCCGGGGAGCATGCCGAGCAGCTTGGAGATGGAGCCCATCTTCCGGACCTGCTCCATCTGGGCCAGGAAGTCGTCGAGGGTGAACTCCTTCGGCCCCTTCGCCAGCTTGGCCGCCATCTTCTCGGCCTCGGCCTGGCTGAAGGTCTTCTCGGCCTGCTCGATCAGGGTGAGCATGTCGCCCATGTCGAGGATCCGGCCCGCCATGCGGTCCGGGTGGAAGGCGTCGAACTCGTCGAGCTTCTCGCCGTTGGAGGCGAACATGATCTGCTTGCCGGTGACGTGCGCGATGGAGAGCGCGGCACCGCCGCGGGCGTCGCCGTCGAGCTTGGAGAGCACCACGCCGTCGAAGCCGACGCCGTCCCGGAAGGCCTCGGCGGTGTTGACCGCGTCCTGGCCGATCATCGCGTCGACCACGAAGAGGATCTCGTCGGGCGAGACCGCGTCGCGGATGTCGGCGGCCTGCTGCATCAGCTCGGCGTCGATGCCGAGGCGGCCGGCGGTGTCGACGACGACCACGTCGTACTGCTTGGTGCGGGCGTACTCGACCGAGTCTTTGGCGACCTGGACCGGGTCGCCGACGCCGTTGCCGGGCTGGGGGGCGTAGACCGCGACCCCGGCCCGCTCGGCGACCACGCTGAGCTGGTTGACGGCGTTGGGGCGCTGGAGGTCGCAGGCGACCAGCAGCGGGGAGTGGCCCTGACTCTTCAGCCAGAGGCCGAGCTTTCCGGCGAGGGTGGTCTTACCGGCACCCTGGAGACCGGCCAGCATGATCACGGTGGGGGCGGTCTTGGCGAACCTCAGCCGGCGGGTCTCGCCGCCGAGGATCGAGACCAGCTCCTCGTTGACGATCTTGAGGACCTGCTGGGCCGGGTTGAGCGCCTTGGAGACCTCCGCGCCGCGGGCGCGCTCCTTGACGTTCGCGATGAAGGAACGGACGACCGGGAGGGCGACGTCGGCCTCAAGGAGGGCGATACGGATTTCCCGGGCCGCGGCGTCGATGTCCTGCTCGGAGAGGCGGCCCTTGCCCCGGAGAGACTTGAAGGTCGCGCTGAGGCGGTCGGAAAGCGTATCGAACACGGTGGTCGCGATTCCTAAGGTCGGGGGCGGCGGGCGGTCGGTCGGGTCCCAGGGTATCGGGCCGGGCGCTCTGCCCGGCCCTGCGGGGCCGATCCTCCCCGCTCCCCCGGCCCGATCCGCCGGGCGGCCGCTATCCGAGGGCCTCCTGGACGGTGCCGGCCAGGGTGGCGGCGGCGGCCGGGCCCAGGGGTTTGCCGTCGGCGTCGACCACGTAGACGGTGTCCACGGCGTCGGCGCCGAGGGTGGAGACATGGGCGCTGCGGACCCGGACCCCGGCGCCCTCCAGGGCCCGGCCGATCCGGTGCAGCAGGCCCACCGCGTCGGGGGCGCGCACCTCCAGGACGGTGGCCAGGGCGGAGACCTCCGGGATCACGGTGACCCGGGGCGGCGGCGGCCGCACCCCGCGCCGCCGCGGGTAGGCGGCCTCGCGGTCGGCGAGCTTGGCCGGGACGTCCAGGGAGCCGTCCAGGGCGCGGATCAGGTCGGCGCGCAGCCGGGCCGCCTCGGGCAGGGAGCCGTACTGGGCGGAGACCCGCCAGCGCAGCAGCAGGACCTCGCCGGGGACCTCGGGCAGTTCGGGGAGCTCCACGGTGCGCAGGTCGGCGGCCCGGACGGTGAGCCGGTGCAGGGCCAGGACCCCGGCGACGGCGGGCAGCACCCCGGGCTGGTCGGGCACGGCCACGGCCAGTTCCACGCCGACCGCGTCGGCCTCCTGGCGGGCGTGCAGGGAGAGGACGGGTTCGCCGGTGCGCAGGGCCTCGACGGCGAGGCGTTCCTGGTCGGCGCCGGGCCGGGCCTGGACTGCGGGGGCGGCGGGGGCTCCGTCGAGGACGGCGGCGACCCGGCGGACCAGGTCGGCGACGAGGGAGCCGCGCCAGGCCGACCAGGCGGCCGGGCCGGTGGCCAGCGCGTCGGCCTCGGTGAGGGCGTGCAGGAGTTCCAGGGTGCCGGGGGCGCCGACGGCCTCGGCCACGGTCCGGACGGTGGCCGGGTCGTCCAGGTCGCGCCGGGTGGCGGTGTCGATGAGCAGCAGGTGGTGGCGGACCAGGGTGGCCAGGACGGCGGCGTCGGCGGGGCCGAAGCCGACGCGTACGGCCATGTCGCGGGCGATGGTCTCGCCGGCCACGGAGTGGTCCCCGGGCCAGCCCTTGCCGATGTCGTGCAGCAGGGCGGACATCAGCAGCAGGTCGGGGCGGCCGACCCGGCGGGTCATGGCGGCGGCCCGGACGGCGGTCTCGATCAGATGGCGGTCCACGGTCCAGGTGTGGACGGGGTTGCGCTGGGGGCGGCAGCGGACCCGTTCCCAGTCCGGCAGCAGTCGGCTGACCAGGCCTTCCGCCTCCAGGGCCTCAAGGACGGCGATGGTGGGTTCGCCGGCCCCGAGCAGGGTGAGCAGTTCCTCGCGGGCCTCGGCGGGCCAGGGCACGGGCAGCGGCCGGGTCTGGGCGGCGAGCCGGCGTACGGCGTGCGGGGAGACGGGCAGTCCGGCCCGGGCGGCGGCCGCGGCGAAGCGCAGCGGGAGGACCGGGTCGCGTTCGGGGCGGGCGGCCAGGGCGAGCACGGCCTCGCCGTCCTGTTCGACGACCCCTTCGGCGAGCGGGGTCCGCTCGCCGGCTCCGGCGGCGGCGGTCCGGCCGCCGAGGAGTCCGCGCAGCCGGGGGCGGGCCGACCGGGCCCGCAGGACCCGGCCGACCTCCCGCCAGGTGACGTCTCCGGCGTACGCGACGACCCGGGCGGCCTCGTAGACCTCGCGGAGCAGCGCGTCGGCGTCGAGGAGGCCGAGCCGGGCGGCGACCTGGTCCTGTTCCTGCAGGGAGAGCCGGTCGCCGGCCCGGCCGGTGACCAGGTGCAGGGCGTCCCGGGCGTCGAGGAGCCGGCGGCGGGCCTCGGCGAGGCCCTCGCGGGGGGCGTCGGCCAGCCAGGAGGCGGCGACGGCCCGGAGGGCGGCGGCGTCGCGGAGGCCGCCGCGGGCCTCCTTGAGGTCGGGTTCCAGCAGGAACCGGAGCTCGCCGTGGCGTTCGGCCCGGTCGCGGCAGAGGGTGTGGAGTTCGGGGAGCCGGCGGGCGGCCTGGTTGCGCCAGTCGGCGAGGACGGAGGTGCGCAGTCCGGCGAGGAGTCCGAGGTCCCCGGCCACGGGTCGGGCGTCCAGCAGTCCGAGGTGGACCTTGAGGTCCTCGGCGGCGGTCTTGCGGGCCTCGGCGGGGGTGCGGACCGAGTGGTCCAGGGCGAGGCCGAGGTCCCAGACCGGGTACCAGAGCCGGTCGGCGAGCCGGGAGAGGGCGGCGGGGGCGGCCTTGCCGTCGTGCAGCAGGAGCAGGTCGAGGTCGCTGCGGGGGGAGAGTTCGGCGCGTCCGTAGCCGCCGACGGCGACCAGGGCGGCGCCGCGCACCCCGGTCTCCCGGGTGGCGGCCGTGAACAGGCCGGCCAGCCAGTCGTCGGTCAGCGCGGCCAGTGCGGAACGCCGGGACGGCCCGGACCGCGACTCCTCCCGGAGGAGTCGCAGCCGGGCCGCGGCGTAGCCGCTGGGGCCGGGGTCCGGCGCGTCGGCCGGGTCGGCATCGGTGGTGGTGTTCTCGGTGCTCGTCACCCAGCGGCTCCCTGGTCCTAGAGGCGTTCTGGCGGGGGGTCCGGCGGGGCGCTCTAGAGCGCGTCCGCGCCGCGTTCCCCGGTGCGGACGCGGATCACGGTCTCGACCGGGACGCTCCACACCTTGCCGTCGCCGATCTTTCCGGTCTGGGCGGCGGAGACCACGACATCCATCACGTCGTGGGCCGCGTCGTCCTCGACCAGGACCTCGATGCGGATCTTGGGGACCAGGTCGACGGTGTACTCGGCGCCCCGGTAGACCTCGGTGTGGCCGCGCTGGCGTCCGTAGCCGCTGGCCTCGGAGACGGTGAGGCCGTGGACGCCGAAGGCCTGGAGGGCGTCCTTGATCTCGTCCAGCTTGTGCGGCTTGACGATGGCGGTGATGAGCTTCATGCGTCGACCTTCTTCGAGTCCGTGACGGCGGTGACGGGTACGGCGGTGCTGCGCGTGGCCGTGCCGCCTCCGGCTCCGCTGAAGTCGTAGGCCGTCTCGGCGTGTTCGACCTGGTCGATGCCGGAGACCTCGTCGTCCTCGGGGACCCTCATCCCGATGGTCTTGTGCAGGAGGAGGGCGAGCAGCGCGGAGGCCAGGAGAGAGTAGGCCAGGACCGCGAAGACGCCGACGGCCTGCTTGCCGAGCTGTTCGAGTCCGCCGCCGTAGAAGAGGCCGGCCGCCTCGGACTGGCCGCCGCCGGTGGCGAAGAGGCCGACGAGGAGGGATCCGAGGATGCCGCCGACCAGGTGGACGCCGACCACGTCGAGGGAGTCGTCGTAGCCGAAGCGGTACTTGAGGCCCACGGCCATGGCGCAGGCCAGACCGGCGACGGCGCCGATGGCGATGGCGCCGAGCGGGGAGCAGGAGCCGCCGGAGGGGGTGATGGCGACGAGTCCGGCGACGGCGCCGGAGGCGGCGCCGAGGGTGGTGAAGGAGCCGTGCCGGATCTTCTCGTAGCCGAGCCAGGCGAGCATGGCGGCGGCGGTGGCGACCTGGGTGTTGAGGAACATCAGGGCGCCGATGCCGTCGTCGTTGCCGAGCCAGGAGCCGGCGTTGAAGCCGAACCAGCCGAACCAGAGGAGGGCGGCGCCGAGCATGACGAGCGGGAGGCTGTGCGGGCGCATCGGGTCCTTCTTGAAGCCGACCCGCTTGCCGATGACGAGGATCACGCCGAGGGCTGCGGCGCCGGCGTTGATGTGGACGGCGGTGCCGCCGGCGAAGTCGATGACGCCGAGTTCGAAGAGCCAGCCGCCGGCGCCCCAGACCCAGTGGGCGACGGGGAAGTAGACGAGGGAGACCCAGAGGGTGATGAACAGGGCCCAGGCGGAGAACTTGACCCGGTCGGCGAGGGCGCCGCTGATCAGGGCCGGGGTGATGATCGCGAACATCAGCTGGAAGACGGCGAAGACGTAGACGGGGACGGTGTAGCCGTCCCAGAGCTGGGTGAGGCCGATGCCGCTGAGTCCGACGTATTCGGAGGACCAGCCGATGACGGATCCGATGTCGGTGCCGAAGGCGAGGCTGAAGCCGAAGAGGACCCAGAGGATGGTGACGATGCCGAGGCTGATGAAGCTCATCATCAGCATGTTGAGGCTGCTCTTGACGCGGACCATGCCGCCGTAGAAGAAGGCAAGGCCCGGGGTCATCAGCATGACCAGGGCGGAGCAGATGAGCATGAACCCGGTGTTCGCGGCAGACAGCGTCGGGGCGTCTGCGGCAAGGGTCGTGATGGCTGATGCTGCCATCGGCGTCTCCTCGTCGTCGGTACGTTCGCGTACGGCCGGCCTGCCTGCGGGTCTGGCCGGTTATTGGCCATGAGATTCGCGCAGGCCGGTTTCCGGCGGTGCCGCTCGGTGTTTCGCGACGATGACGAAGGAGTCCGGGCTGTTACGGCCCGATGAACAGGGTGGAGGGGGGTGCCGGCCGCGGCGGGGCCCGGGATCTGGCGATGGGGGAGCCTGATCGGGTCGTGCGGGTGACCGCCGCGGCCGGGGTCTCAGACGGCCTCCGCGGCTTCGGGGAGGCGGGCGGCGAGGTGGTCGGTGAGGAGGACGACCTCGCCGACGTCCCCGTATTCGCGGGCGGCGGTGTCGACGGTCTTGCGGAGCCGGGTGTTCACCCGTTCCGACCGGACCTTTCCGGCCACGTCGAGGGCCTGGTCGACCAGTCGGGTGGCCTGCTCGGGTTCCCGCTGGAGCAGGTGGACGGTGGCCATGCCGATGAGGTTGAGGGCGTAGGAGCGCTGGTGTTCCTCGTCCTTGGCGAAGAGTTCCACGGCGCGTTCCATCACGGGTTCGGCCAGTGAGGCGTAGGTGGGGCTGCGGCCGGCCACATAGGCGAGGTCGCGGTAGGAGTGGGCGTTCTCCCCGTTGAGTTCGGCCTCGGAGAAGAAGCGGATCCAGTCCGGTTCGGGTTCGCCGCCGAGGCCGACGTCACCGAAGGTGTCCTCGGCCATCCGCACGGCCCGCTTGCAGCGGCTGGGCTGGCCCATGTTGGCGTAGGCGCGGGCCTCCATCGCATACAGCATGGCCTGGGTGCGGGAGCCGGCGCAGTCCCGGCTGCCGTACTGGGCCAGATGGATGAGTTCCAGGGCGTCCTCGGGGCGGCCGAGGTGGATCATCTGGCGGCTCATCCCGGACAGGATGTAGGAGCCGAGGGGTTTGTCCCCGGCTTCCTTGGCGGCGTGCAGGGCGAGGACGAAGTACTTCTGGGCGGTGGGGTGCAGGCCGATGTCGTAGCTCATCCAGCCGGCCAGTTCGGCGAGTTCGGCGGCCACCTTGAACAGTCGGCGGGAGACCGGGGCGGGGTGGTTCTCCTGGAGCAGGTCGGTGACCTCGTGGAGCTGTCCCACCACGGCCTTGCGGCGCAGTCCGCCGCCGCACTGGGCGTCCCACTGGCGGAACATGACGGTGGTGGCTTCGAGGAGGTCGAGTTCCGGTTCGGAGAGCCGGGGCGGCCGGTGTCCGGCGAGGGCCGCCGGCCCCGCCTCCCGGGTTCCCGGGTCGGCGGCCGGGAGCGGGACGAGCCAGCGCTGCATGGGCTCGATGAGGGCGGGGCCGGCGGAGAGGGCGAGCGAGGTCCCGAGGAAGCCGCGGCGGGCGAGCATCAGGTCGCTGCGGGAGAACTCGCCGAGGAGTTCCACGGTCTGGGGGCCGGCCCAGGGCAGGTCCACGCCGGAGACGGAGGGGGTCTGGTGGGCGGTGCGCAGGCCGAGCTGCTCGATGGCGACGACGGTGCCGAAACGTTCCGAGAAGAGTTCGGAGAGGATCCGCGGGACGGGTTCGCGGGGCTGTTCCCCGTCCAGCCAGCGGCGGACCCGGGAGGTGTCGGTGCTGATGTGGTGGGCGCCCATCTGCCGGGCGCGCCGGTTGACCTGGCGGGCGAGTTCGCCCTTGGACCAGCCACTGCGGACGAACCAGGAGGTCAGCTGTTCGTTGCGGGCAGCCGACTCCGCGATCGCGCTCGTTCCGCTTGCGTCGTTGCCGCTCACTGGAACGCCCCCATCCGCTCAGCCCCTTCACCCCGAACCCCCGGTTGCCTCCGGCATACCCGTGCCCGGGCGTACCGCAGGGGGTTCATGTACCGAAAGTAATCCTACGATCACCCCCACCGCGAGGTCGATCGCGGAAACGCCACCATTCGCCACCCCTTCGAATGAACTCGCCACCCGTCGGGCGCGATTCACTGGACACAGCCCGTCCGCGGTGGCAGACGGCGACGGGCGCAGGGCAGGCGACGGAGCGCGTAACCACCGGCAGGCCGGACCCGTTGGAGGGGGCATGGGCATGGGCTTCACGATCGGCGGCAGCCGGGGTACCAAGGAGTTCCGGACCGGCGCCCGGCGCCGCGGCCGGATGTCGGAGTGCACCGCGGTGGCCGAGTACACCGGGCTGTGGGGCTGGGACGCGCTGCCGGGCGCCCGCGCCGCCGGCCCCGGCCGGGACTGCTCCTGCGGGGACGCGGACTGCGCCAGCCCCGGGGCGCATCCGCTGCCCGGCGCGGCGACCGTGCCGGCGGGCGCGACCCTGGACGAGGCGACGGAGACCTGGACGGACTATCCCGGGGCGGCCGTGCTGCTTCCGGTGGGCCGGGCCTTCGACCTGATCGAGGTCGACCAGGAGGCGGGCCGGCGCGCGCTGGCCCGGCTGGAGCGGATGGGCCTGCCGCTGGGCCCGGTGACCGCCACCCCGGACGGCCGGGCCCAGTTCTTCGTCGCCCCCGGCGCCGCCGCCGGGCTGCCGCAGCTGCTGTACCGGATGGGCTGGGACGACGCGGACCTCGATCTGCGCGCGCTGGGCGAGGGGGCCTTCCTGACCGCCCCGCCGTCGGAGTACGCGGGCCTCGGCCCGGTCTCCTGGTTGCGCCCCCCGGCCCTGGACACCGCGGCCCGGCCGCCGGAGGCCCGGCTGCTGCTGGGCACCCTCGCCTACATCTGCCACCGGCTGCGCCGCTGACCCCGGCGCCCCCTGACCGTACGCCCGGAGCCCCCGGCCGATGTCTCGGCACGGGGGCTCCGGGCGTACGGTCGACACGGGCCGGGCCCGTGCGGGGTCAGCCGCCGATCGGTCAGTCGCCGATCAGGGCGTCCACGAACGCGCCCGGCTCGAAGGGCGCCAGGTCGTCGGGGCCCTCGCCGAGGCCGATCAGCTTGACCGGGACGCCCAGCTCGCGCTGGACCGCGATCACGATGCCGCCCTTGGCGGTGCCGTCCAGCTTGGTCAGCACGATGCCGGTGATGTCCACGACCTCCGCGAACACCCGGGCCTGGGTGAGGCCGTTCTGGCCGGTGGTGGCGTCCAGCACCAGCAGCACCTCGTCCAGCGGGCCGTGCTTCTCCACCACCCGCTTGACCTTGCCCAGCTCGTCCATCAGCCCGGTCTTGGTGTGCAGCCGGCCCGCGGTGTCGATCAGTACGACGTCCGCGCCCTCGGCGATGCCCTCCTTGACCGCGTCGAAGGCGATCGACGCCGGGTCGCCGCCCTCGGGGCCGCGCACGGTGCGCGCGCCGACCCGGTCGCCCCAGGTCTGGAGCTGGTCGGCGGCGGCGGCCCGGAAGGTGTCCGCCGCGCCCAGCACCACGCTGCGCCCGTCGGCGACCAGCACCCGGGCGAGCTTGCCGGTGGTGGTGGTCTTGCCGGTGCCGTTGACGCCGACGACCATCACCACGCCGGGGGTCTCCAGCCCGCCCTCGGTCTTCACCGCGCGGTCCATGGACGGGTCGATCAGGGTGACGAGCTCCTCGCGCAGCAGGGCGCGCAGCTCGTCGGGGGTGCGGGTGCCGAGCACCTTGACCCGGTCGCGGAGCCGGTCGACGAGTTCCTGGGTGGGGAGCACGCCGACGTCGGCGGTGAGCAGGATCTCCTCGATCTCCTCCCAGGTGTCCTCGTCCAGGTGCTCGCGGGACAGGAGGGTGAGGAGCCCCTTCCCGAGGGAGTTCTGCGACCGGGCCAGCCGGGCGCGGAGCCGGACGAGGCGGCCGGCGGTGGGCTCGGGCACCTCGATCTCGGGAGCGGCGGGTGCGGCCGGGACCTCGGGTTCCGGCTCGGCCGGGGCCTGGGGGGCCGCCGCCTCCGCCTCGGGGAGCACGACCTCCTCGATGGTCCGGCGCGGTTCTTGCGCCGTCGGGGCGGCGTCCTCCCCCACCTGCGGTTCGGCGGGCGGGGCAGTGATGGTCGGCGTGCTCGGCGGGGCCGGCGGGGGCAGCTGCTTCTTCTTGCGGCTGCCGACGACGAGCCCGCTGATCGCGCCGACCGCGACCAGGGCGATGACTACGGCAAGGATGAGGATGTCCATAACGCACCCAGTATCGGCCACGGCCGCCCCGCACCCCGGTAGCCGGAGGATCCGACAAGGACCTATGCCTCTGTTTGTGCGTTACGGGGTGAATCTACGATGATGGACAACTCCCCCCACATCCCCCTCGGAGTGATCCATGCCTGCCGACGCCCCCACCGGCGCGATAGAAACCCGCGGTCTGGAGCCGGTGCCCGACGCCGAGCGCACCGGCCGGGTCCGGGAACTCGTCCCCACCTGGGTGGCGGCCAACATCAGCGTGCTGCTGCTGACCATGGGCGCCGGGCTGGTGATCTTCAACGGGCTGAACTTCTGGCAGGTGCTGGTGGTGGCCGTGGCCGCGCCGGTGCTCTCGTACGGGATCGTGGGCCTGGTCTCGATCGCCGGGAAGCGCGGCGGGGCCCCGGGGATGGCCCTGTCCCGGGCGGTCTTCGGGCAGCGCGGCAACCTCTTCCCCGGCTCGCTGATCTGGATCGCCCGCTGGGGCTGGGAGACCATCAACGCGGTCAGCGGCGCCTACGCCATCCTGACGGTGCTGGACCTGCTGTTCGGTGTGGAGAGCAGCACCGCGCTGATCGTGGTCACCCTGCTGCTGTTCGTGGGCTGCACCTTCCTGGTGTCCGGTCTCGGGATCAGCGCGCTGCGGGTCTGCTCCAAGTGGTCCACGTACCTGTTCGGCGGGTTCAGCGTGCTGGTGCTGGGCTACCTGGTGGCGGAGACCGACTGGTCCGCGGTGTTCGGCAAGCCGGCCGGCTCCACCGCGATGCTGGTCGCGGGCATCGGGACCATCGCGGCGGGCGGGATCAGCTGGGTGCCCTCGGGCCCCGACTTCACCCGCTACCTGCCGCGCACCGCCTCGGCCCGGGGGATGGTGGGCGCGACCGTGGGCGGTGCCGCGGTGGTGGTGATCCCGATGGTGCTGATGGGCGCCGTGATGGCGGTCGGCACCCCGGACCTGGCACAGGCCCAGGACCCGGTGTCCTTCATCGGGGAGCTGCTGCCGGCCTGGATCGCGGTCCCGTACCTGCTGATCGCGCTGATCGGGATGCTGCTGATCAACTCGATGTCCATGTACTCGGCCGGGTTCACCGCGCAGACCCTGGGCATCAAGGTGCCGCGGGCCGCCGCGGTCAGCGTGAACGCCCTGATCAGCCTGGTCTTCGGGTTCCTGCTGATGGTGGTCGCGACCAGCTTCTTCGGTTCCTTCATCTCCTTCCTGACCCTGCTCGCGGTGGCCTTCTCGGCCTGGATCGGGGTGTTCGGCGTGGACCTGCTGCGCGGCCGGGAGTACGACGGCGCGGCCCTGCTGGACACCACCCCGTCCAGCGCGTACTGGTACCGGGGCGGCTTCGCCTGGCAGGCGATGACGGCCTGGGCGGTGGCGCTGGCGGCGGGTCTGCTGTTCACCTCGGTGGACTGGTTCAGCGGGCCGCTGGCGGACACCTGGGTCGGCCGGAACGGACTGGGCTGGCTGGCCGGCATCCTCGTCTCGGCGGTGCTCTACGCGGTGCTCCCCCGCACCCGGCGGCCGGCCGCCGGCCCGGACGCGGGCGCGGCGGCGGGGCCGGCGGGGGAACCGGCGCGCGAGCCGGCCGCAAGCCTGTCCAACTGACGCTGCGTCAGCTAACGTCCCCCTTCGCCAACCGCATCCGCCGGAGGGGGACCTTCCCATGCCCATCACCGTGGCCCGGTTCAATCTCGTCGACCCGAACGGCACCCCCGAGTCGCTGTCGGCCCGCTACCGGGCGGCCCTGGAGATGGCGAGGTACGCGGACGACCGCGGGGTCGACACCGTCCAGACGGAGGAGCACCACGGCACCGAGAACAACTGGATGCCCTCCCCCTTCGCCTTCGCGGCCGCCGTCTTCGGCGCCACCCGCCGGATCGCGGTGACCGTCTCCGCGATCATCGGCCCGCTGCACGATCCGCTGAAGGTGGCCGAGGACATCGCCGTACTGGACCTGATCAGCGGCGGCCGGCTGGTGACGGTGGCCGGGATCGGCTACCGGCCGGAGGAGTACGAGCAGCACGGGGTGGAGTGGGGACGCCGGGGCAAGCTCCAGGACGAGCTGCTGGAGACCCTGCTGAAGGCGTGGACCGGGGAGCCCTTCGAGTTCCGCGGCCGGACCGTACGGGTCACCCCGCGGCCGTTCACCCGGCCGCACCCGCTGCTGCTGGTCGGCGGCAGCTCCCGGGCCGCGGCCCGGCGGGCGGCCCGGCTGGGACTGCCGTTCTTCCCCAGCGCGCACCTCCCGGAACTGGAGGCGTACTACCAGGAGCAGCTGGCCGCCCACGGCACCGAGGGGTTCTGCATGATGCCCGCCGAGCAGACCCCGCTGCTGCACATCGCGGAGGACCCGGACCGGGCCTGGGCGATGTACGGGGAGCGGTTCCTGCACGAGGCCGGGATGTACGCCTCCTGGCAGTCCAAGGACATCCGCTCGGCGGTGCGCTCCGGGGCCCGGACGGTGGCGGAGCTGAGGGCGGAGGGGGTCTACCGGATCCTCTCCCCGGAGCAGGCGGTGGAGTACGCCAGGGGCGCCGGCGAGGCCGGGAACCTGGTGCTGCATCCGCTGTGCGGCGGGATGCCGGTGGACGAGGGCTGGCGGAGCCTGCACCTGCTGTGCGAGCAGGTGCTGCCCCGGCTGGGGACCCCGGAGGACCCTGGCGGGTCCTGAGCCGGGGGCGCGCCGGCCGGGGGTCAGCCCATCTCCTCCAGCGCCTTGCCCTTGGTCTCCGGCACCCATTTGAGGATGAAGGGGATCGAGAGCAGGGCGAACACCGCGTAGATGACGTAGGCCC
>NZ_JBVIRI010000018.1:0-116699 GCF_055576225.1 Streptomyces sp. NPDC033845 | reverse complement strand
GCTACGCCAAGGTCCGCACCCTCATCGGTGTCGCACCCGACAAGCGGTCCATGACCGAGACCCTCTTCTTCCGCGGCCTCGACGGCGACCGCGCCACCCCCAGCGGCGGCAAGAAGACCGTCAAGGTCAAGGACTCCGAGGGCGGCGAGATCGCCGACCACCGCCTCTACGCCGGCCAGACCCGCGAAGTCCTCGCCTACAACGGCGAAGGCGGCGCCCTCGAAGCAGCCACCACCTACACCCCCTGGATCCACGGACCCACCGCCACCCGCCAGCGCAAGGGCGAAGTAGCGGCAGAGGACATCGAACCCCTCCAGGCGTTCGTCCAGCAGACCAGCAAGGTCGAATCGCGGATCCTGCTCTCCGACGGCCGCGGCTGGCGCCGCACCGCCATGGAGACCAAGTACGACAACCGCGGCATCGCCCAGCAGGTGTCCAGCCTCGGCGACATCGCCGACCCGTCGGACGACAGCTGCACCCGCTACGAGTACGAGTCCGACGAAGCGCGCTGGATCATCGCCCGCCAGAAGCGCATCGAAACCCTTGCCAAGGCCTGCGACACTGCCACCCAGCGGCCGGCGGACGTCACCTCGGACATCAAGATGTCCTATGACACCGCAGGCAACCTGAAGTCCACCGAGTCGCTGACCGGCTACTCCGGCAGCACTCCGCAGTACCAGGTGGACGGCAGCTCCACCTTCGACGCATACGGCCGCCCCAAGACCACCACCGACGTGTTCGGCAAGGTCACCAAGGTCGACTACACCCCGGCCTCCGGCCAGATCGTCACCAAGGTGGTGACGACCAATCACGCCGGTCACACCGAGACCACCGAGACGGACCAGGGCCGCGGCTCGATCCTGACCAAGACCGACACCAACGGCCGCCGTCAGACGATGGAGTACGACGCCCTCGGCCGCCTGGCCAAGGTGTGGTCCCCCTCCCGGAGCCCGGCGACGAAGTCGCCGAACGGGATCTTCTCCTACGACGTCCGTACCGACGGTCCCGTCGTCATCACCAACAAGGCACTGCTGGACGACGGTACGTACCGCACCAGCTACGACATCTACGACAGCAGCCTCCGCATCCGCCAGACCCAGATGGAAGCCCTGGCCGGCGGACGCATCATCACCGACACCTTCTACAACAGCCTCGGACAGGTCTGGAAGTCCAACGGCGCCTACTACACCGCGGGCGAAGCCTCCGGCGTCCAGTTCCAGCCGCGTGACAACGAGGTCACCTCCTCCACCGTCACCGAATACGACGGATCCGGACGCTCCACCGCCCAGATCTCTCGCAAGCTCGGCGAGGAGACCTCCCGCACCACCACCACCTACGGCGGCGACAACATCACCGTCGACCCGCCCACCGGCGAAACCCCCACCCGCGCCTTCCTCGACGGAGCCGGCCGCAAGACCGAACTCCGCCACTTCCGTGGAGACTCCCCCACCGGCGCCTACGACAAGACGACGTACGCGTACAACCAGCGCGGTGCCATGGAGTCGGTCGTCAACCAGGCGGGTGACAAGTGGACGTTCGAGTACGACATCCGCGGTCGCAAGATCAAGCAGACCGACCCGGACAAGGGCGCCACGACGAGCACCTACGGTCGGGGTGACCTGCTCGCCACCACCACGGATGGCCGCGGCAAGACCATCGCGCCGGAGTACGACTCGTTCAACCGGGTCATCGCCACCCACGAGGGTTCGATCACCGGTCCGAAGCTGACCTCCACCACCTACGACACCCTGCCCGGTGCCATCGGCCTGCCGGTGGCCTCCACCCGGTACGTGAACGGCAAGGCCTACACGCAGGAGATCACGGGTTACGACACCGAGTACCGGGCGACCGGCTCGAAGATCACCATCCCGGCCGAAGAAGGCCTGCTCGGCGGCAGTTACGTGTTCTCCTCGGGCTACCGGGCCAACACCGGTCTGACCGAGTGGACCGAGCAGCCCGCGGTCGGCGGCCTGCCGATCGAGCTCATCACGATGAAGTACAACCACTTCGAACTGCCCACCATGATGGGCATCGAGGGGAAGACCTTCGTCGACAAGGTCGACTACTCGCCCATGGGCGACGTGCTCCGCACCTACACCGGCGCGGCCGGCTCCCAGGTCTACACGTCGAACTTCTACGACGAGCAGACCCGCCGCCTGACCCGCTCCGTCAACACCCAGGAAAAGTCGCCGAGCGCGATCAGCGACACGTCATACGGCTATGACGCGGTCGGCAACATTCTGAAGATCAGCGGTAAGGAGGGCTCCAGCCCCACCGTCGACACCCAGTGCTTCGCCTACGACTACCTCCGTCGTATGGACGAGGCCTGGACCGCCACCGACGACTGCGCCGCCCAGCCCGACGCGGCCGGCCCCGGCAGCAAGCCCCAGGTCGGCGGGCCGAACCCGTACTGGTCCTCCTACAGCTTCGACGCTGCGGGCAACCGCACCAAGGAGATCCAGCAC
This sequence comes from Streptomyces sp. NPDC033845, assembly GCF_055576225.1. Taxonomy (NCBI): domain Bacteria; kingdom Bacillati; phylum Actinomycetota; class Actinomycetes; order Kitasatosporales; family Streptomycetaceae; genus Streptomyces; species Streptomyces sp. NPDC033845. The sequence continues at coordinate 114,234 of NZ_JBVIRI010000018.1, read as the reverse complement.
GACCCGACCGGTGACCTCACCAAGGACGTCACCCGCAGCTACACCTACGGCACTCCTGGCCAGGCCGGCGCCAACGGCCTCAAGAAGGTCGACACGGCCGGACCTGGTGGATCCCGCACCGAGTCGTACACCTACGACGCCACCGGAAACACCAAGACCCGCACCATCCAGGGCGACACCCAGAACTGGGAGTGGGACGCATCCGGTCAGCTGGCCAAGGTCACCAAGGGGACGGAGTCCACGGAGTTCGTCTACGACGGAGGCGGTAACCGTCTGATCAAGCGTGACGCCACGGGCACTACGCTCTACCTGCCGGGCACCGAGGTCAAGCTGACCAAGGCCGGCAAGCTGGAGGGCACCCGCTACTACGCCCACCCGGCCGGCCCGACCATGGTCAAGACCGTCAAGGACGGCGTGACCACCACGTCCTACCTGATGGGCGACAACAACGGCACGGCGACCACCGCGGTGGACTCCAAGACCGGGGCCGTCACCCGCCGCAAGCTCACCCCCTACGGTGAGGTGCGGGGCGCCGCCCCGACCGTGTGGCCCGGCAAGCGTGGGTTCATCGGCGGCGAGGTCGACGAGTCCATCGGGACCGTCCACCTCGGTGCACGCGAATACGACCCCACCACGGGCCGGTTCCTCTCGGTCGACCCGATCATCGACCACAGCGAGCCGAAGCAGCAGAACCCGTACGTCTACGCCAACAACTCCCCGGTCACCTTCAGCGACCCCTCCGGTCTCTCGATCGCGCCTCCCACGATGCCGATCAAGGACTTCACGGACGCCGAAGCAGCCTGGGCACGCATGATCCAGGGCAAGAGCGCCCTGGACATCGCCCTCGAAGTCGTCGTCGGCATCCTCAAGGACGCCTCCGGCTACAACGACATCCGCGACTGCCTCAGCGGATCATGGGGCGCCTGCGCCGGCCTCGCACTCGACGCCGCACTGCCCTTCGCGGGACGCGCCAAGCGCATCATCAAGGCACTCGACCGAGCCTGGGAGGCCTTCAACAGCTGGACCCAGAAGATCTCTCTCGCACGGGACATCCTGCGGCGGGTGGAGCGCTACCAGCAGGCCATGGCGAAGTACGCCGAGGACCTCGCCGAATGGAAGCGGCAGATAGAGGAAGCCGCCGAACGGGCGAGAAAGCTGGAGGAGGAAGCAGCCGCGGCCCGCAGGGCCGCGCAAGAGGCAGCGGCGGCCGCGGCCAAGAAGGCCGATGAGGCCAAGGCGACCGCCGCGAAGCAGGGCAAGGCGTCCGCACAGAAGGCCAAGAAGGCCGACGGTGACGGCAAGGCCTCCAAGTCCGCCGAGTCCAAGAAGGCCGACGGATCCAAGAAGTCCGCCAGCAAGGACAACGACAGCGGCGGCTCGGGAGCCCCCGGCTGCAAGAACAGCTTCGTGCCCGGGACCGGAGTCCTGATGGCCGACGGTTCCGCCAAGCCCATCGAGGACGTCGCCATCGGAGACCAGGTCGTCGCCACGAACGCGGAGACCGGGAAGACGACGAACGAGCGGGTCGTCGGGCAGATCATCGGCGAAGGGCAGAAGCACCTCGTCGAGGTCACCATCGACACGGACGGGGACAAGGGAGACGCGACCGACAAGCTGACCGCGACGAGCCTCCACCCGTTCTGGGCGCCGGCCGTCGGCAAGTGGCTGGACGCGGCGGACCTCACCGCGGGCGAGTGGCTCCGTACCTCGTCCGGGACCTGGGTCCAGATCATCGAGGTGAAGCAGTGGACCCAGCAGAAGAAGGTCTACAACCTCACGGTCGCCAACGAGCACACGTACTACGTCCTCGCCGGTGCGACCTCGCTCCTCGTTCACAACTGCAAGGTCGCCCTGGGCTGGCAGTCCGAAGGTCTCGACGCCTGGGCGAAGCTGCCCGAGAACGGTTTCGAAACCTTCTCCGACGTGCCCAAGGATGCCTGGGCCATGGCGGCCCGCAAGGCCATCGTCGACCCGAACGTGACCCTGCACGTCAACCGGGCCGGCTTCGATGACTTCATGGAAGCAGCCCAGCGCGGCCTCGACAACGGGGAGGACGGGTATGCCACGGACTTGGAAATGGCCTATATTGCCCGTGCCCTCGTGAACGGGCAACGGTCCTGGGACTCGATCCACTGGTACTCGAAGGTCAACGGAAAGATCACGGCCGATCCGAGTACCGCGATGCCCGATCTCTCCACACTGAGGGGTGATATGGGTCGTGTCCGAGGCGGCGCGCTACCACACTGCGGGTGCTGATGGACGAGATGTGGAACTTGAACCCCCGTCTCCGGGAGCTCTACCCGGATGTGTTCGAGTCAGGTGGACTGGCCCCGGCCATGGAGGCCGCCTCGCGTTCGCGCGGGGGGGACCTCGGATTCGTCGAGCCGACGCACGAGGGTGTCGGACTCGGCAGCGCCAGGGGCGGAATCTCCATCAGGCTTGCGGGCGAGGATCGACTGTTCCTGATGGTCATCCGCGTACCGGGGTTCACCTGGGCCACTGGTTCGACAGGGGATCTGGACCGGCTCGTCGACGCGATCTCGTCATGGCGAGCCGGAACACCCCTCGACGAATTCGAGCGCGAGTTCGAGTTCATGCGGCTGGACTTGTTCGCCCGAGCGCTTCAGGCGGGCGATGTCACACCGCTCCAGTGGACCGTCGTGCTGGGATCGGAGCTCTATAGGGAGCAACGGCCCCTGCTCCGCATGCTCCACGCGGACGAACGGCTGCGGTCGCTGTTCCCCACCGTCTCCCACGGGACGGTGCGGCTCAGCGACGATCCGCTCGGCGCCGGCGGCCAGACCCATCGTCTGGTGCTGCGGCTCACCGAGGACCTCTACCGGGTCAAGTTCGCCGGCACACCGGATGAGCAGGCCGTCACGGTCTCCTCGGACCGCCTCGTCCAGCACGTGCGGGACATGCGGCGCGAGGACTGAGCCGAAGACCCGTCCACAGGGTCGGCCCGCCGAATGAAGAAGCCCCCGCCCGGATGTTCCGGGCGGGGGCTTCGTCTTGTTCCTTCTATCGGATCAGACCGTGGTGGCTACCAGAGGCCGGCCTCTGCGGTCCAGCCCTGGACGTAGTGGTTGAAGCCGCCGTCGACCTTGGCCTTGTAGGTGAAGGCCGAGGTCTTGCCGACCGCGTAGTTGTACATGAACGTGATGTCCTCACGTCCGTCGCCGTCGGTGTCACCGGAGGCCGGGTCACCGGTCGAGGTGGAGTACCACTGGCCGGCTCCGACGAACCAGCTGCGGAAGTCCTCGTTGGTGACTCCGCCGTCCGTCTTGCCGAACATGGTGAACAGGCCGGAGCTGCCGCCGTCGTAGTCGTAGAAGGCGCCCAGGTCGTCCCGGCCGTCGCCGTTGTAGTCGCCCGCGGTCCAGCGGGTCTTGGCGAAGTTCCAGTTGGCCTGGTTGCGGGTCCACGAGGCGATCGGGGCGGCGAAGCCGCCGTCCGTCTTGCCCAGCATGGTGTAGGCGGTCACCTTCGAGTTTCCGGAGTAGATCGCGAGGATGTCGTCGCGGCCGTCCCCGTTGAAGTCACCGGCGACCTCGTGGCCAAGACCCCAGGTCCACGCGTTGTTGGCGGAGCGCCAGCTCGCGACGGAGTTCTTGAAGGAGCCGTCGGCGTTCGACAGGAAGGTGTGGAGGCCGGAGGCGCCCGAACCCTGGTCGTAGAACATCGCGACGTCGTCGCGCTTGTCGCCGTTGAAGTCACCGGCGACGATGCGGCCCTTGCTCGCGGTCCAGTTGCCCGGGGCGATGTAGGCGCTGCGCGGCAGCACCTTGAAGGTGCCGTCGGCCTGGCTCAGCCAGGTGAACATGCCGTTGGAGCCGTCGGCGTAACCGTACAGCGCGGCGATGTCGGAACGGCCGTCGCCGTTGAAGTCACCGGCGACCCACTGGGATTCGTTGAAGCCGAAGTGGCCCTTGCCGCTGATCCAGGCGGGGTCCGGGTTGGCGAACTCGCCGCTCGGCTCGGCCGACTGGACGTAGAGGCCGACGGTGCGGGCACCCAGGTCGTAGACGGTCGCAAGGTCGCTGAGACCGTCACCGTTGAAGTCGCCCGCCAGTTCGTGGCGGAGGTGCGCGGTGCGGTCGGTCGGCTTGTGGTCCAGGGTGACGCCGCTGACCCGGTCGTGGCGGATGTAGCCGCCCTCGAAGTCGGCGCGGATGCCGCTGTGGATCTCGTACTCGTCCGAGGTCGGGTAGCCGAGGTAGCTGCCGCCGCCGCCCACCGCGAGCCACTTGGCGCGGATGCTGCCGTACACGGGAGCGGAGCCCCTGTCACCCGGCAGCCAGTAGATGGAGGCGGTGTCGCTGGTCTGGGTCCGCAGACGGAAGTGGTTGTAGCGGGACTTCCCGTCGGTGGTGGCCGTCTCGTCGGTGGTCGGGTAGCCGAGCCGGCTCGGACCGCCGGTCGCCAGGTAGCGGGAGTAGATGTTGCCGTGGATCGACCAGGAGCCGGTCTCGGGCGACCAGTAGATGGCGCCGTTGCCGCCGGAACCGGTGAAGGTGGAGAAGAAGCCGGTCTCGTCGAAGGTGTTGTCCTCGTCGGAGGTCGGGTAGCCGAGGAAGCCGGCCTGCGCGCCGAGGGCGATCCACTTGTTGCGGATGCCGTTCATCACGGACCAGGCGCCGGTGCTCGGGTGCCAGTAGATGGAGACGTTGTCGGCCGCGTAGCCGGTCTGCCGCAGGTGGACGAACTTGCCGCCGTCCGGGGTGTTGGCCACGGCGCCCGAGGGCTTGCCGAAGGCGGTGCCGCCCTTGGCCTTGTACTTGGACAGGATCGGGCCGCACAGCTGGTAGCTGCTGTTGGCCGCGACGCCGGGGACGCTCTCGCACTGGGTCCACGGGGTGCCGCCGACGGCGACCTGGCGGGCCGGGGCGAAGGCGTTGCCGCTGATCGGGGCGCGGCCCTGGAACTCGTAGATCACGCCGTTCTGGTCCCGCGAGTACAGGTCGGGGAACCCGTCCTTCTCGAAGTCACCGAGGCTGGCGAGCTGCGGCCAGGCGGTACCGAAGAACTCGGTGCCGATGGTGGTGGTGCGAACGGCGGGGTCCGCGTACACGGTCAGGTCCAGGGCCGACTTGGCCGCGGTGTCCGTGGTCTTCTTGCTGGTGTACTGGTGGATCTTGCCCGTGGTGTTCTCGCGGGCCCAGATCTCCGGCAGTCCGTCGCCGTTGAGGTCGCCGGGGGCCGCCAGGGTCATGTTGGCCCAGTCGAGGTTGCCGAGCCGGACCGGCTCCAGGCCCCGCTTGCCGAGGGTGCCGGTGGGGAAGCCGAAGTACAGCCAGAGCTCGTCGCCCGTGCGGACCAGCAGGTCCGGGTTGTCCTTCTCGTCGATGACGCCGTCACCGGTCTCCGCTTCGACGGCGATGTCGTCGTTGACGCTGGAGATCGCCACGATCTGGTCGGCCTTCTCCAGCTGCTCGGCGCCCGTGTTGGGGCCGGTCGCCGTCAGCTCGACCCGGTTGGCGTCGACGAAGTCGAGGTCGCCGTTGCCCTTGCTCGGGTAGACGTACAGCTTCTTGAGGGTCGGGTCGTCGGCCGAGGGCCGCAGGACGACCAGGTCCTCGTAGTGGTCGCCGCCGTTCCAGCTGCCCCACTGGGTGAGGGAGGTGGCGTTGCTGAACTTGCCCTCGGGCGTCTGGCGGGGTGCACCGAACGCGCCGCCGCCCTTGCCGGGCACGAACCACAGCGAGCCGTTGCCCGGGTCCACGCTCCAGATGTCCGTGATGCCGTCACCGTTGGTGTCGCCGTGCTTGTCCCGCTCCGCCGGACGCTTGGCGTGGAACGTGTAGGAGGTGGTGTCGGAGCGGTTGCCCGCGGCGTCCACGCTCCACACGTACAGGGTGTGCGGGCCGGCCGCCGTCGGCGTGTACTTGATCTGCGCCGGGCCGCCGACCGAGGTGGCGTTGACGGTCTTCACGGTCGGGTTGTCGGCCGTGTGCCACTGGTACTTGGCGACGTCGAGGATCTTGTTGGGCTTGAAGTCAAACGTTCCCTCGGTCCGCGCGGTGGTCTGGTTCTCCACGTCATCGGCCGGGTACTGCGCCGAGACCACCTCAGGAGGGTTGCCCGGCCTGGTGGCGTCGACGTTGAGCGTGCACTGGCCTGCCCACGGGCCCGCATCGGTGCCGTCGGAGACCCTCACGTCCCACTTGTAGGTGCCCGAGAAGGGGCCGGGGATCGTGGCGGTGGCCACGCTGCCGGAGGCCTTGTCGACGAACACCTTCTTCAGGGTGCCGCTGTAGTCGTCGGCCCTCCAGAAGTTGAACTCCGCCTTCAGGAGGTTGTCCTCGTCGTCCTCGATCTTGCCGCTCAGGACGATCTGGTCGGTCTTGCCGATGGTGCCGCCCGTGCAGGGGACGTACGGGTTCATGGTCCGGCCGGACACCGGGTCCGGCACGGTGTTGTACCGGGTGGAGATGCGGAGGCTGTCCGGGTTCAGCTTGCGCCAGGACACGTCGACCGTGTCCTTGGCGGCCTTCAGGCCCAGCGTCCAGGAGCCCCACTTGTACTTGGCGGCGTCCACGACCGCGGACTTCACGTCCAGGTCGATGAGGCCGTCGCCCTCGCTGGGGCAGTAGCGGCCACCGTAGGACTCGCCCGAGGCGGACACCAGACGGGTCCAGTTCGGCTGCTTGTTCCAGGTGGTCGCCTTGGAGATGGTGCCGGTGTCCCAGACCTGGATGTCACCGGAGTTGCAGCCCCAGGCACCCGCCGACTTCTGCTGGATGAGCAGCCGGGCTTCCAGGATCTTCTTGCCGTGGACGGCGCCCATGGGCACTTGGAAGAAGGTCTTGGCGCAGACGACCGCGTTGCCCTTAGCGGCGTCCTTGGCGCAGCCGACGCGGGCTTCCTTGCTGAGGGTGCCGCCGTTCCAGTAGTTGGTGTCGGCGGTACCGGCGATGCCGTTGTGCTTGTAGGCGATCGTGTACGCCGACTTCCAGTCGTCCCGCCACTTGGGGTCGATGACGACGGGGAAGTCGGTGTCCTTGCCCGTGAGCAGGGCGCGGTCGGTCGTCAGGGTGAGCTTGTCGCCCTTCAGCGCCACACCGAGGTCGGCCTGGCTGGTACCGAGCGAGATGCCGTCGACCGCGGGCACCTGGTCGGCGACCGGGGGCATCGGGGCCACCGGGGTCTCCGCAGCGGAGAGGGCAGCCTTGGAGCCGGCGGACGCCTTGGCGCCCGCAGCGGCTTCGGCCTTGTCCTTGGCGGATGTACCGGCAGCCCCCGCCGCGGCCGGCTGATCCGCACCCGAGTCCCACATCTGGGGCTTGGCAGAGCTGAAGAGCGTACGGCCGGAGGGGTCGACGGCGTTGAGCTCGCCGTTGGCCTCCTTGCGGACGGTGACGCCGTTGCCCTTGAGGGAGAAGTCGATGGAGGCCAGCTCCGGGTTGGCGGCGGCCTCGCGGTTCTTCACCACCAGCTGGTGGGTGAACCCGTTGGCGTCCGCCTCGACCCGCAGGTCGACGCCCTTGAGCACTTCGGCGTAGGTGGCGGCGTTGCCGTCCACGGTCGGCGCCGGCAGCGGCTTCGGCCAGCTGAGACTGATGTCCCGGCCGTCCTTGCGCATGGTGACCAGCGGGGAGGTGCCGCCGCCGGAGAAGGTGAGACCGCTACGGGTCGCCTTGGCGGCGATCCGGCCGTCCTTCTGCTTGGCGAGGCCGGTGTCCACCGGGACGAGCTTGCCGTTGCGGTGCACACGCACCGGCACCACGGCCTGCTCGGTGGTGAACGAGCCGTCCGGGTTGGCCCAGAGCTCTTCGCTCTCGGTCCGCTCGGCGACGATCTCGACCCGCTTGCCGGTCCGCTTGGCCTCGGCCGCGGCCTTGGCGTTGCGCTCGGTCTCGGTGGTGGTCTCCGCGTCCTGGGCCTTCGGCTTCGGCTTGGCGGCACTGAGCGCGACGGCCGGGGCGGCCGCGGCCACCACCGGTATCGCACCGATCAGGGCGGCGGCCAAAGCCGTCGCCACGGTGAGTACGGGCGCCCTGCGCGAGAGCGGCGCTCCCGCGTCATGCTCCCGCGTTGTGAAGGGTCTCAACTGAGTGATTCCTCGGGGTCGGGTTCGGACAACCCCCGAAGGGGGCTGACCGGAATCAGTCGGCTGGACCTCCGAGTGGCGCCCGAGATTCGGCCACACACAGGGAGGTCACAGATGTTCGATTGATTTGTAGCACCCGAGGGGCCGCCAATTCGAGCCGATAGGACTCCCGGAGCACCCAGCTGGTTCATTATCAGACCTATATGCGGAATGCCAAATTCCGAATAGATCATTCCGCTTCAGCCTCCGGACCTGCGCTGATACGCCCCGCGAGTCCAGTTGAGCCCCTCGGCGGAATTTAGCCGTCCGCCTCTCTCCGCTGTTAGGTTCACCGTGAATACACATGTCCGCGGGTCACTGTGATCCGCGTTACACAACGGGGGAGTGTTCGATTTGAGAAGGACCCAGGCGGGCGCTATGCGCGCGCCTTTGAGGCGTGTCTGGCGGTGGCCGATACCGCTGCTGGCCACGACGCTGCTCGCGAGCGGTATGACGGTGATCGAGGCCTCCGCGGCCTCGGGAGCGAAGCTCCCGGGCCTGCAGAAGCTGACGAAGGTCACCGGCGAGGACGTGAAGGGCAAGCCCGCGAAGGGCCCCGCCGAGTCCGACCTGAAGGCGTGGAAGGGCGCCCCGAAGATCGCCTGGCCGGCGGCCGGGACGGCTGAAATAGCCCTGCCGGACGCCCCGATGGCGCCGAAGACGGCGCTGAAGTCGGCCACGGCGGGTGCGTTCGGCCAGGCCGTGAAGGACGCCGGCCTGGCCGGGAAGCCGGTCAAGGCGGGCAAGCTCCCGGTGTCGGTCGCGGCTGTTGCTCCGGCGACGGTTCCGGCGGCGGCGAAGTCGAAGTCCTCGCTGGCTGCGAAGGCCCCGGCGGCCACGCCGACGGGTGTGAAGGTGAAGGTCGACCTCCTCGACCAGACCGCCGCGAAGCGTGCGGGCCGTCCCGGCAACGTCTTCCTGAACGTCAACCGCACCGACGCCGGTAAGAGTGCCGCGCCGGTGTCGGTGGAGCTGGACTACAAGGCGTTCAAGAACGCCTACGGCGGCAGCTGGGGCTCCCGCCTCCGCTTCACCGCCATCCCCTCCTGCGCCCTGACCACCCCGAAGCATCCCGACTGCCAGGGCAGCTTCCCCGTCACCACGCAGAACAACTACGAGACCGGCAAGCTGGTCGCCACCTTCGAGGTCCCGGCCAAGGCTGCTCCGCAGCCGGCCGGCAAGGCGCTGAAGAGCGCTCTGGCCGCCCCCGCTTCTGCGGGTGGCATGACCCTGGCAGCCGCACCCGGCGCCCAGGGAGCCAACGGCTCCTTCAAGGCCACCAGCCTCAGCGCTTCGGGCTCGTGGCAGGCCGGCGGCTCCGCGGGTGACTTCTCCTGGTCCTACCCGCTGGACATCCCGGCTTCGCTGGGTGGTCCGAGCCCGTCCCTCTCACTCGGCTATTCGAGCGCGAACATCGACGGCCGCACGAACGCCTCGGCGCAGCAGACGTCGTGGGTGGGTGACGGCTGGGACCTGGCCTCGAACTACATCGAGCGCGGTTACGTCCCGTGCAGCCAGGACAAGCGCGAGGGATCGGGGTTCAACAACCCGAAGGACGACACCGGCGACCTCTGCCACGGCGCACCGATGGTCACCATGTCCCTCAACGGTGGCTCGACGCAGCTCGTTCTCGACGATGCGACGAAGAAGTGGCGTCCCGCGAAGGACGACGGCTCGAAGATCGAGCAGCTCTCCGGCGCCGACAACGGCGACAAGGAGGGTGACTACTGGCGGTTCACGAACCCGAACGGCATCCAGTTCTACTTCGGTCTGAACAAGCTGAACGGCTGGGCGGCGGGCAAGCCGGTCACGAACTCCACCTGGAACGTGCCCGTCTACGCCAACCACCCCGGTGAGCCCTGCTACAACAGCACGTTCGCGGATGCCGTCTGCAACCAGGCCTACCGCTGGAACCTCGACTACGTCGTCGACCCGCGCGGCAACGCGATGACGTACTGGTACCAGAAGGAAGGCAACTTCTACGGCTCCAACTACAAGATCGCCGGTGGTTCGACGGCTCGCGCCTACGACCGCTCCGGCTGGCTCGACCACATCAGCTGGGGCCTGCGCAGCGACAACCTGTTCGCCAGCGCGCCCGCCGAGGCCCGGTTCAAGGTCGAGGAGCGCTGCCTGAAGACGCAGACCTTCGACTGCGACCCCGCCAAGCTGAAGCCCGAGGTCGACTGGAACATCGCCAAGGAATGGCCCGACACCCCCGGTGACCAGCTGTGCGCCTCCGGCGAGGAGTGCAAGGGCCGCTTCACGCCCACGTTCTTCTCGCGTAAGCGGCTGACCGAGGTCAGCACCTTCGTGTGGAACGGCACCACCCACAAGCCGGTCGACACCTGGAACCTGGTGCAGGGCTTCCCCGACACCGGCGACGGCACCGACTACCCCCTGTGGCTCTCCGAGATCCGCCACACGGGCAAGAACGGCACCGCGATCGAACTGCCCCCCGTCAAGTTCCGGGGCAAGCAGCTCGACAACCGCGTGGACGCCCACGCCGACGGCAAGGCCCCGTACAAGCGCTACCGCATCGAAGCCATCGACACCGAGACCGGCTCCACGATCAGCGCCCACTACGCCGACAACCAGTGCAAAATCGCAGAACCGCGCGTGATGCCGGCCTCGCCGGAGGCGAACAACCTCCGCTGCTACCCCGTCATCTCCGAGCTCCCGGACCCCACGGACCCGGAGCGGAAGCGGAAGATCTACTCCACCGACTGGTTCCACAAGTACGTCGTGGACTGGGTCCAGGAGGAAGACCGCAACGGGAACTCGCCGACCCGCCGCACCGAGTACCAGTTCATCGGCGACCCCGCCTGGGCGTTCGATGACGAGACCGAGATGATGCGTCCCAAGACGCGGACCTGGTCCCAGTGGCGCGGCTACGCCAAGGTCCGCACCCTCATCGGTGTCGCACCCGACAAGCGGTCCATGACCGAGACCCTCTTCTTCCGCGGCCTCGACGGCGACCGCGCCGGCCCCGACGGCGGAAAGAAGACCGTCAAGGTCAAGGACTCTGAGAACAACGAGATCGCCGACCACCGCCTCTACGCCGGCCAGACCCGCGAAGTCCTCGCCTACAACGGCGAAGGCGGCGCGCTGGAGGCGGCGACGACGTACACGCCGTGGCTCCACGGACCCACGGCGACCCGCCTGCGCAAGGGCGAGGTCCCCGCGGAGGACATCGAACCGCTCCAGTCCTTCGTCCAGCAGACAACGCACGTGAACTCGCGCATCCTCCTCTCGGAGAACCGAGGCTGGCGCCGCACCGCCATGGAGACCAAGTACGACAACCGCGGCATCGCCGAATGGGTCTCCAACAAGGGCGACATCGCCGACCCCACCGATGACAGCTGCACGCGGTACGAGTACGAGTCCGACGAAGCACGCTGGATCATCGCCCGCCAGAAGCGCATGGAGACGGTGGCGAAAGCCTGTGACGCTGCGGTCCAGCGCCCCGCCGACGTCACCTCCGACGCCCGCATGTCCTACGACGCCGCGGGCAACCTGAAGTCCACCGAATCGCTGACCGGCTACTCCGGCAGCACCCCGCAGTACCAGGTCGACGGCAGCGCGACCTTCGACATCTACGGCCGCCCGAAGACCACCACCGATGTCTTCGGCAAAACAACCAAGATCGACTACACCCCGGCCTCGGGTCAGATCGTCACCAAGGTCGTGACGACGAACCACGCCGGTCACACCGAAACCACGGAGACCGACCAAGGCCGTGGCACCGTCCTCGTGAAACAGGACACCAACGGTCGTCGTCAGACCATGGAATACGACGCCCTCGGACGGCTGACCAAGGTCTGGTCACCGTCCCGGAGCCCGGCGACGAAGTCGCCGAACGGGATCTTCTCCTACGACGTCCGTACCGACGGTCCGGTCGTCATCACCAACAAGGCACTGCTGGACGACGGTACGTACCGCACCAGCTACGACATCTACGACAGCAGCCTCCGCATCCGCCAGACCCAGATGGAAGCCCTGGCCGGTGGACGCATCATCACCGACACCTTCTACAACAGCCTCGGACAGGTCTGGAAGTCCAACGGCGCCTACTACACCGCCGGCGAAGCCTCCGGCGTCCAGTTCCAGCCGCGTGACAACGAGGTCCCGTCCTCCACCGTCACCGAGTACGACGGCTCCGGGCGGTCCACCGCCCAGATCTCTCGCAAGCTCGGCGAGGAGACCTCCCGCACCACCACCACCTACGGCGGCGACAACATCACCGTCGACCCGCCGAAGGGCGAAGCGCCCACCCGGGCCTTCCTCGACGGAGCCGGCCGCAAGACCGAACTCCGTGTGTTCCGCGGGGAGACTCCCACCGGGTCCTACGACAAGACGACCTACAGCTACAACCAGCACGGCTCCATGGAGTCCGTCGTCAACCAGGCCGGCGACAAGTGGACCTTCGAGTTCGACCTCCGCGGCCGCCAGACCAAGCAGACGGACCCTGACAAGGGCACGTCGACCATGACATACGGGCAGGGCGACCGGCTGGCTTCCGTCACCGATGCCCGCGGCAAGATCATGGTGCCCGAGTACGACTCCCTCGGCCGCGTGATCGCCACCCGCGAAGGCTCTGCCGCCGGGCCGAAGCTGACCTCGGCCACGTTCGACACCCTTCCGGGTGCCATCGGACTGCCCGTGGCCTCGACCCGGTACGTCGACGGCAAGGCCTACACGCAGGAAGTCACCGGGTACGACACCGAGTACCGGCCGACCGGCTCGAAGATCACCATTCCCTCCGAGGAGGGCAAGCTCGGCGGCACCTACGAGTTCACCACCGGGTACCGGGAGAACACCGGCCTGACCGAATGGGTGGAACAGCCTGCCGTCGCAGGTCTGCCCATCGAGCTCATCACCCAGAAGTACAACCACTTCGAACTGCCCACCGTGATGGGCATCGAGGGCAAGACCTTCGTCGACAAGGTCGACTACTCGCCCATGGGCGACGTCCTGCGCACCTACGCGGGCGCGGCCGGCTCCCAGGTCTACACGTCGAACTTCTACGACGAGCAGACCCGGCGCATCACCCGCACCGTCAACACCCAGGAGAAGTCGCCCAGCGCGATCAACGACACCTCCTACGGCTATGACGCGGTCGGCAACATCCTCAAGATCGCCGACAAGGAGGGCACCAACCCCACCGCCGACACCCAGTGCTTCGCCTACGACTACATGCGCCGCATGGACGAGGCCTGGACCGCAACCGACGACTGCGCCGCCCAGCCCGACGCGGCCGGCCCCGGCAGCAAGCCCCAGGTCGGCGGGCCGAACCCGTACTGGTCCTCCTACAGCTTCGACGCGGCCGGAAACCGCACCAAGGAGATCCAGCACTCCCCCACCGGCGACCTCACCAAGGACGTCACCCGCACCTACACCTACGGCACCCCCGGCCAGCCCGGCGCCAACGGACTGAAGAAGGTCGACACCACCGGACCGGACGGATCCCGCACCGAGTCCTACACCTACGACGCCGCCGGCAACACCAAGACCCGCACCATCCAGGGCAACACCCAGACGCTGGCGTGGGATTCGGCCAATCAGCTGGAAAAGGTCACGAAGGGCACCGACGAAACCGGATTCGTCTACGACTCCGCGGGCAATCGGCTGATCAAGCGCGACTCGACGGGTACCACGCTCTATCTGCCCGGCACCGAGGTCAAACTGACCAAGGCGGGCAAGCTTGAGGGCACCCGTTACTACGCCCACCCGTCCGGCCCCGTCATGGTCAAGACGGCCAAGGACGGCGTGATCACCACGTCCTACTTGATGGGTGACAACAACGGCACGGCGACCACTGCGGTGGACAGCAAGACCGGAGCCGTCACCCGCCGCAAGTTCACCCCGTACGGTGAGGTCCGCGGCGTGGCCCCGACCGCATGGCCGGGCAAGAAGGGCTTCGTCGGCGGTGAGCTCGACGAGAGCATCGGCACCGTCCACCTCGGCGCCCGCGAATACGACCCGGCGACGGGACGGTTCCTCTCCGTCGACCCGGTCATCGACCTGAACGATCCCAAGCAGGTCAACCCGTACGTCTACGGCAACAACGCGCCGGTGACGTTCAGTGACCCGACGGGTCTCTCGATCGCGCCTCCCACGATGCCGATCAAGGACTTCACGGATGCCGAAGCCGCCTGGGCGCGCATGATCCAGGGCAAGAGCGCCCTGGACATCGCCCTCGACATCGCCATGGGCATCCTCAAGGACGCCTCCGGCTACAACGACATCCGCGACTGCCTCGGCGGATCATGGGGCGCCTGCGCCGGGCTCGCGCTCGACGCCGCACTCCCGTTCGCCGGCCGTGCCAAGCGGATCCTGAAGGCACTCGACCGCGCCTGGGAAGCCTTCAACAGCTGGTCCCAGAAGATCGCCCTCGCCCGCGACATCCTCCGCAGGGTCGAGCGCTACCAGCAGGCCATGGCCAAGTACGCCGAGGACCTCGCCGAATGGAAGCGCCAGATAGAGGAAGCCGCCGAACGCGCCAGGAAACTGGAGGAAGAAGCAGCAGCGGCCCGCAGAGCCGCACAAGAAGCGGCAGCAGCCGCCGCAAAACGAGCCGACGAGGCCAAGGCCACCGCCGCCAAACAGGGCAAGGCATCCGCCCAGAAGGCCAAGAAGTCCAGCAGTGACGGCAAGGCGTCCAAATCCGCTGAGACGAAGAAGGCCGACGGGCCGAAGAAGTCCGTCTCCAAGGACGACGACAGCGGTGGCACCGAGGCACCCGCGTGCAAGAACAGCTTCGTCCCCGGGACCGAGGTGCTCCTGGCCGACGGTTCGTCCAAGCCGATCGAAGACGTCAAGATCGGTGATGAGGTGGCGGCCACCAACGCCGAGACCGGAATCACCCGGGCACAGCCGGTCGTCGGTGAAATCATCGGTGTGGGCCAGAAGGAACTGGTCGAGCTCACCGTGGACACGGACGGTGCCGACGGTGACGCCGTCGACTCCCTGACCGCCACGGGCAACCACCCCTTCTGGGCTCCCGCCCTCGGCAAGTGGGTGAACGCGACCGATCTCACCGCCGGTGAGTGGCTGCACACCTCCAGCGGTACCTGGGTCCAGGTCACCGCGGTCAAGCGGTGGACCCAGCAGGCGACCGTACGCAACCTCACCGTTGCCGACGAGCACACGTACTACGTGCTGGCGGGTGCGGCGCCCGTCCTCGTCCACAACTGCGGCCCCCTCTACTCCGAGATCAGTGAGGGACGGCGCGGAGCCGCCTACGTGGAGGTGACGCGGGAGTCCCTGGCCGCCAAAACCGGCAGTCCGCCTGGCGGCAAGAAGCCTCACGGATTCCGAAAGGGTGACTCGCGAGGCCACTTGATCGGAGCGCAGTTCGGCGGCTCCGGCACCGACATGCGGAACATCATCGCGCAGGGCAAGGACATCAACAACGGGGCCATCTCCTCAGCGGAGGACATGATCGCCAAATACGTCAAGAAAACCGGAGATACCGTCATCCTGAGCGTCACGCCCATCTACGGTGATGCGAAGTACCGAGCAGTAGGTGTACGCATTGAGGCCGTCGGTGAATCCGGTTGGTCCTATGACCAGACCTTCCCCAACTTCTAGGATCTCGACGTGAAGCCCTTGGACGCACTGATCAGCCTCTGCCCGCCACCTGCCACCGGCAGGTACCCGGGCTCGGGCGGCGAGGGAATCCCGGTCGTTCCGGCCGGCCACACGGCCATGCTGGACGCCTACGGTCCCGGCAGCTTCAACGATTTCTTCTGGATCTACGGAAACTCGAATCCGGAGATCTGGCCCGAGATCGGAGTGCGCACACGGGCGTCAGCCCAGATCCTGACAGAGAAGGAAATCCCGGAGATCCGCTCAGCATTGGCTCGTTTCGGCATCGGCCCTGACGAGCTCATCGAATGGGGGGCAACCGACAACGCCGACTGCGTCTTCTGGATCCCCGCCGGGGATCCGGAGACCTGGCCCACTTTGATCGTCGAAGCAGGCCAGCTGGACCACATGGTGGTGCATGCATCGTCACCGGAAGTCGTGCTGATGTTCCTCGAAGGAAGACTCGACTGCCCCTTCTTCCCCACGGATTACCCGGACCGGGGATTCGAGAGCTGGACGGACGAAGACTGAAACGGGTCCGGCCCCGCAGGAGAACTGCGGGGCCGGACCCACCGAACGCCGGAAGCCCCATCGGCCCTGCCCGATGGGGCTTCCGGCGTTTCGCCCCTACCGCCGCCGCATGTCCGCCACTCTCGCGCGTTCGCGCTCCCGTTCCCGGTCGCCCACGTCCGGCAGCGCCGGGGCGCTGCGGAGTTGGGCGGTGGGGCCACCGCGGCGCTGGACCGGGAGGGGGGATTCCCGGCGGGGCTGGCGGCGGCCCGGGGCCGGGTCGCCGGAGGCGGCGGGGTGGGTGGAGCCGGCCACGGTGACCTGGACGCCCTGGTCCGCGAGGGCCTGGAGTTCGGCGGCCGCGCGGTCGTCGTGCGGGGGCGGCTCGTCGGTGACCAGGCGGGTGATGACGTCCGTGGGGACCGTCTGGAACATGGTGTCGGTGCCGAGCTTGGTGTGGTCCGCGAGGACCACCACCTCGGCCGCCGCCTGTACCAGGGCCCGGTCCACGCTCGCGCTGAGCATGTTGGAGGTGGACAGGCCCCGCTCCGCGGTCAGACCGCTGCCCGAGAGGAAGGCCCGGGAGACCCGGAGCCCCTGGAGGGACTGCTCCGCCCCGCTGCCGACCAGCGCGTAGTTGGAGCCGCGGAGGGTGCCGCCGGTCATGACGACCTCGACCCGGTTGGCGTGGGCCAGGGCCTGGGCGACCAGCAGGGAGTTGGTGACCACGGTGAGTCCGGGCACCCGGGCGAGCCGGCGGGCCAGCTCCTGGGTGGTGGTGCCGGCGCCGACGACCACGGCTTCGCCCTCTTCGACGAGGCCGGCCGCGACATCGGCGATGGCGGTCTTCTCCGCCGTCGCGAGATGGGACTTTTGCGGAAAGCCGGACTCCCGCGTGAAACCGCCCGGCAAGACCGCACCGCCGTGCCGGCGGTCGAGGAGTCCTTCTGCCTCCAGTGCCCGCACGTCCCGCCGTACGGTTACTTCGGAGGTCTGGACGACGCGGGCGAGCTCACGGAGCGATACAGCCCCGTTGGCGCGCACCATTTCGAGGATCAACTGGCGACGTTCTGCAGCGAACACGAAACAGACGGTAACGCGGACGACCGTCTGCTTTCAGCTCCTTGCGCCGGAATACCGAAGTTGTCCGCAAGGTGGGGTGACTAGTGGTATACGCGGCCCGAGTTGTTCGTGAACACTCGGCGCCGCGAACCCACCGGTCCCCCAACCCCCTTGCGTACGGGCGCTGTTCGCCGCAGATCAGCCCTCCCCGGAGGCCTTCCGGGTGTGCAGCTGGCGGGCCACCTCGGCGATCGAACCGGACAGCGAGGGGTACACGGTGAACGCGTTTGCGATCTGCTCGACCGTCAGATTGTTGTCGACCGCGATCGAGATGGGGTGGATCAGCTCGCTGGCGCGCGGCGAGACCACCACCCCGCCGACCACGATGCCGGTGCCGGGGCGGCAGAACAGCTTCACGAAGCCGTCCCGGATGCCCTGCATCTTGGCCCGCGGGTTGCGCAGCAGCGGCAGCTTCACCACCTTGGCGTCGATCCTGCCGGAGTCCACGTCGGCCTGGGTGTAGCCGACGGTGGCGATCTCCGGGTCGGTGAAGACGTTCGAGGAGACCGTCTTCAGGTTGAGCGGGGTGACCGCGTCGCCGAGGAAGTGGTACATCGCGATGCGGCCCTGCATGGCCGCGACCGAGGCCAGGGCGAAGATGCCGGTGACGTCGCCGGCCGCGTACACGCCGGGCGAGGAGGTGCGGGAGACCTTGTCGGTCCAGATGTGCCCGGACTCCTTCAGCTTGACCCCGGACTCCTCCAGGTTCATGTCCTTGGTGTTCGGGATGGCGCCGACCGCCATCAGGCAGTGGGTGCCGGTGATGACCCGGCCGTCGGAGAGGGTGACCTCGACCCGGTCGCCGACCCGCTTGGCGGACTCGGCGCGGGAGCGGCCCACCACGTTCATGCCGCGCCGCCGGAAGACGTCCTCCAGTACGGCGGCCGCGTCCGGGTCCTCGCCCGGCAGCACCCGGTCGCGGGAGGAGACCAGGGTGACCCGGGAGCCGAGGGCCTGGTAGGCGCCGGCGAACTCGGCGCCGGTGACGCCGGAGCCGACCACGATGAGTTCCTCGGGGAGCTCATCCAGGTCGTACACCTGGGTCCAGTTGAGGATGCGCTCGCCGTCGGGCTGGGCGTCCGGGATCTCTCGCGGGTGGCCGCCGGTGGCGATCAGTACGGCGTCGGCGGTCAGGATGGTCTCGGTGCCGTCGGCCGCGGTGACGATCACGTCCCGGGTGCCGTCGATGCCCTGCGGGCCGCCGAGCTTGCCGCGGCCGCGCATGACCCGGGCGCCGGCCCGGGTGACGGAGGCGGTGATGTCGTGGGACTGGGCGAGCGCGAGGCGCTTGACCCGTCGGTTGACCTTGCCGAGGTCCACGCCGACCACGCGGGCGGCCTGCTCGATGTGGGGGGTGTCGTCGGCGACGATGATGCCGAGCTCCTCGTAGGAGGAGTCGAAGTTCGTCATCACCTCTGCGGTGGCGATGAGGGTCTTCGAGGGCACGCAGTCGGTGAGCACCGACGCCCCGCCCAGACCGTCGCAGTCGACGACGGTCACCTCCGCGCCGAGCTGGGCGCCCACGAGAGCCGCCTCATAGCCGCCGGGTCCGCCGCCGATGATCACGATCCGGGTCACGAAAAGTCCGCCTCACGTCTACCCGGCCGGCTGCCGCCCCGGCCGGGGTGTCCGGGGGTCTCCCCGGGGGATCCATTCCGTGCCCCATTGTCCCGCACGCTTCAAGATGCTTCCGCCCGGGGCGCCCGTCCGGCACCGGACCGGGACCTCCCGCCCGCCCGTCCCGGACCGGAGTGCGGGCGGGAGGGCGGCCCGGCCCCCCGCTCCCGTACCCTCGACCCCATGTCGCTCTACGCCGCGTACGCCGGCAACCTCGACCCGCGGCTGATGACGCGCCGCGCTCCGCATTCCCCGCTGCGCGGCACCGGCTGGATCAACGACTGGCGGCTGACCTTCGGCGGCGAGCAGATGGGCTGGGAGGGCGCGCTCGCCACCGTCGTCGAAGCCCCGCGCCACCAGGTGTTCGTGGCTCTGTACGACATCGCCCCGCTGGACGAGGAGTCCATGGACCGCTGGGAGGGCGTCGGGCTGGACATCTACCGCCGGATGCGGGTCCGGGTGCACACCCTGGACGGCGAGGAGGCGGCCTGGGTGTACGTCCTCAACGGCTACGAGGGCGGGCTGCCCTCGGCCCGCTACCTGGGCGAGATCGCCGACGCCGCCGAGTCGGCCGGCGCCCCGCACGACTACGTGATGGAACTCCGCAAGCGCCCCTGCTGAGCCCGGCCGACCCCCGCCGGGGCCGGGTGCGGCCCGCTGACCTGGGGTGACGGCGCATATCGTCGGAAACGACAAGGCAACGATCCGAACACCGTGAGCTGTGCCATCTACGCGCGTAGGCCGAGAGCGGCTACGCTCGTCGGCGTGAACGCATCTCTTACCGATCCCCAGGCCGCCGCCGACGCCGCCGCCGCGCGTCTGCGCGAGCTCACCGGCGCCGAGACCCACGACGTCGCCCTCGTGATGGGCTCCGGCTGGGCGCCCGCCGCCGAGGCCCTCGGCACCCCCGACGCCGAGTTCCCGATCACCGAGCTGCCCGGCTTCCCGGCCGCCGCGGTCGCCGGCCACGGCGGCAAGGTCCGCTCGTACAAGATCGGCGAGAAGCGCGCGCTGGTCTTCCTCGGCCGCACCCACTACTACGAGGGCCGCGGTGTCGCCGCGGTCGCCCACGGGGTCCGCACCGCCGTGGCCGCCGGCTGCAAGACGGTCGTCCTCACCAACGGCTGCGGCGGTCTGCGCGAGGGCATGCGCCCCGGCCAGCCGGTCCTGATCAGCGACCACATCAACCTGACCGCGACCTCGCCGATCGTCGGCGCGAACTTCGTGGACCTCACCGACCTCTACTCGCAGCGTCTGCGCACGCTCTGCAAGGAGATCGACGAGACCCTCGAAGAGGGCGTCTACGTGCAGTTCCCCGGGCCGCACTACGAGACCCCGGCCGAGATCAACATGATCCGCGTGATGGGCGCCGACCTGGTCGGCATGTCCACCGCGCTGGAGGCCATCGCGGCCCGCGAGGCCGGCGCCGAGGTCCTCGGGATCTCCCTGGTCACCAACCTGGCGGCGGGCCTGTCCGGCGAGCCGCTCAACCACGAGGAGGTGCTCCAGGCGGGCCGCGACTCCGCCGCCCGAATGGGGCAGCTCCTGACCCGGGTCCTCGACCGCATCTGATCGGGCTGGTAGGACGAGGCGAACGCGACGCGAGAGGTGAGGCGGAAGCAGTGCAGGACGATCTGATCACACGGGCCCGGGCATGGCTGGCCGAGGACCCGGACCCCGAGACGGCGGCCGAGCTCGGCGCGCTCGTCGAGGCCGAGGACCTCACCGAGCTCGCGGACCGGTTCTCCGGCACCCTGCAGTTCGGCACCGCCGGACTGCGCGGTGAGATCGGGGCCGGTCCGATGCGGATGAACCGCTCGGTGGTCATCCGGGCGGCGGCCGGCCTGGCCGCCTATCTGAAGGCCCGGGGGCACGCGGGCGGACTCGTGGTCGTCGGCTACGACGCCCGCTACAAGTCCGAGGACTTCGCCCGCGACACCGCGGCCGTGATGACCGGCGCCGGACTGCGCGCCGCCGTGCTGCCCCGGCCGCTGCCGACGCCCGTCCTCGCGTACGCCATAAGGCACCTGGGCGCCGTCGCCGGCGTCGAGGTGACCGCGAGCCACAACCCTCCCCGGGACAACGGCTACAAGGTGTACCTCGGCGACGGCTCGCAGATCGTCTCCCCGGCGGACGCCGAGATCGCCGCCGAGATCGCGGCGGTCGGCCCGCTGGCCGGCGTGCCGCGCCCGGCCGACGGCTGGGAGCAGCTCGGCGACGAGGTCCTGGAGGCCTATCTGGCGCGTACGGACGCCGTGCTGAGCCCCGGGTCCGCCCGGGGTGTGCGGACCGTCTACACGGCCATGCACGGGGTCGGCAAGGACGTGGTCCTGGCGGCGTTCGCGCGGGCCGGTTTCCCGGAGCCGGTGCTGGTCGCCGAGCAGGCGGAGCCGGACCCGGCCTTCCCCACCGTGGCGTTCCCCAATCCGGAGGAGCCGGGGGCCATGGACCTGGCCTTCGAGACGGCCCGCGCGGCCGGCCCGGACATCGTGATCGCCAACGACCCGGACGCGGACCGCTGCGCGGTGGCCGTGCCGGACGACTCGGTGCCGGGCGGCTGGCGGATGCTGCGCGGCGACGAGGTCGGCGCGCTGCTGGCGGCGCACCTGGTGCACAAGGGCGCGCGGGGCGTGTTCGCCGAGTCCATCGTGTCCTCCTCGCTGCTGGGGCGGATCGCGGAGGCTGCGGGCCTGCCGTACGAGGAGACCCTGACCGGTTTCAAGTGGATCTCCCGGGTGGAGGGTCTGCGCTACGGCTACGAGGAGGCCCTCGGCTACTGCGTGGACCCCGAGGGGGTCCGCGACAAGGACGGGGTGACCGCCGCGCTGCTGGTGGCGGAGCTGGCCTCGGAGCTGAAGGAGCGGGGCCGGTCGCTGACCGACCTGCTGGACGATCTGGCGATGGCCCACGGCCTGCACGCCACCGACCAGCTGTCGGTCCGGGTCCAGGACCTCTCGGTGATCGCCGACGCGATGCGCCGGCTCCGCGAGGAGCCGCCGGTGGCGCTGGCGGGTCTGCGGGTGGTCTCGGCGGAGGACCTGAGCCGGGGCACCGAGGCGCTGCCGCCCACCGACGGTCTGCGCTACTACCTGGACGGCGAGTACAAGGCGCGGGTGATCGTGCGCCCCTCGGGCACCGAGCCCAAGCTGAAGTGCTACCTGGAGGTGGTGGTCCCGGTGGCCGACGCCCCCGGTCTGGCCTCGGCCCGGGCCCGTGGCGCCGACGTGCTGGACGGGATCAAGAAGGACCTGGCGGCGGCCGCCGGCATCTGATCCCCGCCGCCCGAATTCCCTGGAAGACCCCGTCCGGCGCGCCGGACGGGGTCTTTCGTGCTGTGCTCGTAGGGGGGCGGCGACGGGAAGGAACGGAAAGAAGCGGGAAGGACGGAGGAACGCCATGACGGACGACCTGCGGGCCCGGGACATCATGACCGAGGGGGTGCAGTGCGTCGGCGAGCACCAGACCCTGCTGGAGGCCGCGCGGATGATGCGCGACCTGAACGTGGGCTGTCTGCCGATCTGCGGTGACGACCAACGCCTCCAGGGGCTGATCACCGACCGGGACATCGTGGTCCGGTGCTGTGCCGAGGGCCTCGACCCGGCCCGGATGCTGGCCGGTGAGCTGGGCGGCATCCTGCACTGGGTGGACGCCGAGACGGCCGCGACGACCGCGCTGGACACCATGGAGGTGCACCAGATCAAGCGGCTGCCGGTGATCGACGTGCGGAACGGCCACCGTCTGATCGGGATGATCACCGAGGCGAACCTGGCCAGGAACCTCTCCGACGAGGACATCGCCGAGTTCGCCGTCCGCGTCTACGCGGCGAACTGACCCCGGCCCGTCCCCCCTCCCCCCCCCAGAACGCCCGGTGGCGGACCTGAGCGGCCCCGCCACCGGGCCCCCGTACGCCCTCGGGGCGCGGGCGCTCAGGGCGCGGTGGTGGGCGATGCGGTCGGGCGGGCGATCTCGCCGAGGGTGGGCACCGACTCGGGGCGGGCCCGCATGGCCTCGGTGCAGTCCCAGCTGCGCGGCGGGTCCGCGTCCGGGCCGCCCAGGATCACCGGGCCCTCGCCGCCGGCCGCGTACGCCTCGCTGCCCGCCAGGGTGCACACCAGCTGGGCCAGGGCGACCGGCGGGAGGTCCTCGGGGCGGCGGTTCAGCCGCAGGGTGCCCTTCGGGTCGCCGGGCCGGGAGCGCGCCGTGGACAGGTTGTCCGGCACGTCCGTGGTGAAGCCGGCGTCCCGTTCCTCGGCCGACACCTCGCCCTCCAGGGCCTCCAGCAGCGCCTGCGCCACCAGCGCCGACGGCTCCCGCGCCGACCGCTTCCCGGGCACCGGGACCAGCCGCTCCACCCCCACCAGCTGGGAGCCGCAGACCAGTTCCACGGTGGTCCGGAGGCCGGGGGCCGAGGACTGGGCGGGCTGTGCCGGGGTGTCGCAGGACACCCGGGAGGGCGCCGCGCCGACGTCCACCGGCACGGTGGTGGCCCGGATCCCGCAGCCGGACAGCAGCAGCGCCCCGGCCACCGCCCCGAGGAGCAGCAGTCCGCCCGCGCCCGCCGGCGCGCCGTTACGCGTCGTCATCGGCCGGTTCCGCCCTTCCCACGTCCGTCGGCAGCCGCAGCGTGAACAGCGCGCCGCCTCCGGGGGAGTTGGCCGCGGAGATCTCGCCGCCGTGGATGTGCGCGTTCTCCATGGCGATGGAGAGTCCCAGTCCGCTGCCGTCCGACTTGGGCCGGGAGGCGCTGGCCTTGTAGAAGCGGTCGAAGACGTGCGGCAGGACCTCTTCCGGGATGCCGGGGCCGTTGTCCTTGACCGCGATGACCAGCCACTGGCCGTCGATCCGGACGGACACCCGGACCGGGGAGCCGCCGTGCTTGAGGGCGTTACCGATCAGGTTGGCCAGGATCACGTCGAGCCGGCGGGGGTCCAGCCGGGCCACGATCCCGCGTTCCGCGTCGAGTTCGACGGCGTCCAGCCAGGCGCGGGCGTCGATGCAGGCGGTGACCTGGTCGGCCACGTCCACGTCGTCGAGGACCAGCCGGGCGGTGCCCGCGTCGAAGCGGGTGACCTCCATCAGGTTCTCCACCAGGACGTTCAGCCGCCGGGTCTCGCTGACCACCAGTTCCACCGCGGGGGCGATCATCGGGTCGAGGCCGTCGATCTCCTCCTCCAGCACCTCGGTGACGGCGGTCAGGGCGGTCAGCGGGGTCCGCAGCTCGTGCGACATGTCGGCGACGAAGCGGCGGCTGGACTCCTCCCGGGCGCTCATGTCGGCGACCTTCTTCTCCAGCGCCTCGGCCGTCTTGTTGAAGGTGTGCGACAGGTCGGCGAGTTCGTCGGTGCCGGAGACGTCCAGCCGGGTGTCCAGTTCGCCCTCGCCCAGCCGGCGGGCGGCGTCGCCGAGCCGCTGCACCGGCTTGAGGACGGTCCGGGCGGCGGCCTGCGCCAGCAGCGCCGACCCGAGCAGGGCCAGCACGGTGGCGACGCACAGCGACCAGCCCAGCGCGTTCAGGTCGTCCCGTTCGGTGGCCAGCGACTTGTACATGTAGCCGGTCGGCCCGCCGCCGACGATCCGGGTGCCGCCGACCAGGTAGGGGTTGCCGCCGGGGGTGGTCCGCTGCCAGTACATCCGGTAGCCGGAGCCGTCGTCGGCGGTGACCTTCTGGCGGTCGTTCACCGCGTGCTGGAGGGACTTGGGGACGTCGCCCAGGGTGAACGCCTCCGGTCCGCCCGACCCGGAGACCTTCCGGCCGTCCTTCCGCTCGTCGACCAGCAGCACGCTGTACCCGGGGGCGCTGCCCGCCATCAGCTCGGCGGTCCGCTGGAGTTCCTGCGGGGTCGGTTCGCCGGGCAGCGCCGCCGCCCGGTCCTGCATCTCCTGCCGGAAGTCGCCGAGGGCCGCGTCCTGGGTCCGGGTGAGCACCGCCTCCCGGTTCAGCCAGTACGCGATCCCCGAGGCGGACACCGCGGCGGTCAGCGCGACCAGGGCGAAGACGATGAGGAGCCGCAGCCGCAGGCTGGTCCAGCGCCGGCCCGCGAGCAGCGGGCGGATCACTGCGGGGAGTCCAGGCGGTAGCCGACCCCGCGGACGGTCCGGATGAGCGTCGGCGAGGACGGCACGTCCTCGACCTTGGCGCGCAGCCGCTGCACACAGGCGTCCACCAGCCGGGAGTCGCCGAGGTAGTCGTGCTCCCAGACCAGCCGGAGCAGTTGCTGCCGGGACAGCGCCTGGCCGGGCCGGCGGCTGAGTTCCAGCAGCAGCCGCAGCTCGGTCGGGGTGAGCTGGAGGTCCTCGCCGTTCTTGGTGACGGTCATCGCGGCCCGGTCGATGACCAGGGACCCGAAGGAGGCGGAGTCGCTGGCCTCGCGCTCGCCGCGGCGCAGCACGGCCCGGATCCGGGCGTCCAGCACCCGGCCCTGCACGGGCTTCACCACGTAGTCGTCGGCACCGGACTCCAGGCCGACGACCACGTCGATGTCGTCGCTCCGGGCGGTCAGCAGGATGATCGGCAGCTGGTCGGTGCGCCGGATCCGGCGGCAGACCTCGAAGCCGTCGATCCCGGGCAGCATCACGTCCAGCACGATCAGGTCCGGCCGCTGCTCGCGCAGCAGTTTCAGGCCGTCCTCGCCCGTCGCCGCGGTGGCCACACGGTGGCCCTGGCGTGACAGGGAGAGTTCGAGGGCCGTGCGGATGGCGTCGTCGTCCTCGATCAGCAACAGGAAAGGCACCCGCTCATTCTGTCCCATGGCCCCTCCGTACTTCGACCGTCGGACGGTCACGATCGGCCACCGCGCGCCCGACGGGCCCTTGACGGGCACCTGACGGACGTCCGGCGGGCACCTGACGGGGCACCTCGCGGGGGTCCGCCGCCGTCCGCTGTGACAGCCCTGTGACAGTCGGCGGACACCCCGGTCATGCCCGCCCGGCAGTCTTCTGGGTGTCGGACCACGGAGGAGGCGCGAGATGAACACGCTGCACAGCACCACGACCAGCGCGGTTGTCACGCGGCTGCACGATGTGAACCGCCGGGCGGCCGTCCGCCCGGTCACCCGGCCCCGGCCGGTCCGTCTCACAGCCATTGACGCCACCGCGTACCGGGCGGTTCCCGCCCCGCGCGAGGAGTCCCCGGCGGTCCCCGCTCCCGCGCCGCTGCCGTCCTCGGCCGCCGAGGCGGAGTTCACCGCGTACGTCCAGGAGCGCCGGGCGGCGCTCTTCGCCACCGCCTTCCACCTGACCGGTGACCGGCACGAGGCCGAGGACCTGCTGCAGAGCGCGCTGTTCTCCACCTACCGGGCCTGGGACCGGATCACCGACAAGGCGGCGGTCGGCGGCTATCTGCGCCGCACCATGACGAACCTGCACATCAGCGCCTGGCGGCGGCGGAAGCTGAACGAGTACCCGACCGAGGAGCTGCCGGAGACGGTCGGCGACACGGACGCGATGCGCGGCACCGAGCTGCGCGCGGTCCTGTGGCAGGCGCTCACCCGGCTGCCGGAGCCGCAGCGCACCATGCTGGTGCTGCGCTACTACGAGGGCCGCACGGACCCGGAGATCGCCGAGATCCTGGACATCAGCGTCGGCACCGTGAAGTCGAGCATCTGGCGCTCGCTGCGCCGGCTGCGGGAGGACGAGGCGCTGAGCTTCGGCCGTGACGAGGCGGAGTCCTTCGAAGAGCTCGTCGCCTGACGGCGGCGGTACGACCACGGCCGATGGGGGCCGTCCCGCGGGGGTGGGGCGGAGGCCTTGGGGGGGAAGCGGGGCGGAGCAGCCGGTCGGGGGTCCGGCGGCTCCGCCCCGCATCACGTTTGCGGGCGGTTCAGGCCGGGGTGGCCGTTGCCGTGGTGGGGGTGCGGTGGCGGCCGGCGGCCGCGGCGGCCAGCCGGCCCAGCGCCTCGTCCCGGGCGCAGGCGTGGGCGCCCAGGGAGACGTGCCGGGCCACGATGCCGCGTTCGGCCCGCATCAGCCGCCAGCCCCGGCGCAGCAGGAAGGGCACCGACTTGCGGCCCTCCCGCAGGTCCCGGGCCAGCCGCCGCCGGAAGGTGGTGGACGGCCGACCGCGCAGGCATATCGCGTCGGCGAGCAGTCCCAGCTCCTGGCAGCGGGCCACGATGTCCGCCGCGAAGATGCCCTCCGCGATGAACAGCGGGGTCCGGGCGATGTCCAGGGTCTCGCTGCCGGTCCGCGAACTGGTGGCGATGTCGTACTCCGGCACCTCGGTCCGCCCCACCGCGCACAGCTCGGCGACGGCCGCGACGGCCGCGTCGGCGTCCCAGGACAGCGGGGAGTCCCAGTCGATGTCGGAGCTGCCGGCGACGAGCGGGAGGGTCGGGTCCGACGCCTCTTTGTAGAAGTCGTCGAGCCGGAGCACCGGGAGCCCGGACCGGGCCGCCAGCGAGGACTTCCCGGACCCCGAGGGACCGGTCAGCAGGACGACGCGCGTGGGAAGGGGAGATGAACAGCTCACGGGACACCAGTGTGAAGCATTACCCCGCGCAGGGGACCCCCGAGGAGCCCTGTTGGTATTCGGTATCACATCTCAACTACGGTGAGTGCATGGGACGTCACGCATCTTCCGCACCCCGTAACCCGCTCCGTACCGCCTCGCTCACCGTCACCATGGCCGGTGCGGCCCTGGCGATGGCCGCCGGGGGTGCCCAGGCGGGCGAGGTCTCCGTGCCGCACGCGCTGGCCGGGGTCACCGACCCGATCTCCGCCCTCAAGGTGAACCCGCTCGCCGGGACCGGGGTGGACCCGCTGGACAACGGGATCGCCACCAAGGTGGCGGACTTCCCCTCGGTCGGCACCGGGATGGTCACCGGCACCCTGACCCAGGGGCCCTCGGTGGGCCAGCTGCCGACGGCCGCCGCCTCCTCTCTGCTCGGTCCGCTGACCGGCGGCGGCAGGTAGGCGTACGGGGCGGGCGCACGCGAAGGCCCCGACAGCGCGGGGGTTCGCTGCCGGGGCCGGTTCGGGTGGTTGCCGCCGCCTAGTAGGAGGAGCCGCCCGCGCCCAGGGAGCCGGTCGGGTGCCAGACCGTCTTGGTCTCCAGGAACGCGGTCATGCGGTGCGTGCCCGGGTCGGCGGTCCAGTCGTCCACAGGCTGTGGACGCAGGACCCGCTTGAGGTTGTCCGCCGCCGCGATCTCCAGCTCCTTGGCCAGGGCCGGGTCGGCGCCCGCCAGGTCGATAGCGTTGACGTCCTGGTGGGACGCCAGGTGCGGGCCCATCTCGGCGGCCTTGCCGGACAGCAGGTTGACCACGCCGCCGGGCAGGTCGGAGGTGGCGAGCACCTCGCCCAGGGAGAGGGCCGGCAGCGGGGACTTCTCCGAGGTGATCACGACCGCCGTGTTGCCGGTCGCGATGACCGGGGCGACCACCGAGACCAGGCCCAGGAAGGACGAGTCCTGGGGGGCGATCACGGTCACGACACCGGTCGGCTCCGGGGTGGAGAGGTTGAAGAACGGGCCCGCGACCGGGTTGGCCCCGCCCACGATCTGGCCGATCTTGTCGGTCCAGCCCGCGTACCAGACCCAGCGGTCGATGGCCGCGTCGACGACCGCCCCCGCCTTCGACTTGGACAGCCCCTCGGCCTCGCCGACCTCGCGGACGAACTGCTCGCGGCGGCCCTCCAGCATCTCGGCGACGCGGTAGAGGATCTGGCCGCGGTTGTACGCGGTCGCGCCCGACCAGCCGCCGAAGGCCTTGCGGGCGGCGACGACCGCGTCACGGGCGTCCTTGCGGGAGGACAGCGGGGCGTTGGCCAGCCACTTGCCCTTGGAGTCCGTCACCTCGTACACCCGGCCGCTCTCGGAGCGGGGGAACTTGCCCCCGACGTACAGCTTGTAGGTCTTGAAGACGTTCAGACGCGCAGGCGCCGCCGAAGAATCAGACATCGAGGTAGCCCTCCAGGCCGTGACGGCCGCCCTCGCGGCCGAAGCCCGACTCCTTGTAGCCGCCGAAGGGCGAGGTCGGGTCGAACTTGTTGAACGTGTTGGCCCAGACGACACCGGCCCGGAGCTTGTTCGCGACCGCCAGGATCCGCGAACCCTTCTCCGTCCAGATGCCGGCGGAAAGTCCGTACTGGCTGTTGTTGGCCTTGGCCACGGCCTCGTCGGGGGTGCGGAAGCTGAGCACCGACAGCACCGGGCCGAAGATCTCGTCGCGGGCGACGGTGTGCGCCTGGGTGACGTTGGTGAACAGCGTCGGGGCGAACCAGTAGCCGGCCGACGGCAGCTCGCACTCCGGGGACCAGCGCTCGGCGCCCTCCGCCTCGCCGGTCTCGGCGAGTGCGGTGATCCGGGCGAGCTGCTCGGCGGAGTTGATCGCGCCGATGTCGGTGTTCTTGTCCAGCGGGTCGCCCAGCCGCAGCGTGGACAGCCGCCGCTTGAGGCTGTCCAGCAGCTCCTCCTGGATCGACTCCTGGACCAGCAGGCGGGAGCCGGCGCAGCAGACCTGGCCCTGGTTGAAGAAGATGCCGGTGACGATGCCCTCGACGGCCTGGTCGATGGGGGCGTCGTCGAAGACGATGTTGGCGCCCTTGCCGCCCAGCTCCAGGGTGACCTTCTTGTCGGTGCCGGCGACCTGCCGGGCGATGGCCTTGCCGACGGCGGTGGAGCCGGTGAAGGCGACCTTGTTGACGTCCGGGTGCTCGACCAGGGCCGCGCCCGCGTCCCCGTAGCCGGGGAGGATGTTGACGACGCCCCTGGGCAGGCCCGCCTGGCGGCAGATGTCCGCGAAGAACAGGGCCGAGAGCGGGGTGGTCTCCGCGGGCTTCAGCACCACGGTGTTGCCGGTGGCGAGCGCCGGGGCGATCTTCCAGGCCAGCATCAGCAGCGGGAAGTTCCACGGGATGACCTGGCCGGCCACGCCCAGCGGGCGCGGGTTCGCGCCGTACCCGGCGTGGTCGAGCTTGTCGGCCCAGCCCGCGTAGTAGAAGAAGTGCGCGGCGACCAGCGGGAGGTCCGCGTCGCGGGTCTCCTTGATCGGCTTGCCGTTGTCCAGGGTCTCCAGGACGGCGAGCTCGCGGCTGCGCTCCTGGATGATCCGGGCGATCCGGAACAGGTACTTGGCGCGCTCGGCGCCGGGCAGCGCGGACCAGGAGCCGAAGGCCTTGCGGGCGGCCTTGACGGCGCGGTCCACGTCGGCGGAACCGGCCCGGGCGATCTCGGACAGCACCTCCTCGGTGCTCGGCGAGACGGTCTTGAAGACCTTGCCGTCGGCGGCCTCGGTGAACTCTCCGTCGATGAAGAGCCCGTAGGAGGGGGCGATGTCGACGACCGAGCGGGACTCGGGAGCCGGTGCGTACTCGAAAGCAGATGCCATGGTGATCAGTCCACCGTCACGTAGTCGGGACCGGAGTAACGGCCGGTGCTCAGCTTCTGGCGCTGCATCAGCAGGTCGTTGAGCAGGCTGGAGGCGCCGAAGCGGAACCAGTGGTTGGTCAGCCAGTCCTCGCCGACGGTCTCGTTGACCAGGACCAGGAACTTCAGGGCGTCCTTGGTGGTGCGGATGCCACCGGCCGGCTTCACACCGATCTGTACACCGGTCTGCGCGCGGAAGTCGCGGACGGCTTCGAGCATCAGCAGGGTGTTGGCGGGGGTGGCGTTGACGCCGACCTTGCCGGTGGAGGTCTTGATGAAGTCGGCGCCCGCGAGCATGCCGATCCAGGAGGCGCGGCGGATGTTGTCGTAGGTCGACAGCTCGCCGGTCTCGAAGATGACCTTCAGCCGGGCGGCGCTGCCGTCCTCCCGGACGCAGGCCTCCTTGACGGCCCTGATCAGCTCGTAGGTCTCCTGGTAGCGGCCGGCGAGGAAGGCGCCACGGTCGATGACCATGTCGATCTCGTCGGCGCCGGCGGCGACCGCGTCACGGGTGTCGGCGAGCTTGACGGGCAGGGCCGCGCGGCCGGCCGGGAAGGCCGTGGCCACGGAGGCCACCTTGACGTCGGCGCCGTTCAGGGCGGCCTTCGCGGTGGCCACCATGTCGGGGTAGACGCAGACCGCGGCGGTCATCGGCGTCGTGCGGTCGGTCGGATCGGGGTGGACGGCCTTGGCGGACAGCGCCCGGACCTTGCCCGGGGTGTCCGCGCCTTCCAGCGTCGTCAGGTCGATCATCGAGATGGCCAGGTCGATGGCGTACGCCTTGGCCGTCGTCTTGATCGAGCGGGTGCCGAGGGCGGCCGCGCGGGCCTCCAGGCCGACGGCGTCGACGCCGGGCAGCCCGTGCAGGAAGCGGCGCAGCGCACTGTCGGACGCCGTCACGTCAGCGAATGCGGTGAGGGTGGTGGGCATGGTCACCAGAGGAGCATATCTACGCGCGTAGCGACCTGTCACCCCCTCCACCGGATCCGTCTCGGAATTGGTGGTTCCGCCGACCGGTCTCGTGGACTGAGACACCTTGGGGCAGAATCGGCGCCATGAGCCCCTCCCCCGCGTCCCCCGCCGACGAGCCGGTCTACCAGGACCGCGTGTACCGCTCCCCGCTGGCCATCGTCGGCGGAGTGCTGACGCTCGCCCTGCTGGCCTGGCTGTGCGGGGACGCGATCGTCCGGGGCAAGGGGACGGCGCCCTGGTTCGGGGTCGCCGCGGCGCTGCTCGCCATGCCGCTGACGGTGGCCTTCACCCTGCGGCCCGCCGTGTTCGCCGGACCGGACCGGATGCGGGTGCGCAATCCGTTCCGCACCATCGAACTGCCCTGGGCGGCCGTGGACACCCTGCGCTCCGGCTACTCGGCCGAGGTGCTGACCGAGGACGCCACGTACCAGCTGTGGGCGATCCCGGTCTCGCTGCGGGACCGCAAGAAGGCCAACCGGCAGATCGCCCGCGGCCAGGCCCAGGCCCGCAGGGCCGCCAAGGACGGCGGGACGCCCCCGGCCGCGACCGGCGGGACCCCGCGCGCCCAGGCCGACAAGCACGTGGACGAGCTGCGCGAGCTGGCCGAGCTCGGGGCCAAGCGGGAGGACGCCCAGGGCCCGGCGAGCGTCCGCTGGGCGTACGAGGTCCTGGCCCCCGCGGCGGCCGGCGCCGTACTGCTGATTGTGCTCCTCGCCACCCGCTAGGACGGGCGGGGAGCGGAACCGGAGCCACCGGGGCCGGCGTCTTCGCAGGTGTGCAGCGTGATGAGGCCGGCGGCAGCGCCGCCATTCCCTTCCGGCTCCGGATGCTGGGCGGCCTGCTCCTGGCCGCCCATCTGGTGCTCGTCGGCTGGCTGGCCCTGCGGCCGCTGGACGTGCCCTGGGCCGCCGCGCCCAATCTGACCCCGCTGGCCGGGATCCGGGCCGATCTCGCGTACGGGCCGCTGGAGGCGGCCCGCCGGATCGGTGCCGGGCTGGCCCTGCTGGCCCCGCTGGGAGTGCTGCTGCCGCTGGTCAGCGGCCGGCTGGCACCCTCCCCGCTGGCCGCCTGGTCCTCGCTGACCCGGACGGTCGCGGCGGGCGCGCTGGCCTCCCTGGTGATCGAACTCCTCCAGACGGCCGTGCCCGGGCAGGTGGTCGACGTGGACGCGGTGCTGCTGAACACGGCCGGGGTGGCACTGGCCCACCTGGCGGTGGTTCCGGCGCTGCGGGCCCGGCTGCGGAAGGCCCGGGCCGACCGCGAGAGGTCTCAGGGGTCGACCCCGAGAATTCCCAGGGTCAGGGTCGAACCGTGGGCCGAGGCCCTTTCCGTGGTGCCGCGCGAGTATTGAGGCATCACAGAAAGCGGCTTCCCGAAGGAGAAAACCATGAGCGCCCTTGCCCGCCCCCGTGACGGACGATGGATCGGCGGAGTCTGCGCCGGTCTCGCGCGCCGCTTCGGAATCTCCGCGAACACCATGCGGATCATCTTCGTCGTGTCCTGCCTGCTGCCCGGCCCGCAGTTCCTGCTGTATCTGGCGCTCTGGGTGCTGCTGCCGAACGAGAAGGCGGCTTCCACCGCCTGGTGACCGTGTGCGCGGAATATCCGACCGCCCGTGCGCGCGGAATCCGGCGGAATTCAGCGCAGGTGCTGCCGCACCTTTTCCAGCTGCTTGTCGGCGATCTCGTGCGGCACTTCGGCGGGCTCCTTCGCCCCGGCCACGTTGAGGGCCATCAGCCGCATCACGGTCCCGCCCTGACGGACGACGACCAGGTGGACCGGGGCGGACACGCCCTCGGCCGCGGCGACGGTGGTCCAGCTGACGCTCTCGTCGCCGCCCGTCCGATAGGTGGCGGGCTTGATCAGCGTGTAGCGGCCGGTCTGCTTCTCCACGGTGGCGGAGAACCCGGACCCGCAGGCGGCGACCGCCTCCTCCAGCCGGGAGATCAGCCGCTTGGCGTCCCGCTCGGCGTAGGTGCTGAGCGAGGCCGACACGGCCAGTCCGAGCTGCTTCTGGGAGCCGATCCCCCGGTTCACGGTGGCCTCGGCCGCCGGGTCGGGCTTGTCGCCCATGATGTCGGCGAGCGGCTGGCAGGGCTTCTTGTCCGCCTGCGGCTGCCCGTCGGGGGCGTTGGGGTTCTTGCCCTGGGCGGAGATCTGGTAGCCGGCGACGTCGCCGGGGGCCAGCGCGGCCCTCTCCAGCGGGGTGCCCGCCGCCGGGGCACCGGGGGCGCCGGGCATGCCGGAGGCGGCCGGGGCGGCCGCGGAGCCCTTGGGGTCCGGGCTCTTGGCCGCGGCCGGGCCCTCGTCCCCTCCGCCGCCGCAGGCGACGGCTCCGAACAGCAGGACGGGCAGCAGCGCGGCGCTGGCCGCGGATGAGTTCACGCGCATGACCGAGACCTCTATACCCCGTGTGGAGAGCGGCAGTTGGGGGGCGATCCTGACACACGGCACGGCGGGACGCCCACCCCGTCGAATGGGTGTGCGCCGCGCCGTGCACGCGTACGAACTGCGGGTTCGCGGCAGCGGGGACCCGTCAGCCGCCGATGGGCAGACCGGCCAGCGGCAGACCGCCGAGGGAGCCGGTGAGGGAGTTGAGCGGGCCGCCGACGTCGCTGGCCTGACCGTCCTGGGCGCCCTGCTGGTGCGTGATCGACTCGGCGGCCCCGGTGAGCACCCCGAGGGCCTCGGCGCCACCGACGGCGGGCAGGGCGGAGGCGGAGGCGGTTCCGGCGGCGGCAACGGCGAACGCGGCACCGATGACGGCGGCACCGAGGGTCTTGGCAGCTGACTGCTTCATGAAGGATCGTCCTTGCGACGGGGAATTTGAGCGGCTTCGCAAACTAGCCACCCCAAACCCCGTCCCGCAAACATGGGTAGATATGAGAAAGCGCCCTGGATGTGATCCACCCGGGCGCTTTCCCCTCCGTCAGGCTCTGGCCTATGCCGAGACGGAACCGCTGGTCGAAGCGGTCTGACGGAACAGCCACTCGGACTTCAGCTCCGCGTATCCGGGCTTGATCACGTCGTTGATCATCGCCAGTCGTTCATCGAAAGGAATGAACGCGGACTTCATCGCGTTGACGGTGAACCACTGCATGTCGTCGAGCGAATAGCCGAAGGTGTCGACCAGGTGCTCGAACTCGCGGCTCATGCTGGTGCCGCTCATCAGCCGGTTGTCGGTGTTGACCGTGAGCCGGAAGTGCAGCTTGCGCAGCAGGCCGATCGGGTGCTCGGCGTAGGAGGCCGCCGCACCCGTCTGCAGGTTGGAGGTGGGGCACATCTCCAGCGGGATCCGCTTGTCCCGGACGTACGAGGCCAGCCGGCCCAGCGTGACGCCGCCGTCCTCGGCGACCTCGATGTCGTCGATGATCTTCACCCCGTGGCCGAGCCGGTCGGCGCCGCACCACTGCAGGGCCTGCCAGATCGACGGCAGGCCGAAGGCCTCGCCCGCGTGGATGGTGAAGTGGTTGTTCTCCCGCTTCAGGTACTCGAAGGCGTCCAGGTGGCGGGTGGGAGGGAACCCGGCCTCGGCACCGGCGATGTCGAAGCCGACCACGCCGTTGTCCCGGTAGCGGTTGGCCAGCTCGGCGATCTCCAGCGCGCGGGCCGCGTGCCGCATCGCGGTCAGCAGGGCCCCGACGCGGATCCGGTGGCCGTTGGCCTTGGCGCGCCGCTCGCCCTCGCGGAAACCGTCATTGACCGCCTCGACCACCTCTTCGAGGGTCAGGCCGGCTTCCAGGTGCTGCTCGGGGGCGTAGCGGATCTCGGCGTAGACCACGCCGTCCTCGGCCAGGTCCTCGGCGCACTCGGCGGCCACCCGGAAGAGCGCCTCCTTCGTCTGCATGACGGCGCAGGTGTGCGCGAACGTCTCCAGGTAGCGCGGGAGGGAGCCGGAGTCGGCGGCTTCCCGGAACCAGATGCCGAGCTTGTCGGCGTCGGTCTCGGGGAGGTTCTCGTAGCCGACCTCGCGGGCCAGTTCGATGATGGTCCCGGGGCGCAGCCCGCCGTCGAGGTGGTCGTGCAGCAGCACCTTCGGGGAGCGGCGGATCTGGTCCGGACTGGGCAGGTTGGAGGTCTCGCTCGTCATCCCGGCACTCTACTCCTACGCGCGTAGAGCGCCAGACCGGTCAACGCCGTCGATACGTAACAGTGACCGTGCGGACGGGTGGCGTACACCTCGGCGTCTGAGACTGTTCCGCCATGGCACAGCATGCGATGCCGGACCGCGGGGCGCGCCTGGGGCGGGCGAGCGGCGCGGATGGCTCCGGCGGGGCGGTGAGCGGCGTGGTGCTGCTGCTCCCGG
Source organism: Streptomyces sp. NPDC033845 (assembly GCF_055576225.1). NCBI lineage: Bacteria > Bacillati > Actinomycetota > Actinomycetes > Kitasatosporales > Streptomycetaceae > Streptomyces > Streptomyces sp. NPDC033845. Next base: position 78,669 of record NZ_JBVIRI010000018.1, on the reverse strand, counting down.
GACGCCCCAGATTGTCTCCCTTATCCCCGGGTCCGGTACGGCCCCTGGTCCGGGCGCTGGCCCGGGCCGGCGGCGGCGCCGGCCTGGCCGCCCACGTGGTGACGGACGCCGACGACTGCCCGGACTGGGCGGCGGAGGAGGCGGTGCGGCGCTACGGCGACGTCCCGGTCTGCCTCGCCGGATACGGGACCGGGGCACTGGCCGCACTCCGGGCCGCGGGGCACCCCTCCGTCAACTCGGTCCTGGCGATGGCCCCTTGCCTGCCCGAGGAGGCCTCCTCGGCGGACCCGCCGGAACCGGTGAAGCAACTCGCCGGCCGGCAGGTGCTGATCGTGCACGGCACCGACGACGCCCGCTCGGACCCGGAGTCCTCCTTCCGGCTGGCCGCCCGGGCGAAGAAGGCGAACCGCTCCACCTGCCGGTTCGAGGTCCACTCGGACGGGCACGGGCTGCGCGAGCACCGGGCCGAAGTGGTCGCCCTGGGAGTGGACTTCGTGCTCGGCGCGGTGCTGGGCGACCGGTGGTCGCGGCCGGTGGCCGACGCGCTGGCGGCTCCGCCGCCGCTGGGGCTGCGCATGCCGTTGGCCTCCGGCTTCGGGCGGTCCTTGCGGCGGTGACCGGCCGCCGGGGCCGGCCGTCCGGGTCAGGGGGACGGGTGGGTCAGGGGCACGGGTGGGTCAGGGGCACGGATGGGTGGGGTTCAGGAGGGTCAGGGCCTCGGTGAGGGAGTGGGTGAGGGCGGTCGGGGTGGGGGCGGCGGCCAGGACGTAGCCGTGGTGGCGGGTGCCGGTGGGGGTGTGGCGGACCGTCGCGGACGGCGGGGCCGCCAGCTCCACCCGGACCACCCCGGGCACCGCGCGGGCCGCCGCGAGCGCCTCTCCGAGGGCGTCGAGCCGCCGCCCCGGGGCGAAGTCCACGTACCGCAGGCCGGCGTGCGACCCGGCGGCGGCGCGCGGCGGGCGGGGAGCCGGGGCCGGCTCGGGCAGTCCGAGCGCGGCGGCCACCGCCCGGGCCAGCGGGTCGGTGCCGTGGGCCAGCCGGAGGAGCCGCAGCACCTCCGGGCCGCCCGGCCTGGCGTGCGCCTCGATCAGCCGGGGGCCGCCCGGGGTCAGCACCAGTTCGAGGTGGGCGGGCCCGTCGTGGTGCCCGGCCAGGTCGAGCACCCCGCGGACCAGCGCCCGGACCTCCTCCGCCCCGCCCGCCGGGAGGGCGCCCGGCACCGTGTGCCCGGCCGGGGCCAGCCGTCCGCCGAAGTCGGCGCCGGGCGGCCGCTGGACGGTGCGCGTCCAGCCGAGCACCTGGTGACGGCCGCCCCGGGACAGGGTCTGCACGGCGATCTCGGGTCCCTCCAGCAGTTCCTCGACCAGCAGGTCGGTGACGGCCGGATAGGCCTGGGCGGCGCGGCGGGCCTGGGCCGGGTCGCGGATCTCGCGCACCCCTTCCCCTTCGGATCCGGCGCGTGGTTTGACCACGCAGGGGTACCCGATGAGCGTGGCGAGGAACGGGATCAGAGCGGCCCGGCCGCAGCGGGCGAAGGACACCGGCCGGTCCGGGTGCAGGGTGTTGGCGCGGGCCCGCAGGGCCGCCTTGTCCATCAGGGCGGTGACGGCGGCCACCGGGGTCCCCCGGAGCCCGAGCGCCTCGTTGGCGCGGGCGGCGGCCAGGGCCCGGCCGGCGTCCCCGAACCCGAACACCGCGGCTCGGCCCTCCCGGACGGCGTCGAGCCCGGACAGCGCGCGGACCAGGTCCCGGTGCTCCCGCCAGTCGGCCCGCAGCCGGACGGCCTCGCCGCGGAGCACCCCCGGGTCCGGTGCGGGACCCGCGGGGAGGTGGCCGTACGGGCCCTCCGGGTGCACGGCCAGGACGGTCGCCGCCCCGGCTCCGGCCGGGCGCGGCGCGGTGCCCGCCGGGGTGTGGTCGTACGGCCCCTCGGCGGCGCCGGCCGGGTCCCGGTGGTCAGCCCGGGCCCGGCCGGTGCCGCCGGCCGGCGGCACGGCGGGCAGGTCGGGTCCGTGCCGGTGGCCGCGGGCCGGCCGTACCGCCCCCTCACGGTCGGACGGCTCCGCGGAAACCGGCAGGACCACCGCGGTGCGTGCCCCCGCACGCCGCGCGGCGGCGACCTCGGCAGGGGACGGATCGAGTAACACAGCCACCGCGGGCGTCAGCCGTCCCATACCGCGCTCCCCCTTCACGCCGTGCCCCCACCCTGCCTGTTCGGCATATGCCCGTGGCGTCCGGACGGGCGACGGGTTGCCGCCTTGCGGGAACACGAGGGGTTTATGAACAGGTGCATCCCGGGACGAATACGCACATGTCCGCTCAGGATCACGTCAACGGCACCGGCCGGCTGAGCCCGGCCGCCCGTCGGCTCTACACGTACGCCGTGGAGCGGCACTCCTTCGCCGCCCGCGAGGCCACCGAGGTGCTCGGCGCCCGGGCCTCGGCCGCGATCACCGAACTGGCCGCCGCCCATCTGCTCCAGCGGGCCGCCGACGGCAGCCAGGACCGCTGGACGGCGGTCGCGCCCCGGGCGGCGGTCTCCCGGGCGCTGGCCCCACTGGCCCTGCGGGTGCGGGAGACCCATGACGAGATGGACCGGCTACGGGAACGGCTGGAGGCGCTGGTCCCGGCGTACGAGGCGGCGGCCGTGCAGCGCGGCCGGACCGCCTCGGGCGGGCTGGAGCTGGTCACCGACCTGGGCGCGGTACGGGGGCTGATCGCCGAGCTGGTGGCCTCCTGCGAGCAGGAGCTGCTGACCTCCCAGCCGGGCGGCGGGCGCCCGCAGGAGACCCTGGAGGAGGCGGTGGGGCGGGACGAGTCGCTGCTGTCCCGCGGGGTGCGGATGCGGACGATCTACCAGCACACCGCCCGCTACTCCCGGCCGACGGCCGCCTACGTGGAGCGGGTGACGGCGCTGGGCGCGCAGGTCCGCACGCTGGGCGACGGGCTGATGCGGATGCTGGTCTTCGACCGGCACACCGGGCTGATGGCGGTGCGGGGGGTGGCCGGCGGGGCGCTGGTGGTGCGCGAGCCGAACGTCGTGGACTTCATGGCCGAGGTCTTCGAGCGGTCCTGGCTGGCCGCCGACCCGTTCGCCACGACCACCGGGCCGGACCAGGCGCGCTCGCTGTCGGAGGAACTCCGGCAGACCATCGTCCGGATGCTGTCGGAGGGGCTGGAGGACAAGGTGATCGCGCGCCGGCTGGGCATGTCGGAGCGGACCTGTCAGCGGCACATCGCGGAGATCATGCGGGCGGTGGGCGCCAAGTCCCGCTTCCAGGCGGGATATCTGGTGGCCTGCGCGCTGGCGGCGCCAACGGGTTCGCCGGGTACGCCGGGTTCGGCGGGTTCGGCGGGTTCGGCGGGGCCGGGCCTGGACGCGTAGGGGCGTACTGGCGTACGGGCGTTCGGCCTGCGCGGAGCAGGGCGTACGGGCGCGGCTACAGCTCCGGGATCAGGCGGCCCCGGCGGGACAGCAGGAAGCGTTTGAAGGCCGCCACCGGCGGGGTGTCCGGGTGGCCGTCCAGCCAGGCCACCCCGATCTCGCGGACGGCCCGCGGGGCGGTGACGTTCAGCTCGACCACCCCGGGGCGGGCCACCGCGGGCGGCGGCAGCAGGGCCACCCCCAGTCCGGCCGCGACCAGCCCGCGCAGGGTCTCCGCCTCCTCCCCCTCGAAGGCCACCCGGGGCGTGAACCCGGCCTCGGCGCACAGGTCGTCGGTGATCCGGCGCAGTCCGTAGCCCGGTTCGAGGGTGACGAAGGTTTCCTCGGCGGCCTCGGCCAGCCGGATCCGCTTGCGGACCGCCAGCCGGTGGTCCTCCGGCACCACCAGCCGCAGCCGCTGTTCGTCCAGCCGCCGGGCGACCAGATCGGGGGCGTCCGGCACCGGTGAGGTCAGGCAGAGGTCCAGTTCGCCGGCCCGCAGCCGTTCCAGCATCGCCTCGCCGTAGTTCTGGACCAGGGAGAAGCGGACCCCGGGGTGGTCCACCCGGAAGCCGCGGATCAGTTCGGGCACCGTCTCCGAGCCCATGGTGTGCAGGAAGCCGAAGGCGACCTTGCCGACGGCCGGATCGGCGTCCGCCTGGACGGACTCGGCGGCCCGGCCGATCTCGGCGAGGGCCCGTTCGGCGGAGGCGAGGAAGGCACGGCCGGCCGTGGTGAGGGCCACCGTACGGCCGATCCGGGCGAACAGCGCGACGCCCAGGTCCTGTTCGAGGCGGACCACGGCCCGGGACAGGGTGGGCTGCGGAATCCCCAGCTCCTGGGCGGCCCGGGTGACGTGCTCGTGCTTGGCGACCGTCACGAACCAGCTGAGCCGGGGGGCCAGCAGATGGGTCACGCGCATGTCTTCTTCGTAACGACTCATCGACAGGCACCCCTGTGAGCTCTGCTGATGCACCACCGCATCGATTCCGGCAATTCTATGCATTGGACGCATGAAGCGGGCAGTCCTACGGTCGCAGGTATGACTCCCGCCCATCACGGGGCGTCCAGCATTGTGGCCGCCTCCGCCGCGCCGTTCCGTCGACGCCGTCACACCACCGACACCCCGGCGGACGACGCCGACCGTGTGCCGCACTCCCCCGGCACCCCCGGCTACCGCCGGATCAGCCTCGCCCTGTTCGCCGCCGGGCTGGCGACCTTCGCCCTCCTCTACTCCACCCAGGCCCTGCTGCCGGCGATCTCCACCGGCTTCGGGGCGTCGGCCGGTGCGGCCTCCTGGACCGTGTCCGCGGCCACCGCCGCGCTGGCCGTGTTCGTGCTGCCGCTGAGCGCCCTGTCCGAGCGGTTCGGGCGGACCCGGCTGATGGTCTGGTCGATGGCCGTGGCCGTGGTGATCGGACTGCTGGTGCCGTTCGCGCCCAACCTGGAGTGGCTGATCGTGCTGCGCGCGGTGCAGGGCGCGGCGATCGCGGGCGTCCCGGCCTCGGCCATGGCCTATCTGGCGGAGGAGGTCAGGCCCAAGGCCCTCGTCGGAGCCATCGGACTCTTCGTGGCGGGCAACTCCATCGGCGGGATGAGCGGCCGGCTCGTGACCGGCTGGGCGGCCCAGCTGTGGGGCTGGCGGGCCGGACTGCTGGCGGTCGGCGTGCTCTCGCTGGCCTGCGCGGCGGTCTTCCTGGCGCTGCTGCCCCGGGCCCGGTTCTTCCGCCCGGCCCCGCTGAATCCGGGCGCGGTGGGCCGTACCGTCGCCGGGCACCTGAAGGACCCGCTGCTGCTGCGGCTGTACGGCATCGGCGCGCTGTTCATGACCGTGTTCGGCGCGGTCTACACCGTGATCGGGTACCGGCTGAGCGAGGAGCCGTTCGGCCTCGCCCAGGGCCTGGTCGGCTCGGTGTTCCTCGTCTATCTGGTCGGTACGGCCTCCTCGGCGGCGGCCGGCCGGCTGGTGGCCCGGCTCGGTCGGCGCGGGGCCCTCTACCTGGCCGTCACCACCACCGCGCTGGGCCTGCTGCTGACCCTGCCGGACGCGCTCGGCACCGTACTGCTCGGCCTGGTGCTGATCACCGCCGGGTTCTTCGCCGGGCACGCGGTCGCCTCCTCCTCGGTCAGCCGGACCGCCCGGACCGGCCGGGCGCAGGCCTCCGCGCTCTACCAGTCCGCGTACTACCTGGGCTCCAGCGCGGGCGGCACCCTGGGCGCGCTGGCCTGGCACGCCGACGGCTGGGCGGGCACGGTGGCGCTGGGGCTGGCGGCCGTCCTCGGGGTGGTTTCGATCACCCTCTACGGGTCGAGGGTGGCCCGGGCGGAGCGCCGGGTGCCCGCCGCCTGAGAGCGGCTCCGGGGTGGCGTCCGGACGGCGCGGGAGCGGTCGCATGACCGTCGCGTAACAGAACGGGATCGTTCGGGGCCCGGGCGCAACCACGCCCGGGCCCCGGCGCGTCAAACGGGCCGACAGCACGGAACCCGGGGGGATCCGGGTGAAGGGGGCATGACGATGAAGATGAACGTGCGGGCGGGCATACGCGCGATGGGCGGCGCCCGGCGCCGGGTCGCGGTGGTCGGCGGGGCGCTGGCGCTGGCGGCACCGCTGGTGGCGGTCGGGGGCGGCACGGCCCAGGCGGCGGGCTCCTGCAACGTGACCACGGGCCCGTACCAGAAGCAGGTGGAGAAGTTCCTCGGCCGGCCGGTGGACGGCAAGCAGTCGGCGGCCGACTGCCAGGCGATCAAGGCCTTCCAGGCCAAGCACGGGATCACCCCGACGCAGGGCTACGCCGGGCCGCTGACCTGGCAGACGATGAACACCATGCTGGCGCAGAAGGCCGCGGGCAAGACCCCCAACAAGGCCGGCAAGTGTCCGGTCAACAAGGGGCGCATCGCGTGCGTGGACCTGACCCGGCAGCTCAGCTGGATCCAGGACGGCAGCAAGCTGGTCTACGGGCCGGTGCCGGTGCGGACCGGCAAGGACGGCACCGAGACCCGGACCGGCCTGAACAAGATCTACTACCGCAGCATCAACCACTGGTCGACGATCTACCACGTGTCGATGCCTTACTCGCAGTTCTTCGACGGCGGGATCGCCTTCCACTCGGTGAACAAGAGCATGTGGAACCCGCCGGGTTCGGCGGGCTGCGTGAACATGACCACGGCCGACGCCAAGGCGTACTGGAACCGGCTGAAGAACGGCGACGACGTCTTCGTGTACGGCCGCAAGCCGGGCACCTGACCGGCCCGGCCGGACTGCCGGATCGGCCCGCCCGGGCTGTCCCATCGGACTGACCGGGCGGGCCGATCCGGCTTTCCGGCTGCCGTTGTCAGTCCCCTGGAGTAGCTTCCGAGGTATCGGACGGACCGGCCGGACCGGCCAGGGGACTGGGGACCAGGCACATGAGCGACCTCGCGACGACACAGCCGGAGCTCGACTCCGCGATGGACCGGTACCGGGTCGAGCTGACCGGCTACTGCTACCGGATGCTCGGCTCGTCCTTCGACGCGGAGGACGCCGTGCAGGACACGTACATCCGGGCCTGGCGCAGCTTCGACCGGTTCGAGGGGCGCTCCTCGATCCGGTCGTGGCTGTACCGGATCGCCACCAACGTCTGTCTGGACCTGCTGAAGGCGGGCGGCAGGCGGGCCCGCCCGATGGACCTCACCGCCCCGCAGACCCAGGCCTCCGCGGTGCTCAACACGCGGTCCGAGGTGACCTGGCTGGAGCCGGTCCCGGACGGCCGGGTGCTGCCGCAGACCGCCGATCCGGCGGAGGCGGCGCTGGCCCGGGAATCGGTGCGGCTGGCCTTCGTCGCCGCCCTCCAGCACCTGCCGGCCAAGCAGCGGGCGGTGCTGATCCTCCGCGAGGTGCTGGCCTGGAAGGCCGACGAGGTCGCCGAGCTCCTCGACACCACCACCGCCTCGGTGAACAGCGCCCTCCAGCGGGCCCGCGCCACCATGGCCGCGCAGCCGCCGAAGGACAGCGCCCCCGCCGATCCGCTGGACCCCTCCCAGACCGACCTGCTGAACCGCTATCTGACGGCCTTCGAGGCGTACGACATCAGCTCGCTGACCGCCCTGCTGCACGAGGACGCGGTGCTGTCGATGCCGCCGTTCGACCTGTGGCTCCAGGGCCCGGCCGACATCGCGGCCTGGCACCTCGACCAGGGCATCGGCTGCAAGGGCTCCCGGCTGGTCCCCACCACGGCCAACGGCCTGCCGGCCTTCGGCCAGTACCGCCCCGCCGAGGACGGCCGGGGCCACACCCCCTGGGCCCTCCAGGTCCTGGAGATCTCAGACGGCCGCATCACCGGCCTCAACGCCTTCCTGGACACCTCCCGCTGGTTCCCCCTCTTCGACCTCCCGCCCCGCCTGCCGTAGCCGGCCGGGCGGCGGGAGCCCTTCGGCCAGCAGGCCGACCGGGCCGGCCAGCCCGGACACCTCCAGCAGCCCCCGCAAGGGCCCGTCGGCACACACCGAGAACGGCACCCCCAGCCGCCGGGCCCCCAGCGCGAGCCGCGCCACCACCCCCACCGTGCCCAGCCCGGCCCCGGCGATCCCCCGCGCATCGCAGAGGACGCCCCCACCCGGCGGCCCGTCCCGACAGAGCACCTCCAGCCGCCCGAGCAGCACATCGACATCCGGCTCGGCCCCACCCAGGGCCAGAATTCTCGTCTCCACACAACGAAGACCCCCACCCCACCCGAAACTCATCGCACGAGACCTCGGTCCACTTGAGCGAGCTCGGCAGATCTCAGGTCCCAGACCGAACACGAACGCGCCCACGGCCCGAGGCGGACCGGAAAGTTCACTGCGGATCCACCGCTGCGGTCACACCTCGGCGGCAGCAGTCGAAGACGGCATCCGGTTTGAATCCAAGAAGGGCAAGGCCCGGCCGGACCAGCTCCCTCACATGCGCCGCCCTCCGGACAGGATCGCAACCCACTGAGCCGCCGCAAATATCACCATCCCTGATGCGGACCACAATCTTCAGCTGGAGAGGGTTCCATCCCACTGGACCGCAGGACTACGAGAAGCCAATCCCCCCATCACCCGCACGATCTCTCGCCCCCGCACTTTGCGCATTCCGAACATAGCCCAAGGACTGACGTCCAAACTCATCCAAACTGCTCGATTGTTGCGATCCATCAAAACCAGGATACAGCGAATATCCGAAGACCTCAGGTACACGTCAGGCACTGGAATGAGGTAGCACTGCCCATAGTCGCCTTTTCGTTCCACAAGCCAAGCACGGTTCCCCTTGTGCGCAAGACCTTTCACAACAGAACTCTCCATGAGGCGATCAGCGGATTCGAGGGAGATCCGCCGCACGTGACGGCCTACCAGACCGGCCGCCAACCTCCGCACACGCGGGCGCCTCACTGGCCCCACCCCCGAATGTAAATTGGGGTGTCCCATGAGATGGAACTCGTAGATTTCGAGGCGCGGAAAATGAATTCCGCCATCCGATGGTTACCTTCCATCATTTGCCCGCCACCTCCGATAGTCACGAAAGTTCGATTCTCATCATCGGGAGCAAAAGAGGAGCGCAGCAGATCTTTATCACTGTCTCAGTCCCCGAGGAACCACAGGTTGAACCATTCTGACTTCTCTGCCGCTCCGTTGTGAGCTATAAGGGACGATGGGTCTCGTGCCCAAGAAGATTGATGCAGCCCTTCGTAGCCAAGCTGTGCGTCTGGTGACAGAGCATCGTGCGGAGTACTCGTCCGAGCGGGCCCTGCACATCCAGGTCGCTGAATCCCTCGGTGTGTCCCGGGAGTCGGTGCGGCGGTGGGTGATGCAGTACGAGGTCGACGGCGGCCAGGCGGCGGGTGTGAGCACGGACGAGCGGGAAGAACTTCGCAGGCTGCGAGCGGAGAACAAGCGCCTGCGCGAGGTCAACGAAGTGCTCAAGTCGGCGACGATTTTCTTCGCGGGGGAGCTCGACCCCCCAAACCGCTAATTGTGGCCTTCACCGATCAGATGCGGGCCACCGGCTATGCCGTCGAGTCGATCCTTACCGCCCTGGAACAGGCCGGTCTGAAGATCGCGGCACGAACCTTGCGAGCCTGGTGTGCCCCAGCCGGCCCGTCCAATGTGGCCGCGGCCAGAACCGTGACCGACGCCCTGGTGGAGGACGCGGTCCGCGCGATGGCCTTCACCACCAGCGCGGCCGGCGAGCGTGTGCTGGCCCCCGAGGGGCTTTATGGCCGACGCAAAATGCTGGCTCTCGTCCGCCGCACGCTCCTGCCCGAGGCCGGCTTCGGTGCCGTCGACCGTGCCATGCGCTCGCTCGATCTCAACGGTGTGGTCCGCGGGCGAAGACCCAGAACCACGATCCCCAACCCTGCCGACGCGAGGGCCCCGGACCTGCTGGACCGCGACTTCACGGCCCCGGCACCGAACCGGAAATGGATCACCGACTTCACCTACGTCCACACGTATCAGTCGTTCACCTACGTCGCGTTCATCGTCGACTGCTTCTCCCAGAAGATCGTGAGCTGGCACGCCTCAGTCAGGCGGGACGTGGAGCTGGTCGATGTCCCGCTTCGGATGGCCTTGTGGCGCCGCACCCACGAAGGCAACCCCGTGAGGCGCGACCAGCTCATTCACCACTCGGATGCCGGGTCGCAATATACGAGTGTGCGCTTCACCGAACACCTGAGCATCGAGGGCATCCGCCCCTCGATCGGCAGCGTCGGAGACGCGTATGACAATGCCTTGATGGAGACGATCAACGGTCTCTACAAGGCGGAGTGCATACGGACCAAGGTATTCCACGACGGTCCCTGGGACGGTCTCTGACGTCGAGTACGCCACCGCCTCGTGGGTCGAGTGGTACAACAACCGCCGGCTGCACGGAAGTCTCGGCATGATCAGCCCTACAGAGTTCGAGGCAGCCCACTACGCTGACACAGAACCACGAGCCGACTGATCACCGGCCAACAAACCACCGGCAGAAAAGTCGGAACGGTTCAGGTAAAGGTGCTGCCTGTCGAGAACCGTCTAGCCCAGGTCCAGAAGCTCACGCGCGAGCGCATCGGTGACTATGCCTGCCGGCAGGCACGGTACTTCCGCCAACAGGGTGACTACCTGGCGGCTGTTGAAAACAGTGTCCGTATACGGCACCAGATGCCCCAGCATCCGTCAGACGGCTATGCGCCTGCCGTCAGCGGGACTGGAGCCGTCAAGCGCGTTCAGCACCCTTCGGCCATACGAAGGACTGGGGTGGCGCCACCAAAGCCGCGAGAATTTCCCCGATGCTCTCGTCAGTAAGAGCGATCAAGCTCCACCCACCCCCTCGGACGGTGAATAGACCAACCGGAGGGCCATCCTCGTCGAGAACTGCAAAGAAATCATGCCACCCAAATCTATTCTTTCGAAATTCATCCAACGTGCAGTACCGGTCTCGATACGTACCTCGAAGTGTGGCCCTCGACCCAACTCCAACACCGATCAATTCGGATGCATCTTCAAGGATTTCCGGCACAACGTGAGGCGGCAACAAAACCAACGACTGACACTTTGCGGTCTGAAGCAGCCCCACAATCTCCAAAGTGGACACTTCTTGCAAACTCGCCAAGTCGCCTCCCTTTAGAACCCTGGTGGGCGGCACCGCAGGTGCCGCCCACCAGGGCTTACTTACTCGAACCCAAGATCTTCTAGCCGTGCGCCGGGCCGCGCCGCCCTAGATTCACCCCGCATGACACCTTGAATGATCACTTCAGCCTCGCGATGACCTCGTACTCACCCACCGCGCCCCACCCGCCGCCGAGTGCGTCTCAGGAGCTGCTGACCGTGCCTCAGGTCATGGCCCGCCTCCAGCTCGGCCGTTCAGCCGTCTACGACCTGCTCCGCACCCGCCAGCTCGCCTCGATCACCCTCGGGCGCGCCCGACGCATCCCCGCCCACGCGCTCGCCGACTTCACCCGCACTCGCCTCGACCAGGAAGCCGCCGCCTGATGACCACGCCCCGAGACAGCGTCCCCTCCCGCCGCGTGCGGGCCAACGGCGACGGAACCGTCTACCAGCGCAAGGACGGCCGCTGGGAAGCCGCCGGATACGTCCTCGCCACCGGCAACACCCGCAAGCGCATCCGCTTCTACGGCACCATGCGCAGAGACGCCCTGGCCAAGCTCACCGAGAAGATCGCCGCCAGCAACCGCGGACTCCCCATCCCCTCCGCGCAGGGCAGTCTGGCCGCGTACCTGACGTACTGGCTGGAGAACGTCGCCGTCCACCACCTCCGCGAGAACACCCACACCCGCTACACCACCTGCGCCAACCGCTACCTCATCCCCGGCCTGGGTAAAAAGAAGCTCACCAAGCTCACCGCCAAAGACGTCCGCACCTGGCTCAACCAGGTCCGCACCACCTGCCAGTGCTGCGCCCGCAACATCGATGCCGGCCGTGATCAGCCCCGTTGCTGCGCCGCCAGAGCGTGCTGCTCCAAGCGGTTCTCCCCGCTGACGCTGGCGTACATCCACTCCGTCCTCAAGTCCGCCCTGGAGCACGCCGTCCGTGAGGAGGAGATCACGCGCAATGTTGCCCGCAACGTCCGTACGGGTACGCCCCGCCCCCGTCGGTTCGAACCGCTCACGGCAGATGAAGCCCGCCAGTTCCTCGCTGCTGTCCGCGATGACCGCCTGTTCGCTCTGTACGAACTCGCCCTCCGCACCGGACTCCGCAAGGGCGAACTCCTCGGCCTCCAGTGGGAAGACCTCGACCTCCAGACCGGCACTGCGAGCATCCGCCGCACCCTCCAGCGCACCCAGACCGGCGGGCTGACCGCCCTGCCTACCAAGACCCGCGCTTCCGAACGGCGCATCGCCCTCCCCAGCGAGTGCATCCACTCATTCAAGGAACGAACACCGCGAGGTACAGGAACGAGAACGAGAGGCGGCAGCGGGGCGTTGGAGGGACAACAGCCTCGTCTTCAGCACGCCGGCAGGAGGGCCGATCGATCCAGCGAACCTCAATCGCAGCTTCCGCGCCCTCCTCGATCGGGCAGGGCTCCGCCGCATCCGCTTCCACGACCTACGACATTCCACCGCCACCCTCCTCCTGGTGCAGGGGGTCGAACTCGTCGTGATCAAGGAACTCCTCGGCCACGCCCACATCGGCGTCACCGCCACCGTCTACGCCCACGTCCGACTCCGCCTCCAGCGCGACGCCATCGACCTCCTCGGCCGCACGCTCCACACCCAGACCGGGACCTCCAACCAGCCCGACGACTGCCATGACCGCTTGCCGTACACAGCACCTGTCCGCTGACGTTGCCGGCAACTACTGCCGTCAAACACAGATGTGCCCCACCGACAACCATGTCGGTGGGGCACATCTGTCTATTTCGAGAACGGCCAGGCAACCCGAAGAATCAGGGCAGCCATGCGGCTGGCACGGGTAGGACTACAGTCGGTCCCGAATTTCTAGCCAGGCGTCAATATTGCGACTGGTCTCTTTGCTCGCCACCGCGGACGATACCCACGGAAGGGCTGACAAGATTAGTTCGATCTCTTGCAGTGCGGAGAATCTGACATCCACCTCGCTGCTCACAGGGAACTTGCTTCCGACGGGTGCATAGAAGTCGTCGCCGGCGGCCAGGTACTCCGCCTTCCTGGTTTCGGATGCCGCAATTGCACGTTCACGCGATAGCGGCATTCGATTAAGCGCCAATTCGGCGGCTCCGTCCGGCGTCAAGAGTTCAGGCAGGCCGACGACCGGTGGGTCGAATCGCAGCGCGATGGCCGCGAGTCGGAGAACCCAGTACGCCCCCATAGGCGGCCTGATTCCTCCAATGTCGACCGCCAGCCTGACGACCTCCACGCTGAGCTCAAAGTCGCCTCTACGTCGGCTTGCGGCCACATCCCTCAGGGGGCTTACGCTGGTCTCCAGCGATTCGAAAACCGCCAACCACCATTGCGGGAAGCTCCCATCAGGAAAGCGTCTGCGGATCCAGTCGGAGATGCCGTCAACTGGGATGCTCCGAATCTCCCGAAGATCAGACTCCACTCCCATTTACGGGGCCCTCCCGCCATAGTCTCTAATCACTGCCAATGGAACCCTGATCCCGGCTCCAGCGAAGGCGTCGACGCCTCGCTCGATGAACGCGGCAGCACACTGCGCACAGGGCGGCGTGTAGTGGCCCGTGAAGTTATCGAACGACGAGATCGCACCACCATTTCGGAATGTCACCTGCCCTGCGCCAATAACTGGTGCACCACCGCTGGCCACTGTGTGGTGGATGCCAGGTGCGGCTCGAACCATGTTCAAGTTTCCTGCCTCCCCAACAGTCCAGAGGAAGCTCCCACCCTCAGATGCTGCTCGCGAGAAGTCGGAAGATCCAGCAGCCATCGGGGAAATGCCAGCGAAATCAGCCTCCATCATTTCAAGCCCAAGATCGTCGGGCCTGCTATTGGAGATTGAGCCAGTTCCGCAATTGTGAACGAGCACCGGGGTGGCGCCCGCCAGCGCATAGTACGTGTGGACGTCGGCGACGGTGAGGTTGTGGACGGTGGTCTGGAGGGTGGTCCAGCGGGTTACCGCGGAGATCTGGACATGGGTGCCGGCGCTCGTCTGGAGCCACTGGCCGGGCTGGAGATCGGTGGCGTCCAGCCAGGCCTTCAGTTCGGGGACCCAGAAGGGGTGGCGGTCCGTGGCCGTGATCTTCTCGGCGGCGGTGCCGGCGCCGACGGTGATCTCGACGAGGTTCTTGACGCCTTCGCCGGTGATGGTGGCCGTGACTTCCTTGGCCGTGGTCTCGCCGGTCTGCTCGTCCGTGGCCAGAACCTTGTCACCGGGGGCGATGTCCTCGATCGCCTTTCTGGTGCCGTCGGCCATCGCGACGGCCGTTCCGGTGATGAAGCTGTTTCCGGGGCAACCGCCGCGGAGTTTGCTCACGGCTTTGGATGCGAGTTTGCCCGCGCCGACGCCGAGGACTCCGCTGGCTGCGCCGATCGCGGCGCCCTCCCCCATGTCCTTCAGGACACCGAGGACACTGTGGTCGGCGCCCGGGGTCATGGCGTTCGTGACCGCCGCACCCGCCGCGCCGGCCACCGCGCCGCAGCCGGCCGCGAGGGCGAGTCCGGCACCGCCGGTGGCGACGCCCGCCGCCGTGGCTCCGGCGACACAGGCCACGCCCACCACGATTTCCGTCGTGAAGGAGACGAACTCCACCTTGTGCTCGACGACGAACTTCTTGGCCGCCTTGGCCTTTGCCCCGAACTGGCACAGGCTCCAGCCGCTGCACTTCTTGGCCTTCTTTGAGGAGCCTCCGCTGTTCGGGCTGGCGCCGATCTGGCCGTCGCCGTTGTAGTCGTGGTCGGTGAGGGTTTCGGTGTCCTGGACGACCTTGTCCCAGGAGTCGGGCTGGCCGCCGCCCATGTGGGCGTTCATGAGACCGGTCGGGTCGGCGTTCATGACCGGGTTGCCGTTGGCGTACGTGTACCCGTTCATCTGGAGCGGGTCGGTGATGTCGATGATCGGGTCGACGCTGATGAAGCGGCCGATGGTGGGGTCGTACTCGCGGGCGCCGATGTGGGTGAGGCCCGTGGTCGAGTCGTCGACGCCGACGCCCAGGTAGGTGCGGCTGCCCGGCCAGGTGGTGGGTTCGGTGCCGCGCGGGTTGCCGTACGGGTCCGACTTGCGGCGGGTGATCGCCTGGCCCGGGCCCTGCGCCACCGAGGTGGTGGCGGTGCCCAGGCGGTCGGCCAGCAGGACCGTGAGGTTGTGGCCGATCGTCTTGCCGTAGGTGCGGCGGACCGTGGTGGCTCCGCTGGTGCCCGGGTAGTAGCGCTGGGCGTCCAGGGCCTTGCCGGCCGCGTCGACGGTGATCTCGGCGTCGCCCAGGTAGAGGGTCCGGGTGGCGCCCGTGTTCTCGATGAGGCGGTTGCCCTCGGCGTCGTAGCGGTAGGTGGTGGTGTCGGTGAACGTCCACCGCTGGTCCGGGGCGGTCGCGTCGCAGCCGGCCAGGGTCAGGTCGGTGCCGTTGGCATCGGTGGCCCCGGGGACCTCCACGCACTTGTTCGTGGACGGGTGGTGCAGGCTCTTGTCGCCCGCCCGGTGGGTGAACTTCTGGCTCGCGCTGCCGTTGCAGGTGGCGAGGGTGACCGCACCACCGGTGGAGGTGGCGCACTTGTCGAAGGCACGCAGGGTGTCGCCCGTCAGGCGCCACTGCTGGGCCTTGGTGTCATTGCAGTCGTAGAGCTGCACCGGGGTGCCGTCGGCGGTCTGCGCCGACTGCACGTCCAGGCACTTGCCCGCCAGCCCGATCACCGGGAACGAGCCGATGCCGGGGCTGTCCGCCGAGGTCAGCTTGTTGCGGCGGTCCCAGGTCAGGGTCTGGGTGTCGCCACCGATGGTCCGCCGGGTGGTGTTGCCCGCGCTGTCGTAGGCGTAGGAGGAGACCGAGGTGATGGAGGAGCCGGGCTTCTTCGTGACCTGCGTCAGCTTGCTCAGGGCGTGCGGCTGGATCAGCTGCGTCGGCTGGGTGCCGTTGTTGGTGACCTCGACGCCGTGCTCGTACGTGTAGCTGTCGTCGTAGGCCGCGTCGCCGAGGTCCTTGTCGAGGAACTGGGTGCGGTTGCCGATCTTGTCGTAGGCGTACTGGTACCAGTAGCCGTCGCCGTCCGGGCCCGCCGTCACCGTGGCCGTGGACGGGCTGGCGCAGTCCTGCTTGCCGGTCCACGCCTGGCGCAGCTGCCCGAGCGGGTCGTACATGTAGCACTGCCGGTCCACCCGGCCGCCCGGCTGGGACTCCTTGACCCCGGTGACGTTGCCGACCGGGTCGTACATGTAGTCGGTCTGCGAGATCCGGTGCGCGTCCGGGGTCTCGCGGTCCTGGTAGGTGGTGGCGACCCGGCCGGTGAGCGGGTCCCGGACGTTGGTGGTCCAGATGCGTTCAGGTGCCGCGCCGGTGACCGAGCGGACGGGTTCGCCGTAGGGGCTGTAGACCGTCTCGGCCGTGTACCAGGCGAGACCGGAGACGCTGTCCGGCAGACCCGAGCCGTTGTAGCGGGTGACCAGCCGCTCGGCGGCCAGGCCGCCGGGCGTGGAGGGCAGGGTGGTGGACTGGACCTTGCCGGTGGGCGTGTAGGTGGTGCTGTAGGAGTAGCTGCCGGACAGGCCCTTGGTGTCCGGGGTGTCCGGGATGGTGACCTTGTTGCCGGTGGGCCGGTACTCGGCGTCGTAGCCGGTGACCTCGCGGACGTACGCCTTGCCGTTCTCGTCGAAGACCGTGGAGGCGACCGGCTGCCCCTTGGCGCCGGGCAGCGAGTCGAAGGTCCAGGTCGCGGCGATCCGGCCGTCCCAGGCTTCATCGCGCAGGGCCACCTTGCGGCCGAGCACGTCGTACTTGAGGTGCTGGGCGCGCCCGGTGGAGTCGCGCGTCCAGGTGACCTGGTCGAGGTCGTCGTAGAGGTACTCGGTGCGGCCCGCGTCGGGGTCCTCCGAGGTCTTCTTGCGGCCGCGGGCGTCGTAGGTGTAGGTCCACTTGTTGCCGGCCGGGTCGGAGACGGTGGCCAGCTTGCCGCGCAGGTCGTAGGTGTACTCGGTCTTGTTGGAGGTCGTCAGGTCCAGCGCGGTGTAGTGCTCGATCCGCACCGTGCGCCCGAGCGCGTCGGTCCAGCCCTTCTTCGCCTGGCTGCTCGGCATCGGCGTGCCGGTGTCCGGGGTGATGCCCGTGCGGGTCAGGGTCCAGTCGCCCGCGTACTGGGTGGTGGTGCTGACCTCCGGGTCGCCCGCGTGGAAGGTGGTGGTCCGGACGGCCCGGCCCATGCCGTCGTAGGCGGTCTTGGTGGAGTTGGGGATCTCGTAGACGGTCTTCGGGATGAAGAGCTTGCCCTCCGGCTCGTCCTCGGCCGGATAGCTGTTGTTGGTCTGCCGGACGCCGCCGGCGGAGTTGTAGAAGGTGTCCGTGATGAGCCGGCCGCCGCCGACGCCCTCCTTCTGGACCTGGCGGGGGCGGAGCAGCCCGTCGTAGATGGTGACGGTGTCCTCGTAGGTGCCGTTGTCCCGCAGGGCGCTCTCGGTGACCACCGGAGGGTTCTGCGAGGTGATGCTGTACGAGAAGGTGTACGCCGGCTTGTCGCCGGGCTGCTGCGAGGGGGTGCGGATCGCGGCGACCCGGCCGAAGTCGTCGTACTGGGTGAGGGTCTTGCGACCGTTCGGGTCGGTGACCTCCAGCACGCTGTCGCGGCCCGGGTCGATCCTGGTCCTGGTGGTGTGGCCGGCGGCGTTGGTGACCGTGGTGCTGAAGGCCGTGCCGGTGGCCGGGGTGTAGGAGGTGGTGGTGGCGTTGCCCAGCGCGTCGTACGCCTTGGTGACGCGGCCCAGGGCGTCCAGCTCGGTGCGGGAGGTGGTGATCCAGCCGGTGCCGGTCTCGTCGTTGGAGTCGGTCTGCACCGCCATGCCCTTGGTGGGGGTGGCCCCGAAGGCGTTGGGCGCGTCGTAGGAGGTGCGCATGTCGGAGAGCAGCGGCGCGGTGGCGGCGCCGGTGCACGCTCCGGCCGTGGTCCGGACCCGCGACGGCAGCCCGATCAGGTGGGCTGCCGGGTTGTGCACGTAGGTGGTGGTCGCGCAGGTCTGGTCGGAGAGCGCGCCGGAGGCGGACACCACCTCGGTCTGCACGCTCTTCAGCAGGCCGTAGGCGGCCTCGAACTCCGAGGTCTTCCGGAGCGTGCGGGTGCCGGTGCTGGTGGTGTCGATGGTTTCCGTGCGCTTGACGGCGGTCCGGTTGGCCGTGAGCGGGATGGTGCCCGGACGCGGCCGGCTCAGGGTCTCCTCGTTCGAGGGCCAGTTCAGGATCCGCTGCTGGACCGTCGTGCCGGCCTTGCTGTAGGTGAGGGTCTCGGAGGCCATGCCGGCGTACGGGCGCAGGTCCTCGCCGAGGGTCACGGTGCCCGTGGAGTCCAGCACGTCGACCTTGGCCCGGCCCCCGTCACGGGACATGCCGCGGAAGTAGCGGGTCACCGTGTGGATCTGTTCGGTGGCGTCGGCCTGACCGGTGTTCTCCGTCACGCCCTTCTTGAGCTGGACGATGGCGTAGCCGCGCCACTGGTTGAAGGTGCGCTGTGCGGGATCGGTGAACTGGTCGGTGTCCTTGGCCCACGCGGGCAGACCCGAGTAGGTGTAGGCGCTGGTCAGCGTTTCGCCGGTGACGCCGTCCCGTTCCTCGACCCGTTCGACCACGTACTTGTTGAACCAGGTCCGCGACGGCGTCTCCACTCCTCCGTCGACGGACCAGTGGACCGGGTAGCACCGGGTCCTGTTGTCCTCCGGTTTGAGCGCGGCGATGTCGGCGGGGCCGCAGGGTGCGGAGTAGTCGACGAAGATCTCGGCACCGGTTTCGGTGCGGATGGTCTCGACCCGGGGCCGGTCGTAGCCGGGGGTCTTGTCGTTCGTGCCGGTCTTCACCCGGTTGGGCATCGGCTGGACGTTGGCGACGAACTTGACCTCCGGGAACTCCTTCCCGATGGGGCGTCCGTCCTCGTCCTTGGGTGCGCCCTGCTTGTAGGCGTAGCGGGTGATGGTGTCCAGCCACAGCGGCGGGTGGATGCCGGTGAGCTCCTTGGGGAAGGAGTGGCTGAGCGTCCACTTGTCGACCTCGGAGAGGGCGGTGGAGCCTTCGGTGCGCTGCGCGTACGTGGTGATACCGCTCAGGAGCTTCCGGCTCCAGAAGGTGGGCGAGCCGGTGTAGCAGTTGGGGTCGATCTCCTTGCAGGCCAAGGTGGTCGGGGTGTCCCACCAGATCTGCTTGTCCTCGTAGTTGCGGGAGTCGAACTTGGCGTTCGTGCACTTGGCGGGGCCTTCGAGACAGCGCTCCGCGACGCTGAAGACGACCTTCGCGGCGGGGGCGGCGTCGAGGGCGCCGGCCCGGAGGCCGTAGACGATCTCCTTCGGGTATCCGCCGCGGACGTAGGTCTCCGCCTTGCGTTCGGCGTCGGTGGCCTTGCGTGCGAACTTGCCGTTCTTGGCGTAGCGGTTGGTCTCGCGGGCCCAGTCCACGTACATGGCGTTGCCGTGGACGTCCTCGACGTAGTCGAGGTTCCAGCGCCAGGCCTGCTGGCAGGCGGAGGCGGCGAAGGTGGTGGCGTGGCAGGGCTCGTCGGGGTGGTTTCCGAAGACCGGGACGTAGAAGACGGAGTCGGTGGTGATGCCGTTGCCGATGTTGTGCCGGCCGAAGTGGTATCGGGTTCCGTCGCGGGTGGTGACCACCCAGTACTCGCCGCCGGCGGCGCCGCTGCCGACCGCGTCGGTCCTGCGCTCGATGCGGGAACCGTCCTCGTTCGCCGTCCGCCAGGTCTTGGCAGTGCCGTCGTAGACGAGTTCGGTGGTGCTGCCGCCCAGGGAGAGGACCAGGTTGTCGCCTGCCTCACCCGCCCAGCAGAGGTCCCCGGAGTTCTTGCCGGCCGCGTTGGCGTTGTTGGGCGCCTTGCCGGCGGCGTCGTCCTTCCGGTCGTCCGCGCAGCCTCGGTAGCGGCGCTCGACGAAGCCGGGGTGGTAGTCCCAGCCGTCGCCGATCCAGGAGGCCTGGCCGTTCTCCGCGGAGGTCTTGCCGTCCACCGCCTGGGAGGAATAGGAGATGGCGATCTTCGGTGAGGGTCCCGCGGGCGGGGCCGGGGTGCCGACGGGGTAGGTCCAGGAGAATCCGCCGCCGCTGCCGCCGGCGGTCCAGGTACCGGTCGCGGAGAGCGGGCTGGCCTTGAAGTTGCCGCCCGCACCGGACCCGGAGTCGGAGGCGGCGAGGAAGACGGGGGCGCCTCCGGACATCGCCGATACGCCTTGGGACGGGGCCAGGGCGGGGTCGACGGTGGCCCGTACGGTGCCCTCCGCGGGGTCGTTGACCGACGGGATGTCCTGCGGGGTGCTGCACGCCTCCAGTTCAGGGGTCTCCAGGAAGCATCCGGGGAACTGCTTGAGCTGGAGTCGGTCGGACCACTGGGTGCCGTAGAGGTCCTTGAACTTGCTGTAGTCCAGTTGCACGTCGACCGGGGTGGACCCCTGGGAGGGCGGGGTCACCTTGATGATCGCCCCGTCGACATCGGCGGCCTCGGTGGCGGCCCGGGACTCGATGCCCACGGTCCAGGTGCCCGAAGGAGCGGGCGGGGCGGGGTTGTCCGCGGAGGTCGTCGCCCTTCCGATGCTGACCGGGAGGTCGCCGGCCTTCTTCAGTCCGGTGTCGGCCGGTGACAGCGTGACGGGCGCGGAATCGGCCGCAGGCGCGTCGAGCTTGGACGGGTCGAACTCCTCCGGCAGGCCGGGTGCGCCACCGTGCAGGTGCTCGGCCTTCTCGGCGGCCGGCTCGTCCAGCGGCGCCGGCTTCTCCTTCACCAGCTCGGGCAGGCTGATGGCGTTCCGGTCCCCCGGCGGGGCCGCCCACGCCTGGGCGGGCAGCAGCGTCGTCACCAGGGCGACGGACAGGACGACCGCTGTGCGGCCCGCCAGGCGGGTGCGGGCGGACCTGGCCGTGCGGTTTCCGGGCAGCCGGAAATTGTTCGCCGAGAACGGCGACATGTGTGGACCCCCCCACGTACCTGCCGGAGCGTCTATGAGCGGCCAACGGCAGGGAACTGACAAATAGCCAGGCGATTGTGCGTGCCGCAGGCGACGAAAATCCATAGCACCCGGAGCTATGTGTCGTTAATCACTCAACGAAGCCGCATGAAGGAAAAGAGTGAGCAAAACGGACTGCGGTCGCGCGGAAAGCAAGAAATCCGGGGGTGACGTTGTCAGTGGCATGCCTCATGCTCGGCTGGCACATCTGTGCAAGGAGGTCCGTGGGGAGCGGCCTCCTGATTTTCGGCCTTCTGGCCGATTCTCGTATTCATGCGGAGCAGTGAAGTACCACGGGCGGACCCTGTGCGCCCGAGGGGGGAGAGAACAGGCGTGGTCGCGTTGCAGCAACCCGTGGAGGACGGCTCCGGACCGGGTGGGAACCGGAAGCGCAGACGGTGGACGGCCCTGGTGTCGGTACTGGCCGCCACCGCCCTGGCCGTGCCCCTCGGCATCCATCTGACCGCCTCGGACCCCCGGTCGGCCGAACCGGCCACGCCCGGCGGGCCGGTCGATGCCGCCTCGGCCTCGGTCAAGGCCCGGGAGACGGGCAAGGAGGTGGAGGTCACCAGCGAGCAGACCTCCACGAGCACCACCTGGGCCCTGCCCGACGGACAGACCAGGACCCGGGTCCACAGCAGCAGCATCCGGGCCTTCTCCGGCGGCAAGTGGAAGGACATCGACACCACGCTGGCCCCCGTCGCAGGCGGGTTCGCCCCCAAGGCGGTCAACAGCCCGCTGGTGTTCTCCGGCGGCAGCACCCGGAAGCCCGCGAAGCCCGGTCCGACCGCGAACCGGGCCTCCCGCAACGCCGCCAGGTCCGCGCTCGCCGTCACGGCAGGTCCGAAGGACATCGCGGACGCCGAGTGGAGCGACCTGGCCAGCCTCACCACCGGCGAGCACACCATCACGCTCAAGTGGCCCGGGCCGCTGCCCGAGCCGGTCGTCGACGGCCCCCGCGCCCTGTACGAGAACGTCCGGCCGGACATCGACCTCCTGATGACGGCTCAGGACGACGGCTACTCGCACCTGCTGATCGTGCACACTCCGGAGGCCGCGGCCGATCCCCTCGTATCGGCGATCACCTACCGGCTGTCCGCTCCGGGCCTCGACTTCCGCCTCGATCCGGAATCCCAGGCGATCACCGCCGAGGACTCCGACGGCCAGGAAGTGGCCGCCTCGCCGACCCCCTTCATGTGGGATTCCTCGGGGCAGGTCTCCACCACGGTCGGCGAGCCGGCGCCCGAGCTCAGTGACACCGCGCGGCAGCACCGGTCGCTCGCCCTGCCGGGGATCATGAGTGCCGAGGGTGCGGCGAAGGCGGTGGTCCGGGAGGCGCTCTCGGAGGACGACATCGTCACCCTCACCCCCGACCGTCGGCTGCTCTCCGACGCGGACACCCGCTACCCGGTCTTCATCGACCCGAACCTGAAGGGTGCGAAGGAGGGCTGGTCCCTCTTCTACGAGACGGCACCGAACGCCAGCTTCTACAACGGGCAGAACTTCAATCCCAACGGAACGGCCGAGGCCCGCGTCGGATACGAGCAGAGTTCGGGCGGCACCTCCCGCTCGGCCTTCAATTTCGATTTCGACAAGAGGATGCACGGGGCCACCATCAATTCGGCCAACTTCCAGGCCATGCAGACGTATTCCTGGAGTTGTCAGCCCCGTGAGTACCACGTCTATCGGACCGGTCCCGTCCTTTCGACCAGTACGTGGAACAACACCAACAACGCCTCGTTCTGGGGACGGCACATCAACTCTTCGAGCGACACCGCGGGGTGGAAGTCCGATCAGTGCCCCGACAGGTGGGTCGGCATCGATGTGAAATCCGCGGCGGCCGAGGCGGCCTCGAAGGGGTGGACCGCGCTCTCCCTGGGTCTGCGGGCCGCGAACGAGAACGACTCGTTCGGTTGGAAGAAGTTCCTGGCGAACGGCGGTTCGTCCCCGTTCATCGACTTCAATTACAACAAGCCGCCCAACATCCCCCTGATGGGGGACATGACGATGGAGCCGGGCACCAAGTGCCTCACCTCGGGGGCCGGAACGATCGTCGGGAAGACCGATGTCACCTTCAGGGTGAAGGGCAGCGATCGTGACCCGATCGCCCTGCGGGCCATCGAGATCCGGGTCTGGGACGGGATCGCGGCCGACCCCGTCCTCCTCAAGCAGGTCGTACCGATCAACGGCGAGGCCACCGAGAGGATCGCGGCCGCCAAGTTCGTCAACGGGCGCAAGTACTACTGGGCCGCACGCACCCTGGACAGCGACGGCGCCTGGTCCCCGGGCTTCGGCCCCAACGACACCGGCGGCGACGGACACCCCTGTGCCTTCACCGTCGATCACGTCGCCCCCGCCAACCCCGACGTCCGGTCCGTCCACTTCCCGGAACCGGGTCCGGACGCCTCGGAGTGGAGCGTGCAGCCGGCCGGTACCCCCGACCAGCAGGTCGAGTTCCTCGGGAACGGCACCAAGGCCGAGGAGATCATGCAGTTCGAGTGGAGCCTGAACCGACCGGACTACCTGCAGAAGGCCACGGTCACCAACGCCTCCCTCGCCATGGCCACCATCAAGCTCAAGGTCGACTCGGCGGGGCCGAACATCCTCCACGTCCGCACCAGGGACAAGGCGAACAACGTCTCCGTCCCCACGATCTACCTGTTCTACGTACGGCCGAGGCCCGGGCTGGACGCGCCCGGCGATGTCACCGGCGACGGGCTCCCCGACATCCTGGCCGTCGACGGCAACGGCAACCTGCGGACCTACGGCAGCAATGGTGATGGCGACACCACGGCCTCCATGCCCGGAGCCCTGGACGGGGCCCGGCTCGCGCCGAGCGGTTACTGGAAGACGGTCGGCGGCCGGAAGGCCCTGATCGCCCATGCCACCGACTGGTATCCGGGCGACGGTCTCACCGACCTGGTCGCCCGGATGCCGGACGGGAAGCTGTACGTCTATCCCGGGGACGGCGTGGGCCGGTTCGACACCGCCAGGCGGATCGAGGTGCTGCTGCCGGACGGATCGCCCTCCCCCGCGGACTTCGACCAGTTCCTGGTGAGCGAGGACGTCACCGGCGACGGGATGCCCGACGCGTTCGCACGGGTCGGCGACGCCTTCTGGGCCTTCACCGGCTACAGCGGCGCCACCTTCGCCGAGGCCGTGCAGATGTCCGCGACCGGCTGGAGCGGGCGGGACCTCGTCGGGGTCCGGGACATCTCGGGCGACCGTGTGCCGGACCTGCTGTTCCGGGACGACACCGACGCCGACCGGGGGCTGGCCCTGCGCAAGGGCAAGCCCGGCACCGGTGGGGGCGTGGACCTCGAATCCCTGCGGTACGCGTCCTCCGCCCTCGACGGGAAGGACCACCCCTACGCCACCACCGGCTGGGGTCGGGGCGCCGTCACCAAGCTGCTCGGGACCCCGGACGCTACCGGCGACGGAGTACCGGACATCTGGGCCGTGCTCGCCAACGGCAGCCAGCGCCTCTACAGGGGTGAGAAGCCTGAAGGGGGGACCGCCACGGTGGGCGGAGCCGCCGGTCTGGACGAGCCCAACTGGGGCGGGTTCCTCACCATCGGGTGAGAACACGGTGAGACCACGCCTACGGAGAACGGCCCCCGGGCCGGGACGGGTGTCCCGGCCCGGGGGCCGTTCGGGGTGCGGGTGCGGGTCAGGCGATGCGGTCCAGGATGATCGGGGCCGGGGTGAAGGGGGTGCCGGCGGGGGCGATGTCCCAGGCGCCTTCCAGGGCGGACAGGGCGTACTCGAACTTCTCCGGGGTGTCGGTGTGCAGGGTCAGCAGGGGCTGGCCCGCGGTGACCGTGTCGCCGGGCTTGGCGTGCAGTTCGATGCCGGCGCCGGCCTGGACCGGGTCCTCCTTGCGGGCCCGGCCGGCGCCCAGGCGCCAGGCGCCGACGCCCACCGCGTAGGCGTCCAGGCGGGTCAGCACGCCGGAGGCGGGGGCGGTGACCACGTGGTGCTCGCGGGCGACCGGGAGGGTGGCGTCCGGGTCGCCGCCCTGGGCGGAGATCATGCGGCGCCAGACGTCCATCGCGGTGCCGTCGGCGAGGGCCTTCGCCGGGTCGGCGTCCTTGATGCCGGCCGCGTCCAGCATCTCGCGGGCGAGCGCGATGGTGAGCTCGACGACGTCGGCCGGGCCGCCGCCCGCCAGGACCTCCACCGACTCGCGGACTTCGAGGGCGTTGCCCGCGGTCAGGCCGAGGGGGGTGGACATGTCGGTGAGCAGGGCGACGGTCTTCACGCCGGAGTCGGTGCCGAGGCCGACCATGGTGCGGGCGAGCTCGCGGGCGTCCTCGATGTTCTTCATGAAGGCGCCGGAGCCGACCTTGACGTCCAGGACCAGCGAGCCGGTGCCCTCGGCGATCTTCTTCGACATGATCGAGGAGGCGATCAGCGGGATGGCCTCGACGGTGCCGGTGACGTCGCGGAGGGCGTAGAGCTTCTTGTCGGCCGGGGCGAGGCCGTCGCCGGCCGCGCAGATGACGGCGCCGGTGGTGTCCAGGACGTGCAGCATCTCCTCGTTGGAGAGCAGGGCGCGCCAGCCGGGGATGGACTCCAGCTTGTCGAGGGTGCCGCCGGTGTGGCCCAGGCCGCGGCCGGAGAGCTGCGGGACGGCCGCGCCGCAGGCGGCGACCAGCGGGGCCAGCGGGAGGGTGATCTTGTCGCCGACGCCGCCGGTGGAGTGCTTGTCGGCGGTCGGGCGGGACAGGGAGTCGAAGTTCATGCGCTCGCCGGAGGCGATCATCGCGGCGGTCCAGCGGGCGATCTCCGCGCGGTTCATGCCGTTGAGCAGGATGGCCATCGCGAGCGCCGACATCTGCTCGTCGGCGACCGCACCGCGGGTGTAGGCGTCGATGACCCAGTCGATCTGCTCGGGGCTCAGCTCGCCGCGGTCACGCTTGGTGCGGATGACGGAAATGACGTCCATGGCAGTTCCAGTTCCTTCCGGGCACTTCGGGTACACGCGCGACTCTACGCGCGTTGAAACGGAATGGGGCGGCCCCCGCACTCAGTGTGCGGGGGCCGCGTCCAGGCTCAGCGGAGGTGGTCGGGTCCGAAGGCCTGCGGGAGCATCGCGGAGAGCGGCAGGACGCCCTCCGGGGTCTCCACCTGGAGCTCGGCACCGCCGAACTCGAACAGCAGCTGCCGGCAGCGCCCGCAGGGGACGAGGATGTCGCCCTTGCCGTCCACACAGGTGAAGTGGGTGAGCCGGCCGCCCCCGGAGGACTGGAGGGCGGACACCAGCCCGCACTCCGCGCACAGGCCGAGGCCGTAGCTGGCGTTCTCCACGTTGCAGCCGGTGACCATCCGGCCGTCGTCGACCAGGGCGGCCACCCCGACCGGGAAGCCCGAGTAGGGGGCGTACGCCCGGGACATGGCGTCCCGGGCGGCCTCCCGCAGGGCCTCCCAGTCGGGTGCCGCCGCGCCCGCCGTTCCCGGCGGGGTCGCGTCGGTCACTTGCCCTGGCCCTTTTGGTACGGCATGCCGTCCGCCTTGGGCATCCGCAGCCGCTGCGCGGACAGCGCGAGCACCAGCAGGGTGGTGACGTACGGGGCCGCGTCCACGAACTGGCTGGGGATCTCGTCGATCAGCACGTAGCCGAGGAAGAGGACCACCGCGCAGGCCGCCGAGATGCCGGCCTGGAGGTACTTCTTCCTGTACGCCTGCCAGGCGGTGAACAGCGCGAGCAGGATCGCGATCAGCAGCACCATGGCGAGCACGTTCTCGGCGCCGCCGCGCAGCTTGAGGCTGTCGGTGAAGCCGAACAGTCCGGCGCCCAGGGCCATGCCGCCGGGCATCCAGTTGCCGAAGATCATCGCGGCGAGACCGATGTAGCCGCGGCCGCCGGTCTGGCCCTCCTGGTAGATGCCGGTGGAGACGATCGCCAGGAAGGCGCCGCCGAGGCCGGCCAGACCACCGGAGACGATCACGGCGATGTACTTGTACTTGTAGACGTTGACGCCGAGGGACTCGGCGGCGACCGGGTTCTCACCGCAGGAGCGCAGCCGCAGGCCGAACGCGGTCCGCCACAGCACCCACCAGGTGCCGGGGATCAGCAGCAGCGCGACGACGGTCAGCAGCGACAGGTCGGTGAACACGCCGCCGACGATCCCGGCGAGGTCGGAGACCAGGAACCAGTGCTTGCCCTGGATGGTCGCGAGCCAGTCGGCCCCCGGGACGGTGATCTCGGTGATCGGGTCGATGCGCGGGGACTGCTTGGAGGAGCCGCCCTCGGCGTCGGCGAACGTGAAGTTCGACAGGTACTGGGTGAAGCCCAGGGCCAGGATGTTCACGGCCACACCGGAGACGATGTGGTTGACGTTGAAGGTCACCGTGATGACCGCGTGCAGCAGGCCGCCGAGGGCGCCGCCGATGATGCCCACCAGGACACCGGTCCAGGGACCCCACTGGTAGCCCGCCCAGGCACCGAACCAGGTGCCGAGGATCATCATGCCTTCGAGGCCGATGTTGACCACGCCCGCGCGCTCGGCCCACAGGCCGCCGAGGCCGGCCAGACCGATCGGGATGGCCAGTTCCAGGGCGCCCGACACCTGACCGATGGAGGTCAGGTCCTCGGCGCCGGAGACCGTGCGGACCAGCGAGACCAGCACGATGCCGGCCGCGACGATCAGCAGGATCCAGGGCAGCGTCAGCTTGCGGCGGCCGCCCTTGGGCGCGGCGCTCGTCGCGGAAGCGGTTTTGGTGCTCACGCCGCGACCTCCTTCTCCGTCTTGATGGCGTGGCCCGCGGCCAGTTCCTCGCCGACCTTCTGCTGCTGCCGGCGGATCCCGTAGCGGCGTACGAGCTCGTAGGAGACGACCACCGCGATCACGATCAGGCCCTTCATGATCGTGCCGATCTCCTTGGCGTAGCCGGCCGTGTCCAGGCCGGCGGACGCCTTGTCGATGAACGCGATCAGCAGGGCGGCGAAGAAGATGCCGACCGGGCTGTTGCGGCCCAGCAGGGCGATGGTGATGCCGGTGAAGCCGATGCCGACCGGGAAGTTCAGGCTGTACGTGTGGCTCTCGCCGAGCAGTACCGGCATGCCGGCCAGGCCCGCGACGGCGCCCGAGATCAGCATCGAGGTGAGGATCATCTTCTTGGCGTCCACACCGGAGGCCTGGGCGGCGGACTCGCTGGCGCCGGTGGCGCGCAGGTCGAAGCCGAACCGGGTGCGGTTGAGGACGAACCAGTAGACGACGCCGAGGGCGAAGGCCACGAAGGTGAACCCGTAGATCTCCAGGCCGTCGCCGAGGGACACGGCCGGGAACCAGCCGGACTGGGCGATGTCGCCGGTGTTCAGGTCGTTGGAGCCCTCGGGCTGGACGCCGAAGTTCTTCGGCAGGATCAGCCAGGCGATCAGGCTGGTGGCGATGGCGTTGAGCATGATCGTGGAGACGACCTCGCTCACCCCGCGCCGGGCCTTCAGCACACCCGCGATACCGGCCCAGAAGGCGCCGGTCAGCATGGCCACGGCCACGATCATCAGGATGTGCAGCGGGCCGGGCAGCGAGACGGCCGCGCCGACGACGGCGGAGACCATCGCGGCGAGCCGGTACTGGCCGTCCACACCGATGTTGAAGAGGTTCATCCGGAAGCCGATGGCCACCGCCAGCGCCGCCAGGTAGTACGTGCCGGCCTGGTTCAGGATCAGGACCTGGATGTCCTCGTAGCCGGCGTTCTCCACCATCAGGCGGAGCGGCTCGATCGGGCTGACGCCCGTCGCGGCCAGCACCAGCATGGTCAGCAGGAAGGCGCTGACCAGGGCCAGCGCGGGCCCGGCGAAGCCGAGGATCAGCCGGTCCTTGTCGAATTTCTTCATCGGGCCTCGTCCTCCGTCCCGGCACCGTCAGCGGCGTCCGTGGCGGGGCTTTCGTTGACTTCCAGGTGCCCGGAGGCCGCGCCCGTCATGGCGGTGCCCAGCTCTTCGGGGGTGATGGTGGCCGGATCGGCGTCCGCGACCAGCCGGCCGCGGTAGATGACGCGGAGCGTGTCGGACAGGCCGATCAGCTCGTCGAGGTCCGCGGAGATCAGCAGCACGGCCAGGCCCTCGCGGCGGGCCTCCCGGATCGCGTCCCAGATCTGCGCCTGCGCGCCGACGTCCACACCGCGGGTGGGGTGGGCGGCGATCAGGAACTTGGGGTTGTGGCTCATCTCGCGGCCGACGATCAGCTTCTGCTGGTTGCCGCCGGAGAGGGAGGCAGCGGTGACGTCGATGCCCGGGGTGCGGACGTCGTACTCGCGGACGATCCGCTCGGTGTCCTTGCGGGCCGCCTTCGGGTCGATGATCCCGCGCCTGGAGTTGGGCGCCTCGGTGACGTGGCCGAGGATGCGGTTCTCCCACAGCGGGGACTCCAGCAGCAGGCCGTGCCGGTGCCGGTCCTCGGGGATGTAGCCGATGCCGCCCTCGCGCCGCTTGCGGACCGGGGTGCGGGTGATGTCCGCGCCGTCCAGGGTGATCACGCCCGCGTCGGGGGTGCTCATGCCCATCAGCGCTTCGATCAGCTCGGTCTGGCCGTTGCCCTCCACACCGGCGATGCCGAGGACCTCGCCCTTGTGGATGGTGAAGCTGACCCCGTCCAGCAGCAGCCGCCCGGCCACCGGGGCCTCCTGAACGTACGCGTCGGCGGTCGCCGGGTCCACCGGGGGCGCGGTGGTCAGCGGGGCCGCGCTGACGCCGGACTCGGCCAGGGTCAGGTTCTCGACGGTCAGCATCGGGACGGTGGTGACCGTGGACTCGCGGGTCTCCGGGGTGGGGAGCTCGCTGCCGACCATCAGCTCGGCGAGTTGCTTGGTGGTGGCGGTCTTCGGGTCGGCGGTGCCGACCGTGGTGCCGCGCCGGATGACGGTGATGTCGTCGGCGACCTTCAGGACCTCGCCCAGCTTGTGCGAGATGAAGATGACGGTCAGGCCCTCGGCCTTGAGGCCGCGGAGGTTGTCGAAGAGCGCGTCCACTTCCTGCGGGACGAGGACCGCGGTGGGCTCGTCGAGGATCAGGATGCGGGCACCTCGGTAGAGGACCTTGAGGATCTCCACGCGCTGCCGGTCGGCGACACCGAGGTCCTCGACCAGGGCGTCGGGGCGCACCCCCAGGCCGTACGCGTCCGAGATCTCCCGGATCTTGCGGCGGGCGGCGGCACCGATGCCGTGCAGCTTCTCGCCGCCGAGGACCACGTTCTCCAGGACGGTGAGGTTGTCGGCGAGCATGAAGTGCTGGTGCACCATGCCGATGCCGCGGGCGATGGCCTCACCGGGGCTGCTGAAGGAGACCTGCTCCCCGTCGATCGCGATGGTGCCCTCGTCCGGCTTCTGCATGCCGTAGAGGATCTTCATCAGGGTCGACTTGCCGGCACCGTTCTCACCGATCAGGGCATGCACGGTGCCCTTGCGGACGGTGATCGCGATGTCCTTGTTGGCGACGACGCCGGGGAAGCGCTTGGTAATGCCGTGCAGTTCTACGGCGGGGGGCGGGCTGGACGCGTTGATGACGCACTCTCCTTGGCCGGAAGGAGTCGAAGGCAGGGGGGACAGGGCGGTGGGTGACGCTATCGCGTCCGCGGCATCTCTACGCGCGTAGCACTGTCAGAAAAGAAAAGTCTGCGGTTCAAAAGCGGTCCGGGGCCCGGGAGGCTGCTCTGGGCAGCCTCCCGGGCCCCGGCCGGACCACGTGTTACGGGGTGGTCTTGACCGTGATGGTGCCGGCGATGATGTCCTTCTTCGCCTTCTCGACGGCCGCGGTCAGCTCCGTCATCTTCTTGTACTCCGGGTTGGAGTCGGCCAGGCCGACGCCGTCCTTGTCCAGGCCGTAGCGGATCTCACCGGTCTGCGGCTTGCCGTCCTGGACCGACTTGATCAGGTTGAAGACCGAGTCGGAGACGTCCTTGGTGACCGAGGTCAGGATGCGGTCCTTGAACTTGGCCAGACCCGCCTGGTTGTACTGGTCGGAGTCCACGCCGATCGCCCACGCGCCCTTGTTGGCGGCGGCCTCGATGGCGCCCGAGCCGGCCAGACCGGCGGCCGCGTAGATCACGTCGGCCTTGTTGGCGAGCTGACCCTCGGCGGCGGCCTTGCCCAGGTCGGGCTTGGCGAAACCGTCGAAGTTCGGCGGCTGGGTCAGGTACTTGGTGAGCACCTTGGCGTTCGGGTTGGTGTCCTTGACGCCCTGGGCGAAGCCGGCCTCGAACTTCTTGATCAGCGGGACCTCGACACCGCCGATGAAGCCGACCGTGCCGGTCTTGGACGCCTTGGCGGCGGCGACGCCGGCCAGGTAGGAGCCCTGCTCCTCGTTGAAGACCATGTTGGCGACGTTGGTGCCGGTCACCGAGGTGTCGTCGATGATGCCGAAGGTGGTCTTCGGGAACTTCGGGGCGACCTTCTTGATGGCCGGGGCGTAGGCGAAGCCGACGCCGATGACCGGGTTCGAGCCGTTGCGGGCGAGCTCGGTGAGACGCTGGACCTTGTCGGCCTCGGACTCGCCCTCGGTGGGCTCGGCCTCCTTGCCCTTGATCTTCAGGTCCTTTTCGGCCATCTGAAGACCCGCGTAGGCGGCGTCGTTGAACGACTGGTCGCCGCGGCCGCCGATGTCGTACGCGATGGCAGCGGTGGCTTCCTTCGAGTCCGAGGACCCGGTGTCCCCGGACTTCTTCCCGCCACACGCGGTGGCGGAGAGAGCGAGGGCCGCGGACGCGACGCCCACGGTGGCGATCCTGGTGATCCGGCGCAAGGGGAGGCTCCTTCAAAACCTGACCGAAGCGCCACGACCGGCGCTGGTTTTGCGGCGATCGTAACGCGCGTAGATGTCAGTTAAAGCGCCGTTCATGAGTCGTTATCGGATCGTCGCGAACCGGACAGTGACCGATTGGTAACTCCCGACTCGTCCAGCCCTTGCGTACCAAGGGCTGGACGGCGCCGACGGCGGACGCGCGGATGATGTACAGGATTTCGCCCGGACGGAGTGGATCTCAGCCGTTGCGGCGGGCCCGGTGGCCGTCGATCAGGGCGGCGGCGGTGAAGAACTCCACCCCCACCTCGATCGCCGACTCGTCCACGTCGAAGTCGCCCCGGTGCAGGTCCCGCTTGGCCGTGTCGCCGGGCGTACGGACGCCCAGCCGGGCCATCGCGCCGGGCACGTGCTCCAGGTACCAGGAGAAGTCCTCGCCGCCGAGGCTCTGCTCGGTGTCCTCGACGGAGTCGGCGCCGCGGCGGGCGGCCATGGCCTCCCGGAGCAGTTCGGTGACCACCGCGTCGTTGACCACCGGCGGGACCCCGCGGACGTGGTTGATCTCGAACTTGGCGCCGTGCATGGTGGCGACCTCGTCGATGGCGGCGTGGATCCGGTCGGGCGCCTGGTGCCAGGCGTCGAGGTCCAGGCAGCGGACGGTGCCGGAGAGCTCGGCGTGCATCGGGATCACGTTGCAGGCGTGCCCAGCCTCGATCCGGCCCCAGGTGATGGACATCCCGGAGCGGGCGTCCAGCCGGCGGGCGAGGAGGGCGGGGACGTCCACGGCCACCCGGGCGGCGGCGGTCACCAGGTCGGTGGTGAGGTGCGGGCGGGCGGTGTGGCCGCCGGCCCCGTCCAGGCTGACTTCGAGGCGGTCGCAGGCGGAGGTGATGGGGCCGACCCGCAGTCCGATCCGGCCGGCGTCCACCCGGGGGTCGCAGTGCACCGCGATGATCTTCCCCACCCCGTCCAGGGCGCCGGACTCGATGGCTTCGGTGGCTCCGCCGGGCAGCACCTCCTCGGCGGGCTGGAACACCAGCCGGACCGGGCGGGGGAGCAGGCCCTGCCGGTCCAGTTCGGCCAGCACCAGGCCGGCTCCGAGGACGGTGGCGGTGTGCACGTCGTGGCCGCAGGCGTGGGCCCGGTCGGGGACGGTGGAGCGGTAGGGCGCGTGGGTCTTGGCGTCGGGGATGGGCAGGGCGTCGATGTCCGCGCGGAGCGCCAGCATGGGGCGTACGCCGTCCCAGCGGCCCACGTCGCAGATCAGGCCGGTGCCGGAGTCGAGCACGCGGGGGCGGAGCCCGGCTTTCTCCAGCCGCTCCTTGATCGCGGCGGTGGTCCGGAACTCCTGGTGACCGAGCTCGGGGTGCATGTGCAAGTCCCGGCGGAACGCGATCAGTTCGGTGCGCAGGTGTTCCGGGAGTTTTCCGGGCAGCTCGGGCTGGGCGGGCGTACCGGGCGCGGCGGTCTGGGACTCGCGGGACATCAACTGGTTCACCCGTTGAAGGGTAGGCGCATCAAGCGGTCAACTGGGCGGAGATCACGAAAAGTTCTACCCGTTCGGGGCGGAAATCCCGTCCTCCGGACGCATGGGCCCCTATGGGCGGGGGTAAACTCCGCCGCTCATCGAGCGCTCATCCAGTGGTGGGGGCGGCCTGGGCCGGGAGCCGGTGCACGTCCCTGGCGGTGTCGGTGACCCCGGCGAGGAAGCCCCGGGCGCGCGGGGAGGCCCTGCCGGTGAGCCAGGCCGGGTCGACCTCGCAGACCGCGACGGTGACCCCGGTGCCGGCCAGGGCGTAGGGCAGGGTGTGGACCACGGTGGAGGGGAAGCTGACGATGGTCCGGCCGATCGGGCCGCGGCGGGCGATCAGCTCCAGCGGGAGGTCGGGGCGGACGATCTCCAGTCCGGCGGCCTCGCTGAGCGCGCGGAGCTTCTCGGGGGATTCCCGGCGGTGCGCGAAGTAGCGGGTGGCCCCGTACGTCCTGGTGAGGCGGGTGACGGCCTCCAGGTAGCGGTCGGCGTCGACCACCCCGGTCTCCACCAGGGAGGTGCCGACCAGGTCGGTGCCCCTGGTGAGGCGGGGCGGGCCGAACCGGGAGCGGGTCCAGGCGAAGTCGTTGACCCGGAGGTCCATGCCGGGCAGCGGGGAGACGGGCATGGAGGTGAACACCTCCACCCGGCGGCCGGGGCCGGGGGTGAGCCGTCGGCGGGCGCGGCCGGAGACCGGGGCGTAGGCGAGTTCCTTGATCCGGCCGAGCGGGCCGCCGCGGCCGCGGTGCCAGCGGCGGAGGCGTTCGCCCCGGCCGAGCTGGGCCAGGAACTCCATGGTGGCGGTGCCGTCGTCGACCACGACCAGTTCGGCGGCCCGGGCCGGGATCAGGAGCAGCTGGACGAACCGCGAGAACGGGTCGCCGACGACGATCCGGCGGGCCCGGCGGACCTCTCCGGCGAGGGCCGCGAGGGCCTTCAGGGCGGTTCCGGAGCCGCCCCGGGCCTCCTGCCAGCTCACGGTGTGGCCCTGGTCGCGGGCGATGCCGGTGATCCGGCGGAGCTGGCCCCGGGACATCGGGTCGGTGGGGGGCAGCACGACGATCCGGAACGTTTCCCCTTCCGGCCCGGCCGCGGGCGGGCCGGCCGCCGCGGGGGCGGCCGGCCCGTCGTGGCCTTCCGGCGCGGCCGCCCGGCGCCGCGGCTGCCGCGGCACCGCGGACAGCACGGCGCCGGACCGGGCCGCGTCCGCGGCCGAGGACGCGTCGGCGTGGGCCCACTCCAGCACGTTCAGGAGCTGGACCGGGCTCTCGACGAAAGCCAGGGTGGCGGCGGGAGGGTTCTTCACCACGTACTCCTCGTCGTTCGGTGCGGCGGTGCGGCGGCGGCAGCGGCGGGGCGGGGGCGGGGGCCGGGCGGCGGGATCAGACGGCGGCGGGTTCGCCCTGGACCCGGCGGAGCTTCTTCATCGGGCCGAGCTCGGACTCGTAGACCCGCTTCACACCGTCCCCGAGGGCGGTCTCGATGGTCCGGATGTCGCGGACCAGGCGCTGCAGGCCGCCCGGCTCCACGGAGGCGGCCTGGTCGGAGCCCCACATGGCGCGGTCGAGGGTGATGTGGCGCTCCACGAAGACCGCGCCGAGGGCCACCGCGGCGAGGGTGGTCTGGAGTCCGGTCTCGTGACCGCTGTACCCGATCGGGACGTTGGGGTACTCCTCCCGGAGGGTGTTGATCACCCGCAGGTTGAGCTCCTCGGCCTTGGCCGGGTAGGTGGAGGTGGCGTGGCAGAGCAGGATGTTGGCGCTGCCCAGGACCTCGACGGCGTGCCGGATCTGGCCCGGGGTGGACATCCCGGTGGAGAGGATCACGGTCCGGCCGGTGGCCCGCAGCGCGCGCAGCAGGTCGTCGTCGGTGAGGGAGGCGGAGGCCACCTTGTGGCAGGGCACGTCGAACTTCTCCAGGAAGGCGACGGCCTCGGTGTCCCACGGGGAGGCGAACCAGTCGATGCCGCGCTTCCCGGCGTGCTCGTCGATGGCGCGGTACTCCTCCTCGCCGAACTCGACCCGGTGACGGTAGTCGATGTAGGTCATCCGACCCCAGGGGGTGTCCCGCTCGATGTCCCACTGGTCGCGCGGGGTGCAGATCTCCGGGGTGCGCTTCTGGAACTTGACGGCGTCGCAGCCGGCTTCGGCGGCGGCGTCGATCAGGGCGATGGCGTTGGCCAGGTCGCCGTTGTGGTTGATGCCGATCTCGCCGACGACGTAGACGGGCTGACCGGGGCCGGCCGTGCGCGATCCGAGGGGGCGGAGGCGGGCGTTCGGGGTGGCGGTCATGGCAGATGACGTCCTTCGGTCGGTGCGGGTTCTCTTACGCCCGTCCGGCTCGGTGCCGGGATCGAGCAGCGGGGCCAGCGCTCGGGCGCGGGCCAGGTCGTGCGGGTCGTCGATCTCCAGCACTCGGGCGGGATCGGTGGCCACGGGCACGGTGTGCCCGAAGAATCGGTGCCGGGCCCTGCGGAAGCCGGCCGCGTCCATGGCGTAGGCGGCGCCGGTCTCCAGCAGGTCCTGGGGGCGGTCCTGGCGGCGGGGGCGGGTGGACCGGTCGTGGTTGACGCCATGGGCGCCGGAGGCGCCGGTGGCGTCGGTGCCGGCGGTCCCGTACGGGCCGGCCGGCGCGGCCGGGCCCGTCGGCGCGTACGCGCCCGTGCCTGTGGGCTCGTACGCGCCCGCGGCCGGGTCGGGGCCCGCGGTCCGGTCGGAGCCCGCGGCCGGGTCGCCGGCGGCGGCCGGGTCCGGGTCCCTGGCCCCGTCCGGGGCGCCGGACGGGTCCGGGGTGGTGGCCCCGTCCGGGGTGGCCCGCCAGAGGAAGCCGTGGAAGGGGGCCACCGTGAGGGCCGAGTCGGCGGGGCCGGCGGCGACGGCCGCGGCCACCGACTCGATGTCCCCGGCGGTGAGGAAGGGGCTGGTGCACTGCACGAGGAGGACCACGTCGACCCGGAGGGAGTGGAGTTCCTCGTAGCTGTCGAGGGCGTGCAGGAGGGCGGACTCGCTGCTCGCGGTGTCCCCGGCGAGGGCGGCGGGGCGGCGGACCACACCGGCTCCGGCCGCGCGGGCGGCCGCCGCGATCTCCGCGGAGTCGGTGGAGACCACCACCTCGGTGACGGTGGGCGCGGCCAGACAGGCCCGGACGGCGCGGGTGAGCAGCGGGACCCCGGCCACCTCGGCCAGGTTCTTGCCGGGCACCCCCTTGGACCCGCCGCGGGCCGGGATCACGGCCAGCACCCGGGGCACCTCCGCGGCCGGCGGTCCGGGGGCCGGCGTACGGCCCCGGCTCGGGGCCGCGTTGCCGCCCGGGCCGGTCACAGCTCCCCCAGGCGGCGGATGACCGGGGCCACGCGCTGCACTCCGTGGCGGTAGGTGCCGCGGGCGGCTCCGCGGAGGGAGGAGCGGAGGTAGCGGCGCAGCCGGGAGCGCTGGGCGAGGGGTTTGGCGGCGCCCGGGAGCACGGTGCCGTCCGGGGCGAGGTGGTGCCGGGCGAGGATGCCGGGCAGATAGCCGGGGGCGGTGACGCTGGTGTAGTACGGGTCCACCGGCGGGAGTTCGGGCCGGGCGGCGAGGGCCGCGACCCTGTCCCGGGCGGCTTCGTAGGGGGCGTCGGAGACCACGCCCTGGGCGGCCAGCCAGTCGGGGTCGCCGGTGGGCCGCAGCCCGGCGTCGAGCTGGTCCCAGGAGGCGAGGCAGCCGGAGCCGAGGAAGTGGTGGTTGCCGAGGGTCTCGCGGATGCCGAGGTCGGTGAGCACGGCGGTGGGGATGCCGCGGGCCAGGGACTCCAGGGCGGCGGTGGAGGAGACGGTGACCAGCAGGTCGGTGCGGTCCAGGACCTCGCCCATGTTCCCGTACACCAGGCGGCAGTTGGGCGGGAGCGGGGCGGGCAGCCGGTCGGCGAGCCGCTGGTAGGGGTACTCCTCCAGGTGTGTGGTGTGCTCGCCGGGCTTGCTGCGGAGTTTGACCAGCACGTCCCGGTCGGGGTGCAGCAGGGCGTGTCCGACGGCCCGGCCGAGGAGGTAGCCGCGGTCGGCGGCGCTCTCCGGGACGGAGGGCTGGGCGGCGAAGACCACGGTGTGGGCGCGGTCGCCGTCCGGGCGGTGGGGCGGGCCGTCGAGGAAGGGCAGGGCGGTCTCGGTGACGGCGGAGGCGTCGGCCCCGGCGCCCTCGTAGACGGCCCGGAACCGGGCGGCGTCGTGCCGGGAGTTGGCCAGCACCACATCGGCGCCGTGCCGGAGCAGCAGGCCGTCGGCGAGCTTCTCGTAGACCACGCCGACATAGCCGGTGACGAGCACGGGGCGGCGGGCCGGTTCGGGCCACAGGGCGCGGATTCCGTGCAGGACGGCCTGGACGGCCCCGCCGACGAGGGCGAGGACCACCACGTCGTACGGTTCCCGGCGGAGCTCTTCGAGGAACTCGGCGCAGCTCACCTCGTCGAGCCGGTCGGCCCGGACGCCGACCTCGCCGAGCTGGCGGGCGGTGGGGGTGGCCCGGCCGCGGAGCAGGAAGCCGGTCAGGCCGCCGTCCTCGGCGGCGCAGTCGGGGGCGATGCGGTGCGCGGTGAGTGCGCCCCATTTCCATCGCGTATCGGAATCGGCGAGTACGGCGACCCGCTTGCTTACTGGCACAGAACGAGAAGCTATGCCTGAATTCCGGTGATCGGCCCAACGAACGCACAACGGAGGGTTAACAACCCGTCGACGAAATGAGAATCCACCGGAGATCATCGAGACAGGGTGGCCGGTTAACACTGCCGCCACGCTTCGTTCACGTAAAATCTTCGCTTCATCCATAGGGAAAGCCGCACCACGGCATAATGTCTGCCGAGTGGTCAAGCTCTCTGTTGTCGTGCCGTTCTACAACGTGCAGACATACGCACCGGATGCCCTGAAAAGCCTTGCGCTCAACGCGCGGGACGACTTCGAGTTCCTGCTGGTGGACGACTGCTCCACGGACGGGACCCCCGGGCTGCTGGAGCGGGCGTCCCGGGAGCTGCCGGGGGCGGTGCTGCTCAGACACGAGCGGAACGGCGGGCTGGCCACCGCCCGGAACACCGGTCTGGACGCGGCCTCCGGGGAGTACCTGGCCTTCATGGACGGGGACGACTGGTTCGGTCCGGGGCATCTGGCCCGGATGCTGGCCGCGATCGAGGCGCTGGACTGCGATTTCGTACGCAATGACCATGTGCAGGTGACCGGGCGGAACCGGCTGGTCCAGCGGATCCCCTACGGGCCGCAGGGGGTGCCGGCGGATCCCCGGTCGGCGATCCTGCCGGCCGAGCGGCCCACCTCGGTGGACTACCCCTTCGCCTGGGCCGGGATGTACCACCGGCGGCTGCTGGACCGGGGGCTGCTGCACTTCACCGACGGGCTGCGCACGGCCGAGGACCGGCCGTGGATCTGGCGGCTGCACCGGGAGGCGGAGTCGTTCGCGACGGTCGGTTTGCCCGGAATCTTCTACCGTCGGGGGATTTCCACCTCATTGACGCAGATCGGCGACATCCGGCAGCTCGATTTCATCCGCGCATTCGATCAGGTGATCTCGGAAACGGCCGCCGACCGCGATTCCGCGACCCTGCTCCCCAAAGCCGTTCGCACATATTGCGCAATTATCGCGCACCACATCGGCTCCATCGAAAGGTTCGAACCGGCTGTGGCCAAAAAACTCCGCTCCATGAGTGCGGCCGCGCTCGGCCGGCTTCCGCAGGACGTCCTCGACTCCGCCCTGGACTCCATGGACGCCGAACGCTCGGTCCTGCTGCGCCGGCTGCGCCGCCGCGCGGGCGACGGGGCGGCCGCCTGATGAACGGCCGCACCACCCAGGTCTTCCTCGCCTCCACCCTCTACGGACTGGCCACCCTGGCCGCCGCCATCGACTCCGGCAGCTTCCCGCCCGCCTCCCGCCGGATCCTGCTGACCAGCAACAACGCCGTCATCCCGGAGATCTCCCCCGGGCTCGACGCGATGCCCGGCTTCGAGGCACTGCGGACCCGCTTCGACGGCCACCTCGACTGGAACACCACCATCGAGCCCTACCACCCGAGCGCCTGGAGCCCCCGCCCGGAGGACGTCCCGATCTGGGAGCGCCAGCTGCGCACCCTGTGGGACCTGGGCGAGGACCGGATCGAACTGATCGTCGAATCCATCCAGGTCTCCCCCGCCCAGGCCCTGTGCCAGCTGTTCCCCGGCGCGGCCGTGGAGGTCTACGCCGACGGCCTGATGAGCTACGGACCCACCCGGGTGAAGCTCGACGCCCAGCTCGGCACCCGGATCCGCCGGGTCCTCCACCTGGACCTGGTGCCCGGTCTGCGGCCGCTGCTGCTCACCGAGTTCGGGGTGCCGGCCGAACTGGTCCCGGGCGCCGCCTTCCTGAAGGTGCTCACCGAGCTCGCGGGGGCCGCCGGTGCCGATGCCGGGCTCGCCGAGGTCCCGGAGGGCGCCGCGCTGCTGCTGGGCCAGTACCTGTCCGCCCTCGAACTCCTCACCGCCGAGGAGGAGGACCGGCTCCATCTGGACATGCTGCGCGGCGCGCACGCCCTCGGCCACACCGAGGTCGTCTTCAAACCGCATCCCGGCGCCCCCGCCCGGCAGTCCCGCGCCGTCGAGGAGGAGGCCGCCCGGCTCGGCGTGCGGCTCACCACCCTGTCCGTCCCTGTCCTGGCCGAGGTGGTCTACCAGCGGACCCGGCCCGCCCTGGTGGTCGGCTGCTTCTCCACCGGACTGCTCACCGCCGCCACCCTCTACGGGCTGCCGGTGGCCCGTACCGGGACCACCCGGCTGCTGGACCGGATCGCCCCCTACCAGAACAGCAACCGGATCCCGGTCACCCTGGTGGACGCCCTGCTGCCCGACCTCGAAGACCCGGAGGCGGTGCGCGCCTGGACCGCCCCCGGCCCCGGAACCACCGGCACCGGTCTCACCGGCCTGGTGACCGCCGTCGGTTACGCCATGCAGTCCCAGGTGCTCACCGCCCGCCGCGCCGAGGCCGAGGAGTACCTCTCCCGGCATCTGGACGACCGCACCTGGCGGTACTTCAAACGCCGCCGGCTGACCGTGCTCGGCCTGCCGGGCGGAATTCCGGCACAACTTTCCTTCCTCCCGAGGAGTCCGACGCTCCGTCGCACAGTGCGGCGGATCCGCCGACTGCAGAAGACGTCATGGGGGAAGTCGAAATGAGCACCACCGCCGTACCACCCGCCCAGGGCCTGGGGGCCCCTCGTCCGGGAGGGCGGCGGCGCGCCGAGGCCGCCGCGGGCCCGCCGCGCGTCCGGCTGCACGCCCTGGACGGGCTGCGCATGCTCGCGGCGCTGATGGTCGCGCTGTACCACTTCGGGGGCCGGGACGGGGACG
Organism: Streptomyces sp. NPDC033845; assembly: GCF_055576225.1. Lineage (NCBI taxonomy): Bacteria > Bacillati > Actinomycetota > Actinomycetes > Kitasatosporales > Streptomycetaceae > Streptomyces > Streptomyces sp. NPDC033845. Next base: position 38,066 of record NZ_JBVIRI010000018.1, on the reverse strand, counting down.
TCTCCAAGGCCTGGGGCGACTCCCCCCGCGAGCTGTTCCCCGGACTCGCGCAGTGGTTCGCGTACGGCCCGCTGGGCGTCCAGTTCTTCTTCGTGATCAGCGGGTTCGTGATCTCGATGAGCGCCTGGGGGCGGCCGCTGCGGTCCTTCCTGGCCTCCCGGGTGGCCCGGCTCTACCCCGCCTACTGGGTGGCGATCCTGCTGGTCACGGCCGTGTTCGCGCTGCCTATGGTGGCCTACCGGACCGTCTCGCCGAGCGACTTCCTGGCCAACCTGACCATGCTCCAGCAGCCCATGGGCGCGGACCGGGTGCTCGGTGTCTGCTGGACCCTCTGGGTCGAGCTGCGGTTCTACGTGCTGTTCGCGCTGTTCGTGATCCTGCCCGGCGGAGGCCGGCGGCGGACCCTGGTGTTCGCCGCGGTCTGGGCGGTGGCCGCGGTGGTCGCGGACGCCTCGGACCCCTCGGGGGAGGGCTTCCTCAGCATGGTGCTGATGCCCGAGTACGCCCCGTTCTTCATCGGCGGCATGGGCCTCTACCTGGTCCACCGCGACCGGCGGGACGGACTGGGCTGGGGCATCGCCGTCCTCGGCTGGCTGACGGGCCAGCACTACGCGGTCCAGGGCCTGTGGCACGCGCCGAACCCGAAGTTCTTCTCCTACCGCGAGTCCTGGGTGATCATCCTGATCGTCACGGTGGCCTTCGCCCTGGTCGCCCTGGTCGCCGTCGGCCTGTTCAACCGGATCGACTGGCGCTGGCTGACCGTGGCCGGAGCGCTGACCTACCCCTTCTACCTGGTGCACGAACACCTGGGCTGGGTGGCCATCGGCTTCCTCCACCGCAAGGCCGGCCTGCCGCCCTCCGCCACGCTGGCGGCCGTCCTCGCCCTCATGCTGGGGCTGGCCTGGCTGATCCACCGGCTGGTGGAGCGGCCGTTCACCCCGAAGCTGCGGCGCGCGCTGGAGCGGAGGGCCGGCCGGCCGCCGGTCAGCTGACGGCGAGCTTGGCCGCGAAGCCGAGGAAGACGACCCCGGCGGCGGAGGTGGCTCCGGCGGAGAGCCGCCTGCGCCGCCGGAAGGCGGCCGACAGCCGGGTGCCGGTGAATATCAGGGTGCTCAGGTACAGGAAGCTGCCCAGCTGCATCAGCGTGCCGAGCAGCAGGAAGGACAGCGCCGGATAGGCGTACCCGGGGTCCACGAACTGCACGAAGAAGGACAGCAGGAACAGGATCGCCTTCGGGTTCAGCAGACTGACCACCAGCGCCCGGCGGTACGGACGCTCCCCGGCCGGGGTGGCGGTCGCGGCGGCGGACCCCCCGGCCGTCGAGGCTGCGGTCGCGGCGGCGGACTCCGTGGCGAGGCCGGCCGGCGGCTCCTCCCGCCCGTCCCGGCGGTCCCGCCACATGGCCAGGGCCGCCCGCATCAGGCCGAAGGCCATCCAGCCCAGATAGCCCGCACCGACGAACTTCACGATCCCGAACAGCACCGGGCTGGCCTGGAGCAGCGCCCCGGCACCGACCGCGGTCAGCAGCATCAGCACGGCGTCGCCGGTGAACACCCCGGCGGCCGCGGTGTAGCCGTCCCGTACCCCGCGCCGGGCGGCGACGGACAGCACGTACAGCGAGTTCGGCCCGGGCAGCAGAATGATCAGCACCAGGGCGGCGACATACGTCGGAAGGTCGTGGACACCCAGCATGTGCAGGAGTGTCCCGCATGACGCACCTGTCACGCCAGCTGTTTCACCAGCTGGAACAGACCCCTCCGGAAGAACGCCCTCGGTCACAAAGCCGCAACAACGCGTGGTCGCCCGCAACCTCGCGCGCTCCCGGCGCATCGTTCTGGCAGAAGCCGCGGACACACACGGGGGACGAAGAAATGCAGCGCAGCAGAATCATCATCCGCACACTGGGAGCGGCCACCGCCGTGGTGCTCGCCGCCGGGGCGACGGCCTGCGGGCCGCAGGCCCCGAAGCCCGCGGCACCGGCCGCCCTGGGCCCGTCCGCCGCCGGCGGCGGCAGCCCGGCGGCCACCCCCTCACAGGACGACAAGCCCGGCGGCTCCTCGGCCTCGCCCTCCGCGACGGAGTCCGCTTCGCCCTCCGCATCGGGCTCGCCCTCCGCCTCCGCCACCCCGTCGGTCTCCTATGTGATGGCCAACGGCGACGAGAGCGAGAAGGTCCGCGAGCTCCAGGCCCGGCTGCGGCAGCTCAAGCTGCTGAAGACCGCGCCCACCGCCTTCTACGGGAGCAAGACCACGGCCGCGGTGAAGGCCTTCCAGCGCGGGCACGGGCTGGAGGTCACCGGCGGGGTGGACAAGGCCACCTGGCAGCAGATCCAGGACGCCAGCCGCAAGCCCACCACCGACGAGCTGCGCCCGCCCACCACCAACGAGCTGGCCGCCCCGGACCCGCGCTGCCTGACCGGGCGGGTGATGTGCATCAGCAAGGAGAGCCGCACCCTGGCCTGGATGATCGACGGCAAGGTGGTCTCCTCCATGGACGTCCGGTTCGGCTCCGAGAACACCCCGACCCGCGAGGGCCTGTTCGCCGTGGACCGCAAGGAGCGGGAGTGGACCTCGACGATCTACCACACCCCGATGCCCTACGCGATGTTCTTCAGCGGCGGCCAGGCGGTGCACTACTCGGCCGACTTCGCGGCCCGCGGCTACAACGGCGCCTCGCACGGCTGCGCGAACGTCCGGGACAAGGCCAAGCTGTCCGCCCTGTTCGACCAGGTGAAGGTCGGCGACAAGGTCGTCGTCTACTGGTGAGCCCGGACCGGTGAGCCGGAGCCCGGCGGGGACGTAGGGGGCGCGGGCAGGGCCGGGGGAACGTGCCCCGCCCGCGCCGGATGCGCAGAGCCCAGAGGTACGGGGGGAACCCCGGCTCATGCGCGGCCGATGACCAGTCGGCTCAATATGTACTGCGCCAAGGGTTCGAGAAGTGTTACAGCCGGGTGTCCCCGGCCCTTTCCCTGCGCTCCGGACGGTCGGCGCCACCGGTCCGGTCCGCCGGTTTCCGGCTGAGCTCGGGGGCCGGGACGGGGCCCTGGGCCGGGGGCGCCTGGGGCGGGCGGACCGTGCCGGGCGGGAGCTTCATGATGTCGCCGCCGGGGCCGGTGGAGTCGTCCGTGCGGGAGCCCGGACCGGAGCCGTCGGTGCCCCGGCCGCCCTCCCGGTCCCCGTCGGAACCGCCGTCCAGCAGCCGGTCGCAGAACCGGGCCATCCGCTCGGCACCCTTGGCGGCCCGGCTCAGCAGGACCCGGCGGTCGGTGTCCAGCCGGCCGGCCCGGAGGTCCCGGCAGAGGTCCGCGATCCGGATCCCGCGGTCCCGGTCGCGCTCCCTGGTGGTGCTCCCGGTGGCGGTGGGGTCCGGCTTCCGTTCTCCGGCGGGGGTCTCGCCGCCGCGGTGCCGGCCGGTGTCCCCGGTGCCGCCGGGATCCCCGGAACCGTCCGTCGGCGTGCCGGTGGGACCGGTGCCCTCGGGGTCGCCGGTCCGGTCCGTGCCGTCGCCGCGGTCCGGTCCGCCGGACCTCAGGAGGCGGCCGTCCGGGGTGAGTCCGGGCGCGGCGGTGCCGCCGGCCTCCTCCGGGGGACCGCTGGGGAGCGGCCCGACGGTGAGCGAAACCGCAGGCCGGGGGGATGCGGTGGGATGGAGCGCGCGGTCCAGGAGTCCGGTGCCGGCCGCGGCGGCCACCCCGCCGACGGCCACGCTCGCCAGTGCGGCGGCCAGGCCCAGCCGGAAGGAGCGGTTCGGCGGCGACGGTGCGGGGGCGCGGTCCGGGGAGCCCGCGGGTGCGGCGAGCGAGACCAGCGGCTCGGTACGGCCGGGGCCGCCGGGGCCGGGTTCCGGTTCGGGTTCCGCATGGGGGTCCGCGGGGAGCCGGGCGGCCCGGAAGGCGGCCAGCGCGGCGTTCTCGCCCCGGGCCTCGCGGCCGGGCGGGGTGCTGGGCGGGACCAGTTCCTCCAGCGCCCGGCGCAGCCGGGCCACCTGCTCCCGGGCCGTTCGATCGGCCACCGGTCCGACCGGTTCGCCGCGCAGCAGTTTCTCCGCTACGGCTCTCTCCAGCCATCTGGTGCGATCGTCGGCCATCACATGTCCTTCTGCGTCCGCCAACGTGATTGCGTCACACCGGTTTGCCTTACGAGTTCACCGCCGGGTGCGCGCTGCGCCGGTACGGCGTCCAGATCGCGCGGACCTGGGGGGCCGCCGGGTCCCCCGGGGCGGCCTCCGGCATTATCCCCGACTTCCGGTCCGGGCTCCGTTCCCGAGTCCGTTCCGGGCTCGTCCCCGATCAGTTCCGCCAATCGTTTCAAGCCACGGTGGGCGGCGGTGCGGACGGCTCCGGGGCGCTTGCCGAGGGCCTCGGCGGCGCTCTTGGCGTCCAGTCCGACCACCACCCGCAGCACCACGGCCTCGGCCTGGTCCTGCGGGAGCTGGGCTATGAGGGCCATGGTGCGTCCGGTGGCGAGCGCCTCCATGGCCTCGCCCGCGGTGTCGCAGTCGGCGGCGTGTCCGGTGAGCTCGCTCTCGTCCCCGCCGATGGCCGGGCGGCGGCCGCGCATCCGCATGTGGTCCAGGGCCCGGTTGCGGGCGATCCGGGCGGTCCAGCCGCGGAAGCGGTCGGCGTCACCGGCGAAGGAGTCCAGGTCTCGGGCTATCTGCAGCCAGGCCTCGGAGGTGACGTCCTCGGCGTCGCCGTCGCCGACGAGCGTCCGTACGTATCCGAGCAGGCGCGGGTGCACGGCGCGGTACACAGTACGGAACGCGCTCTCGTCGCCGTGCTGTGCCGCGAGCACCGCGGCGGTCAGCTCCGCGTCGTCCCCCAGCAAAGTCCCCAACCCGTTCACTGTCCTGTACGTCCTGCGCAAATCAGCACGTTACGGCGTCGAAGGACCTACGTCCACGAGTTGTACAACGGGCAACCATCCATGCGCGCAGCGAGGTGTGACACAAAACGCACTCGGGACGCTGACAGGGGTACGGGCTTGTCGCACGAGCCCGTGTCGGAGCGCGACCGGGGCCTCTCCTGTGGGGGGTGGCGGTCCCGGTCGCCTCCTCCGCCGCTCCCCCGGCCCCCCGCCGGCCGGCCGCCGCGCCCGCCGTCCGATCTCATCCGGGTGAAATCCCCCCGTCGCGGGCCGCGCACCCGCCTCCGCGTCGATAGCGTTGCGGCACACCCCGACACGTCCCGAGGAGCCCCCCGCTGTCCAGCCACCTCCCGGCCCAGGTCCGCGGCAGCGCGCTCGCCCGGTTCAACGCGGCGCCCGCCGGGTCCGCGGAGCGGATGCTGCTGCTCTGCTGCGGCAGCCGCCGCTGGGCCCACCGGCTGGCGGCGCACCGGCCCTACCCGGACCTGGGCGCGCTGCTGGCCGCCGCGGACGAGGCCTCGTACGACATGTCCCAGGCCGATCTGACGGAGGCGCTGGGCGCCGAGTACTCGGCGGAGCTGCACGAGGGCGCGCCGTACGCGGCCCGGCTGGCCCTGGAGGCGGCCCTGTCCGCGTACGAGCTCAGGTTCGGGCACGCCTTCGTGATCTGCCTGGAGGAGCACCCGGTGGAGGAGCACCCGGACCAGGTGCTGGCCGGGATCCGGCGCCGGATGGGCCACGAGGGGGACGAGGAGCGGGCCGTCTCCGCGGACGAACTCCGGCGACTCGCCCGGGCCCGGCTGGCGGCGCTGACCGAAATGCCGGGAGCACTGGAAACGATGGGCCCGGAATCACCCTGTTCGCCCTTGTGGGATAGCCCGTCCGTGCCTGTTTGATCACACCGATGGCCCCCGCGCGAAGGAACCGACAAGTCGTCGCTACGATGTCCGGGGCCGGAGGACCGTACCCGGCCGGGCCCGACCGACAACGAAGCCGGCTGGCCCCCGCCCCGCTTCCGGAGGGTTTTCCGTGCCGGCTGGAACGTTGTACCGCGGCCGGGAAGGAATGTGGTCCTGGGTGGCTCATCGAGTCACCGGCGTCCTCATCTTCTTCTTCCTGTTCGTACACGTCCTCGACACCGCTCTCGTCCGCGTCTCCCCCGAGGCGTACGACGATGTCGTGGCTACCTACAAGACTCCGATCGTCGCGCTGCTGGAGTACGGCCTCGTGGCCGCCATCATCTTCCACGCGCTCAACGGTCTCCGTGTCATCGCCGTGGACTTCTGGTCCAAGGGCCCGCGCTACCAGAAGCAGATGCTCTGGACCGTCGTGGGCATCTGGGCCGTGACCATGGCCTACTCCGTGTTCCCCGTCCTGGGTCACGCCGCCGAAGAACTGTTCGGGAAGTGACGCGCATGTCCTCTGACACGTCTTCCGCACCGGGCATCGGCGAGGTGGAGGGTGTCGCCCTCTACGACGTCGACAACCCCGCCCCGTACATCGAGGCGCCGCGCAAGCGCACCTCCAAGACGCCGAAGTCGACCCGCGGCAACTTCGAGATGGCCGCGTGGCTCTTCATGCGCCTCTCGGGCATCGTGCTGGTCGTCCTCGTCATCGGCCACCTGATCATCCAGCTGGTGCTGGACGGCGGCGTGTCCAAGGTCGGCTTCGCCTTCGTGGCCGGCCGCTGGGCCTCGCCGTTCTGGCAGGGCTGGGACCTGCTGATGCTGTGGCTGGCCATGCTGCACGGCTCGAACGGCCTGCGTACCGTCATCAACGACTACGCGGAGCGCGCCAACACGCGGCTGTGGCTGAAGGGCCTGCTCTACACCGCCACGGTGTTCACCATCCTTCTGGGCACGCTGGTGATCTTCACCTTCGACCCGAACATCCGCTAGGCAACGGGGCTGAGGCGACCAATCTCATGAAGATCCACAAGTACGACACCGTCATCGTCGGCGCCGGCGGCGCCGGCATGCGCGCCGCCATCGAGGCGACGAAGCGCAGCCGCACCGCCGTGCTGACGAAGCTGTACCCCACCCGCTCCCACACGGGCGCCGCGCAGGGCGGCATGGCCGCCGCGCTGGCCAACGTGGAGGAGGACAACTGGGAGTGGCACACCTTCGACACGGTCAAGGGCGGTGACTACCTGGTCGACCAGGACGCCGCCGAGATCCTGGCGAAGGAGGCCATCGACGCCGTCCTCGACCTGGAGAAGATGGGCCTGCCGTTCAACCGCACCCCGGACGGCACCATCGACCAGCGCCGCTTCGGCGGCCACAGCCGCGCCCACGGCGAGGCCCCGGTCCGCCGGTCCTGCTACGCCGCGGACCGCACCGGCCACATGATCCTCCAGACGCTGTACCAGAACTGCGTCAAGGAGGGCGTGGAGTTCTTCAACGAGTTCTACGTCCTGGACCAGCTGATCACCGAGGTCGACGGGGTCAAGCACTCCGCCGGCGTCGTCGCGTACGAGCTGGCCACCGGCGAGATCCACGTCTTCCAGGCGAAGTCCGTGATCTACGCCTCCGGCGGCACCGGCAAGTTCTTCAAGGTGACCTCCAACGCGCACACCCTCACCGGTGACGGCCAGGCGGCCTGCTACCGGCGCGGGCTGCCGCTGGAGGACATGGAGTTCTTCCAGTTCCACCCGACGGGCATCTGGCGCATGGGCATCCTGCTGACGGAGGGCGCCCGCGGTGAGGGCGGCATCCTCCGCAACAAGGACGGCGAGCGCTTCATGGAGAAGTACGCGCCGGTCATGAAGGACCTCGCGTCCCGTGACGTGGTCTCGCGCTCCATCTACACCGAGATCCGCGAGGGCCGCGGCTGCGGTCCGGCCGGGGACCACGTGTACCTGGACCTGACCCACCTGCCGCCGGAGCAGCTGGACGCCAAGCTGCCGGACATCACCGAGTTCGCGCGCACCTACCTGGGCATCGAGCCGTACACCGACCCGATCCCGATCCAGCCCACCGCGCACTACGCCATGGGCGGCATCCCGACCAACGTCGAGGGTGAGGTCCTCAGCGACAACACCACCGTCGTCCCGGGCCTGTACGCGGCCGGCGAGGTCGCCTGCGTGTCGGTGCACGGCGCCAACCGCCTGGGCACCAACTCGCTGCTGGACATCAACGTGTTCGGCAAGCGCTCCGGCATCGCGGCCGCCCGGTACGCGGCCGAGAACGACTACGTCGAGCTGCCGGAGAACCCGGCCCAGCTGGTGGTCGACCAGGTCGAGCGGCTCCGCGAGTCCACCGGCAACGAGCGGGTGGCCGACCTGCGGCTGGAGCTGCAGGAGACCATGGACGCCAACGTCATGGTGTTCCGCACCGAGCAGACCATCAAGACGGCGGTCGAGAAGATCGCGGAACTGCGCGAGCGCTACAAGAACGTGGCCGTGCAGGACAAGGGCAAGCGGTTCAACACCGACCTGCTGGAGGCCATCGAGCTGGGCAACCTGCTCGACCTGGCCGAGGTCATGGCGGTGTCGGCGCTGGCCCGCAAGGAGTCCCGCGGCGGTCACTACCGCGAGGACTACCCCAACCGCGACGACGTCAACTTCATGCGCCACACCATGGCGTACCGCGAGGTCGGGGCCGACGGCTCGGACTCGGTCCGGCTCGACTACAAGCCGGTCGTCACGACCCGCTACCAGCCGATGGAGCGTAAGTACTGATGGCAACCCCGACCCTGTCGAAGACGGACGAGATGGAGGCGGCGGCCGCGGCCTCCCCGTTCATCACCGTCACCTTCCGGATCCGCCGCTTCAACCCCGAGGTCTCGGACCAGTCGGAGTGGCAGGACTTCCAGATCGAGATCGACCCGAAGGAGCGCGTGCTCGACGGTCTCCACAAGATCAAGTGGGACCTGGACGGCACGCTGACCTTCCGCCGGTCGTGCGCGCACGGCATCTGCGGCTCCGACGCGATGCGGATCAACGGCAAGAACAGGCTCGCCTGCAAGACGCTGATCAAGGACATCAACCCGGAGAAGCCCATCACCGTCGAGGCCATCAAGGGCCTCACGGTGATGAAGGACCTCATCGTCGACATGGAGCCCTTCTTCCAGGCGTACCGGGACGTCATGCCGTTCCTGGTCACCAAGGGCAACGAGCCGACCCGCGAGCGCCTGCAGTCCGCCGAGGACCGCGAGCGCTTCGACGACACCACCAAGTGCATCCTGTGCGCCGCGTGCACCTCCTCGTGCCCGGTGTTCTGGAACGACGGGCAGTACTTCGGCCCGGCGGCGATCGTCAACGCGCACCGCTTCATCTTCGACTCGCGCGACGAGGCCGGTGAGCAGCGGCTGGAGATCCTGAACGACAAGGACGGCGTGTGGCGCTGCCGCACCACGTTCAACTGCACCGACGCCTGCCCGCGCGGCATCGAGGTCACCAAGGCCATCCAGGAAGTCAAGCGCGCCCTGATCACGCGCCGCTTCTGACCCTCCCCGCGGCCAGCGGTCCGCGGAAGCACCCGACCCCGTCCCGGAGTTCGATCCGGGGCGGGGTCGCGGTGCGTCCGCCGCCCGTAGGATCGACGGTATGAGCGAGCAGCAGCCGAATCCGTACGCGGACGGTCCCGGACAGGACGCCTACAAGTGGGGCCCCGGGAACCCCAGTTACGGATATCCGCAGCCGTATCCGGAGCCGCGGCCCTACGCCGCCCACCCGCAGCCGCAGGCGCACCCGCAGGCCTATCCGGGGCCCTATCCGGCGGTGCCGCCCCCGCCGGGGTTCGGCGGGGGCGCCGGCTTCCAGCTCGCGGACATCAGCATCGTCGGCGACCAGATCATCACCCCGTCCGGGCCGATGCCCCTCAAGGGAGCGGTCTGGAACGCCGTGGACTTCTCCCGGACCGAGGAGAAGATCCCGGCCCACGCCATCGTGCTGGCCATCGTGTTCGCGCTGTTCTGCCTGATCGGCCTGCTGTTCCTGATGATGAAGGAGCGGGTCACCGTCGGATACGTGCAGGTGACGGTCAGCAGTGCCGGCCGGCACCACTCGGCGATGATCCCGGCGACCGGCCCGATGGTCTTCCCCTGGGTCATGAACCAGGTGAATATCGCTCGCTCCCTGAGCATCTGACCGGCATGATCACCGGATGATCGTTTCTCATGATGTGGACGGGCCGGCCGACGGCCCCGCCGTGGTCCTGCTGCACTCCTCCGTCTGCGACCGCCGGATGTGGGACGCCCAACGGGGCCCGCTGGCCGCGGCCGGGTACCGGGTGGTCCGGCTGGACTTCCGGACCTGCGGGCAGTCCCCGGCGGCCACCGCCCCCTACTCCGACGAGGGCGACGTCCTGGCCCTGCTGGACTCCCTCGGGATCGGGCGGGCGGCCTTCGTCGGCGCCTCCTACGGCGGCCGGGTCGCCCTGCGGATCGCCGCACTGCACCCCGGGCGGACCGAGCGGCTGGTGCTGCTCTGCACCGCCGTGCCCGGGCAGCAGTACACCGAGGACGTCAAGGCCTTCGGCGCGGAGGAGGACGCCCTGCTGGACGCCGGGGACCTGGACGGGGCGGTGGCCCTGAACATCCGCACCTGGCTGGGCCCGGAGGCGGACGCGGCGGCCCGGGAGCTGGTCGCCGAGATGCAGGCGGGAAACTTCGCCGGGGGCCTGGCGGCGGCCGCGGCGGGCGGGGAGTTCGAGCTGCCCGAGCCGGAGGTGGACCTCGGGGCGGTGACGGTGCCCGCCTCGGTGGTCGGCGGGGCGCTGGACCTGCCCGGGTTCCTGGCGGTCTCCCGCGAGCTGGGCGGGCTGCTCCCGAACGCCACGTACACCGAACTCCCCTGGGCCGGGCACCTGCCGGCCCTGGAGCGTCCGGACGAGACCACGAAGCTGCTGCTGGACCTGCTGCGCTGAGCCGGCCCGCGGCCGCCCCGGTTCCGACCAAGGGCTGACACAGGCGTGGACGCCCTGTCAGCCTGGTCCGATGGACCAAGGGGCGGGGCAGGCACGGACGCAGGGCCGGACGCAGGGGCAGGAGCGGGGACCGCAGCGGGGGACGCCGCGGTGGGCGGGCGCGGTCGAGGTGGTCGTGCCGGGGATGGGGCTGCTGGACCGCCAGGAGGCGCTCCAGCCCTCCGGGATCCTGCTGGTCAGCGGGGACGACCGGGCGGGGACCTACCGGACGGCCGGGGAGCGGGAGCCCGGCCCGGGGGTGGTGCGGGAGGTGTACGACTGGTCCCGGCTGACGATCGGCGGGGCCACCCGGGCGCTGTGGCTGTTCCTGCTGCCCTTCCTGCTGGTCAACCAGGTCGCCTGGATGCAGCCGTTCCGGCTGGACCGGCGGGTGGCCTCCGGGCTGTACCGCTGGCTGGCGCAGTTGTTGGGGCTGTCGCTGACGGTGCTGGCGGTCGCGGTGTTCGCCCAGGGGGCGATGGACCAGCTGGTCTGGCAGTGCGGGCCCGACGGTCCGGTCGCAGCGGTGTGCAAGGAGGGCAACCCGCTGGTCCACTTGGTACGGAGGGTCGGGACCACGACCGGGATGCTGCTCGCCACGCTGGTGCCGGTGGTGGGGCTGGCGGTGATGGCCTTCAGCGCCCGGGACGGCCGTGGGGAGTACCGGTCGGTGCGGCGGACGGCCGTGGTGGGCGGTGACCCCTGGCAGGAGGTGCGCCGGGACGAGCGGCGGCCCCAGGGGCCGCTGACCGCCCCGCTGTTCTGGGAGTACAACTGGCGGGCGCGCGGTCTGGCGGCCCGCCATCTGTGCGCCGGGACGCTGACCCTGGCCATGCTGCTGTCGATGACCGGGTACCGGGGCGGGGCCGGGCACGGCACGGGGCGGCTGCTGTTCTGTGTGATCGGCGCGGGGTCCCTGCTGATCGCGGGAGGCTCCTGGTGGTGGCCGGGCCGGCTCGGGGAGCGCGTGGTGGGGGCTGTCTGCGTGCTGGCCCTGGCGGGTTCGGCGGTGTACTACGCGTCCTCGGGCGAGCAGCGCGGCCGCAGGGAGATGCTGCCCGGGTCGGAGGGGCTGATCACGGTTCTGCTGCTGGGCCAGGTGCTGCTGCTGGTGGTGATGGCCGTGCTGTGCGTGTTCGTACGGCGGGATCCGGCGGACCGACCGGCACTGCGCGGGCTGGCCGGGGTGGCGATGGGCGTGGTCGCCTGCTTCAGCGGCTGGCTCTGTTCCACGGCGCTGCTGCTGTGGAACCAGGACTGGCTGACCACCGACCCGGTACGGCAGGAGGTCGTGCTGCCCGACGCGATCCAGGCCAACGCGGCCGCCCTGCCGATGATCACGGTGCTGGCGGTCGTACTGACCGTGCTGGGATTCGGGCTGCTGGCCGCCCACCGCTGGTGGCAGGCCCGGCCGTGGCCGCGTACGGAGGCGGAGCGGGAGACGCACGAGGAGCGGCGGCAGGCGCTGCGGCTGGAGCGGGCCCGGGCCTCGGCGGCCGGTGATCCGGCGCGGCTGCTGGTCCGTCTGGAGCGGGGGCTGGCGGCGGTGGCCGGGCTGATCCTGCTGGTGCTGATCGTGTTCGGGCCGCTGGCGTACGACGACCCCGACTTCCTGTCGTCGCGGTACCAGGAACTGATGGCGGACGGGCTGCGGCTGCTGGTATCGCTGGGCTCCTCCATGCTGGTGGCGCTGATCATCCTGGTGCTGCTGGTGGCCCGGACCATCGTGCTGCGGGCCGAGTCGCGGCGGTACACCGGGATGCTGTGGGCCTTCGGGGCGTTCTGGCCGCGCTCCGGGCACCCGTTCACCCCGGCCACCTGGACGGCCCGGGGCATCCCGGAGACGACGCACCGGCTGAGGGCCCTGCTGGACGGCCGGCCGGAGGCGCGGGTGCTGCTGCACGGGCATTCGATGGGGGCGATGATCTCGGTGCTGGCGCTGTGGCAGGCGGATCCCGGGTACCGGCCGCGGGTCGCCCTGCTGACCACCGGCTGTCCGCTGACCAGCTTCTTCCGGCGGCACTATCCGGCGTACGTGACGGCGGAGGCGGTGGCGGAGCTGGCGGCCGCGGCCGGCCGGGGCGGTCCGGAGGGGCTGGCCGGGTGGGCGAACGTGCGGCGGGACACGGACGTGCTGAGCGGGGCGGTCGGGCACGGGCTGGACCGGCCCCGGTGGCCGGACGGGGTGGACCCGGCGGCCCCGCGGGGGTCCGGTCCGCGGCCGCGGGACGCCGCGCGGCCGGTGTTCGTGCCGTTGCAGCGGCACGACCTCTACCGGGTGGACCCGCGGATGGAGGCGGTCCGGGCCGAGCTGCTGGACCGCCTCACCACCCCCGGCGCCCCGCCGCCGATCCCGTCCCAGCAGCCCCGCCCCTAAGAGCCTGAACTTGTTCAAAAACAGGGCTTGAACTTGTTCAAAACCAGCCCTACAGTCAGTCATGCCCAAGGTTTGAACACGTTCAAGGAGGCGGGGGCATGACCTTCACCGTGGTCGCGTACGTCATCTATCTGCTCATCAGCGTCGGCCTCACCGTCTGGGTGGCCCGCACCCTCAGCCGCAACGGCCGGATCTTCATCTCCAGCGTGCTGAACGGGGACGAGAAGCTCGCCGACGCCGTCAACCACCTGCTGGTGGTGGGCTTCTACCTGGTCAACCTCGGCTTCGTGGCGCTCTACCTCAAGGCCGCCGACACCATCGACGACACCCAGTCGCTCTTCGAGGCCCTCTCGGTCAAGCTCGGGGTGGTCCTGCTGGTCCTCGGGGTCATGCACCTGGGCAACGTCTGGGTGCTCAACAGGATCCGCCGGCGGAGCCTGATGGACCGCCAGCAGACCCCGCCGGTCGCCCCGCAGGGCTGGACCGCGCCGGCCGGGGCCTGAGCCGTGCCGGGGACCCCCGCGCCGACCCGGCCGGTGCGCCGGCTGACCGTGCTCTACGACGCCGGCTGCCCGCTCTGCGTGCACATCCGGCACTGGCTGCTGGGACAGCGCGTCCTGGTGCCCCTGCGCCTGCTGCCGGCCGGGTCCTTCGCGGCCCGCGGCCGGTACCCGGAGCTGGACCACGAGGCCACCCTCCGCGAGATCACCGTGATCGGGGACTCCGGGCAGGTGTGGACCGGCACCGACGCGTTCATCGTCTGCCTCTGGGCCCTGGCCGAGCACCGGCCCAAGGCCGACTGGCTGGCCACCCCGGCGGGGCGGCCGTTCGCCCGGGCCACCATGCTGGCCGCCGCCGCCTGGCGGCAGGCCACCCGGCGGGACCATCCGGACGGCCCGGCCGCCGGGGAACCGGCGGCCTGTGACGAGCACTGCGCCGCTCCCGGATAGGCTCGGGAACCGTGACGGAACCCAAGGCCGCGAAGAGCGAGCAGACCCGGACGCTCATCCTCGAAACCGCGCTCCGGCTCTTCCAGGAGCGCGGTTACGACAAGACGACCATGCGGGCCATCGCCAAGGAGGCCGGCGTCTCGGTCGGCAACGCCTACTACTACTTCGAGTCCAAGGAACACCTGGTCCAGGGGTTCTACGACCGGATCGGCGCCGCCCACCAGGCGGCCGTCCGGCCCATCCTGGACCAGGAGACCGATCTCCAGACCCGGCTGGCCGGGGTGCTGACCGCCTGGCTGGACATCGCCGCCCCCTACCACGAGTTCGCCGCCCAGTTCTTCAAGAACGCGGCGGACCCCGAGAGCCCGCTCAGCCCGTTCTCCGCGGAGTCCGAGCCGGCCCGCAAGCAGGCCATCGACATGCACCGCGAGGTGCTGGCCGGGGCGAAGACCAAGGTTCCCGCCGAACTCGCCGACCAGCTGCCCGAGCTGATGTGGCTGTCCCAGATGGGACTGGTCCTCTACTGGGTCTTCGACCGCTCGGAGAACAGCGAGCGGACCCGCAGGCTCGCCCAGCGCGGCGCGCAGCTCACCACCCGCGGGATCGTGCTGGCCCGGTTCCGGGTGCTGCGCCCGCTGGTGAAGGAGGTCCACGAACTGTTCACGGACTTCCTCCCGGGCATGGCCCAGACGGCGGCCGCCCGCAAGGGCCGGCCCTCCGGCCAGACGGCCCGGGAGTCGCCGGTCAGAGCCAGTTGAGGTCCCAGAGGCGCCACACCCCGGTGCCGTCGGAGAGGTGCTGGATGCCGGTGACGGCCTCCCGGGAGAGCACGTAGTCCTTCTTCTGCCAGAGCGGGAGCATCGGCACCCGCTCGGCCACCAGCCGCTGCGCCTCACGGAAGTCGCCGGCCGCCTCGGCCCGGTTGCCGAAGGCCTGGGTGCGGGTGATCAGGCCGTCGATGGCCTTGTCGGAGAAGCCGTTGTTCATGCTGGAGCCGGCACCGACCAGCGGGGCGGTGAAGTTGTCCGGGTCCGGGAAGTCCGCGATCCAGCCGATGTTGTAGACGTCGTACTTGGCGGCCGCGTAGCCCTCCTGGAAGTCCTGCCACTCCTTCACCGCCTCCGTCCGCACCCGGAACAGGCCGGAGGACTCCAGCTGCCGCTTGATCTCGGCGGCCTCGGCGACGTTCGCCCCGCGCATGTTGAAGCCCAGGCTGAAGGAGACCGGGGTGGAGATCCCGGCGTCCTTCAGGAGCTTCTTGGCGACCGCCGCGCTGGGCTCCTGGTAGGAGTCGAAGAACGGGGTGCTGTGGCCGCTGACGCCCTGCGGGATCAGCGAGTACAGCGGCTCCACGGTCCCGCTGTACGTCTCCCTGGACAGCTTGCCGCGGTCCAGCAGCGCGGCAACCGCCTTGCGGGCGGCCGGCTCGGCCATGGGGGTGCCCGGCCGGACGTTGAAGACCATGTTGCGGATCTCGGTGCCGCCCGACTCCTGGTAGCGGACGTCCTCCATGCCAGGGTTCAGGGCGGCCAGCACGGCCGGCGGCAGCTCCCGGTGGGCCACGTCCACCTGGCGGGTCTCCCAGGCCCCGTTGAGCTCCTCCGAGCCGTCGTAGTACCGGACGGTGACCGGCACGTGCGCGGGCTTGGCCTCGCCCGCGTAGCCGGAGTTGGGGACCAGCTCGGCCTGGATGCCCGGCTTGTAGGACTTCAGGGTGTACGGGCCGGAGCCGTCCAGTCCGTCGCCCTCGCGGAGCGCGTCGGCCGGGTACTTCTCCCGGTCCACGATCGAGCCCGCACCGGTGGCGATCTTGAACGGGAAGGTGGCGTCCCGGGTCGACAGGTTGAAGGTGACCTTCCGGCCCTCGGCCTTGACCGAGGCGAGGGTGTTCAGCAGCGGCCCCGGGCCCTGGTCCGACTTGATCTTCTTGATCCGGTCGAAGGAGAACTTCACGTCCTCGGCGGTGATCGCCCGGCCGTTGGAGAACTTCACGCCGGGGCGCAGCTCGCACTGGTAGGTGGTGAGCTTCTGGCCGATGAACCCGCAGGCGGAGGCGGCGTCCGGGACCGGCTGCTCGGAGCCCGCCTTGATGGTCATCAGCGACTGGTAGACGTTGCTGTAGAGCGCCCAGGAGCCGGCGTCGTAGGCCCCGGCGGGGTCCAGCGAGGAGGCGACGTCGGTGGTCCCCACCCGGATCGCGTCGTTCTTCTCCGCGCCGCCCGGCAGCAGCTGCCAGGTCGCGACCCCGGCGACGGCGAGGACCAGCCCGCCCACGATGACCTTGGAACGGACTGCCCGCACCCTGCACTCACCCCTCATGTGTCCGAATACCGGTCACCCAATCACGGAAAATTCCGGGACGGAAGGGCGTTTCGCTACCAACTCGTCAGGTCTATGCCTGATATGAGGCGAGTTCTACCAGCGTGATATCGGACGGGGCCCCGACCCGGACCGGCGGGCCCCACGCCCCGGCTCCCCGGGACACGTACAGCTGGGTGTCCCCGTACTGCTCCAGGCCGGCCACGGTGGGGTTGGCGAGCTCGGCGAGGTAGTTGCCGGGCCAGAGCTGCCCGCCGTGGGTGTGGCCGGATAGTTGCAGGTCGACCCCGTGCTTCACCGCGTCGTGGATCACCACCGGCTGGTGGGCGAGCAGCACCGAGGTCCGGGAGCGGTCCCGGTCGCCGAGCGCCCGGGCGAAGTCCGGGCCCTGCCCCTCGCTCTCCCCCGCGATGTCGTTGACCCCGGCGAGATCGAAGTACGGCAGCTCCCGGCGGGCGTTCTCCAGGGGGTGCAGGCCCAGTTCGCGGACGTGGTCCACCCACTGCTCGGCGCCGGAGAAGTACTCGTGGTTGCCGGTGACGAAGAAGGCCCCGTGCCGGGCCCGCAGCCGGGCGAGGGGTTCGGCGGCCCGGCCGAGGTCCGCCACCGAGCCGTCGACCAGGTCGCCGACCACGGCGATCAGATCGGGCTGGGTCCCGTTGACGGCCGCGACGATCCGCTCGGTGTGGGCGCGGCCGAGGACCGGCCCGAGGTGCACGTCGCTGACCACGGCGATCCGGAACCCGTGGGCCGCCCGGGGCAGCCGGGCCAGCGGCACGGTGACCCGCTTGACCCGGGGTCCGCGCAGCACCCCGTACGTCCCGTAGCCGACGGTCCCTGCGGAGGCGGCGACCGCCGCCCCGGCCAGCGCCCGTGCCACGAACACCCGCCGCGTCGGCCCGGCCACGGGCTTGGCCACGGGCTCGGGCTCGGCGGTGGTGGCGGCCGGGGCCGGGCCCTGCGGGGCCTTCCCCTCCCCGCCCCTTCCCGGAACCGGGGCCTGCGGCCCCGGACCCCGCCCGGCGGGGGGCTCCCCGGCGTGGGCCCGGGCTTCGCCGGTGGCCGAGCCGGCCGGCTCGGAGCGGCGGCGGAGCAGGAGCAGGCGCAGGGGTTCCGTCACCAGGACGGCCAGGGTGAGGTACAGGAGGACGGCCAGCCAGAGGTAGCCGGGCCAGGCCACCGTCTGCTGGAGCCAGAAGGGGGCGCCGGCCCGGCCGGCGACCAGCGCGGCCAGGGACAGCAGCGGCAGGGTCCAGGCGGCGGCCGTGCCCGCGCGGCGGAGGCCGGAACCGGCCGCCGTGGTGTCACGGACCAGCCGCACCCACAGCCAGCGGTGCACCAGCACCAGCAGGGCCAGGACGGCGGCGGCGACCAGGACGAACAGCAGCACCGCCATCACGCACCGCCCGTACGTGATTCACGCCGCAGCGCCCGGACCCCGCGCAACCCGATCCACCCCACGGCCGTCCCCAGGAGAAAGGACGTGATCGCGAGCGTCAGGTGCACCCAGAAGTACCCGGTCGGATCGCCCGCGTCGTCGAAGGCCAGGCCGCTGCCGTCCTTCCACAGGTTCCGAACGAAGGTCACCCAGATGAACCAGCTCCAGACCCCGAAGGCGAGCAGGAACCAGGAGGCGGCGCGGCCGAGTTTCATGCCTCCAGTATCCGTTCCGTCCCCAGGACGGACGCGTCGGGGTGGGCCGTCCCGGCGGTCGTTGCGGCTTGTTGGCCCAACGGAGCGTGCAGTACGAAAAAATGAAGGTAATTTCACCATCGTGTCTGCAAAGAAGACCGTACTGATGGTCATGTCCGCCGCGCTGCTGCTCCCCGGCGTGCTCGCGGCCCCCGCGTACGCCGACGACCCCAAGCCCGGCTCCAAGCCGCCCGCCAAGGCTCCGGCGAAGACGCCCGGGAAACCGCCGGCGAAGGCCCCCGCGCCGCCCGCGCACATGTCCACCGTCGGCGGCACCCGGCTGGGCCAGCCCGGCACCCAGGTGAACCTGCTGCCGGGCGCCCCCGCCCTGCCCACCGGGCTGAGCGGGCGCTCCTGGATCGTCGCGGACGCCGAGTCGGGCGAGGTCCTCGCCTCGTACAACGCGCACTGGCGGCTGCCCCCGGCCTCCACCCTGAAGATGCTCTTCGCGGACACCGTGCTGCCGACCCTGCCCAAGGAGAAGGTCCACAAGGTCGGCTACGAGGAGACCGAGGGCGTCGGCCCGGGCTCCAGCACCGTCGGCATCAAGGAGGGCCTGGAGTACTCGGTCCACGACCTGTGGCTGGGCGTGTTCCTGCGCTCCGGCAACGACGCCGTGCACGTCCTCTCCGCCATGAACGGCGGGATCGACAAGACCGTCAAGGACATGCAGGAGCACGCCGAGGAGCTCCAGGCCCTGGACACCCATGTGGTGACCCCGGACGGCTACGACGCCCCCGGCCAGGTCTCCAGCGCCTACGACCTGACCCTGATCGCCCGCTCCGGGATGCAGAAGAAGGACTTCCGGGAGTACGCGGGCACCGCCGTCGCCCAGTTCCCCGGCGAGATGAAGGGCGGCGCGCCCCGCGACACCTTCGAGATCCAGAACACCAACCGGCTGATGACCGGCGCGGGCGGGATCGCCCCGTACAAGGGGATCGCCGGGGTGAAGAACGGCACCACCAGCATGGCCGGCTCCACCTTCACCGGCATCGCCCAGCGCGGGGACCGCAAGCTGCTGGTCACCGTGATGAACCCGGGCACCGGCGGGCTGAACTCGGTCTACGAGGAGACGGCGGAACTGTTCGACTGGGGCTTCGCGGCGGCCGGCAAGGTCCGGCCGGTGGGCGAGCTGGTACCGCCCAAGAGCGCGGACACCGGCCCGCACGGCTCCCCCGCCCAGTCCCACGACGAGACCCCCGCGAAGGACGGCGGGGCGGTGGCCGGCGAGGAGGCCGGCGGCGGGTTCGGCACCGCCCTGGCGGTGTCCGGCGGCGCGCTGGCGCTGCTGGCCGGCGGCGGTTTCCTGGTCAACCGGCGGTGGCCGCGCCGCGCCCGGGGCCGGCAGACGGCCCGTCGCCCCCAGGAGTGAATTCCGCGGCCGGAGCGGCTCCCCGGTGGGAGCGCTCCGGCTCGCTGTCGGTGGCCGTCCAGGAGGCGCAGTAGAGCAGCAGCTTCGCCGTGAAGTTGATCCACAACAGCAGGGCGATGGGCACCCCGAAGGCCCCGTACATGCTCTTCGCCGCGACCTCCCGCATATAGCCGCTGAGCAGCAGTTTCAGCAGTTCGAACCCGGCCGCGCCGATCAGCGCGGCCTGGATCAGCCGGGGCCTGGGCGGCTGCACCCCCGGCAGCAGGGTGAGCAGGTAGAGCAGCAGCAGGAACGCGGCGAGCACCCCGACCAGGAAGGCGGCGGCGCGCAGCAGCACCCCGCCGGCCCCGTGCTCGGGGACGCCCAGCCAGCGGGCGCCCCGGCCGACCGCGCTGGCGCCGAGGACGGAGGCGGCGGCGGAGGCCAGTCCGGCGCCGCCGAGCCCGAGCAGGACCAGGGCGTCCTTGCCCTTGCGGACGAAGGGGTTGCCGTCCTCGTCGTCCTTGTCCCAGACGGCGCGCAGGCAGTCCCGCATGGAGCCGACCCAGCCGATGCCGGTGAAGAGCAGGATCGCGCCGGCCACCAGGCCGATGGTGGCCGCGTTGGCGACCAGGGCGCCGATGTCGAGCTGCTCGGAGATCCCGGGGACCTGTTCGGCAAGCGTGTCCTCCAGCTTCTTCAGCTGGTCGGGGCTGAGCAGCGCCGCGCCGACCGCGGCGGCGACGGTGATCAGCGGGAACAGGGCGAGGAAGCTGATGAAGGTGATGGCGGCGGCCAGCCGGCTCCAGTGCACCCGCTCCAAACGTTCGTAGGAGCGCCACGGATGAGTGAGCGTCAGGCGGGTCAGCAGCGGACCGATGACGGGGAGGTTCTTCAGCCAGTCCATGCGCCCACCGTAATTGAGGGTTCGCAAATAGCCGGGATCGCCGCTTTCGGGCGCTACGGTCGTCGACTGTGACTTTTCGCCCGATGCACGTCCTGGTCCTGCGCCGGCTCCTCTTCCTGGCGCTGCGCGCCCTCCCTCAGGGGCGGCGTGCGGCGGGCTCGTCGACCGGGGAGCCGAGCTGTGCCGGGACCCCGGTCGGGCCGGTGCCGAACGGGTACTCGCGGAGCTTGCGCCAGACCCCGTCGGAGCCCTGCTCGTAGAGGGCGAAGCCGGCGCAGGTCCAGTCGGCGGCGTAGTCGGCCAGGCCGGCGTAGGCCCGGTCCATCGCCTCCTCGGAGATCCCGTGGGCGACGGTGACGTGCGGGTGGTACGGGAAGGCCAGCTCGCGGCGGAGCGGGCCGTCGGGGTCGCGGACCTGGCTCTGGAGGCGGGTGCAGCCCTGGCCGCCCTCGACGACCTTGACGAAGACGACCGGGGAGAGCGGCCGGAAGGTGCCGGTGCCGGCCAGCCGCATCTGGAAGGGGCGGAAGGCCGCCGCGACCTCGGCGAGGTGGGCCCGGATCTCCGGGAGCCGGTCCGCGGCCACCTCGGTGGGCGGGACCAGGGTGACATGCGTGGGGATGCCGTGCGCGGCGGCGTCCCCGAAGCCGGCCCGCCGCTGCTGGAGCTGGCTGCCGTACGGCTCCGGGACCGCGATCGAAACGCCGAGCGTTACGGTCCCCACGGATGTCTCCTCGTGTGTCGTCGTCTCTGTGTGACGGCTGTGGTTCGGGTGTGCCGTCCCCAGTGTGGGGCCAGCACCCCCGTTCCTGCCAGGGCCGGAGGTGGTCAGTGCCGCGCGGGCAGGAATCCGAGCCGGTCGTAGGCCTGGGCGAGGGTGTCGGCGGCGACCGTGCGGGCCTTGGCCGCGCCCCTGGCCAGCACGGCGTCGAGCTCCGCCGGGTCGTCCAGGTACTCCTGGGTGCGCTGCTTGAAGGGTGTGACGAAATCGACCATCACGGCGGCCAGGTCGGTCTTCAGCGCGCCGTACCCCTTGCCCTGGTACTTCTCCTCCAGGACCGGGACGGTGGTGCCGGTCAGGGTGGAGTAGATGGTGAGCAGGTTGCTGATGCCGGGCTTGTTCTCGGTGTCGAAGCGGATCTCGGAGCCGGTGTCGGTGACCGCGCTCTTGATCTTCTTCTCGGTGGCCTTCGGCTCGTCGAGGAGGTTGACCAGGCCCTTGGGCGAGGAGGCCGACTTCGACATCTTGATCGCCGGGTCCTGGAGGTCGTAGATCTTCGCGACCTCCTTGACGATGTGCGCGGCGGGCAGCGTGAAGGTGGGGCCGAACCGCTGGTTGAAGCGCTCGGCGAGGTCGCGGGTCAGCTCGATGTGCTGGCGCTGGTCCTCGCCCACCGGCACGGCGTTCGCCTGGTAGAGCAGGATGTCGGCGACCTGGAGGATCGGGTAGGTGAACAGGCCGACGGTGGCGTTGTTGACCCCGCCCTTGGCGGACTTGTCCTTGAACTGGGTCATCCGGCTGGCCTCGCCGAAGCCGGTGATGCAGTTCATGACCCAGCCGAGCTGCGCGTGCTCGGGCACGTGGCTCTGGACGAAGAGGGTGCACCGCTCCGGGTCGAGGCCGGCGGCCAGCAGCTGGGCGGCGGAGAGCCGGGTGTTCTCCCGGAGCGCCGCCGGGTCCTGCGGCATGGTGATCGCGTGCAGGTCGACCACCATGTAGAAGGCGTCGTGCGTCTCCTGCAGGGCCACGTACTGGCGGATGGCTCCGAGGTAGTTCCCGAGGTGGAACGAACCGGAGGTGGGCTGGATACCGGAGAGCGCGCGAGGACGGTCAGAAGCCATGTCCCCATTGTCTCAGGTGCGGCGGCGGGGTCCGGCCCCGCCGCCGCACCCGAGAGGGCGGGCTAGCCGACCGGCAGGCCGGGGGCCGGGTACTCGGCCATGAGGGCGGAGACCTCGGCGGCGACGGCGGACAGCTCGGCCTCCCGGCCGGCGGCGGCCGCGGCGACGGCCCGCGCGATCCACCGGGCGACCTGCGGCATGTGCTCGGCGGTGAGCCCCCGGGAGGTCAGGGCCGGGGTGCCGATCCGGATCCCGGACGGGTCGAAGGGCTTGCGGGTGTCGAAGGGCACGGTGTTGTAGTTGACGACGATCCCGGCCCGGTCCAGGGCCTTGGCCGCGGTCTTGCCGGGGACCTCCTTGGCGGTGAGGTCGATCAGCACGAGGTGGTTGTCGGTGCCGCCGGACACCAGGTCGAAGCCCTCCGCCAGCAGGGCCTCGGCCAGCGCCCGGGCGTTGGCCACCACCTGGTGGGCGTAGGCGGTGAAGGAGGGCTGGGCGGCCTCCTGGAGGGCCACCGCGATCCCGGCGGTGGTCTGGTTGTGGGGGCCGCCCTGGAGGCCCGGGAACACCGCCTTGTCGATGGCCCTGGCGTGCTCGGCCCGGCACATCAGCATGGCGCCGCGCGGGCCGCGCAGGGTCTTGTGGGTGGTCGTGGAGATCACGTCGGCGTACGGCACCGGGGAGGGGTGGGCGCCGCCCGCGATCAGTCCGGCGATGTGCGCCACATCGGCGACCAGCACCGCGCCGGCCTCCTTGGCGATGGCGGCGAAGGCCTCGAAGTCGATGGTGCGGGGCAGGGCGGTGCCCCCGCAGAAGAGGATCTTCGGGCGTTCGGCGAGGGCCTGGTCGCGGACCGCGTCGTAGTCGATCAGCCCGGTGTCCCGCCGCACCCCGTACTGGACCCCGCGGAACCAGGAGCCGGTGGCCGAGACACCCCAGCCGTGTGTCAGGTGGCCGCCCATCGGCAGCGCCATGCCCATCACGGTGTCGCCGGGTTGTGCGAAGGCCAGGTAGACGGCGAGGTTGGCCGGGGACCCGGAGTAGGGCTGGACGTTCGCGTGGTCGGTGCCGAAGAGGCCCTTGGCCCGCTCGACGGCCAGGGCCTCGATCCGGTCGATGTTCTGCTGGCCCTCGTAGTAGCGGCGGCCCGGGTAGCCCTCGCTGTACTTGTTCTGGAGGACGGTCCCGGAGGCCTCCAGCACGGCGGCGGAGACGTAGTTCTCACTGGGGATCAGACGCAGGGTGTCCGCCTGGAGGCGTTCCTCGGCGGCCACCAGGGCGGCGAGCTCGGGGTCGGCGGCGAGCAGGGCGGGATGGCGCGCGGTCATGGCGGCTCCTCCGGGGTCGATGTCGATTCGTACCCCGCGAGGCCCAGGCGAGCGGCCCTGTGTGCGGACTGTTCGGCACGACTCCCCCGGAGTTGGTTCCCCGTACGCCAGTCGCCGTGCGTACCGCACACCTTAGCGGGCCCGACACAGGGGCGCTTCCGCCGTCCACCGGGAAGAGCGAGGATAGAAAGTGACGTCACCCACGTCACAGGTCAGGACGGACGAAACGGAGACCCCGTGTCGAGTACTGCTGATGCCATCCGATCCGCCGAGGCGCACAGCGCGCACAACTACCACCCGCTGCCGGTGGTCGTGAGCACGGCGGAGGGCGCCTGGATGACCGATGTCGAGGGCAAGCGGTACCTCGACATGCTCGCCGGGTACTCCGCGCTCAACTTCGGCCACGGCAACCGCCGGCTGATCGACGCCGCGAAGGCGCAGCTGGAGCGGGTGACCCTCACCTCGCGGGCCTTCCACCACGACCGGTTCGCCGAGTTCTGCACGGAACTCGCCGCGCTGTGCGGCAAGGAGATGGTCCTCCCCATGAACACCGGTGCGGAGGCGGTCGAGACCGCCGTGAAGACCGCTCGGAAGTGGGGGTACCAGGTGAAGGGGGTCCCGGACGGGCACGCCAAGATCGTGGTCGCCGCGGACAACTTCCACGGCCGGACCACCACCATCGTGTCCTTCTCCACCGACCACGAGGCCCGGGACCACTTCGGGCCCTACACCCCCGGTTTCGAGATCGTGCCGTACGGGGACCTGACCGCGCTGGCCGCGGCCGTCACCGAGAACACGGTGGCGGTGCTGCTGGAGCCGATCCAGGGCGAGGCCGGGGTGCTGGTCCCGCCGGCCGGCTATCTGCGGGGGGTCCGGGAGCTCACCCGGGAGCGGAACGTGCTCTTTCTGGCGGACGAGATCCAGTCCGGGCTGGGCCGCACCGGGAAGACCTTCGCCCTCGACCACGAGGAGGTCGTCCCCGACGTCTACATCCTGGGGAAGGCCCTGGGCGGCGGGGTGGTCCCGGTGTCCGCGGTGGTCGCCGACCGGGACGTGCTGGGGATCTTCCGCCCCGGCGAGCACGGCTCCACCTTCGGCGGGAACCCCCTCGCCTGCGCGGTGGCCCTGGAGGTGGTGGCGATGCTGCGCACCGGCGAGTACCAGCAGCGGGCCACCGAGCTCGGCGACCACCTGCACCAGGAGCTGGGGCTGCTGGTCGGCGGCGGCGCGGTGACCGCGGTCCGCGGCCGCGGCCTGTGGGCGGGCGTGGACATCGACCCGGCACACGGCACCGGGCGGCAGATCTCCGAGCGGCTGATGGAGCGCGGGGTGCTGGTGAAGGACACCCACGGCTCGACCATCCGGATCGCCCCGCCGCTGGTGATCTCCAAGGAGGACCTGGACTGGGGCCTCGACCAGCTGCGGGCGGTCCTGTCGGCCTGACCGCGGGACCGTCCCGCTAGAGGATGACGTGGGGCAGGAAACGGGCGTACTCGTCCGTGATCAGCCCCGCCGATTCCCGGATGCCGAGCCCCGCCGCCTCCTCCTCGACGACCCATGCGCCGAGCACCACCCGGTTGCCGTCGAAGTCGGGCAGCGGGGCCAGCGCCTGGAAGCAGTACCGCTCCCCGTCCTCCGGGACGAACGGCAGCCCGTCCGGACCCGGCTCGTGGACGGTGACCCCGGCGCCCTCGCGGCCCAGCAGCGGCTTGGCCACGTACCCGCCGTCCCCGGCGAGCTCCCGGGGGCCGTCGAGGTAGGCGGGGAGCAGGTTGGGGTGCTCGGGGAACAGCTCCCACAGGACGGCGAGCAGCGCCTTGTTGGAGAGCAGCATCTTCCAGACCGGCTCGATCCAGCAGGTGGTGCCCGATCCGCCGCCGTTGTCCAGGGTGTCCAGGACCTGGGGGGCGAACGGGTCGGTGACCATCCACTCCCAGGGATAGAGCTTGAAGCAGCTGCGGATGAAGCGGAGCTTCTCGTCCACGAAGCGGCCCGACAGCCGGTCCCAGCCGATCTTCTCGACGGCCAGCGCATGGGTCTCGATGCCGGCCTGCTCGGCGGTCTCCTGGAGGTAGGCGACCGTCATCAGGTCCTCGCCGAGCTCGTCGGCCTCGGAGTGCGCGAAGTGCAGCGGACCGGGCGGCAGCAGTTCGGCCTGCCGGCGCCAGGCGTCGACCAGGCGCTCGTGCAGCGAGTTCCACTGGTCGGCGCCGGGGAAGCGCTCCTCCATCCAGAACCACTGCGGGCTGGCCGCCTCCACCAGGGAGGTGGGGGTGTCCGCGTTGTACTCCAGCATCTTGGCCGGGCCGGTGCCGTCGTAGCGCAGGTCGAACCGGCCGTAGAGGGAGGGCTGTTCGGCCCGCCGCCGCCAGGAGTCGAGGATCCGCTCGCGGAGCCGGGGGTCGGT
This sequence comes from Streptomyces sp. NPDC033845, assembly GCF_055576225.1. NCBI lineage: Bacteria > Bacillati > Actinomycetota > Actinomycetes > Kitasatosporales > Streptomycetaceae > Streptomyces > Streptomyces sp. NPDC033845. The sequence goes on along the minus strand of NZ_JBVIRI010000018.1, from coordinate 12,122 downwards.
GATCCCGAGGTCGGCGAACCGGTCCTGCTCCACGATGTGGGCCGCCGCGGCCAGGCACATGGCGTGCAGCTCCTCGACCACGTCCTCCAGGGCCTCCACCTCGGGGAGGGAGAAGGAGTAGTAGGCGCTCTCGTCCCAGTAGGGGCGCAGGGAGTCATCCGGGTAGCGGGTCAGCGGATAGATCAGACCCTGCTCCTCCACGGTCCGCTGCCAGTCGGGCCGGGGTTCGATGGTGTGCCGCTTCATGTGCCTGCTCTTCCGGTTACGGCCCGTGGGGCGGTCAGCCGCCGCTGGAGCTCTTGCCGCCGCCGAAGCCGCCGCGCTGCACGGCGCTCTTGTCGAAGCTGCCGCCGGCCACCTTCTTGTCGTTGGCTCCCGCGACGCCGGTGGAGGTGTAGCCGCCGTAGTAGTAGGAGCCTCGGCCGCCCTTCTTGCACTCCTCCATGGAGTACTGGTTCAGGGTCTTGCGGTCGGCGCAGCGCTTGTCCGGCTCGTCGCTGCTGCCGCAGGCGACCAGGGTCGCCGCGAGCAGGCCCATGCCGCCGAGGGCGACCCCGCCGGAGCGCATCCGGCGGCGGGCGCGGCCGGTGGCGGTGCCGGTCGCGGCTATGCCGGCGGGACCGGTCGCGGCGGCGCCTTCGCGGGCGCCTTCGGTGGTGCCGGTGCTGCTGCCGGCGCTGCTGCCGGTGCTACTGCCGGTGCTGCTGTCCATGTCTGGGTGCTCCCCCTGCCGGTGGCGTGCTGCCGACAGAGTAGGGCCGGGCGTGCGGGGTATGGAATCCGGCCGCCGGATCCCCCCTCCACTACAGTCTGTTTGTGCTGATTGGGATGATTTCTGCGCTCGGTGCGGCCCTCTGCTTCGGTACCGCCTCCGTCCTCCAGGCGGTCGCCGCCCGGGCGGCGGCCGGTCAGGGCACGGGGGCGGGCGGTTCCGGGGTGGACGCGGCCCTGCTGCTGCGGGCGGTGCGCCAGTGGCGGTATCTCGCCGGTCTGGCCCTGGACGGAGCCGGGTTCGTGCTCCAGATCATCGCCCTGCGGCACATCCCGATCTACGCGGTGGGCGCCGCGCTGGCCGCCAGCCTGGCCGTGACGGCCGTGGTGGCCGCCCGGCTGCTGCGGGTCCGGCTGAGCCGCGGCGAGTGGGCCGCGGTCGGCGTGGTGTGCGCGGGCCTGGCGATGCTCGGCCTGGCCGCCGGCCCGGAGGGCCGTGAGGGCGGCGGCGACGCGCTGGCGTACGGCCTGCTGGGCGTGGCAGTGGCCGTCCTGCTGGCCGGGGCGGCGGCGGGCCGGCTCCCGGACCGCTCCCGGGCCCTGGTGCTGGGCCTGGGGGCGGGCACCGGCTTCGGGGTGGTGGAGGTCGCCGTCCGCCTGATCGAGGACATCGCCTGGTCGGCCCTGGCCGACCCCGCGTTCTACGCCCTGCTGCTGGGCGGGGCGGCCGGGTTCCTGCTGCTGACCTCGGCCCTGTCCCGCGGCTCGGTCACCACGGCCACGGCCGGCATGGTGCTCGGCGAGACCGTCGGACCGGCCCTGATCGGCGTCCTCTGGCTGGGCGACCGCACCCGCCCCGGCCTGGCCTGGCTGGCCGTTCTCGGCTTCGCCGTAGCGGTCTCCGGCGCCCTGGCCCTCTCCCGCTTCGGCGAACCCGAACCGACAGCCCCTACCGCCGGCCCTTGACCCCGTCCACGAACAGGTTGAACGCCACCGCGGAGAACCCGAGCACGGGCCCGGCCGCCACCTTGGAGTCCCGGACCGGCACCACCCCGTGCGAGGCCACGAGGTTGGCGGCCACCTCGACGCAGTTGCCGCCATTGTTGCTGTAGGAGGACTTGAACCAGCGGGGAGATTCGGTCGTCATGGGGTGCCCTTTCGGAACTGGCTGATCATGGCCACGGATGCCGCCTGCGACAGCGCCTCGGCCTGGAGCTGGTGATAGGCCGTCAGCATGGGAAGCACGGACGCGCTCTCGCGGTCCAAGTATCCCTGAGCCTGGGACTCGGCATAGATGATTACGGACCGGTCCGGGAGCGTCAGGAGGTTGACCGGCAGGTCGAACGTGCGCCGCTCACCCATGGCGTAAGGCGCCACCTGGAGCAGGGTGTTCGGCAGCTCGGCGAACTCGATCAGACGCTCCAACTGGGCATCCATCACAGCGGCGCCGCCGACGGGACGCCGGATGCAGCTCTCGTCCATGGTCACGAACACCATGGGCGGCTTGGGCCGCATCAGGGCCGCCTGGCGCTCCGCCAGGAGCGAGACCCGTTCGTCCGCCTGCTCGGGCGTGATGGCTCCGCGCCGCACCGCACTGTCCGCCAGGACCCTGGCGTACTCGGGCGTCTGGAGCAGGCCCGGCATGATGCCCACCTCGAAGAGGCGGAGCTCCACCGCCCGGCCCTCGTAGCCGACGTACTCCGGGAAGCCCTCCAGCAGGGAGCCGTGGCGCAGTTCGCGCCATTCGCGTTCGAACGAGTCGGCGGTTCCGGCGACGCCGAACAGCTGGTCCAGCTTGCGTGCGAACGGGAGGGTCGGCGGTTTGCGGGCGGTTTCCACGGCGGAGATGTGCTGGCTGGAGTACTCCGTCCTCCTGGCCAGCTCCTCCTGGTTCCAGCCGCGCTGCTCCCGGAACCTGCGGACCCTCGCCCCGAAGGCCGCCCGCGGGCTGCTCTCCGGCTTCAGTTCCTTGCGATTGACCATCCCTGCCCCCAACCCTTCCTTCATTACTGCCCAGTTGAAGGGATTCCCCGTTCTCGGCCACCCTGAACCCACTCGGTAGTGGAACGACTACGGACAGGAGTGGCCCATGCCCGGAACGAACCCCTTCACCTACGACCAGGAGTGGCACCGGCAGTTCAGCAGCACCCCGCGCGGGGCCCGGCTGGCCCGGCACATGGCCCTGCTCGAACTGGCCGGCTGGGGCCATCCGCTCGGCGGGCCGGACTCCGACCGGGTCGCGCACGTGGTCGCGGAGCTGGCGGCCAACGCCGTGTCCCACGGTCGCGCTCCGGGCCGGACCTTCGAGGTCCGGGTGGCCGACCTGGGGGAGGTCTTCCGGGTGGAGGTCTCCGACGCCCGCGCGGACCGGCTGCCCGGGGTCCTGCCGCCCCATGAACGGGAGCACGGGCACGGCATGCGGCTCGTGGACGCCCTGAGCACGGCCTGGGGCGTGTCGGACCGCACCGTCGGGAAGACCGTGTGGGCCGAGTGCGCCAAGCACCGGCCGCCCGTCTGAGGACTCCCCCGCGCGCCCGCGCCCCCGCTACGGGAGGGCCGCCGCCAGGGCCGCCAGGGTGGGGGCCCAGGCGCTGTCCGGCGGGCTGCCGTAGCCGATGACCAGGGCGTCCCGGGGCGGGAGTTCGGCCTCGGGGTGGCGGAAGCCGGACAGGCCGTCCAGGGCCAGGCCGTGCCAGGCCGCGGCCTGGAGGACGGAGCGTTCGGTGCCGGGCGGCAGGTCCAGCACGGCGTGCAGGCCGGCCGCGATCCCGGTGACCGGGAACCGGTCGCCCACCGCCGCCACCAGGTGGTCCCGGCGCCGCCGGTAGCGCAGCCGCATTCCCCGCACGTGCCGGTCGTACGCCCCCGAGGTGATGAACTGTGCCAGGGTCAGCTGGTCCAGCGCGCTGCACGTCCAGTCGGTGTAGCCGCGGGCCGCGAGCACCTCGTCCAGCAGGCCCGGCGGCACCGCCATCCAGCCCAGCCGCAGCCCGGGGGCCAGGGACTTGCTGGCCGTGCCCAGATAGACCACCCGCTCCGGGTCCAGGCCCTGGAGGGCACCGACCGGCTGGCGGTCGTAGCGGAACTCCCCGTCGTAGTCGTCCTCCAGGACCAGCCCGCCCGAGGCGCGCGCCCAGTCGACCACCGCGGCCCGCCGGCCGGGTGTGAGCGCGGCCCCGGTGGGGAACTGGTGCGCCGGGGTCAGCAGCACCGCGCCGGCCGTCATGGCGCGCAGGTCCGGGGTGCGGGCGCCCGCGCCGTCCACGGGCAGCGGGCGGGTCCGCAGCCCCTCGGCCGTCAGCAGGTCCCGGTGGACGTCCAGGCTGTACGCCTCCACCGCCACCTCCGCGACCCGGCGGGCCCGCAGCACCCGGCCCAGCATCATCAGCCCGTGCACGAACCCGGAGCACAGCACGATCCGTTCGGGGTCCGCGTGCACCCCGCGGGCCCGTGCCAGATAGCCGGCCAGGGCCTCCCGGAGCTCGACCCGGCCGCGCGGGTCCCCGTATCCGAAGGCCTCGTTCGGCGCCCGGGTCAGCGCCCGGCGGGCCGCCGTCAGCCAGGCGGCGCGCGGGAACCCGCCGAGGTCGGGGGAGCCGGGCAGCAGGCTGTACGCGGCCCTGCCCTGCCGGGTGGGCCGGCGGACCACCGGTCCGGTGGGGGCCGGCCGGGGGGTGGCCCGCGGGGCCACCCGGGTGCCGGAGCCCTGCCGGGCGGTGAGCCAGCCCTCGGCGACCAGCTCGGCGTACGCCTCCGCGACCGTGTTCCGGGCCACCCCCAGATCGGCGGCCAGCGTCCGGGAGGACGGCAGTCGGGCCCCCGGGGCCAGCCGGCCCCCGCGCACGGCCTCCCGCAGCGCCGCCGCCAGACCCGCCCGCAGCCCGCGGCCGGCGGACAGCTCCAGGTGCAGGTCGGCGCCGAAGGCACCGGAACCGGGTCCGGCCGGTCCGGCCCCCGCCGGATTGGCCCAGGAATCCGTCATGAAAATGGACCATACCGGCGGACGGTCGGCAACCTAGGTTGAACCCATGCCGAACAGCGAATACGCCCCCGAAGAGCCCGCCCGCATGCAGTGGCACGCCCTCGCCCCCGAGGTCTACAAGGCGATGGTCGCCCTGGAGATCGCCTCCCGGAAGGGTCTGGACCCGGTCCTCGTCGAACTCGTCAAGATCCGCGCCTCGCAGCTCAACCACTGCGCGTTCTGCCTGGACATGCACACCAAGGACGCCGTCGCGGCCGGCGAGACGGTCGAGCGGATCGTGCAGCTCGCCGCCTGGGCGGAGTCCCGGCACTTCTACACCGAGCGGGAACTGGCCGCGATCGAGTTCACCGAGGCCGTCACCCTGCTCACCGACGGATTCGTCCCGGACGAGGTGTACGCCCGGGCGGCCAAGCAGTTCGAGCCGGCCGAGCTGGCCCAGCTGACCGCCGTGATCGCGACCATCAACGCCTGGAACCGCTTCGCGGTGACCACCCGCTCGGTCCCCGGCCACTACACCCCGGGCATGTTCCAGCACTGAGCCCCGGAAGACGCCGGAGCGCCCCGGTCGGAGATCCGACCGGGGCGCTCCCGTGGTTCAGCGGGTGACTCAGATGAGGCCGAGCTCGCGCACCGCGTCGCGCTCCTCGGAGAGCTCCTGCACCGAGGCGTCGATGCGGGCGCGGGAGAACTCGTTGATGTCCAGGCCCTGGACGATCTCGTACTTGCCGTCCTTGCAGACGACCGGGAACGAGGAGATCAGGCCGGCCGGGACGCCGTAGGAGCCGTCCGACGGGATGCCCATGGAGGTCCAGTCGCCCTCGGCGGTGCCGTTGACCCAGGTGTGGACGTGGTCGATGGCGGCGTTGGCGGCCGAGGCGGCCGAGGAGGCGCCGCGGGCCTCGATGATCGCCGCACCGCGCTTGGCGACGGTCGGGATGAACTCGTCGGCCAGCCACGCCTGGTCGCCGATGACCTCGGCGGCGTTCTTGCCGGCGATCTCCGCGTGGAAGACGTCCGGGTACTGGGTGGCCGAGTGGTTGCCCCAGATGGTCAGGCGCTTGATGTCGGAGACGGCGGCACCGGTCTTGGCGGCCAGCTGCGAGATCGCGCGGTTGTGGTCCAGCCGGGTCATCGCGGTGAAGCGCTCGGCCGGTACGTCCGGGGCGGCGGCCTGGGCGATCAGCGCGTTGGTGTTCGCCGGGTTGCCGACGACCAGCACACGGATGTCGTCCGCGGCGTTGTCGTTGATGGCCTTGCCCTGCGGCTTGAAGATGCCGCCGTTCGCGGAGAGCAGGTCGCCGCGCTCCATGCCCTTGGTGCGGGGGCGGGCGCCGACGAGCAGGGCGACGTTCGCACCGTCGAACGCCTTGTTGGCGTCGTCGGTGATCTCGATGCCGCGCAGCAGCGGGAAGGCGCAGTCGTCGAGCTCCATGGCGGTGCCCTCGGCGGCCTTGAGGCCCTGCGGGATCTCCAGGAGGCGCAGGTTGACCGGCACGTCAGCGCCGAGCAGGTGGCCGGACGCGATGCGGAAGAGCAGCGCGTAACCGATCTGGCCGGCGGCGCCGGTGACGGTGACATTCACGGGAGTGCGGGTCATGGCCTTCTCCGTTAGACAGCTGGCGGTGGGACGTCCCTGCCCCATGTGCGCAGGCTATCCGACCGCGGGACGCCCCAATCCCCCGGTCCGTGTGGCACGTCGCACACGGGGCCGGGGGTTCGCAGGCGGAACGGCCCCGTGGCCTGCCCGTCCGGGGGCCCGCTAGCGGACGAAGAACCGGACGCTGTTCTCCAGCCAGGGGAGTTCCAGCAGCGAGTCGGGTTCCATCATCAGCGCGAGCAGGGTGATGGCGCCGCCGAGGATGCCGTACGTGACCATGTCGGTGAACCGGGAGCGGACCGCCAGCATGCCCACCGAGGGCAGTATCTGCCGCAGCACCGCGGCCGCCACCAGCACCGCGCCGATCAGCAGGCAGCCGATCCGCGGGTGCCCGAAGGCGGTGAACAGCAGCCCGGCCGCGGTCGCGGCGAGCACGCTGAGCATCGGCCACTGCCGGGCCGGCGCGGGCGCGTCCGGGGGCGCCGCCCGGCCGCCGCCCTCGGGGCGGGCGGTGTCCCGGGTGATCTGGGGGAACCGCCGCGAACGGCGCCGCCCGCCCTGCTCAGCCCGCACTGGTCGCCCGCTCGGCGGCCTCGACCACGTTGACGAGGAGCTGGGCGCGGGTCATCGGGCCCACCCCGCCCGGGTTCGGCGAGATCCAGCCGGCCACCTGGGCCACACCGGGGTGCACATCGCCGACGATCTTGCCGTTCTCGTCGCGGCTGACGCCGACGTCGAGCACGGCGGCGCCCGGCTTGACGTCCTCCGGCTTCACCAGGTGCGGGACACCGGCCGCCGCCACCACGATGTCGGCCTGCCGGAGCAGCCCGGACAGGTCCCGGGTGCCGGTGTGGCAGAGGGTGACGGTGGCGTTCTCCGACTTGCGGGTGAGGAGCAGGCCGATGGAGCGGCCCACCGTGATGCCGCGGCCCAGCACGACCACGTGCGCGCCGTTGATCTCCACCTGGTGGTGGCGGAGCAGCTGGACGATCCCGAAGGGGGTGCAGGGCAGCGGGCCCGGCTCGTTCAGGACCAGCCGGCCCAGCGACATCGGGTGCAGGCCGTCGGCGTCCTTGGCCGGGTCCATCAGTTCCAGCACCCGGTTGGTGTCGATGCCCTTGGGGAGCGGGAGTTGCACGATGTAGCCGGTGCAGGACGGGTCCTCGTTGAGCTCCCGGACGACCGCCTCGATCTCCTCCTGGGAGGCGGTGGCGGGCAGTTCGCGGCGGATCGACTCGATGCCGACCTCGGCGCAGTCCTTGTGCTTTCCGTTGACGTACCAGCGGCTGCCCGGATCGTCACCGACCAGCAGGGTGCCGAGGCCGGGGGTGGTGCCCCGGGCCTTGAGCGCCTCGACGCGGGTGGTCAGTTCGGACTTGATCGCGGCTGCCGTGGCCTTGCCGTCGAGAATCTGGGCGGTCATGTCCCCATCCTTCCGGATGGACCCGCCCCGGTTCCAGTCAGCGGATCCGGCCGGACCGCGTACGGCGGGCGCCGGGCGGGTGCGGGACGCCCGCACGGCACGCGGAGCGCATTGCACTTGCACAACGAGTGACCCCGGTGCGCCCCGGGCGACTGGACAACGGCTCGAACCAGCCACGACGATGGCCGCAGTAGTGCCGCGGGCAGTGCCGGGGGGCGGACCGCACGCTGGACCTTCCTCCGCGCGCGAGCCGCGCGTCCCCGCACTCCCACGGAGGAACACCCCAGATGAGCTTCGGCGACCCGAACAATCCCTACGGGCAGCAGCCCGCCGCCCCGCAGGGCCAGCCCCAGTACGGCTATCCGCAACCGGCCGGCTACGGCTACCCGCAGCAGGCCCCGCAGGGCTACCCCGGCTACCCGGCCGGCGCCGGCGCGGGCTACCCGGGCGGACATGTCCCCATGCCCGGCAGTGTGGTCGCCGCCCGCGTCATCCTCTTCATCCAGGGCGGCCTGACGGCGGTCGGCGGGGTCATCGCGCTGATCTTCGGCGCGGTGTTCGCCTCGGCGACCGCGGACTCCTCCAGCTCCTCCGCCTCGGACTTCGGCGCCATCGCCGGCGGGGTCGCGGTCGTGATCGGCCTGATCCTCATCGGGATCTCCCTGTGGCCGATCCTGACCGCCGCCAAGCTGAGCAAGGGCCGCACCGGCGTCCGGGTCTCCGGCATCGTCTTCGGCTCGATCCAGGCCCTGTTCGCCGGCATCAGCATGCTGGCGAGCCTGGCCGCCTCGGCCGACGCCCACGGGGAGGCCGCCGCGCTGATCTTCCCGCTGATCCTCAACCTGATCTCGCTCGGCCTGAGCATCTGGGTCATCGCCGGCCTGGCCAACGCCGCGGCGGGCGCCTACTTCAAGCGCCCGTAACCCCCGGCCCCGCAGACGGCGGAGGCCGCCCCGATCGCTCCGGGGCGGCCTCCGCCGTCTCGTCCGTACCGCGCCGCCGTGCCGCGCGGCCGGTCCCGTCAGTGGAAGAAGTGGCGGGTGCCGGTGAGGTACATGGTGACGCCGGCCGCCTTCGCGGCCTCGATCACCTGGTCGTCGCGCATCGAGCCGCCCGGCTGGACGACGGCCTTGATGCCGGCCGCGGTCAGGATCTCCAGGCCGTCGGGGAACGGGAAGAACGCGTCGGACGCCGCGTACGAGCCCCGGGCGCGCTCGGCGCCCGCCCGCTCGACCGCGAGCTTCGCCGAGTCCACCCGGTTCACCTGTCCCATGCCGACGCCGACCGAGGCACCGTCCTTGGCCAGCAGGATCGCGTTGGACTTGACCGCCCGGCAGGCCTTCCAGGCGAAGGCGAGCTCGGCGAGCTCCGCCGCCGTGAGGGCCTCGCCGGTGGCCAGGGTCCAGTTCGCCGGGTCGTCGCCCTCGGCGTGCAGCAGGTCGGACTGCTGGAGCAGCACCCCGCCGCTGATCGGCTTGAGGTCGCCCGGCTGGTGCGGGGTCCCGTCGACCTTCAGCACCCGGATGTTCTTCTTGCGGGCGAGGACCTCCACGGCCCCGTCCTCGTAGCCGGGGGCCGCGATGACCTCGGTGAAGATCTCGGCGACCTGCTCGGCGAGCTCCACCGTCACCGGGCGGTTGACCGCGATGACCCCGCCGAACGCGGACAGCGGGTCGCAGGCGTGCGCCTTGCGGTGCGCCTCGGCCAGGTCCGCGCCGACCGCGATCCCGCACGGGTTGGCGTGCTTGATGATCGCCACGCAGGGCTCTTCGTGGTCGTAGGCGGCCCGGCGGGCGGCCTCGGTGTCCACATAGTTGTTGAAGGACATCTCCTTGCCGTGCAGCTGCTCGGCGTTGGCGAGCCCGCCCGGCTGCCCGTCCACGTACAGCGCGGCCGCCTGGTGCGGGTTCTCCCCGTACCGCAGGCCGGCCTTGCGCTCCCAGGCGCCCGCGAGGAACTCGGGCAGCGCGCCCTCCGCGCCCTCGCCCTCGCCGGCCTCCGGCGCGTACGCATTCGTGAACCAGGAGGCCACGGCCACGTCGTAGGCGGCGGTGTGCTGGAACGCCTCGGCGGCCAGCCGCTTGCGGGCGGTCAGCTCGAAGCCGCCGCCGGCGGCCGCGGCGAGCACGTCGGCGTACCGCTCCGGGCTGGTGACCACGGCCACCGACGGGTGGTTCTTCGCCGCGGCGCGGACCATCGAGGGCCCGCCGATGTCGATCTGCTCCACGCACTCGTCGGGGGTGGCGCCGGAGGCCACGGTCTCCCGGAACGGGTACAGGTTGACGACCACCAGGTCGAAGGGCTCGACCCCGAGCTCGGCGAGCTGCTCGCGGTGGCTCTCCAGCCGCAGGTCCGCGAGGATCCCGGCGTGCACCCGCGGGTGCAGGGTCTTGACCCGGCCGTCCAGGCACTCGGGGAAGCCGGTGAGCTCCTCCACCTTGGTCACGGGCACCCCGGCCGCGGCGATCCTGGAGGCGGTCGAACCGGTGGAGACCAGCGCCACGCCCGCCTCGTGCAGCCCGCGCGCGAGCTCTTCCAGCCCGGTCTTGTCGTACACGCTGATGAGCGCCCGGCGGATGGGCCGCTTCGTCGTCGTACCTTCGGCGGTCACTTCGGCGGTCACTGGATCGTTACCTTTCGTCCCTCAATGCGGTAGCCGTGCCGGGCCAGACGCCCCACGACATCGACGAGCAGCCTGCGCTCGACTTCCTTGATGCGCTCATGGAGAGCGGCTTCGCCTTCCGGAGTGGCCTCCTCGGTCACCTCGACCACACCCTGGGCGATGATCGGACCGGTGTCCACGCCGGCGTCCACGAAGTGGACGGTGCAGCCGGTGACCTTCGCCCCGTAGGCGAGGGCGTCCCGGACCCCGTGCGCGCCGGGGAAGGCGGGCAGCAGCGCCGGGTGGGTGTTGACGAACCGGCCCTCGTAGCGGCCGATGAACTCCGGGCCCACGATCTTCATGAACCCGGCGGACACCACCAGGTCCGGTGCGTGGGCGGCGGTGGCCTCGGTCAGCGCCCGGTCCCAGTCCGCCCGGGTGGCGTAGTCCCGCACCGGGCACACGAAGGTGGGAATCCCCGCCTTCTCGGCCCGCTCCAGACCGGCGATCGAGTCCCGGTCGGCACCCACGGCCACGACGCGCGCGCCGAAGCCTTCGGGTCCCCCGGGGTCGGCGTCGATGGCATCAAGCAGGGCCTGGAGATTGGTGCCGGAACCGGAGACCAGCACGACCAGGCGGGAGACGGCCATGGGGGCCCTTTCTCACGGGTGCGTCTTATGCGATCGTACGAAACTCCGGGCCCCTGATATACGGGGAACCATACGAAGCCACCGACCGCCTGCAACGATACCGGCACACCGGGCGGCCCCCGAGGGACGGTCCCCTCCCCGGGCGGTAGCGTCTGGCATACCAACGCATTCACCCACCAGCCACCACCAGCACCACCCCGCCACGCACCGCCACCACACACCGCGCCAGCCCACCAGACTCCACACACCACAGGGGAAGAAACGCACCCGATGCCGGACCGCCGCCAGTCCTCCACCCCGCCGTCCTCGCCGAACGGCGACGACAACCCGTTCGCGGCTCCCCCGGAGGGGCGCCCCGACCAGCCCTGGCAGCCGCGCGACGGAGCGGAGCCGGCCGGCGGCGGTGACCCGTCCCGCCCGACCGGCGGCGACACCGACCGCCGCCCCGACGGCAAGCGCCCGTCCCGCTGGGACCCCACGGACCCGGTCCAGCGCCGGGCCCGGTACGCGCTGCTGGCCGGCATGTGGGGCTTCTTCTTCGGCCTGTTCGGCATCCCCTCGATGGGACTGCTGCTGGGCGCGCTCGCCCTGTACTGGGGCATCAGCGCACTCCGCGGCAAGCAGGAGGCGAAGCCGGGCGCGGACGGCACCCGCCCGGCCGCCGCACCGGCGACCCCGCTGCCCGCCGCCTACGTCCGCCCGCAGCGGACGGCGGCCATCGCCGGCCTGGTGACGGCCGCGCTGGCCATCCTGTTCGCGGCCGGCTCGTACACGCTGCAGATCGTCTACAAGGACTTCTACGTCTGCCGCGACGACGCCCTCACCCAGACCGCCGAACTCAAGTGCAACGACGAGCTCCCCAAGCCGCTCCGGGGCATCCTGGGCGTCCAGCCCTGACCGATCCGCCCGGCCCCGCAGACGCACCGCGGCCCCCGGCCCCGCCGTATGGCGGGCCGAGGGCCGCGGTGCGTCGCGGGCGGCGCGCGGTGCCGCGGGCGGCTGGGGCGGCGCGGGCGGCGGGGGCGTCGCGGGCGGCGCGGGCGGCGCGGGCGGCGCGGGCGTCGCGGGCCGCGCGGGCGGCGCGGGCCGCGCGGGCGGCGCGGGCCGCGCGGGCGGCGCGGGCCGCGCGGGCGGCGCGGGCCGCGCGGGCGGCGCGG